>DAOUKT010000030.1:0-58394 GCA_034421015.1 Dehalococcoidia bacterium
CACCCCTGCGAAAGCAGGGGTCTAGAGCGTCCTAATAGGCGACTTCAGATTCCCGCTTTCGCGGGAATGACGATAAACGTAGCTCCCTGAAGATGCCGCCGTAGTTACGCAAAGGTCTCTGCAGACGGGAGCCCATCCCTACAGTGTGCTACCTCCGGCCTCCGCCGGAATGACGGAGGACGCGCGCCCTAGCCCCCGGAGGCGGCCTGGTCAAGGCGGCCCTGCTCGCCCTCCGCGCGGGCGATGCGCTGGGCCGGCTGGTAGGTCTGGGGACTCCTGGGTATCTCAAAGGCGCGGCCCTCCAGAAGCTCCCCGACGGTGCGTATCTGCATCTTCGGGAAGTCCGCCTGCCACAGGTCGGAGTGGTAGAACCCGGCGCCGGCCGCCTCCCTGCGCATGTCCCGGGTCGGCTCCTCAAGGGTGATGAACAGCCCCATGGCCGCCTTCTCCCGCTCCACGGTGCCCGCCAGGTCCCGTATGTGGGGCGACGACACCCTGCCGCTCTTGACCTGGACTATGGCCTTGTTGACCGTCCGCCGCGGGCCGTCGATGAAGTAGACCACGCCGTCCACGCCCTGGTCCGCGCCGCGCTTCTTCTGCTCACGGGGGAAAGCCTCCAGAAGGGACATTGCCCAGAACTCGAACTGGTAGCGGTCCTGCTCCGCCAGGGCCCGGGCGCTGCCCACGTCCACCGGCTCGCCCACGACCTCATAGTCCTCGCCCGGCAGGATGTTGAAGGCCGTCTTGAGGCGGTTCTTCATGAGGGCAACCGCCAGGTGGGTGATGTCAATGCCAATCCAGTTGCGGTTGAGCTTCTGGGCGGCGGCGATGGCGGTGCCACAGCCGCAGAATGGGTCCAGCACCACGTCCCCCTCGTTGGATGACGCCTGGATTATGCGCTCCAGCATGCCTTCAGGTTTCTGTGTTGGATAACCAAGGCGTTCTTTGTGCCACGACCTCAACGACTCAATGTCTGTCCAAACGTCCTGAACAGGCATCCCACTAGATTCATCAAGATAGCGTTTTATCCTGGGAATGCCATTCCTTGTGTAAAAGATACGATTCTCGGCATCAAGGCGTTGCATGGTTTCAATCGGGACACGCCATACTCGGACGACGCCTTTCCATTCGTATTCATACCCTCCACCCTGAAGTCCGGCAGCACTCAAATCTCCAGACATAAACCGGCGACCATCAGAATCTGTATATCGATAATACTGCTCAACATATTTTGGATCGTATGGTTGAAAGGTTGTGTTCCAACGGAAGGCTTCTGATTTTGCATAGAACAAAACGGTGTCATGTACAGACCCGTACCCACGTGCATCGCTATGGGCACTTTGTCGCTTCCAAATCAGCTCATTCCTAAAATTGCCAGCGCCAAACACAGTGTCCATGAGCACCTTGAGGTAGTGGCTCGCTGTGGGGTCGCAGTGGAGATAGATGGAGCCGGTGGGTTTCAGAACGCGGCGCAGCTCCACCAGCCGGGGCGTCATCATAACCAGGTAGGCCATCATGGCATTGCTGCCAATGAACTGGCGAAAGGCGTTCACCATCTCCTTCACGTTGTCGGGCGCGGCAGGGTTGAGCATGATCTCCTGCTCAAAGGTGCGCTGGGACTCCTGGGTCCACTCCCAGGTATCGGTGAAGGCCTTTATCTGGGCCGGGGACTCCTCGCCGGTCTGCTCGCGGAAGAGGACGTTGTAGGAGGCGTTGGAGTTGAAGGGCGGGTCCAGGTAGACCAGGTCCACGGACTCGTCGGGGACGTGCTCCCGGAGGACGGCCAGGTTGTCGCCGTAGTAGAGGGCGTTGGTCATGACGGCTAGACTGCCGCCAAATCAGCGGCAGATACGGAAGTCGTTCCCTTGTGCAGAAGCTCCTCGGCTTCGCGGAGGATGCCGGCGTAATTCTCCGGGCTGGAATCTACTGATTCTTCTATGCCGGGTGCGGGAGGCAAGGGCTGCTTCAGAGCGCCGGCGTGGAGGGCGTTCATGGTTTCTATGCCTGCCTTCAGCTTGCGATATTCCCGGTCCCACTCTGCGCCGTCTATGCGCCCGATATACTCATCCGATGTTGCATTCCACTCCAGGTATGCCTTGAAAAGGACGTCTGCCGCCAATAGCGGGGTGGCGGAGGGCGAGGGCTGGTAGATGAGCCGTATGTGGACAGCCCCCGGGCCTTCTCCCACAAACCGGAGCTCCAGGCCATGATGGCTTGGGTTACCCGATTGCCCAGGGTTGTCGGAAAATTCAGTTCGGAAAGCAATCACCTCGTCGTCGTAGGTGGTATAAACAAGGCGACCGTGTTCCAGGGGAACCGTAGCAGTTTGTGCGTAGATGGGCAGCGGCTCAAGCTCTTCGGAAGCGTCGTCTCTGTTCCGCTCCTGGGCTTCGTCATACCGCGCCTGCAACTGACACAAGATAGAGGCGTCGCCGCCAAACAACTTGCTCAACTCCACGGCCAACTCAGGAGTTACGCTTGCCTCGCCGTTGAGGACGCTCTGCAACTGCTCCACGCTGACCCCCAGCTTTTTGGCCGTCTCCGTGACGCCCATACCCAGGGCCTCCATGTCTGACCGGATAATCCGTCCGGGATGGGGGGGATATTTCATAGGCATGTCCTCAATTCGTGCGATATGTCAGCGAGCACACGTCTCCGGTCTCCCCTCTCGTACAGGCGTCTCAGGCCCCTATGACGGAAACCGAGGATCATTTGCCCTAGTGTAGCCTTTTGCCACCCAAGCGGCAATAAGCGGACACACCGGCCCTGGATTCCCGCTCGGTGGCCGGAATGACGGTTCAGCGTTGCTCCCGTGCAGGCGGGAGCCTGTGCCCCTACTGCTGAATGCCGTTGTCGCGGGTTGTCAATTCGCGCCCCCGCCTGCATAATTTCGTTAGAAGAGAGGAGCGATATGGCAAACGGGTATGAGCTAAGCGACATACATAATCTACTTGAGGGGCTGAACATCCGAGTGGAGGCCATTATCAGAGTTAGGGTGTAACTTGGTCAAAAGGTGCAGTATGCGCTCCTCTTGAGTATGCTGCAGAAAGGGAATCAAGATGACTACTGAAGAGAGACTGACAAGCCTGGAAGGCACTCAGGACATTGTGGCGAACATACTTGGGAATGTAGGATCCGTTCTCACCTCTCATTCTCAGAGTTTTGCGGACATAAACGAGAAGCTCGATAGCATCCTGGCAACGCTCCAAGCCCACTCGGTAGACCTGGGCATCATCAAAGCCGTGGTCGCGCCGGAGGAGCAGGACAATAGCTAAGGAGCGTATAGCGCCCCTGGGCGCATAGGGGTTCTCAATGCGGGTCAAACTGGAATGCCGCGCCTTCCCTACCCATCGCCTCGGACGCGCGCAATTGTGTTGACAAACCTCCGAGCGTGGACTAGCATTACAACCAAATGAGCATCGGGTTCGCCGGTAACTGCTGCTGTTGTAAGCCCTGAAATCGGGGGCCAATAGCCTTTTCCTTTTAGTCGCAAATCGTCCCCCGAAGCAAAAAGCCTTCGGGGGCCTTTTTTATGCCCGCAAGGGCGAATTTCCAACCCGGTATACCAAAGGAGCAAGATGAGCGAGGGCAAAATTAACGAGAAGGGTATCCTGCCCATCCTTATGGATGAGATTGACGATTTTGAGGATGAGGTGGGCAAGTTTGTCAGGGGGGAGTGGGACCCCAACGCGTTCATGGCCTTCCGCCTCAAGCAGGGCGTCTACGGCCAGAGGCAGCCGGACTCCCAGATGTTCCGGGTGAAGATTCCCGTGGGAGGTCTGGACGCCGACCAGCTGGACGCGCTGGGCGTGCTGGCCAGGGAGATTGCGCCACTCAAGAAGGGCCACGCCACTACCCGGGAGAACATCCAGTTCCACTTCCTGCCCCTTGAGCGCACCCCTGAGGCCATGAAGATCATTGGCGAGGTTGGCCTTTCCACCCGGGAGGCCTGCGGCAACACGGTGCGAAACGTCACCGGCTGCCCCTTCTCCGGCGTCTGCGCCGACGAGCCCTTCGACGTGACGCCCTACGCCGCCGCCTATGCCCGGTACTTCCTGCGTCACCCCGTGACCCAGGCCATGCCCCGCAAGTCCAAGCCCTCCTTCTCCGGCTGTGAGAAGGACTGCGCCATGACCAGCATCCACGACATCGGCTTTGTTCCCAGGGTCCAGGAGGTGGACGGCGAGGAGAAGCGCGGCTTCAAGATTGTTGTCGGCGGCGGCCTCTCCATCCTGCCCCGGATAGCCCCCACTCTCTACGAGTTCGTGCCTGAGGAGGACTACCTCAAGGTCAGCGAGGCGGTGCTCAGGGTCTTCGACGCATCCGATGAGCTGCGCAAGAACAGGATGAAGGCCCGCATCAAGTTCCTGGTGGACCGCATTGGCATCGACGAGTTCAGGACGATGGTTGAGGAGGAGCTGACGAAGCCCTGGGCCCAGCAGCCCATCGATCCCACTCCCCTGCTCTACCTGGACGACGAGGAGATCGACGCTCCTCCGCCCCCGGCGGCCGGAAGCTACGCATCGCCCAACGGGGACCGCAGCGAGTTCGAGGTGTGGCGCACCACCAACGTCGAGCCGCAGAAGCAGGACGGCTATCGCGTGGTGCTGGTGAAGCTGCCCATTGGAGACATCTCCGATGAGCAGTTCCCGCTGCTGGCCGACATCGCCCGGCAGTACGCCGGCGGCAGGGCGCGGCTGACCCAGCAGCAGAACCTGGCCTTCCGGTGGGTGCGGGAGGAGGCGCTGTACGAGGTGTGGAAGGCGCTGAGCGCGGCCGGCCTGGCCGACGTGGAGGTGAACACCATCAACGACGTTACGTCCTGCCCGGGCACGGACAGCTGCAAGCTGGGCATCACGTCGTCAATGGGCCTTGGCAACGCCATCAGGGAGGGCCTGGAGGAGACGGACACGTCGGACCCGCTGGTCAAGGGCCTGCACATCAAGATGAGCGGCTGCCCCAACGCCTGCGGCCAGCATCACATCGCCAACTTAGGGTTCCACGGCGCGTCGATGAAGGGCGCGGGCGGCAACCAGGTGCCTGCATACGAGATGTTCATCGGCGGCAGCTACCAGGACCTGAAGGGGCAGACGGAGGCGAGGATTGGCCTGCGGCCCAAGGGCAAGGTGCCCGCCAAGAAGGTGCCGGAGGTCATCAGGCATGTGCTGTCCTACTACCAGGAGCACAGGACGGACGCGGAGGCCTTCAACGACTTTGTGGACCGGGTGGGCGTGTCCCCCTTCGAGGCCATCATGGGCGAGTTCAAGGACGTTGGCCCCCTGAACCGGGAGAACATCGACACGTACCAGGACTGGAACAAGACGGTGCTGTACAAGCTGGAGCGCGGCGAGGGAGAGTGCGCGGTCTAGGGGCTACGGGCCAGATGCTGTAGACGTAAGCAGGGGCGCTTCACGAGAAGCGCCCCTGCTGGTTAGCCGGTAGAAATCAAGCGGCCTCATAGAACCGAGGGAACAAGCCCGAAGTATATCCTCCGTGCATAATCTTCTCTTTCCTTCTCAGGCCACTCTTTTGACCACTCGCCAAGCCTAACGAGAATGTCGTGCCCCAGCTTGCGAATGAACTCCCAATCGGCGTCAATGGTCAGAGTCAGTTCAAGGGTGAGGGAGTCCTCTTCATCCGGCTGGCTTGAGACCGAAACTGCAGCGGTTTCCAGGCGACCATCAGACAGATCCAGCGCTGTCCTGTAGATGTAATTGAGGGCATTGTCTCGGAAACGGGTGCGCATTCCTATTGTGCTGGGAGGAAAGTATAGATTGACGACTCTGTTATTCCGTACCAAGTGAACGACTCCCCATCTAGCGATTAGCCTTTCGGCCACCACCCCCGCTGCGCATTTCCAAATTGCTTAGGCAGCCAAAAAGCGACCGAATCACTTCGTGCCAGCAACCCGCCTACAGCCGCTACTTGAACCAGCGCCGGACCCTGCGCCACAGGCCGCCGGAGCCGGACGGCCGGTCCTGCTCGATCACTCTGCCACGCCATCGCTTTTCCGGGCCGGCGCTTGGCCGCGCAAAGAAGAGCACGTAGCCCAGAATGAAGAATATCAGGCTCAGCCATACAATTGGCCCCAGGAACCCCGGGAATATGGCGCTTATCAGAATCGCTGACAGCAGCAGGGCCAGGCCTATGAACATCAGCCGCCCTGAACTCAGGAATGTGCGATTACCAGGCCCCTTGCCCGCGCGCAAGAACGAGGGCATCAGGGGAACTCCTCGACCCTTTCCGGACCTCTCCACTGGGGCGGACTCCCCTGCCTGACTGAGGATTTCCTCTATCTCTCTCTGATACCGCTCAGACATCTCACCCCTCCGCCTCGGTGATGACTACATTATAGCCTTTTCGTTCCAAGAGCAAAAGGCCTGCGGCCAATCTCCCCGAACGCCCGGCAGAGCGGTAGAATTGTGTGAAAAATGTCGCAATCCGCCGTGTTTACCTTGACACGCGAGGTGTCCGTAGATATACTCCACGTCTATTGGGAGGGGTTTGTCCAGGAGCGAGATGAGATTCAACGTGGCCCAGCTATTGAAGAGCAACGTCGGCTCGCGCCGCAGCTACCCCCTGGATGAGACCTTTGAAGCGATTCAGGAGACGGGCACCTCGTGGGTCAAGGGGCACGTAACCCTCACCCGCACGGACGTCGGCATCTGGCTCAGCGGCCCAATCGAGACCAACGCCTTCAGCTCCTGCAGCCGCTGCCTGAACCCCGCCGAGTGCCCGGTGCGCTTCAGCATGGACGAGGAGTTCCTGCCGACCGTGGACGTCAATAGCGGCGCAACCATCAAGGTCCCGGAGGTCAAGGAGGGCGCGTTCACCCTTGACTCCAATCATATTCTGGACTTGACGGAGGCCATGAGGCAGTACGTTATAATCAACCTGCCCATGAAGCCCCTGTGCCGGCAGGACTGCGCCGGCCTGTGCTCCGGCTGCGGGGCCAACCTGAACGACGGCAAGTGCGACTGCTCGGCTCAGATCGACCTCCGGTGGAGTCCGCTTCTGGAACTGTTGACTGCAAACGAAAAGAGATAAGTGAGGCCGCAATCATGGGAGCGCTACCCAAGAAGAAGAGGACCAGGTCAAGGATAGGCCATCGCAGGGCTGCCTACCGGATGTCAGTGCCGGAGATAGCCACGTGCCCCCAGTGCCACCAACCCAGAAGGCCCCACCGGGTCTGCGACCCATGCGGGTACTACAATGGGCGGGAGGTTATCGCAAAGGAGGAGGCGCCGCTTCAGCCGTAGAGGAGCGGTCGCGCAACCCTGCATCTGAGGGATCACCCGTAGGCCTAACGCAATCATCTTAGGAGTTTTGCAAGTGAGCACAAGTTCCGGTGACGCTACACCCAAGGCGGCATTCCTCTTCCCGGGCCAGGGTTCCCAGGCCGTGGGAATGGGGTTGGACCTGTTCCAGAGCTCTCCGGGGGCCAAGGCCGTATTCGAAGAGGCGGACCAGGCCATTGGAGGGTCGCTCTCCAGGATAATCTTCGAGGGGCCCGAAGAAGAGCTGCGAAAGACGGACAACACCCAGCCGGGCATCCTGACAGTGAGCATCGCCTGTCTCAGGGCCGCGGAGGAGGCCCTGGGAAGCGGCCGCATGCCTGTCCCTGCAATGACCGCGGGGCACAGCCTGGGCGAGTACACCGCCCTGGTAGCCGCCGGAGCGTTGAGCCTGACCGACGGCGTGCGCCTGGTCAGGGAGCGCGGGCGGCTGATGCAGTACGCATCGGAGCTGACGGAGGGCGGGATGGCCGCCATCCTGGGGATGGAAGAGGCCATGCTGGCGGAGGTCTGCCGGGAGGCGGGCACGGAGATGTCCAACATCAACGCGGCGGACCAGATAGTCATCAGCGGCGAACGCCAGGCCGTCGAGCGCACAATGGAGCTTGCATCGGAGAGGGGCGCCCGGAGGACGGTCCCCCTGCCCGTGGCAGGCGCGTTCCACTCCAGGCTGATGGAACCCGCGCAGGAGGGACTGGCCAAGGCGGTGAACGACCTGACCATCCATGACCCGGCATTCCCCCTCATCGCCAACTGCACGGGGCAGCCCTTGACCACCGCCGCCGAGATCAAGGCCGAGCTGCTCTCCGGCCTGCTCTCCTGCGTCCGGTGGAAGGACTGCGTGGACACGATGGTGAGCGCAGGAGTGAACGATTTCTACGAGATAGGCCCTGGCCGGGTGCTGACGGGGCTGGTCAGGCGCATCAAAGAAGACGCCACGGTGTACAATATAAGCGACCTGGAGTCGGTGCAGCAGCTGGCCGGTTAGTGAGCAAATCCTTTAACATCGGAACCGCGGTGGAGCGCAACCCAGCCGATATGCGCGACGATAACTACGCAGCGTCCCGGCGGAGAGCCCGGACGGTGGCCCTGCAGATCCTCTACGAGGTGGACAGCGTGGGTCACCAGTGGGAGGGCGTGAGCAGCCGCCACCTGCAGAGGGCTGCCATTCCGGAGGAAGCCGTCACCTTTGCACGCGGCCTGGTTGAAGGCGCGCTGGGCAACTCGGCGGAAATCGATCGCATCATATCCAGGCTTGCCCCCTCGTGGCCCGCGTCGCAGCTTTCGGTGGTCGACCGCAGCCTTCTCCGGCTGGCCATCTACGAGATGACCCTGGAGAAGTCGTCCCCGCCCAAGGTGGTCATCAACGAGACGGTGGAGCTGGCAAAGCTGTACGGCAGCGACAGCTCGCCCAAGTTCGTGAACGGAGTGCTGGGTTCCGTTATGGAAGAAGCCAGCCTGTAGTTATAGAATACGAATATACGCCTTTACAGGAGGTCCGGATTTGGCAACAGTGCTTGAAAGAGTACAGAAGATTGTAGCGGAGAGGCTTGGAGTCGAGCAGTCGGCCGTTGTGCCCGAGGCATCCTTCACAGAGGACCTTGAGGCGGACTCCCTGGACCTGGTGGACCTGATCCTGGCCTTCCAGGACGAGTTCAGCACGGACGACAACCCCATCGAGATCTCCGACGAGGACGCGGAGGGACTGATCCGCGTGGGCGACGCCATAGACTACCTCAAGGCGCGCGGCGTATCCGACTAGTAGAACGCGGCGTCAGGCGCGCCCGCTCTTCGGTACCAAACAGGTTACTGCAGATGGGCTATGGAGCCCTTCGATGCTAGTCCCGGCGCTTCGTCGCCGCGGAGGTCAGGATGCTCGTCAAACACCGGGTGAGTACCGTCAACCGCTTCGATGCATTGCGGAAGGTGTTGCGCGCCGACTTAGATTTTCACGGCTTGGACAGCAGCCATGGCCCTCATGCCTGGCATCCTTTTCCTGCGAAGTTCCCGCCTCAGCTACCGGGATTCCTTATTGAGCAACTATCGGAGTTGGACGATGTAGTTCTCGACCCGATGCTTGGCTCAGGAACCACTCTTGTAGAAGCCGTGCGGCTTGGCCGTCGCGCTGTCGGTTGTGATATCGACCCACTCGCTAGAATGATCGCGGCTGCCAAACTGACACCCGTCGACCCTTTGGCCGCCCTGCAAGCAGGACAGGCTATTCTTAGTGAAGCCAAGAGCGACTTCTGGGAGGCTACTACCAGACTGCGCGAGGACTTCGCTCTTCGGTTTGATGCAAAGACCGCAGATTTCATCAACTACTGGTTTCTGCCACAAACCCAGCTTGAGCTGCTCTCTCTCCTGGAACGTATCGAAGCACTGCCCCAAAGCGGCGCTAGAGAGTTCCTGAAAGTGGTGTTCTCTTCGACCATAATCGCCAAGTCCGGTGGAGTTTCGCTGGCCCGCGACCTTGCTCATACACGCCCCCACAGGGACACTGCGAAGACGCCAAACTCCGCGTTTGTAGAGTTTGCCAAGAGGCTGGAGCGCAATGTGGCCGCTCTAGCCAGGAGCAGGCCGAATAGCGCAGAAACGTCCTATTGGCCGACCGGAACAGACGGCGCCGCTTTGAGGGAACCATACCATCAAGCGGAAATTCACGCGGCCAGCGCGGCCGACACCGGCCTGCCATCCGCAAATATCGATTTGATTGTCACCTCGCCGCCCTACGCCAACAACGCTATTGACTACATGCGGGCGCATAAATTCTCCCTGGTATGGTTCGGATGGAAGATCACCGATCTTGCCAGGATCCGGTCTCAGTACCTGGGACACGAAGCCGTATCCGGCGTGCAGTACGACAACCTGCCAAACCAGTGCGAGGAGACAATCGCAAGACTGGCAGAGCGCGACGCAAAGAAAGCCGCTGCCTTGCGCCGTTACTTTGGAGAAATGACAGCCGTGATTGCCGAGATGCAGCGGGTATTGAAGCAAGGCGGAGCGGCAGTAATCGTAGTCGGGACCTCAAACTTGCGCGGCGTTGACGTAGAAACACACAAAGGACTGGCCGCCATCGGCGAAAGCGCCGGCTTTGATCTGGCGGGAATCGGAGTTCGTCGACTGGACCGAGACAAGCGCATGATGCCTGCGCGTTGGGAGACTCAGCCAGACTCACAGATTGAGGCTCGTATGCACGACGAATACGTCATCGGCCTGATGAAGACGTAATGCCCGGCAAAATAGAGGATCTCCGGCGGTCCTACCACCAGCGAATCTGCCGCGACGTGCTACGAAAGAATGCCGAAGGTGTTCCGAACAACGCCGATAGGAGTAGCCCCGCAAGCGCCCGGCTTGGAAGAGGGATTGTCGACAACATTGGGATTCAGATAGAGGTTGGGACGCTAGCTGGACAAACTGCGGGCAGACTATTCGAAGAGGCTACAAGAGATTTCTTGCGCGAGGCTTTTGGTTTTCTATCTCACCTTCGGCCAGGCGAGTGGGAGTTCTCGCTGGGAGGCAACATAGGAAACTATGAGCAGTACACGCATCTGTCTGACTTGCAACAACTAATTGATGAAAATGAGGAGCTGCGGATCATTTTCGGCGACTACATAGTTAAGCCTGACATTGTCGTTTCCAGAAAACCGGTCACTGATTCGAAGATCAACGAGAGCGAAGTTCTGCTGGAAGATGACGGAACGGCCGTCCACACACCCCTTCGGCGCGAGAACTCGGAAGTGGACATTATGCACGCCACCATCTCCTGCAAATGGACTATTCGCAGCGATCGCTCACAAAACGCACGCACCGAGGGCTTGAACCTTGTCCGCAATCGGAAGGGCAAAACACCACACATAGTCGTAGTTGTAGGGGAACCGCTACCGGGTAGAATTGCATCACTTGCATATGGCACAGGCGATATTGACTGCATCTACCACTTCGCCTTGAGGGAATTAATGGACGCCGCCTCGGATGGCGATTCGGAAAGCGAGTTACTGAATACGCTGGTTGCCGGCCGGAGGCTGCGGGACATCAGCGACCTGCCGTTTGATTTGGCGATCTAAATGTCAGTAACTGTTCATATCAGATCAAGGGACGGCAAGCCCAAAGAAGCCGTATTGCTGACCATTGACTTCAGAGAGCATCTGGGTCAATGGCTGGCAGAGTGCCTTGAGCTTGGCACTGCCACCTACGCCGAGACCCTGGAAGAAGTGCGCAGAGAGATCCGAGATAACGTAACACTCCAACTCAACTCTGTTGAAGAGCTTGGTTTCATGGATGAGTACCTTCGCCGGCACAATGTAGCGCTCATACCACTGGAAACTTCCCACGTCTCCAAAGAAGTAGCTGCTAGCTGGACTTCGCCAGAGCCAAAGAGCGCGTAAATGCGGGCGTTGATAAGTCGCAGTCAGCTTGTCACCTTCAAATCCCGCAATTGACCCCTATACCCCGCCGTGCTATGATTCTCGCGAAGTAAGGCTACCCCGTGTAGCCGGAATAGAGTCTGGTGTTGAGCATGGATAGCCTGGCCCAGATAGATCGAGAGGTCTCCAACTGCACCGAGTGCCCTTTGCATCAAAATCGCAGCAGGGCTGTGCCCGGGGAGGGGCCGGAGAACGCGGAGGTCATGCTTATCGGTGAGGCCCCGGGCTTCAACGAGGACAAGCAGGGGCGTCCCTTCGTGGGAGCCGCGGGCCAGTTCCTGGACAAGCTGCTGGCCTCGGCAAACCTCAAGAGGGAGGACGTCTACATCACCAACACGGTGAAGTGTCGGCCCCTCAACAACCGTGACCCCCTGCCAGTCGAGATGGCCACCTGCCGCAAGTACCTGGACCGCCAGATTGCGGCCATATCCCCCAAGGTGATAGTGACCCTGGGACGCCACTCCCTGACCAGCTTCCTGCCCAAAGAGACCATTTCCAAGGCCCACGGCAGACCCAGAAGCGTCGACGGGACAACCCTGTTTCCCATGTATCACCCCGCCGCCGCCCTGCACCAGCAAAGTCTACGCGAAGTAATCGAATCGGACATCAAGAAGCTGCCGGACCTTCTCAAGGAAAGCCCCGCTCCGGAACCGGATCCGGAACCGGAGAATGAGAGAGAAGGGGAGCAGCTCAGCATGTTCTAAAGGCCCCGAATGGCATCTTCTTTAAGGGTCATCCCTCTGGGTGGCCTCGGCGAAATAGGCAGGAACATGATGGCCCTGGAGTGCGATGGCGATATCATCGTCATCGACGCCGGCGTCCTGTTCCCGGAAGAGGACATGCTTGGGGTTGACCTGGTCATCCCCAACTTCACCTACCTTACGGAGAACAAGGCCCGGGTCAGGGGCATTCTGATAACCCACGGCCACGAGGACCACACCGGCGCCCTGCCCTACGTCCTCCGTGAGATCACCGCCCCCGTATACGCCTCGCGTCTGACCCAGGGCCTCATCGAGGTCAAGCTCAAGGAGCACCGCTCCCTTCGCGACGCCAAGCTGGTGGTGGTCGAGCCCGGGGAGAATGTGGACCTGGGCGCGTTCCAGGCGGAGTTCTTCAGGGTGTGCCACAGCATACCGGACGCAATGGGCATTGCCATCAGGACGCCCCTTGGCCTGATAGTGCACACCGGCGACTTCAAGATTGATCACACCCCCGTTGACGGCAACCTCACGGAGCTGAACAAGCTCGCGGAGTTGGCCTCAGACGGCGTCCTGCTCCTCTGCTCCGACTCCACATACGCAGAGGTCCCCGGCTACACGCCCTCCGAGCGGGTGGTTGGAGATGCGCTGGAGCGGGTGATCGCTGAGGCGCCCGGCCGGGTGATGATAGCGACCTTCGCCTCTCTCATCTCCCGCATGCAGCAGGTCATCGACGCGGCCGAAAGACACGGTCGCAAGGTGGCCTTCGTGGGGCGCAGCATGGTGGACAACGCCAACATGTCAATGAAGATGGGGTATCTCTCGGCTCCACCGGGCATCGTGAAGAACATCCGGGAGGTCCGGGACATGCCGCCGGACAGGGTGGTGCTGATGACCACCGGCAGCCAGGGAGAGCCCACGTCCGCACTCGTCCGCATCGCCAACGGGGAGCACAGGGACGTCCAGGTCGTGCCGGGCGACACCGTCGTCATCTCCGCCACGCCCATTCCCGGCAATGAGACCGTCGTCAGCAGGACAATCGACAACCTGTTCCGGCAGGGCGCGGAGGTCCTCTACGACAGGATTGCTACGGTGCACGTTCACGGCCACGCCAGCCAGGAGGAGCTCAAGCTGATGCTCAACCTGACCAAGCCGGAGTTCTTCGTGCCGGTGCACGGGGAGCTCCGACACCTGAAGGCCCACGCTGAGATCGCTCAGTCGCTGGGCATTCCGGCCCGGAACACCTTTGTCCTTGAGGACGGCGACGTGCTGGAGATCACGCCCGACTACGCCGATGTGGTGGACCGCGTCACGGCCGGACCGGTCTACGTGGACGGCCGCCGGGTCTGGGACATGATGAACGGCGTGATGAGAGACAGGCGCTTGCTCTCCAGGGACGGGATCGTGGTGCTCGTACTGACCCAGGACGCTGCCACCGGCGAGCTGACAAGGCCACCGGATATGGTCTCCAGCGGCTTCATCGACATGGAGGAGCACAGCGCAACGGTGTCGGCCACAGCCCACGTTGTGATGGAAGCCCTGAACAGCAACGGTGACCACCCCGTGGAGCGGGACGCCATTGCCAAGCTGGTCAAGGACACGGTGGGCAACTTCCTCCACCAGCAGACGGGCCGCCGCCCCATGATCATTCCCATAGTCGTCGAGGTGTGAGGCAGAGCGATGAAGAGGTGGATGGTGGCCGGCTGGCGCAACCGCAAACGGGTTGGACTTTCCATTCTAGCCCTGACCATACTTGGATTGGTGGTGTGGCAGCTTCCCAACATCGTGGACGGCTTCATAGCGACCAGGGACTGGATCGTGCGCAACCTCGCATACAGCGTCATCACGCCCCTGGCGTGGGCGGCGGCGCTGGCCCTGGCGATTTGGAAGAAACGCTCCCTTGTCCAGCTGCGCCTCTGGAACCGCTGGGCCGCTGCCCTTCTGGCGTCCGTAGTAGTCTCTGGAGCGCTGGCCTACTTCACGTCTCCCGGGGGGATACTCAGCGAGTACAGCCTGGGAGGCTCGGTAGGACAGAGCATCAAGGGCCCATCCGACGCCCTGGGCTTCCTGCGGCTGGCAGGCGTAACCGTAGCCGTCCTTGTGGTGGCCTTCCCCGTGGGGTCTCGCGTCTTCTCCAGGCTGGCCGTCGTCAAGACCCGCCGCTTCGCCGAGATCGCTGGTCCCATTGTTGCCGCGGTGTACCGCAAGTTGGCGGCCGCGTTTGGATGGATTGGCCGCAAGGGGGCTGACCAGGCGGCATCAAGGCGAGAGCGACAGGCCAGCCGTCGGCCTACAATCACCGTACAGCAAGCGCCCGCGCCGACCGTCATCAGGCGCCGTCTCCCCGGAGGCCAGGCGCTCCAGGACGCGCCTGAGGAAGAGGAGGAGGACCCGGACCTCTCCGAGTACGTCCCCGATGGGGTCACTCGCCAGCCACAGGCCGCGCCCCAGCCGGCAAGATCCGCAGAGCAGCCGGTCAAGCGCGCCATCCCTCGCGGGCTGAGCCTGGATGACTGGGTACTGCCGGAAGTCTCGCTGCTGACGGAAGCTCCGGCGGAGGCCAGGGAGCCGGGGATAGACCAGGAGAAGACCTCCGGCCTCATAGAGAACACGCTGAGGGAGTACGGCATCGAGGTGAAGGTGGAGGAGGTGAAGGTTGGCCCCGTGGTGACCATGTTCGGGCTGGTGCCCGGGTGGGTGAGGCGCGCGCGGCAGTCCCGGAGCAAGGCCGAGGAAAACAACGACGAGGACAGGACGCGCGTGAGGGTGGACAGCATAGTCGCCAGGGAGAGGGACCTGGCGTTGGCGCTGGCGGCCCCCAGCCTGCGCATTGAAGCCCCGATACCGGGCGCTTCACTGGTCGGCATCGAAGTGCCCAACCCGCGGCCCGCCTCCGTCACCCTGCGCGGCGTGATGGAGACTGACGCCTACAAGGACCTGCTGGAGAAGTCGAAGCTGGCCCTGGGCCTCGGACTGGGAAGCGGAGGCGAAGTCGCCGTCGCCGACCTGGCCCGGATGCCCCACCTGCTCATTGCAGGCTCCACGGGCAGCGGCAAGAGCGTGTGTATGAACACGGTCATCTCCTGCATGATTATGCAGAACTCCCCCTGGGAGACCCGCCTGCTTCTGATTGACCCCAAGCGCGTGGAGCTGACGCCCTACAACGGGATTCCCCACCTGATCACGCCTGTGGTAGTGGAGCCTGAGATCGCGGTGAACTCCCTGAAGGGCATGGTGCAGGAGATGCTATCCCGCTACAAGCTGCTGGAGGAGGCAGGGGCGAGGAACATCGCTTCTTACAACCTGGACCTGCCACCCGAGGAGAGAATGCCGTTCATAGTCGTGGCGGTGGACGAGCTTGCCGACCTGATGATGGCCGCGCCCCACGACATCGAACACTCCATCATCAGGCTTGCGCAGCTGGGAAGGGCAACGGGCATCCACATGATAGTCGCCACTCAGCGGCCGTCGGTGAACGTGGTCACAGGCCTCATCAAGGCCAACTTCCCGGGCCGCATCAGCTTCGCAGTCGCATCGCAGGTGGACTCCCGCACCATACTGGACTCCGCGGGCGCCGAGAAGCTCCTGGGCCGGGGCGACATGCTGTTCCTGCCACCCGACATGCCAAAGCCCGTTCGTATCCAGGGAGCCTTCCTGTCGGACAAGGAGATCGACCAGCTTGTCACCCACTGGAAGG
Source organism: Dehalococcoidia bacterium (assembly GCA_034421015.1). Lineage (GTDB taxonomy): Bacteria > Chloroflexota > Dehalococcoidia > Lucifugimonadales > UBA2985 > DAOUJW01. Next base: position 16,115 of record DAOUKT010000030.1, read on the forward strand.
AGATCCAGGGGCCGCTCCCGCCGGAGATAGTCCTTGAGAGCCAGGATGAGCCAAGCGACAGCAACAGCCCCTTCGACGGCGACCACGGAGACGACCTCCTGCAGAAGGCGTGGGAGCTTGCCACCAGCCACAACCGGCTCTCCACGTCGCTGCTCCAGAGGCGGCTGCGCATCGGCTACCCAAGGGCCGCCCGCCTGATGGACCTGCTGGAGGAGGAGGGCGTGATTGGCCCGGGCGAGCCGGGCAAGTCCCGGGACGTGCTGGTGGGCCGTGGCGGCGGCAGGCAGGGGATGGAGGACTAGACCTTGGTTCGGGGCCTTACGGACCGGCTGAGCGCCATTCTCGGCAGGACGCCGCGCCCTCCGGTGGAGGACCAGGAGCCCCTGGAGCGCTGCGCCGCCTGCGACGCCTCCCTGACCGACGCTCCCCTCTACGACCAGTACCGCGTCTGCCCGACCTGCCGGTTCCACTACAGCCTGACCGCCAGGGAGCGGGTGTCCCTGCTGGCCGACCCCGGCAGCTTCCGGGAGAACCACCGCTCCATTGTCTTCCTTGACCCCGCGACGGCCGAGGCCCGCCCCCGCAGGGGGTCCCGCAGGACTGGCCTGACGGAGGCGGCGGTCACAGGCAGGTGCTCCATCGGCGGGACGCCCGTCGTGCTCATAGTCCTTGACTTCAGGTTCGTTGGCGGGACAATAGGGGCCGTCGTTGGAGAGAAGGTGTCCCTGGCCTTCGAGCTTGCCACCAGGAGGAAGATTCCCGTGGTGGCCGTGGTCACCAGCGGGACGGCGGACGTCCAGGAGGACGTGATCTCCCTGATGCAGATGGCCAAGGCCTCCTTTGCCCTTAACAGTCTCAACGAGGAGGGACTGCCCTTCATCACGGTGATGGCCAACCCCACAACCGGCCAGGTGTACTCCAGCTTCGCCACCCTCGCCGACGTCATCCTGTCGGAGCCAGGCGCGCTTCTGGGGCTCGCGCCCGCGCGACCGGCACCCGCAGGCTCCCAGGCCGCCGCTTCCGGCATTCATAGCGCCGAGGCCCACCTGGCCCGGGGGATGATCGACCGCATTATCGACAGGGAGAAGCTGAGAGACCTGCTGTCCGCGCTCCTGGAGCTGACGACACCCCGGCAGCCCCCGCCCGACGAGGAGTCCGCCCGCGCGCTGCCCGCGCCCAAGATGGAGGAGCGCATTGGCGAACGCCACATCGAGGAGCTTTGGCCGCCCGCGTGGGAGAGCGTCCGGCTGGCGCGCAGCGGGGGAGACCGGCCCACGTCCCTGGACTTCATCAGACGCTGCCTCTCTGGGTTCGTGGAGCTTCACGGAGACCACCTCTACGGCGACGACCCCTCCATCGTTGCAGGGCTGGGCGACCTGGGAGGCCAGGCCGTCGCTGTCGTTGGACAGGAGAGGGGCCACGACCTCACGGCCAGGGAGCGCCACGAGGGCCGCATCTACCCGGAGGGCTTCCGCAAGGCCCAGCGCGTTATGAGGCTGGCTTCCAAGCTCCGTATCCCCCTGCTCACCTTCATCGACACCTCCGGCCCCTACTACGGCCGGGAGTCGGAGGAGCGGGGCATTGGCAACGCCATCTCGGAGACAATGGCCTACATGGCCCAGCTGCCCGTCCCTACAATATCCGTGGTCGTCGGAGAGGGCGGCAACGAGGGCGCGCTGGCGATGTCTGTGTCCGACCGCGTCCTCATGCTGGAAAGGGCCGTGTACAACGTCACCTCTCCCGACGTCGCCACGGCGATGCTCCATCGCGAAAGCCCCCCGGAGGGGGAGCGGCTCGATCCCCTGCGGCTGACGGCCCAGGACTGCCTGGAGCTTGGGATTGTCGACATGGTCGTAGAGGAACCCACGGAGGGCGCGCACATAAACCCCAACGAGGCTGCCCAGCGCCTGAAGGCCGCCCTGGAGGATGAGTTGGCGACGCTGACGGCCCGCTCCGCCAAGCGCATTCTGAGCGACAGACGCCGGAAGTTCCGCAAGATGGGCGAGTACAGCTCCCACTTCCGTGTGGCCCTCAGCCGGGAGGCGTCGACGCTCCAGGGGTACGTGGCCCAGGGCGTGCGGCTCATCCGCAGACGACGGAGAAGGCGTCCCGCTCTGCCGGAGGGCGAGGAGAGGAAAGGGTAGACCTCTATCAGAGCGTCGACCCCTGCTTGCATTCAGACCTATAGGAAACTGGTGAACTCCGAATCTGGTCCAGATTGCCGGCCCTTTCCCCAGCGAGTTGACGTCACCATATTGCGGTGTGTATGATATACACAACGCCAAAGATGTCGGCAGATGCATAGTAGGGAAGTAATCAGGAGACTGGAGCGAGACGGGTGGGAGCTTGACCGGGTTCGCGGTAGCCACCACCAATTCAAGCGCCCGGACAGGTCCGGCAGAGTGACGGTGGCGCATCCCCTGGCTGACATACCGACCGGCACACTTCGCAACATCTTCCGGCAAGCCGGATGGGATTGGAGGGAGCGATAATGCAGTTCGCCATTGTAATCCACCACGACGAAGGGTCCAGCTTCGGGGTCTCAGTCCCGGACCTTCCCGGCTGCTTCTCCGGAGGTGAGACGGTGGAGGAGGCTTTCGTTGCCGCCCGCGAGGCGATCCTGCTTCACCTTGAAGGTATGGTGGCAGACGGGGATCCCTTGCCCCAGCCACGACCCATTGAGACGCATCTGGACAACGAGAATTATCAGGGAGGTGTATGGGGCATGGTCGACGTTGACCTGGCCGCCCTTCCCGACAAAGCCGTGCGAGTCAACATTACGGTGCCATCCAGGTTGCTCACCGTAATCGACCAGTGGGCCAACCGCGAAAGCGAGACCAGGTCCGGCTTTCTTGCCAAGACCGCCCTTGAGCACATCAGCGCCAGGTCATCTCAGTAGTACGCCTCATCCGCAGACGACGGAGAAGATGTCCCGCTCTGCCGGAGGGCGAGGAGCGGGAAGGGTAATGCAGTTCGCCATTTTAGTCCACCATGATGACGGGTCCAGTTACGGGGCCTCAGTCCCGGACCTTCCCGGCCGCTTCTCTGGAGGTCGGACGGCAGTGCTTGGAACAGAGATAACCCTAAGAAAGACGGGGCGAGGTGTGAAGTAGTTTGCAGACGTAGCGCCCATCCCAAGCGTCAGGTGCTAGGGCGCATAGATCCGGCCACTGCAATCATAAGAACCGCGGAAGGCATTAAGAGAAGCCCGAGGCCAGTGCCCAAGCTACCTATAACGGAACAAGCCAGCAAGCCGAATGCTACGAACCAGACCAGCCAGGGATGGTTTTGTTGACTGACACACCTGTACGACCAAATAGTTACCCATAGGATAAGCAAGAGGGCCAAGAAGCCTGCGGTATGGGCGCTATGCCAAAGAAAGACCAGTAGAACCAAGCAGGCCGTCCACACCGGAAAGAGGGCAATAAACGCAACTATAGAGGGGGTCATAAGCCATCGGCCAAGTGTGTTCATCAATGCCCTCGGTAGGTCACATCCCCATTATACGACACTGGCCGCCCTTATTCAGACAAGAACGGTCTGCGTGCCGATTCTTCTCCCTCCGCCCCCATCCCTTGCCACCAGTTTGCAATTAGTGATATACTTCTCAAAGTTTTGCAACGGCAGGGAGGAGGCTTCAGTGGAGAACTTAATCATACCCAAGTGTCAGAAGTGCAGTACCGGTGACCTGGTCCCGCTCTCTGATTTCGGAAGCCAGGGCGCACCTATCCATTACAAGGCCTGGGTCTGCACCAACCCGGATTGCGGCTTCAACATCAAGATTCGCAACGGGGACGTTTACCTCAACGAGCCAATCACCAGCGGCGCAATGCACTCTCCGAGGGCGCGCTAGGACGGAGCTTTAACGACTCTTCGACATAGCTCGCCGCTCCTAGCGGCCGCGTAGTCTGCGCCAAGCCTGTGACGGGTTGTATCGCGGCGTGCGACTGGTGGTCCATTCGCCGCATCGCGCTAAATCATGGCCTCTTTCCCGCTCATAGCCTGCCCCGTACTTGATACGGGGGTGAGCCCGTCGAACCAATTGAGCGGGAAGCTTAGAGGCAGACGCCCCCGCTCATTTCCTTCGACAAGCTCAGGATGAGCGGGCCAATGGCTGTGGCCTACAGTCTCCATGTGCGGCTATTGACGCTCCTGCCCGCCTCCCCTAGACTTTAGACCGACCAGTCGGTCTGGAGGGTAGTATGGAGGTCAGGGAGCCACAGGTACAGCCATCGCCGGAGGGCAAGGAGGCCACGCGCCAGCGCATCCTGGACGCGGCCACCGAGGTCTTCTCCGAAAAGGGCTATCACGGCTCGGCCGTCGACGACATAGTGAAGGCGTCCCGGACGTCCAAGGGATCCTTCTACTTCCACTTCCCCAGCAAGCAGGAGATATTCTTCGCCCTGGTCGACAGGCTCATAGCCGCGCTGGCACGCTCCACGGAGGAGGCCATCGCCCAGGAGAGCGGCGCGCTGGCAAAGGTGACGGCCGCCCTGGACACGGTGTTCCGCACCTTCTCCCGGCATCGCAGCCTGGCCAAGATACTCCTGGTCAGCGGCGTCGGGCTGGGCAAGGCCTTCGACGACCGCCTGTTTGCAATCCACGCCCGCTTTGCCGCAGTCATCAAGTCGCATCTGGACGAGGCCGTGGCGGAGGGATCCATCCCGCCTGTGGACACGGAGTTGACGGCCTACGTCTGGATGGGCGCCGTCAACGAGGTCATAGTGCGGTGGCTGTACACGGGAAAGCCGGAGCCGTTGGAGGGCGCGCTGGACAGCCTGCGGGAGCTTCTCCTTCGGAGCATCCGGGCCGATGAACTAGAATATGGAAACCAGAAGTAGCTGGAGGAAGTCATGCCTGCGGCGGAACTTTCTATAGTCGTAGACAGCAACACTGAAGACCCTGTATCTGTTCAAGGATTTCTCGACGCTGTGTCCAATACGCTTGAGATACTGCGCAATTTGGATAGCGCAATATCGCTCAGGCGCACAGGAACTTTGCGCTGGGTGATAAGCGAACTCCATTCCGAGAGTCCGGCTACGGCTAGGCTTAAAGCCGTACCCTCTCCGGAGGAGCAAGATTTCAGCTATGACGTAATACGCAGTTATTTGGATGGACTGGAGCAGCTGACTGCAGGGAGTGTTCTGCCAACGAACTTTCCTGATGATGCCCTGGAGTCCGCGAAACGGCTGTCGAGAGACATGGTGAAGGAAAACACCGTTATTCTTCTCCGGCACCAAGAACGAAGTGTCAAAGTCAGTGAACGAATCGCCGCAAATGTCGATGAACGCCTCTCCCAAACCTACTCCTCCACCGGTTCAGTGGAGGGTACTCTGGAAATGATAACGCTACACGACCGGAGTTACTTTCGCGTGTATGACTCCATTCATGGCATGGGTGTTCCCTGCTATTTCGAACCGACTCTTCTTGAGAACGTCAGGCAAGGCATAGGACGCAGGGTCTCGGTCGAGGGCAATATACAGAGCGACAGGAACGGGAAAATCAGGTCGCTTAGAGTGGCCAGATTTCGTTTGCTTCCTGATGAAGATCACCTACCCACCCCCTCCCAAATGCGTGGGCTTGTAAAGGACATGGCGGAGGGACGCCTTGCTGAAGAATACTTGCGGAACTTGAGAGATGACACTCGCTAGTGGCTTGAGGAGATACTGGGATTCCTGCAATTTCATTTCCCTCATCGTCGAGGACGAAGCCGACAGAGCCGAAATCTGTCAGCATATCCTAGATGACGCTGCGGCGGGAAAGACCGTTATTATTACCTCAACACTGACCATAGCTGAGGTCATACGGATGAGAGGAAATCCTATTCTCACTGAGGATGAAGAAACGACTATTGCGGGATTCTTCCAGCACAGCTACATTCTCCTGCATGATGTAACCCGCATAGTAGCAGAAAATGCTCGCAGATTGGCACGCCAACACGGCCTTAGACCAAATGACGCCATACACCTTGCTACGGCTTTACTGTCTGACGCAGACGTGTTCGAATCTTGGAACAAGAACGACTTTGATAGAATCCAGGGCGTCTCAATAGAAATACGGACTCCCACATGGCAAGGGACCCTGCCACTTCTGTGATTCAGGTCAGAAGTAAAGCACTTTAGTGAGTATGTTGCAACCATGAAATTCAAAGACATCAGACAATTCATTGCGTTCCTTGAGGAGAGGGGCGAGCTGGCACGCATCAAGGCCCCGGTAAGCTGCGAGCTTGAGATCGCCGAGATCAACGACCGCGTGGTCAAGAGCGGCGGCCCTGCCCTGCTCTTCGAGAACGTCCAGGGATACGACATCCCGGTGCTTATCAACACCTTCGGGTCGGAGCGGCGCATGGCGTGGGCCCTTGGCGTGGAGCGCCTGGACGACCTCGGCGACAGGGTGAGAAAGCTCCTGGGCCTGATGCAGGGGCCGCCCGCCGGCCTCATGGACAAGTTCCGCACGCTGATGGATCTCATCAAGATGGCGGGGTCGCAGCCCAAGACGGTGCGACAGGCCCCGTGCCAGGAGATGATTCTCACCGGCCCGGAAGCCGATCTGAACAGCCTCCCCATTCTGAAGTGCTGGCCCATGGACGCCGGCCGCTTCATCACCCTGCCCCTCGTTATTTCCAGGGACCCCGAAACCGGCGTCCGCAACGTCGGCACCTACCGGATGCAGGTCTACGACGGCCAGACCGCCGGGATGCACTGGCAGACTCACAAGGTCGGCACACACCACGAGCGCGTCGCGCGGGAGCAGGGCCGCGAGCGGTTGGAGGTTGCCGTGGCCCTTGGCGGCGACCCAACCACGCTGTGGACGGGGTCGGCGCCGCTGCCGCCGGGCCTGGACGAACTGGCAATCGCGGGCGTTATGCGCGAGGAGGGCGTGGAGGTAGTCAAGTGCGCCACCGTCGACCTGGAGGTGCCCGCCCACTCGGAGATTGTGCTGGAGGGGTACATCGTGCCGGGAGAGGAGCGCATCGAGGGGCCGTTCGGTGACCACACGGGCTACTACTCTATGGCGGACACATATCCAGTCTTCCACCTGACGGCGATTACGCGTCGTCGAAACCCCATATACCCCACCATCCTCGTGGGGCGGCCCGTGCAGGAGGACTACTACATGGGCAAGGCCACGGAGCGGCTGTTCATGCCCATCATCCAGACGGTGCTGCCGGAGATTGTGGACATGAATATGCCGGCGGAGGGGGTGTTCCACAACCTGGTCATTGTCTCCATCAAGAAGGAGTACCCCGGCCAGGCGCAGAAGGTGATGCACGCTCTGTGGGGCATGGGCCTGATGATGCTGGCAAAGGCGATTATTGTGGTGGACGACTATGTCAACGTGCAGGACGTGTCCGAGGTTGCGTGGCGAGTGACCAACAACCTGGACGGGTCCCGGGATATCACATTTGCCGACGGGCCGGTGGACGACCTGGACCACGCCTCGCCGACGGCGAAGTTCGGCAGCAAGGTGGGCATCGATGCGACGGCCAAGGGCCCGATGGAGGGCCGGGAGCGCGAGTGGCCCCCGGACATCGTCATGTCGGAGGAGATCAAGGCCCTGGTGGACAGCAAGTGGGAGCAGTACGGGATAGGCCAATAGAAGACCAAATGGCATCAGCCACACACCCTCCCACCAAGCCGGAAGCGCCATGAGCATGGTAACGGCCGTGCCAGCCAAGCTCCGGCTCATCCTGGACTCCATCCGGTTTGAGCACACCATCTTCGCCCTGCCCTTCGCCTACCTGGGCATGGCGCTGGCCGCCGATGGCCTGCCCACCCTGGCCCAGTTCCTGTGGATAACCGTGGCCATGGCGTCGGCGCGGACGCTTGCCATGTCCGCCAACCGCATCATCGACCGGCATCTGGACGCCCGGAACCCACGCACGGCCTCGCGGCCCCTGCCCGCCGGTCGCATCAAGCTGTGGGAGATGACCGCCATGTCGACCGTATCCCTGGCCGTCTTCCTGGTGTCCGCGGCCATGCTCAACCCCCTGGCGCTGGCTCTTGCGCCCGTGGCAGCCGTGGTGGTCGTTGGCTACTCGTACACCAAGCGGTTCACCTGGACGTCCCACTTCATCCTGGGCTGGGCCGACGGCATCGCGCCCGCCGGGGCGTGGATAGCCGTGACCGGCGCGCTGTCCTGGGAGCCGGTTCTCCTGGCCTTTGCCGTCGCCACGTGGATAGGCGGCTTCGACATCCTGTACGCCTGCCAGGACTACGACTTCGACAGGGAGAGCGGCCTGCACTCGATACCCCAGAAGTTCGGGATATCCGCGGCCCTCCACTGGGCCAAGGCTATGCACGTCCTGACAGTCGCGTCGCTAGTGGCCCTGGGTCCCTGGATGGGGCTGGGGTTCCCCTACTACATCGGCTGCGCGCTGGCCGCCGGCCTCCTGGTCTACGAGCACAGGCTGGTCTCCCCCACCGACCTGTCACGGCTGAATATGGCCTTCTTCAACGTCAACGGCTACATCGCCGTCATCATGTTCGTATTCACATTTGCGTCAATATACGTTTAGGGCGATACTGAGAGCATGGACCCCGTAGTCGTGGGCATATCCGGAGCCAGCGGCTCCATCCTGGCGAAGCGCGCCATAGGCACGCTGCTGGAGCGCGACGTGCCGGTCATAGCCACCTGCACCTCGGCGGCGCGGATGGTGTGGCAGGAGGAGATGGACCAGTCCTTCGGCTCGTCCCTGGCCCAGTGGCAGGAGTCGCCCAACTTCACATACTACCCCATCGGCGACCTCAAGGCGCCCATCGCCAGCGGCTCCACGCGCGTGTCCGGCATGATCGTGATACCGTGCAGCGTCGGGACCATTGCCGCCATCGCGCACGGCCTGTCCACCAACCTGCTGCAGCGGGCCGCCGACGTGTGCCTGAAGGAGCGCAACAGGCTGGTGCTGGTGCCCCGGGAGACCCCCCTGTCGGCCATTCACCTTGAGAACATGCTGACCTTGGCGCGCCTGGGCGTCACCATTCTCCCCCCGGACCCGGCCTTCTACCTGCGCCCCAAATCGGTGGACGACGTCGTAGACTACGTGGTCGCCAAGGCCCTGGACGCGCTGGGTCTGGACGGGTTCATGGGCGACCGGATGCGCTACCAGAGGCGCACGGAGTAGGGGGCCGCAGGCATGGTGCAGCTGAAGGGCGACGACAAGGCCCGCTACGTAGCGTCGATGTTCGACCGCATCTCCCGCCGCTACGACCTGATGAACACGATGATGACGGGAGGCATGCACCACCTCTGGCGATGGAGGGCCACCGCCGTCGCCAGCCGCGGCGGCGAGGGAGAGGCCCTGGACATTGCCACGGGCACAGGCGACCTCGCATGGGAGCTGGCCGACAGGCTGAGCATAAGCCGGGTGGTCGGCCTGGACTTCGCCGGTCAGATGCTGGAGCACGCCCGGGGGAAGACTCGCAAGCACAGGAAGCAGGCCCACCGGGTCAACTGGGTGCGCGGCGACGCCGTCAACCTCCCCTTCGCGGACGACCGTTTCTGGTGCGTGACGTGCGGCTTCGGACTGCGCAACTTCGCCGACATCGAGGCGGCCCTGAGGGAGATGGCCCGCGTCATTGTGCCGGGCGGCAGGGTGGTCATACTGGACATCATCCCCATGACGGGCAGCGACGGCCTCAGCCGCCTGTTCCAGTGGTACTTCCGCAGGGCGGTGCCCTGGATGGGGTCGCTGGTGGCAGGCAGCAGGGAGGCCTACTCCTACCTGCCGGAGTCGGTGTCCCACTACAAGACCGCCGATGAGCTGGCGGAGCTGATGGAGAAGGCCGGGCTGCAGAAGGTGGAGTACCGGAAGATGGGCCTTGGCACCGTGGCAATTCACGCCGGGGAGAAGCCGGGCGTGAAGCCGGACACGTCTGAGGACGAGTTCAGCGAGGAGTACGCCCTGTGAGCGCAACCGAGCATCTCCGCGACAAGTACGCCTACCTCTGGGAGAGGCTCTTCAACCACCCCTTCGTCGTGGGCATTGGCAGCGGCGAGCTTCCCTTGGAGAAGTTCCAGTTCTACGTGAAGCAGGACTACTACTTCCTGGTCCAGTACAACCGGATGCTGGCCCTGGCAACGGCCAAGGCGCCGGACCTGGAGAACATTGGGCGATTCGCCTCGCTGCTCAACGAGACGCTGAACGTGGAGATGGAGCTGCATCGCACCTTCAGCCGCAAGTTCGACGTGTCCGCCGGGGAGCTTGAGGCCACCCGCCCTGCGCCCATCACCCTGGCCTACACCGACTACCTGCTGCGTGTGGCCTACGAGGGCACCCTGACGGACGTCATCGCCAACCTGCTGCCCTGCCAGTGGGGCTACGCCGAGACCGGCCTGTACCTGGCGCGCGCCGGCGACCCGTCGGACGCCAACCCCTACGCCGAGTGGATTCAGATGTACTCCGCGGAGGAGTTCACGTCCTTTGTCGACTGGCTGCGGGAGTTCCTGGACTCCCTGACGGAGGGCGCGGGCGGCCGGGAGATGGCTCGCCTGGAGGAGCACTTCCTGACGGCCACCCGCTACGAGTACCTCTTCTGGGAGATGTCCTACAACCTGGAGGACTGGCCGCTGTAGGGGTACGCCCGCTCATAGCCAGCACCGTTCCCCGATCGGAGTCGGGGACAGGACTTGTGATGCGGGGGTGAGCCTGTCGAACCATTTGAGCAGGCCAGGCTCTTGTCATTTCGAGCGCAGCGAGAAATCTGAAATCCTCGGACACTGAAAAGAATTTTGACAGGTGACTAAACGACCACACGAGAATAGAGCACGCGTTCAGAGCGTCCGGCTGAGCGTATGATTGAGCTTTGTCTGAACCACATCTGAGGGTGTATAATCCATATCTGGAGCATCTGTACCCATGACTACGATTAACGATGTGGGAGACTTGGCGCGAGTCCTCCGAGAGCACCCGGAGTGGAGAGACACCATTCGGGGCCTTCTCCTTGGAGAGGAGATTGCGCGTCTGCCGGAGAAGTTGGCAGCTTTCATAGAAGCAACCCAGCAGAACTTCCAGCTGGTCTACGGGCGCTTGGACAGTCTGGACGAAGGCCAACGGCAGGCGGAGGAGCGTTTCAATCGTCTGGACGAAGGCCAACGGCAGGCGGAGGAGCGTTTCAATCGCATAGATGAACGTTTTGACCGGCTTGAAACAAGCGTGAACAGGCTTACTGGCAGGGTCGACAACGGACTCGGCGCATTCTACGAGCACAGGGCAGAGAAGGCCGCTCGCAGCCTGGCAGACCGTCACCTAGATTTATCCAGGGTCAAGATCCTGCAAGGGGCACAGGCCGGGGTCGACAACCAGTTCGCAGAGCTCCTTGACAACGCTCGGAGGACGGGGCTCATCACACAAGACCAATTCCAGGAGCTTCTGCAACTGGACCTTGTATTTGCCGCCACGCGCAACTCCGACGGCGCAGACATCCACGTCGCCGCCGAAGTCTCCATCACCGCCGGCGACTCGGACATCGACAGGGCGGCGCGGCGCGCTGCTATCCTGGCGGTTATTACAGGGCAGCGTGTGTTCCCGGCGGTCATCAGCGCCAACGTAGACTCCGCCCGGAGAGCCCGCGCGGAGCAGCAGGCCGTAACTGTCATGGTCCTGCCGGAGAACTAACCCTCTGCTCCCGCCACGGATTCTCGATCCTTGCAAGCCTGCGTCAAGCGTCTCTGCCCTCAATCGGCTCCAGGTCCACCACCCGGGAACATCAAGGTTCCTGGCGTCAATTGGATAACACATACCCCGTTCCAACATCAGACCGGATGCCAGGCCGCGTCCCAAAGGAGGCCAAGTTGACGACGTTGCAACACCGACTGAGTCAGGGCGAGATCATCATCCTGGACGGGGCCACGGCCACGGAGGTGGAGAAGCGCGGGGTGCCCCTCAACGACCTCACCTGGAGCGCAGCGTCCATCCTCTCGCACCCGGACGTCGTGCGGGAAGTGCATCGCGTCTACATCGAGGCGGGCGCCGACGTCATCACGACAAACACCTATTCAAGCAACAGGAACGTGCTTGCACCCGCCGGAATGGGCGACGAGGTGCAGAGGGTGAACGCCCTTGCCGTGAAACTGGCCAGGGAGGCCCGGGAGCAGACCCCCTCCTCAAGGCCGGTCTACATAGCGGGGTCCATCTCCACCGAAAACACCAGCGCCAGCTCTTACTTCGGGCGGAACATCGCGGGCCTGCAGCTCCCCAACGAGCAGCAATCCAGGGCCAACTACCGCGAGCAGGCTGAGGTTATGGCCGAAGCGGGCGCGGACCTGATAGTGCTGGAGATGATGCGGGACATTCCCCAGACCACCTACGCCCTTGAGTCCTCCCTATCCACCGGGCTGCCCGTATGGGTGGGGTTCAGCGCCCGGACGTCCGCCGACGGCTCCCAGGTCCTTCTGCAGGACAGACCTGACGACGGCCCCACGCTGGCCCAGGCGCTGGATGCTATCCTGCCCTTGGGGGCCTCCGTCGTTTCCGTGATGCACACCACCGCCGGGGAGACTACCCCCGCGCTGGTAGAGCTGAGACGCCACTGGCAGGGCCCGACGGGCGCATACCCCAACTCCTCCGGAACCAGGGTGGCCTCCGTCTGGGACCTTGAGGACACCGAGTCGCCGGAGACGCTGCTGGCCGACGCGCGGGAGTGGTTGAAGATGGGCGTGCAGGTCATCGGAGGGTGCTGCGGGATTGGCCCGGAGCACATCCGGGCGTTCAGGGAGGGCCTGCCGGCGCGGCTGCTGTGATGAAAACCCTGGGACTGCGCGATCTGTTTGCCGTTGCAAAGCAAGCCGTAGTAGAATGCCGAGGTCGCGCTAAAGACAACCGGAGGAGGCGAACTCAATGGCGCACGCTGATGACAACCCGCCCGAAGCGACTGAAACTACGGCACAACCACGGCCTGCGACACAAGTGGTATATGTGCTGCAAAACCCGGCGATGCCCGGATACGTCAAGATTGGTAAGACTACCGATCTGGCTCAGAGAATGCGTACCCTTTTTGATACCTCAGTACCTGTCCCTTTCAACTGTTTCTATGCCGCACGTGTAGAGAACTCCGACAGAGTGGAGTCCCAACTCTTTGAGATATTCGGAGACAAGCGATCACATCCCAAACGAGAGTTCTTTGAAGTCGAACCTCACCGTGTTGCTGCCGCAATCAAGTTAGTGGAAATTGAAGATGTGACGGCCTCAGGCACGACCGACAGCAGCGCTAACCAAGAAGACACCGCATCACTAGCCCGAGCAATTACTAGGGCAGAGAAGTACAATTTCGAAATGCTCAACATACCGGTCGGCAGTGAGTTGCAGTCGGTTAAAGACCTCAGCATCGTCTGTAAAGTAGTAAGCCAGAGACCCCCCAAAGTAGATTTCAAGGGTGTCGAAATGTCTTTGTCAAGGGCTGCTCAAGAAGTGATGAACTCTTCTTACGGTTTGCAGGGCCCGGTATACTGGGAGTACGAAGGTGAAACACTGCAAGAGCGCCGTACGCGTTTGGAGAATGCAGAGCCTGATAACGCATAGAAGCTGTTTCATACAAGAGGGAGAACACCGGATTATGGTCTCACCCTTGAAGCCAAGAGAAGTCTAAGTAAGTCTAATACCACTCCCGCGTAGGCGGGAGTCCGCACTGCACCCCTCCTAGATTCCTGCTTTCGCAGGAATGACGATGACGGTGTCATTAGGCGGGATGGTCATGTATTGATTTGTCCCGAGTATTCCTAAGCCTTCGCCGCTACCTTTGCTTTGGCCCTAGCCTTGGGTTTGCCCTTTGCCTTCACCTTGCCGTTGGCCTTGGCCCCGTTCTCCCGGCCCAGCACGCCGCGCAGGTAGTAGCCGGTGTGTGAGCCCTCGGTCGACGCCACGTCCTCCGGGGTGCCGGTTGCGATGACGTTCCCGCCCCTGTCCCCCGCGCCCGGCCCCAGGTCCACAATCCAGTCGGCGTTCTTGATCAGGTCAAGGTGGTGCTCAATGAGCACGACGGTGTTCCCGGCGTCGACCAGGCGGTGCAGCACGCCCAGGAGGGCAGCGCAGTCCTGGAAGGAGAGGCCGGTGGTCGGCTCGTCGAGGATGTAGAGGGTCTTGCCGGTGGCACGCCTCGACAGCTCAGTCGCCAGCTTGACGCGCTGGGCTTCGCCGCCGCTCAGGGTCGTTGCAGGCTGTCCCAGGCGGATGTAGCCCAGGCCCACGTCTCGCAGCGTCTCCAGCTTGGAGCGCACCCGTGGGAAGTTCCAGAAGAAGTCCAGCGCCTCAGACACCGTCATGTCCAGCACCTCGGAGATGTTCTTGTCCTTGAGCAGGATCTCCAGGGCCTCCCGGTTGTAGCGCTGGCCCTGGCACACCTCGCAGGGCATGGTTACGTTGGGGAGGAACTGCATCTCGATCTGGATGTAGCCTCCGCCCGCGCACGCCTCGCAGCGGCCGCCCTTGACGTTGAAGGAAAAACGACCAGGCTGGTAGCCTCTCACCCTGGACTCGGGAACCGCGGCGAAAAGCTCGCGGATGGGCGTGAATGCGCCGGTGTAGGTGGCGGGATTGCTGCGGGGAGTGCGGCCAATGGGCGACTGGTCGATGTTCACGACCTTGTCTATGTTCTCAGTGCCGTATACGGCGTCGCACTCGCCGGGCTTGTCCTTGGCGCCGTAGAGCATCTGGGCCAGCCGCTTGTAGAGCACCTCGTAGATGAGGCTGCTCTTGCCTGAGCCGGAGACGCCGGTTATGCACACCATCATCCCCATAGGAATGGACAGGTCAACACCCTTCAGGTTGTTCTCCCGCGCGCCCTTGACCACAAGCTCGCCGCCGTTGCCCGGGCGGCGCTCCTCCGGCAGAGGTATCTGCCGCCGGCTGCTGAGATACTGGCCCGTGATGGAGACGGGGTGCTGCGACACCTCCTCGACCGTGCCGGTGGCGACGATGTGGCCGCCGTGCTCACCCGCGCCCGGGCCGAGGTCGATGATGTGGTCGGCGGAGCGCATGATGGCCTCGTCGTGCTCAACGATGATGACGGTGTTGCCCAGGTCTCGCAGCCGCTTGAGGGTGTCGATGAGCAGGTGGTCATCCACGGGGTGAAGGCCGACGCTGGGCTCGTCGCACACGTAGAGGACGCCCATGAGACCCGACCCTATCTGGGTTGCCAGCCGTATGCGCTGGGCCTCCCCTCCGCTCAGTGTCGAGGCCGTCCGGTCCAGGGTCAGGTAGTCCAGCCCAACGTCCTTGAGGAACTTCAGTCGCGCCTGTATCTCCTTCAGTATCTGCCTGGCTATGGTCTGCTCACGGACGGTCAGCGGAGACTCCGCGCCGTCGCTGTCCAGCCAGTCCACCCACTCCATTGACTGCCCGATGGTCGCAGAGGTCATATCGATGATGTTCTTGCCGGCAACGGTCACGGCCAGGGACTGGGGCTTGAGCCGCTGGCCTTCGCACGCCGGGCACGGCTGCTGGGCCATGTACCGCTCAATCTCCTGTCGGATGTAGTCAGACCCGGTCTCCCGGTAGCGACGCTCCAGGTTGGGGATGACCCCCTCGAAGGTGGTGTCCCAGGTGTAGACCCGGCCCCGGTGGGTGCGATGGCGCATCTCCACCACCTTGCCTCTGTTGCCGTACAGGACAAGATCGATGTGCTCCTTCTTGAGGTCGCTGACCTTGTCCTTGGTGGAGAAGCCGTTGGCCTTGGCCAGGGACTCCAGGAGGCTGGCGTACCAGGGGCTGGAGGAGCCGGACCTGCTCCAGGGCATAACCGCTCCTCCCCCCAAGGGCAAATCCTTGTTGGGGATAATCAGGTCGGGGTCGATCTCCAGCTTGTAGCCCAGGCCGGTGCACGTGGCGCAGGCGCCGTGGGGGCTGTTGAAGGAGAAGGTGCGGGGCTCAATCTCGCCCAGGCTCACGCCGCAGTGGACGCAGGCGAACCGCTCCGAGAAGAGCAGCTCCTCGCCGTCGACAATGGAGACCTGCACGACGCCGCTGCCCAGGTTGATGGCCTGCTCCACCGAGTCGGTGAAGCGGTTGAAGTCGGCCTCGGCGTTGACCACCAGCCGGTCCACGACGACCTCAATGGTGTGCCACTTCTGCCGGTCCAGGACGATGTCCTCCGACAGGTCGCGTATCTCGCCGTTGACCCTCACCCTGACGTAGCCTGCGTCCCGGGCCTCCTCAAAGATGTCCTTGTGCTCGCCCTTGCGGTGCACCACCAGCGGGGCCATGACCATGATCCGGCTGCCCTCTGGCAGGTTGAGGATGGCGTCAACAATCTGCTGGACGGTCTGCCGCTCCACGGGCCTGCCGCACTGGTGACAGTGGGGCCGGCCGGCCCGGGCGTAGAGAAGCCGAAGGTAGTCGTAGATCTCCGTGACAGTGCCCACGGTCGATCTGGGGTTGTGGGAGACGCCCTTCTGGTCGATGGAAATGGCCGGGGAGAGCCCCTCGATGTACTCAACGTCCGGCTTCTCCATGCGGCCCAGGAACTGGCGGGCGTAGGCGGAGAGGGACTCGACGTAGCGGCGCTGTCCCTCGGCGTAGATGGTGTCGAAGGCCAGGGAGCTCTTCCCTGAGCCGGACACCCCGGTGATGACCACAAGCCGGTTCCGGGGAATGGTCACGTCTATGTTCTTGAGGTTGTGCTCCCTGGCGCCTTTAACTACGATGCTGTCTTGAGACATAGGGCCATTTTACCACTGCGAGGGGCTTGGGGGGAGGGTGTAATCAAGCTCTTGCTGCGTTCAGCGCAGCCTGACAGTCCACCACCTGGACGCCCTCATTAGATAGATACTCAACTACGGCCTCAGTGTAGTCAGATTCCTCGGCCACTAGCCTGCCCTTTGAAGCATAGGCCACGGCGACAAAGATGTGATCGTCCGGATCAAAACGCAGCGAGTCAAGTCCGCTGCTTAGCCTATTGGTAAGCCTTCCAGATACGTAACGTACCTTGGCTTGATTGACAAAGTTCCTAAAGAACCTGTAAACCCAACCCACAGGTTGAAGGTTGTTGCGATATTGTCCTTCAATGATACCGTCATAGTCCACTACCAAATAGTGGTCTGACTGGCGAATAGTCCCCAACAGATCCATTATATTGAAGCAGTGTTCGTGATCCTCATCCCCGTCATCAGCTCGCACCAAAGCGTCAGTGTCGATTACCCAGTCCATTTTAGCTGACGGCTCGGTACCTTATTAAGATTAAGCCCGGGCTTCCCGAGCCTTTCGTTGACCAACTGCACTCATTAGGCCAAATGTCTCCTCAAAACCTTCCTCGAAGAATCCCTCTGGCGCAGATGGAATCTGCCCGTACTCATTGATCTGCACCAACTCTATCTTCGAGCCATCCACGGAGGGCGTCACATAATAGAGATTTAAGGTGTCAGGGTTCAAGGTCTCCTCTGCTGTCCTCCGTTGCAAGCGGGTGACCAAGTGCTCACTGTGCGTCTCCACAATTACACCGACGTCTCTCCTAGTAACTTCAATGAGAAAGTCAGCCAATTCAGCCTGCACTCTGGGGTGAAGATGAATCTCAGGTTGCTCCAAGAGTATAGTCGCTCCCTGGGGAGCAATCAGGCCTTGGATTAGAATTGGCAGAAGCTGAGATGTACCTACCCCCACGTCAGGAAGGCTTACTTCAACTCCGGTGTGAAGGTCTGCAATCATTATGCGGAAGAATCCTCCCGAGAGCCGGGCGAGGCTGACCTTAAGCGCCAGCCCCATTCTCCTACACCACTCGGAAAGCTGCTCTGTGTCCAGTAGATTAGATTGTGATGCGCTCCAAAGGACTGCTGGCCCCAACTCCCCGGCTGCGCCAACCTCTCTTGGAGTTTCTCCTGTAGATAGATACATCCGCCTGGGACTTTCGCGCAACGGCCCAACATAATGAAGGCTGGAGAATTCCTGAGATGCAGCATCTCCGGCAACTCTGGCTTGAGAGGCCGCCCACATCCTTCTTTCAAAGGTCCGAGAAATCTTTGGTCCCTTTGCGCCTCCAAAGGTCGCGGCTACATCAGGCACCTTGACCTGAGGGACTACGTGGAATTTCGCGATATTGGAACTGGCTAATGTTTCCGTAGTTAGAGAACCCCCGGAAGGAGACTTAACGGTTGTCCGATAAGACTGGCCCAGTTGGTGACCACTCTCACTCTTCTTATTCAAAGTCAGCCATTCAGGACCCAGAACAATCTTTGAGTCTGCAAGATATATCCGGTCAATTGACGGAAACTTAGCCAATGCAAGAGAAACTGACAGATCTACCCACTGTGGATTCGGGAGCGCTACCAAGTCTTCTGGATGGTTCGCACCCGAGTACCACCTTGAAGCTATTTCTATACGGACGGAGGACTCCACGTCGTGCTTGAACGCAATGTCCTCAAACGTGCCCAAATCCACGTACTCCCCGGTTGGGACGAAAGCCGTGTCTAGGTCACGGTTCTCCACCGTCTGGCGGAGTGCCATCATCGCCCGGATTATTGCGCTCTTGCCAGAGCTATTCGGCCCCGTCAAGACTGTCAGGGGAGCTATATGGATATTGCCAGTATCCTTAAAGGCTTTGAAGTTTCTCAGGCGGATATTGGTTAGCATTGTAATCGTACTTCAGACTGAGCTTGTGCCTGAACTGCTACCAAGACCACGGCGGCGTCAGATAGCTTACGGAGGAACCGTCAAGCGCCATTATACACTATCACGCACAAGTGAATCGGGTGCGGTTGAGGGCAATACCGCAAAATGTGGGTACACGCAATACCCCACCCCCCTAGCCCCGCTCCCGCTCCTCCAGCGCCTCCCGCAGCGCCTCCACCTCCCGCCTCAGGCTGCGGTTCTTCTGTGACAGGTAGTACACGTACACAAAGAAGCCTATCCACGTGACGGTGTAGGCTGCAAAGAGGTAGGGCAGGTTGGCCTCCGGGTCCGTGTCCTCCCCGGCTATGGAGCCGGCCGGCCCCGGCGTGGCCGTCTGGGCCAGCGCGACATCGGCGTCCAGCGCGACAATCACTGCCGACAGGAGAATCAGCGCCATCAGCGTTCCGGTTAGTGTTGCTTTCATATCGCCTCCGGTTTGGGAAGGATTGCTAGGCCAGGCTGATCGCTCCTCGGACCGCTTCGACATCTTCCTCGCTGCGTCGCAGGGACAGCCGGTCCGACAGCAGGTACGCAAAGAGGAACGTAAAGGCCACGGTGCACGCCATGAGCACCATGCGCATCTCCGGCTCCAGGCTACCCTCGGCCACCGGCCCTATGACCACGGGCGGGTGCACGGTGCGCCACCAGACCACAGACAGGTAGATGATGGGAATGTCGAAGAAGCCCACTATGCCCAGGATGGCGGAGAAGCGCGCCCCCTGGTCGCCCCTTGGCGAGTAGGCCCGCAGCATCAGGTAGGCGACGTAGATGAGCCACAGGATGAGTGACGTGGTGAGCTTGGGGTCCCACGTCCACCAGACGCCCCACGCCGGCTTTGCCCAGAGCACGCCCGTAATCAGCATCAGCGTCGTGAACACCACGCCTATCTCCGCCGACGCGTAGGCCAGCCGGTCCATTCTTTCGGAGCGCTTCCACAGGTAGCCCACGCTGCCCACCAGCACCCAGAAGAAGGCGAAGAACCCCACCCAGGCCATCGAGACGTGGAAGTAGAAGATGCGCTGGGATATGCCCAGGTTGCGGTCGGTGGGGGCGTACAGGAAGACCAGGTAGAGGACTCCCACCATCGACACCGCGCTGAGCAGGAACAGAACGTTTCGTGCGGCGCTGTTTGTGCTTGTCATTTCACTCCTGTATCACGTGTTCGAATGCCAGGGCGCAGAAGACCAGGGCCAGGATATCGAAGGCGGCGATGAGCTGCACCCATCGGGCGATGTCGCCCCAGGGCCTGCTCTCCAGCGCGTAGCCGGAGGCCACGACAGACCCGATCACTATGGGCACGACCACCGGGAGGAAGAGCATCGGCAGCATGATCTCCCTTGACCTGGTGTTGACGGCGATGGCCGAGAAGAGGGTGCCGACGGTCACAAAACCCAGGGTCGCCAGAAAAACTATCAGCAGCAACGCCGGCTGGAACGGCGAGACGTTGAAGAGCACGGCGAAGACGGGCAGAAGGATCGCCTCCGCCACCAGCATGAACGCCAGGCTGCCCAGCATCTTGCCCAGGTACAGCGCCTCCCGGCTGGTGGGCGTGACCAGCAGGCCCTCCAGGTTGCCCCGGTCCTTCTCGATGGCGAAGGCGCGCGTGAGGCCCAGGACGCCTGCGAATGTGAAGGACACCCACAGTACCCCGGGAGCCACGATGGGCGTCACACGCGGCGATGAGTTCACGGCAAAGTTGAGTATCACCAGGGAGAGGATGGAGAAGGCCAGGATGGCGGTGATAACGTCCCTGGCCCGCAGCTCCGTCAGCACGTCCTTCCACACCACCGTTGTGACGGTTGCCCAGAAGCCGGTCACGGCGCTACCTGCGTGAGCCGCCCGTAGGCGCCCTTCAACATCTCCTCGTCCACAAGGGCGCGCTCCTCCTGGTAGGCGATGCGGCCCCCCATGAGGATGGCAACACGGTTTCCAAGGGCAAGGCCCCGCTCAAGGCTGTGGGTGGCCATGAGCACCGTGCGACGCCCCCGCTCTCCGGCCGATACCATGCCGGTCAGCATATCGAGTGCCTCCTGGTCGAGGCCGGTCTCAGGTTCGTCCAGGAGCAGGATGGGCGGGTCGTGGAGTATGGCTCTGGCCAGGGAGGCGCGCTTCTGCAGCCCGTGGGAGAGAACGCTGACCCTGCGCCCCAAGTGGGGACGAAGGCCAACCAGGTCGGCGGCCTGCTCAATCCGATCGTCAAGCTGCGTCAGCCCGAACATCCTGCCGTGGAACCTCAAGTTCTCCCGGGCCGTCAGGTCGCCGTAGAGCAGGGGTTGATGCGTCACCACTCCAATGTTCCTCCTGATGGCCGTCGGGTCCTTCTTCAGGTCGTAGCCGGCGACCGTGACCTCGCCGCGGTCGGGCCGTGACATGGTTGCCAGCACTTTGATGAGGGTTGTCTTGCCGGAGCCGTTGGGCCCGAACACCGTGAGGAAGTCGCCCCAGGGCAGGCTGAGTTCAAGGTCCCTGAGCACCGCCTGGGGCCCGTAGCTCTTGCCCAGCCCCTTCACGTGAATGGCATGGGGCCCATAGCCTTCCGCCTCTGCCATGCTGCTTCCCCGGGTACTCCCCTTTCTTGGCTCGCCCGACAGCCCCCTCCTCAGGCTCTTCATGATATATCACTTGTGAATTGAGTAGCAAGCGCGCGTCAGAGGGTTGACAATTGGATGTTCAATTGTTCTAATCAACCTAAGAGTCTCCAAATCGCACTCGATCTAGCTGAAAGCAACTTGGGAAGGGGTGTCAGAATGGACACAAGGCTCATAGTGCTGGAGTTGGTCCTAAAAGAGTTGGATATAGGATTAAATATTGACACCCTTGAAGATCGTATTCGCCTACAGAAGGCCGTGTACATAACCCAAGAAGCTGGCGTGCCACTCGGCCATCGATTCAGTTGGTATGTCAGAGGCCCATATAGCCCAGGCCTCGCAAGAGACTACTACTATCTCCAATTGGCTTCTGAAGATGAGTTAGATCCTAACCATGGAAGATCGTTGAGGCAGCAAGTCAAGGAGACCCTCGAGGGACTCAGGCCCATCATGTCTGCAAGCAATGAAGTGCCGCTTGAACAGCCAGACTGGCTCGAATTGGTTTCGTCAATTCACTATCTCCACAAAACTGTCGGAACATCCAACCCTGAAGAAGCAAGGACAAAGCTCCACCAATTGAAGCCGCGCCTGTCTCCGTACATTCCGCAGGCTGAAAGAGCACTTTGGCAGATTGGGCTCTTGGACTCTGACCGGTTGCAATAGTTTGTATGGAGAGCAAGAATTGCCAGACCCATATGCAAGCAAGCGGATAGCTGACCCGGTACATGGCACGGTAGGCCTTAGTGAACCAGAGACTGAGCTACTATCAACTCGGGCCTTTCAACGCCTACGAAACATTAAGCAGTTGGGATTGGCGCACTTTGTGTTCCCTGGCGCTGATTACTCACGGCTGTCGCACTGCATCGGGGTATGTCATGTAACAGGCAGAATCCTTGACTCCCTCGAATCATTCAGTGATGTGAAAATCAAGCCTCCAGCGCGTCAGGAGTACCGATTAGCCGGGCTATTACACGACCTAGGACATTTCCCATATTCGCACGCGTTCGAGGAGGCCGTGTCAGATTACTATAGAGAACAGGCAACCCCGGCACTCCTAGATTCCGATACCACAGCTCCTGTAAAAAGGCCCCTAGACCACGAAACCCTCGGAGGGCTTTTGCTGGACAATGATAGTGAAGTCAGTTCCACATTTGAGCGCCATGGAATCTCGAGCGAAACTGTTTTCAGCATATTTGCTCGTACAGTTCCTCAAGAATTCTCCAATCTGATAAGTTCAGACCTTGACGCGGACCGCATTGATTACTTGATGCGAACAGCATTACATACAGGCCTACCATACGGAAAAGTTGACATTGAGTACATCCTCAGTCAGTTGCGCCTAGATGGCGATAACAGAATATGCTTAACACAGCAGGCACAGAGGACAGCCGAGCATTTCCTCTTTGCTCGGTATTTTGATTATCAACAAGTAAGCTATCACAAAACCGTAGCTGCCCTCGAGGAGGTCCTCAAGGACATAGTTACTGAATTGTTGAAAACTGGAGCCATCGACTGCTCGGAGTCCGGCATCCTCGAAATGGTTGAGTCCGGATTGTGGTGCCAATTTGATGATGCCTACATACTGCAATTGATTAGGGAATTGGAGACTGGCAATACCGGCTACGACAACGTGCTTGCGACTAAAGTTAATTCACTGTTGCGAAGGATTCCACCTAAATTAATCGGCAGCATAGAATTCATAGATGATAGAGTCCGAAAAGGTGAGCATAGTCGTAACGTACGAGATCTAAAAAGAATATCCGAAGAACTCTCGGAAGAGTTCGGCATACCTCCAGATCTCTGGTATGTATGGGATTCAAAGGGTATCTCTCTGACTAAGGTAGGTTCGTTTGCTCCTGTTTCTATGTTGCCACCCGACGAAGATGAGCTTGAACAATCAATTCGGATCGAAAACGACGATGGGTCAATTCCTATTGTCAACAGTGCAGGATCTGTCATGAGCGTACTAGCCCAGAAGGCTTTATTTGCAGCGCGTCTTTATGTGCTCTTCCCAGACGAACGAGAAGTAGACCGCCAAAGAATCACAGAACGGGCACGGCAAAAGGTTAACCACGAGAATTGGAGCAACGGCAAATAGCGGTTGCTTGTCAGTCTACTCATACGAGCCCCAAATTGACACCCTATCACGCCCGTTGCTACAATTACCAATGCAGACAGGGTAGGCAAGAGATGGAAGGGAGGTCTTCAATGGCAGCAGCAACAGTCACAATGGACTCAATCAAGGAGGCGCTGAGGGACGTCTACGATCCTGAGATTCCCGTCAACGTCTACGACCTTGGCCTCATCTACGACATCCAGCTCAACGAGGGCAACGTATACGTCCAGATGACCCTCACGGCCCCGGGCTGCGGCATGGGACCATACATCGCCCAGAACGCCGAGTGGCGCATTGCCGAGATAGACGGCGTAGAGGACGTTGAGGTGGAGATGACCTTCGATCCCCCGTGGAACCCGGACATGATCACCGAGGACGGCAAGAAGCTGCTGGGGCTGGACTGATCCCGTCCCGCCCGGAAGGATATTCAAGCGCCCCGGCCCGCCATCTCAGCGGTGGGTGTGAAGCCGGGAGGAGTGAGGCTAGATGACCCGTCCAATGTCGCCCCAGGAGCAGGCGCGCCTGGAGGCCATGAAGCGGAACTGGCAGCAGAGACGCGAGATAGCGGACAAGCTGGCGCGAATCAAGTACAAGATAGGCGTCTACAGCGGCAAAGGGGGAGTCGGCAAGACGACTGTGGCCGTGAACCTCGCCGTGACACTGGCCCAGAGGGGGTACGCCGTGGGGCTGATGGACACGGACATCGACTGCCCCAACGCCACCAGGGTCCTGGGCGTCTTCGACAAGCCGACCATGCAGGACGGCATGATCATTCCCCCGGAGAAGTACGGCGTCAAGATACTCTCAATGGCCTTTTTCCAGGAGAACGAGGAGGAAGCCATCATCTGGCGCGGGCCAATGGTGCACAACGCCATCAACCAGTTCCTCCAGACGACGGCCTGGGGCGACCTTGACTACCTGGTGGTCGACCTTCCTCCGGGCACGTCGGACGCCCCTCTTACGGTGATGCAGAGCCTCAGCCTGGACGGGTTTGTGGTGGTGACGTCGCCACAGGCTCTGGCCAAGCTGGACGCCAAGCGGTCCATCAACATGATCCGCAAGCTGAACGTGAGCGTACTGGGCATTGTGGAGAACTTCAGCGGCGAGATGTTCGGGACCGGCGCGGGTGAGGAGCTTGCCGAGGAGATGGGGCTGAGCTTCATGGGCGCCCTGGGTCTGCGCCCCGAGTACATGGACATGTCCAAGCCTGCGGTGGTGTCGAATCCGCTCATCGCGGCGGAGTACGAGAACATTGTCCACGCCCTGGAGCCGGCCATAGCCGCCAACCAGCCGGCGTAAGGCTGTGCCCTTGTCCCCCTCCTAGATTCCTGCTTCCGCAGGAATGACGGGGAGGTGAGCAGGCGACCCCAGAATGGCGGCTACCCGCCCCTGCCGTCCAGCCGCGCGGCGTGCAGCCGCGTGTACACTGCCCCGGTGGGCCGCAGGTCGCTTTTCATTAGCGCGAGATCCCGTACCGGCACATGCACATCACGCTCCACTGACGCGCCCGCAACCGCCTCCGACAACGCCCTCAACTGCTGCGGGGTCGCGCCGTCCCGCACCCTGCCCAGTGTCAGATGTGGGGTGAAGGAGCGACGCTCCATGGCAAAGCCCAGGGCCTCCAGCTCCCGCTCCACGGACCGATGAAGCTCCAGCAACGGCTCCAGTTCTCCGCCCAGGCCCACCCAGACCACCCTGGGACGCCGTGCGTTGGGGAATGCGCCGACGCTTTCCAGCATTAGAGAGAAGGGCTGAGAGGGCGCGGCGCTCCGGTCAAGCGCTCCTGAGATCGCGGGCACGGAGTCAACGTCTACGTCTCCCAGGAACTTCAGCGTAAGGTGGATGCCCTCCGGCCTGACCCACCGCACGCCGTCGCTGGCAGTGGCGCGCAGATCGCGCATTGTGCGCTCCACGGCGTCCCCGACCGCGGGCGGCAGCTCCACGGCTATGAAGGCTCGGATTCGTTCCATGTGTACTACCCCAGGACAACATTCTCAGACAAGGGAAGGGTAAAGGGGGTCACTGGATTTGTCCATAATCGCAGGGTTCGCGCAGCCGACGTACTTTGCGAAGGCATCGCCATGTAATAGAATCCCTGTAGTCTACGCAGGCGGAAAGGGTGAGCAATGCCAAGAATGAGTGGGGGCGAAGCCCTGGTGAAGTCGCTTGTGCGAGAAGGCGTCGAAGTCGTCTTCGGGGTGCCGGGCATCCATCTGTACGGGATCGTCGCAGCGCTTAGGGATGAGCCGGGCATCCGCTTGATAACCACGCGGCACGAGCAGGCCACCACCTACATGGCCGACGGCTACGCCCGCGCATCGGGTAAGCCCGGTGTGGCCCTGGTGGTCCCGGGGCCCGGCGTATACAATGCCGCCGCCGGCCTGACCACCGCGTACTCCCGCTCCTCGCCTGTGCTCCTCATCGCGAGTCAAATCCCGCGCGGCGCGATTGGCAAGAACCTGGGCGCAGTTCACGAAATCGCCGACCAGTCCGGCGCGGTGCGCTCCGTGACCAAGTGGCAGGGCCAAGCGCACCGGCCTCGGGAAATCCCGGGCGCAGTATTCGAGGCGTTCAGGCAGATGCGGACCGGCCGCCCGCGTCCCGCCATGATTCAGATTCCACCCGATGTCGGGGTGGAGTCGGAGGAGGTGGAGGTGCGAAATCCGGCTCGCGTCCCACGGATTGTCCCAAGCCCCGAGGACCTTCAAGAAGCCGCCGGCGTCATCGCCCGGGCGCGTCTGCCCCTGATATACGCCGGTGGAGGTGTGGCGCGGTCGGACGCGGAAGAGGCCCTGGTCAGGCTGGCAGAGGCGACAAATATACCCGTCGTTACGTCCAGCGGCGGCAAGGGAGTCATACCGGACAATCACCCCCTGTCCTACGGCGCCTGTTTCAGCCCCCGCGGGGAGAGGCAGGAGATGAACCAGCTTTTTGACGTGATGCAGTCAGCAGATGTGATGATAGGCATCGGCGCGCGCTTCTCCCTGGGCAATCCTGCCGGCGAGTCCTCCACGCTGGTGAACATCAACATAGACGACGCTGACCTGACGCGAATCCAGGCCAACACGCTCCCCCTGCACGGCGACGCCAGGACAACCATCGAAGCCCTGCTCCCACATCTGATGGAGGCGGGAGCGGGAGGCCGCCCATCGCCCGCCGAGGCGGTGACGGCCGCTCGCAACCTCATCGCCTACTACGACATCCGGCTCAAAGAGCCTCAGTACCTCATCCTGGAGGCGATCCGGAGGGGCATACCGGAGGAGGCTTTCACCGTCTGGGACGTTACGCAGCTCGGTTTTTACGCCCGCACGCACTACCAGGTGAATCGTCCCAAAACGTACATAGATTCCGGCTACTCTTTCAACCTGGGCTATGCCTTCCCGACTGCGCTGGGCGCGAAGGTGGCCCAACCCGACCGGCCGGTGATTTGCATGGCCGGAGACGGCGGGTTCATGTTCAACTCCTCGGAGCTTTCAACGGCGGTCAGGTACGGCATCAACGTGGTCACCGTTGTCTTGAGAGATGACTCCTACGGCAACGTTGCCCGTGACATGAACGAGGTGTTTGGCGGGACCTATGAGACCGATCTGGTCAACCCGGACTTCGTCAAGTTCGCAGAGTCTTTTGGCGCAGTCGGAATGAGGGCGGACAACCCGATGGAGCTGGAAACCCTGATTCCTCTGGCTCTGGAGCGCAATGGCCCCGTCGTCATCGACGTGCCCCTGGGAGAGATGCCGATGCCCCGCGCGCCACAGATTGCCCCTGTCTACAATCTACCCTGGACGCAGCCCCAAGAGGGCCTCATATCCTCCTGAGACGCGGCCTTCAAGCGCAACCCGCTTCAGGATGAACCGTCCCATGCGGGCAACCCCAGGAGACGTGCGGCGTTGTCGTACAGGATGCCCTCCTTGGCCTCGTCGGAGATGGGCGCGTCGGTGACCTGCCGTATGAGCCGCTTCTGGTCGATGAGCGGGTAGTCGGTGCCCAAGAGCGCCCTGTCGCCGCCCACCAGGTCCACGACGGTCGGGAACACCTCCGGCCGGTAGAGGAACGGAGACGCGGCCGTATCGAAGTAGACGTTGCGAAGGGAGTCGCGCACCTCCGGCATGAGGGCGTAGAATGGGAGGCCGCCGCCCCAGTGGGCGCAGATGATGGTCGCCTCCGGGAAGTTGTCGATGAAGCGACTGAGTACGTCCGGCGTGGTGCGGCCCTTCCCCGCGTAGTGGTGGCCCACGGGCTCCGAGGCGTGGGTGAGCACGGGTATGCCAAGGCTGGTGGCAGCCTCCATCAGCGGGGACATTACGGCCTTGTCGCCCAGGTCAAAGCCCTGGGTGTCCGGGTGCAGCTCCCCGATGCCTACAAGACCGGCCCTGGCGCACCGCTCCGCCTCGGCTGCGGCCGCGTCGCCCCAGGCGGGGTTGACGGAGCAGAAGCCCTTCAGCTTCATCGGGAAGCGGCCCACCGACTCTATCAGGTAGTCGTTGACCTCCCGCGCCAGGCCAATGTCGTTCCAGCCAATGCCCTGGGCTACGGACAGGTCGATGCCCGCGCCGGCCATCGTGGCCACAAGCTCCTCCGCGCTTGCCATGCGCGCGGCGGGGTTTGCGTACAGCGTCTCCAGGGTCAGATCCATAGACAGCAGCTCATCGCGGCGGTCTCGCAGCTCTGCAGGAAATACGTGGGTGTGGAAGTCTATGACCATGAGCCCGGGCTAGCCTGAACGCCGCCGGGTGAACAGCAGCCCCGACCACGTCCCGTCGATGGAGCACACCTTGTAGTCCACCAGCCCGGCGGCAAGGCCGACCTCCCGCACGACGTTCTGGTTGAGGTCCGTAACCACCTTGGACGCCTTCTTGGGCGAGGCTATCCACATGCTGCCGCCTTCCGCCAGCGAGCGCAGCGTCTCCTCCAATCGGCCCGCCAAGTCCGCGCGTGACCGGGTGAACCAGACGGCGAGCTGCGCCGGGCCGCCGGGTTCCGTGCGCAGCGACGCGCCTTCGGGCAGGGGGCCAAGGGTCTCGCCGAAGTCCTCCGGTGGGTCAATCAGCAATACGCTCGACCCCTCCTTGATGCCCAGCTTTTTGGGAAGCGGGGCGCCGGAGTAGGCTTCGAAGCTTGACCGGGGAACGACCGGGGCATCTGGGGCATTGGCTATGGCGTCCCTCAGCGCAGGGCCAATGTCGCTCCAGGAGGCGTAGGCGGCGTCGGGCAGGAGCTCCCTGATGCGCTCCACCTTCTGAGGATCGCCGCCTGCGAAGAGGAGCGGCACGCGTCGGGTGGACTTGCGCTCTCGAAGGTACAGGCCGATGTCCCGGCCGTGGGAGGGCAGGCGGCCCAGGTCTATCACCACCGCGTCCGCCAGGTCCTCCACCAGCTCCTTCATCGCGGCGGGGCCGTCCATTGCCGTGAAGACAACGTCGTAGCCGGCGGCGCGGAGCTGCTCCACGCGATCGGGGGCCTCTGAGGCCTTCCAGTGAATCAGGCGAACCTTGGGCATGGCTAGCGTTTCCTCCGGGCCAGCATCGGCTCAACTTTCTGCCAGATCAGATCAGAAATACCCTCTTGAGGAAGCCTCGCGTCTATGGTGAGCCAACGCTCCGGCTCCCTTTTGGCAAGCTCCAGGTATCCCTGGCGCACCCGCCGGTGAAAGTCCATGACCTCCTTGTCCTCGTACCCCCCCTGGAACAGGGTCCCCTGCCTCGACCACTGGCCCAGGTCAATGGCGTCCTTCTGCTCAAACTCTCCCGAGAAAAGATAGCCCTGCTTCAGTCCTTCGGAGAATTCCTCCACGGCTTTGCGCTCCATCTGGTCCTTGTAAGACCAGTTGCCCCTCTTCAGTTTCTCCTCCGGCGGAAAGTCCAGGAGGATGGTCAGGTCGGGTTTCAGACCTCCCGTGCCCACTCTGTTGGCCGCCTCCACTTGCTCAGGCGGAAGACCTCTTCCGTAGCCCTGATAAGCCACCGTGGAATCGGAGAAGCGATCGGATACGACAACCGCGCCCCTCTCAAGGGCGGGTCGAATCTGCTCAGACACCAGCTGCGCGCGGGAGGCGTTGAACAGGAGCAGCTCGGCCTCCGAACTCCTGGGCGCGGTGGAGAACCTCAACAGCTGCCTCAGCAGGACACCCAGCTGGGTCCCGCCGGGCTCTCGGACAGTCGTAACGGGAATCCGCTCCCGCTTGAGACGGCTTGCCAGGACCTCGACCTGCGTGCTCTTGCCGCTGCCGTCGCCGCCCTCCAGGGTGATGAACAGACCTCCAGGCATGGCTTCCGGCTTACCTTCGGGAGATGGTCACACGGCGATGGGGCTCCCTGCCCACGCTCGTGGATGCGAGGCTGCTCTCCTGGGCAATCTGGTGCTGCAGCCGCCGGATGTAGGCTATCTGCGGAGTCAGGGTGACGACCGACTGACCACCACGCACCTGCTCGGCGGCGTCCTGGGCCTCCCTGACGGCCATGGCAACGGGGTCCTCCCACCCCCTGTCCCGGGAGAGGTCCATGAGGAAGTCCCGTATCTGGGTCGCTGTGTTCTTCCTGAGCACAAAGATGGACTTGCCAGAGTCCTCCGCGTTCTTGAGCAGCTTGGGCATCTTGCGGAAGAACTGCTTGGTGGTGAGGAGCACCTCCGCCCGGTCCAGGTTGTCCACAACGTCTATGGGCATCCTTGATGTATTTACAATCTGCGAGACCCGCCCCTTGCTGACTCCAAATGGCAGTATTCTAGTTCGACGTACCCTGGACTGCTGCGCGTCCTGCTCCCCCAAGAAGTCCGTATCTTCCTCCTCCGGGAAGGCGACCGGGGGCACGCTCTCGGCGGATACCTGGATCTCGCCCTGCTCGTCCGCGGCGCGCACCTCCGGCGACAGGGGGTTGCCCCTGAGCATTGCGTCCACCACCCTTGCCACGTTGTCGTGGACGGCGACTCTGTCCCATCCCTGTATCTCCACGACCACGTCGAAGGTGGGCGGCGACTTGCGCTCAAGCACGCTCTTCTGCGTGCGGCGGCGGCGCGCCTCTTCGTCTCCCAGTGTGACCGACTGGATTCCGCCAACAAGGTCGGACAGGGTGGGGTTGGACACCAGGTTGCTCAGGGTGTTGCCGTGGGCGGTGGCGATGAGCTGTACGCCCCTTTCGGCAATGGTGCGGGCGGCCGCGGCCTCAAGCTCCGTGCCCATCTCGTCAATGATGATGACCTCCGGCATGTGGTTCTCGACGGCCTCGATCATCACGGCGTGCTGGAGGGAGGGAGTGAAAACCTGCATGCGCCGGGCGCGGCCAATGGCGGGGTGGGGAATATCCCCGTCTCCGGCTATCTCGTTGGACGTATCGACTATGATGACGCGCTTCCGGGCGTCGTCCGCGAGCACCCGGGCGACCTCCCTCAACATTGTAGTCTTGCCCATGCCGGGCCGCCCCAAGAGCAGGATGCTCTTGCCGCTTCTGACCAGGTCGTCTATGACGCGTATCGTCCCGAACACGGCCCGGCCAATCCTGCAGGTCAGGCCCACTATCTTCCCGCCCCGGTTGCGGATTGCGGATATTCTGTGAAGAGTGCGCTCTATACCGGCCCGGTTGTCGTCGCCGAAGGCTCCAATCCTGTCCACAACGTGCTGGAGGTCCGCCTCCGTGACCTCCAGGGGGACCACCTCCGCCTCACGGCCGGGATACCTGGCCTCCGGGGGGCGCCCAAGGTCCAGGACTACCTCCAGCAGCTCGCTCATGTCCCCTCGATCCCTGAGGGGAGCCTGTATGTGCGGAGGCAGGGCCTCCACCAGGGACTCTAGATCGTCAACTATGTATTTCTGCATACTCCTTTCTCAGCCTCTTGGAGATGTGGGAGATGTGGGAGATGTGGTTATGCGCTCGCGGGAGCCAGCGCAGAATCCTTCAAGCGCACCGCTGTGGACTTGACCATGAGATGATAACCGCCGGTGGGAATGAACCCCTTCTTCTCCAGCACCCGCGCCAGAATGGTCTGATGGTCCGGGACGAGGGCCGTAAAGGGAGTCCCCGGCCTCCCCTGGTGCAGCGCCCATGTCACCAGGTCCTCCCAGGTCCCTGGCTCCTGCCCCTGATGAGCCATTACCTCCATTCTGTTTGCCGTGTGCCCGCCGTAGGCGACCCTGACCCAGCCGCGTATGCCGGAGTCGGCCTCGTATACACCGCGCTGCTCGCTCCTGCCCGCAGGCTCCATCGCGTCGCCCCACTCGTCGAAGGTGATGGCGTAGGCGGTCTTGGCGCTGGACGGAGCGCACTCGCAGTAGAGCCTGAAGACTGCGTACTCGTCGACCTGCAACGGCGGTCGAATGAACCTGCTGGTGAACGCGCTGGACGGAGGCGGCAAATCCCGCCTGTACAGGGTCTCCCGGACGCAGGACACAAAGCCGGCCGCGGCCGCGATGCCCAGGGCCGGGCTTGACCCGGCCAGTCTGAGGAACACCCTCATGCCCCCCTGTTCGCCCGCCACGGAGCACATCTTCTCCAGCAGAGCTATCCCCTCCTTTTCCTCGTCGGGAGAGAAGAAGAGCCGGTCCACCTCCCAGGCGCGGGGGCCGGAGCGGGGCCGTACCGAAGCCAGTCCCTGGAGGGAGATGCCGGCGGTGGAGACGCCGCACTGGCGAGAGCCTCCGTCCAGCAGCGCCCGCCTGGCCGCGGAGGCGGGGCTGGACGAGCCGTCGGACGGCGCTCCCAGCTTGTCCCAGGTCAGCGCGCAGTCGGCCCCCATCCGGCCGGAGCCCACGTATGCCCTGAGGAGGTCGGTTGAGTGGAGAGTGCGGATCATGGCCTCAGTCGCTCCCGTCCATACCCAGGAAGTAGGAGTGGAACCTTGTATCGTCGGTGAGCTCAGGGTGGAAGGACGTCACCAGGACGTTGCCCTGCCGGGCAGCCACGACCTGGCCGTCGTCCAGACAGGCGAGGGGCTCCACCTCAGGCCCGATCTCTTCGATGGCGGGAGCGCGAATGAACACCGCATGGAAGGACTTCTCACCCAGCGCCGGCACGGGAATCTCCGTCTCAAAGCTGTCGATCTGCCTGCCGTAGGCGTTGCGCTGGACCCGGATGTCCATAAGGCCCATTGGCTCCGGCCTGTCCTCAACGAGGCTCCCGGCGAGCATTATCATTCCGGCGCAGGTGCCCCAGGTTGGCATCCCGGACTTGACCCGGCCCTTGATGGCTTTGGTCAGGCCAAAGACATCCATGAGCCGCGCGATGGTGGTGCTCTCTCCGCCGGGGATGATGAGGGCGTCGATGTCAGCCAGGTCCTCGGGCAACCGGACCTCCACAGGCTGCGCGCCTGCGGTTTCAAGGGACTTCATGTGCTCGGCGAAGTCCCCCTGGAGGGCCAGGACCCCAACCCTTCCGGCCACCCTACCAGCCTCTTACGGCCAGGATCTCCTCCGGTTTCATAGTCCTCACGTCCATACCGGGCATGGGCTCCCCAAGGTCCTCGGACGCCTTGGCTATGACGTCAGGGTCGTTGTAGTGGGTGGTTGCAGCCACAATGGCCTTGGCCCTGACCTCCGGGTTGTCGGACTTGTAGATGCCGGACCCGACGAACACGCCCTCGGCTCCAAGCTGCATCATCAGGGCGGCGTCTGCAGGCGTGGCCACACCACCGGCGGCGAAGTTGACGACGGGCAGACGGCCCGTGTCGTGCACTTCCTGCACCAGGTCGAAGGGAGCGCCAAGGGCCTTGGCCTCGGCCATTAGCTCCTCCCGGGACATGCCCGTGATCTTCCTGATCTCGCCCATGACCGTCCTCATGTGGCGCACCGCCTCCACAATATTGCCAGTACCGGCCTCCCCCTTGGTGCGAATCATTGCAGCCCCTTCCCCGATGCGCCGCAGCGCCTCGCCAAGGTCGCGGCAGCCGCAGACGAAGGGGACTTTGAAGTCGTGCTTCCAGATGTGGTGGCTCTCGTCGGCCGGGGTCAGCACCTCCGACTCGTCGATGTAGTCCGCGCCCAGGGCCTCCAGCACCTGCGCCTCAACGAAGTGGCCTATGCGGCATTTTGCCATCACGGGGATGGTGACCGCCTTCATGATGGACGTAATGCGGGACGGGTCGGCCATGCGCGCGACTCCTCCGGCAGCCCTGATGTCCGCCGGCACTCGCTCAAGCGCCATGACCGCGCACGCTCCAGCGTCCTCTGCGATCTTTGCCTGCTCCGCGGTGACCACGTCCATGATCACGCCACCTTTGAGCATCTGCGCCAGCCCGGCCTTAACGCGCCACGTTCCCTGATCCATAAACCACTCCTTGTTGATTGCGGGGAGAATGCCCCTGATGAGGCCATTATACAACAGGGCCTGACTTCTTACCAATGCGGGGGAGGCGCGGGTGAAGGCCGTCGCGGCTGGGACAACCGAAATGAGTGCCTGAGTGGCGGTTTCTGAGCATGTAGGCAATCCATCCAGAGCCATCCCAACTATTCAGATGCAGTAGGTGCTTCAATTATATGCAACAGGTCGGTAGATATGTACAGCCTTGGCCATCTGTTCCCTATATCCTCGACCAGAATGCCGGCTTGGACCAATCTCTCCAGAATCCGGCGAGCTCCCGCAGGTGTTACGCCCAGCAGCCTGGCTGCATCTGACACAGTCAAGATGGGCATAGCGAAAATCTCCTCCAGAAGCCGCAGGGCATTTGCAGACCCGCGTCGTTCGAGCAGGGCCTGCCGCTGCTGCTCCTGCAAGTCCCGCACCCGCCTTACGCGGAGCAACGCGTCTCGTGCCTGTTGAGCAACCCCGCTGAGGAAGTAGACTATCCAGGTCTCCCAGTCCCCGGTCGAGCTTACGTGAAACAGCCGATCATAGTAGACATTCCGGTCACTTTCGAAGTAGGCGCTGAGATACAGCAATGGTGTCGGCAGAACCTGCTTCTCACAAAGAAACAGAGTTATCAAGAGCCGGCCAACGCGGCCATTGCCATCCAGGTAAGGATGTATTGCCTCAAACTGATAGTGCATCATAGCGCACTTAAATAGAGCCGGCAGCTCCCCGGGCTCGTTCACAAACTGTTCCCAGTCCAACAGCAGGTCGCGTACCAAGCTCGCAGGTGGCGGCACGTATCGAGCATCTTCAATTGGGGTACCGGGTGGGCCAATCCACACCTGCTCGTTGCGGAGCTCGCCAGGCTGCCTCTCTCCCCCACGCACACCTCTCATCAGGACCGAATGCACCTGATTTATCAGCCGAACTGAGATGGGCAGTTCATCCAGCAGAGACAGGCCGTGGTCCAAGGCCTGCACGTAGTTGGCGACCTCTTCAACATCCCCTCTGGGTCGGCGCGTTCCCGACGCCTCATACCGGAACAGGTCGGAGATGGATGCCTGGGTTCCTTCAATCCTGGAGGATAGCACGGCCTCGCGCCGCACAAAGGGCCTTATCAACAAGTGCGGGTTTTGTATCGTCTCGCCGACCCCAGCCAGGTTGGCCACGGCGCTCAATGCCTCATCAAGCGACCGCATAAGCAACATACTGGGTTGAATATGCCGCGGCAGGGGAGCGGGCACAAATGCGCGTTGACCTTCTATAGTAGGGACAAGGTTCCCACTGGGACTGTTCTTCAGCTGATCCATGTCCAATTAGATACTCCAGTATCTTTTTGTACAGGCAAAAGATACTAAACGGCCCAATAGTATCTTTTGCCAATGCCATTGTCAACAAGCGTATCTTTTTTGACGATATAGATATCCATGCCGGTTGCTGCACTACATATTGTGCACATCATTACGCTAGCATCCATATCCCGCCTGTAGCTCCAGTCTCGCCCTTGTTACTGAATCCTCTGCAAGGTAGAATACGGCGGGCATCCGACCCATCCCGATTTCACTCTTGCGGAGCGTGAGCAGCGCACTGTGACCCCAACGAGAAGGAACAGCGGCATCTTCTTCGGGTGGTGGCTCCTGGGAGCCGGCACTGTGGTGATGGTCATGCAGGGGGGCCTCTACGCCTACGGGTTCCCCGCTTTCTTCGTGCCGCTGGCCGCTACCCTGGGCACCAGCCGAGGCGCATTATCCCTGGCATTTTCCTTTACACGCCTGGAGAGCAGCCTCCTGGGCCCCATCGAGGGCTACCTCATAGACCGGTTTGGTCCCAGAGGGATCATGTACCTCGGGATGGCGCTGCTGGGCCTGAGCTTCATCCTGTTCAGCTTCGTCAGCTCCCTGCTGCAGTTCTACCTGGTGTTCCCCATAATCGCGCTGGGGGCCAGCCTGTCCGGGTTCCTGCCGGTCATAACCGCCGTCAACAACTGGTTCTCGCGGCGCAGGGGACTGGCCACGGGCATCTGCTCAGCCGGTGTCAACGTCGGCGGCGTGCTGGTGGCAATGGTAGCGCTCTCCATTTCCCAGTACGGCTGGCGCTCCACGGCAGTGATTATCGGGATAGTCATCTGGCTTCTGGGGTTCCCCCTGGCGGCCATGATGCGGCACAAGCCCTACCCCTACGGCTACCTGCCAGACGGCGACGACCCGGACAGGGGCCGAGAGTCCTCGCCGGATGGGGGGCAGTCGGACGCGGAGGAGACGCCGGACTTCACCCCGATGCAGGCGCTCAAGACGCCCGCCTTCTGGTTCATCGCCTCCGCTCACGGCTTCTCTCTCTTCATAGTCGGGTCAGTGTCCATACACCAGATTCCGCTGCTGGTGGACGCCGGCATATCCTTTGAAACGTCGGCAACCATACTGGCGTTCATGACCCTTGTGGCGATGTTGGGACGGGTCGCCGGCGGCTGGCTGGGGGACATAATGGGCAGAAAGCTGATCCTGGTGGCGTGCTTCCTGCTGATGTCCGCGGGGGTTGTGGTGCTGGCGACCGCTCAGACGATCCCCCAGGCGATGCTCTACGCCGTCCTGTACGGCCTGGGATACGGGGCACGCGCGCCGATTCTCATTGCCATCCGCGCGGAGTTCTTCGGCCCGCGGAACTTCGCCACCATAATGGGCCTTTCGCAGCCGGTCATGGTCATCGGCTCGTTCTTCGGGCCGATTGCCGCCGGGTTCGCCTACGACGCGCAGGGCAGCTACCGCATGATCTTCTTCATCATCGCCGTCTTGAACCTGGTTGGAGCGGTACTGGTCTTCTTCATCAAGAAGCCGAATCTGCCTCAGCGCCGTGAGATCGCGGACGCCGCTTCCGGCTGACCCGTCGTCCCGGGATTTCTTCACAAACAAGCAGAGGGGAGAACCTTTCAGGCTCTCCCCTCCAGAGCTAAAGCTTTTTTCCCAGAGGCGTTACCGCTTTGGCTTGTCCTTTGGCTCGGGTGCCGCGCATCCGTATGAACTGCCCATTGGCGTAACCCTCCTTCCGTTTCTGCGCAGTTCTGACTGCGCTTCACTTACAGAATAGCAGAAAACGAGGGATTTCTCAAGGGCCGACGGTCAATTTACGGGCAGAGTGTAATCGGCGCTACGGACAAGGCATTCGAGGGTGTCGTTGGCGGGATCGTAGCTGATGTTCCATTGGTTTATCACGTCCCTCCCAAGCAGTGACGGCAATGCAGCGCCGGACTCGCTTGGGGCAGAGATCAATAGCTCGACCATGTATATCCTGGTGTAAGACTGGTCGTCAAAGGAGAGCAGAGCGGACTCGCGGTAATACGTCCATACGCCCCCTATGCCCCTGGATTCCATCGCGCCGCCCAAATCGCTGACGGGTATCCGCGCCCTGCTCGTGTCCCCGGAATGAAGGCAAGTCCTTTCAGCGCCTGTGTCCACCAGAAAATTCATCCAATGGTCCACTCTCATTTGGGGAATAACAAGCCGACCCCGAATAAATGGCCGGCCGCGTTCGTCAAACCTGCCGATGATCACAATATGAGGACGGGAGGGGATGTATCCAGGAACTCAACTGCGATTTCCGAGCATCGATAGCCCTGGCTCTCGACTTCCTCCAGCACACTATCCATTGAGTCGCCCACAGCCAGGACTCCCTCTTTGCCCATTGCAACCCATCTGTCCGGATAACTCTCCATCAGGGAGGCCCACTCGGCCTGCAGGCGCTCTGCTATCTTCGCGTATTCTCTTATCCCATCCACCAGCGCCTGGGCGCCTCCCAAGCCCTCGATAACGGCCATGACATAGGTCTTGTCCCTCAGGTCTTGTGCGCCATCCACCGTCTCAGACATCGTATTCCTCGCTGCGATGTGTTAGCTGATTGACCAAACTCGTGCGCCCTCGAACGCCAATCCGCATCAACAATCTAGCAGAGTCGATTCACCTCAGTCCACTGGCGCTGCACCACACGACAACCTAGTCGGCCGGGAGCGGGCGGACCTGCAGGCGCGGCGCCCTGCTCCAGATACCCAGGAACACTACGACCAGAAGCGCCATGACGAGGGCCGCAGACCTGAACATATTGTCGATGCCCCACAGCGTCTCGACCACGCTGCTCCCCATAGATCCTGCGAGAAGGCCGAAGACCAGTATGGCATTGGTCACTCCTATGAGAGTGCCGTAGCCGTATATCCTGCCCAGGTCCGTTGTGATGGCCAGGGAGGACGGCATGGCGGCGCTTTCGCCCAGTCCCAGGACCAGGAACAGGACCAGAAGCACGGCTACATTAGGAGACAGGGGAATGGCCGCGGTTGCCGCCGCCAGGACCACGCCGCTCGCGGCAACCATGTAATGCCGTGGCACGCGGTCTGCCATACGCCCGAAGAACGGCTGGAACACGCTGGACAGAACGGCGCGGGAGCCCACCACCAGGCCCACCATTGTGGCGCTGGCCAGCAGCACGTCGTTCATGAAGATGGCAATGAAGGTCATCACCGCTCCAATGCCCAGGCCGAAGGTGAAGTTGAAAGCGAACAGCGCCAGTACCCTGTAGTCTCGGAGCATGGCGCTCACCGGCAGAATCGCCGCCGCCTGCTCATCCTTGCGTTGCGTAGAGCTCGCACTGGGCATCACCACAGCTACCAGCAGCAGCGCAAAGACAGCGGCGCCGGCCAGGGTCAGGAAGGTGGCGTCCACGCCCACGGTGTCCTTGAGGTAGCCCCCTATCAACGGGC
The DNA here is from genome assembly GCA_034421015.1 of Dehalococcoidia bacterium. Taxonomy (GTDB): domain Bacteria; phylum Chloroflexota; class Dehalococcoidia; order Lucifugimonadales; family UBA2985; genus DAOUJW01. The sequence goes on from DAOUKT010000030.1 coordinate 54,423, forward strand.
CGATGCCAAACCCCGACGTGAAGGACACCATGAACATCCCCATGTACCTCCCTTCCTGGCCCCGCGGCGACAGCTCGCCAACGGTCGCAAGGGCGGACGTGAACATGCAGGCCCCGCCAATGCCCATGACCATTCGCAGTCCGGCCACCGCCTGGAAGGAGTCGGCCAGGGCCAGCCCGCTTCCGACGAAGACGTAGATTGCCAGGCCAGTCACGATGAACGGGCGGCGACCCCATCGATCGCCCAGCCTGCCCATGACAGGCGTCAGCGGCGTCTGTGTTATGGCAAAGCCCGAAAAGGCCAGGCCCAGCCATATTCCCGACGCGCCCAGATCCCTGGCGAATACGGGCAGTATAGGCACCACCATGCCGAATCCGGCCGCGATTACGAACATCGCGAACCACAAAACGCCGAAAGCCCGCCACTGGCGGGCCGTCATGGGGGCCACAGTCGCTGTTTCCATCTTTTGGGCGGATGTTACCACTTGGGCAACAAGCATACAACCTTCACGCCCGCGGAGACCTTTGCGCAACTATGGCGTTGTCCCCAAAAGAAGCGTTCCATCTGTCATTCTGAGCGCAGCTTTGCGGAGCGAAGAATCCAAAGCCTCTGCCCGCAAAGCTGTGAAGCCTTGTACGAAACGCCTTGGATTCTTCGCCTTCGGCTCAGAATGACATTCAACGGAGTCACCGTGCAGGTCCCACCGGAATGGTCGGGAGGCACGCGCCCACTGAGGCTATTAAACTGTCCGCCCGCGCAGGCTTGACATCAACTGGCACGCGAAGTAGTTTAGGGCCATCACCACAGGGGGCAGAGGCCCCGGAACGGAGGGTGGCTATGGCAACCGAGTACACCTGGGAGGACCTGGAAAACGCAGTCGGTCAGGACTTCTCCGATGGAGAGATACGCTGGGCTGTTGAACCCGTGGAGTGGACGTCCATCCGTCGCTACTGCGAGGCAATAGAGTCGGACTTTCCGCTCTTCCATAGCGTCGAAGAGGCAAAGAGGCATGGCTACGAGGGCATTATCTGTCCCGCCAGCCACATCCAGAATCACACGGGAGCGGGCCTCTGGCGGCCCGGCGACCCCACGCGCTGGCCCGTGTCGGAGCGCAACTATACGTCCAGCGGCGTGCCCCAAGGCGGGAGCAGGCCCTTGCCGTCTCCCAAGACCTCCGCAGGCTTCGCCACCGACCGGGAGGTCGAGTACCTCAAGCCGGTCTACGTGGGCGATCACCTGGGCTCAAGGGGCAGGAAGCTCATTTCCGTGAACGTGCGTGAGACGAGCGTGGGCTACGGCTCGTTCACCATCACCGAGAGCGAGTGGGTGAACCAGAAGGGCGAGGTTGTGGCCCTGTCCCGCAGCGGCGGCTACCAGTACAACCCCCACCCGGAGGGCTACTCGCCCGACCTGCCAGGCGGCGGCAGCGTCCGTCCCGCCGAGGAGCGGCCCCCCTTCGAGGCGCCCGAGGCCAGGGCGAGCTACGTGGACTGGGGCAAGCAGCGCCACTACGAGGACGTGGAGGTCGGCGACCTCATTGAGCCGGTCACGTTCAACATCACCGTTCAGCGCCTGGTCTACGAGGCGGGCGCCAACCGCGACTTCAACGCCATCCACCACAACGACGAGATCGCCCGGGCCGGCCGCGCGCCCGCGATGTACGCCAACAACGGCTTCATCCAGGGCATGTGGGAGCGAGCGTACCGCGAGTTCTTCGGGGTGGACGGCTGGATCCAGAAGGTCGGCCCCTTCCGAATGCGCATCTTCAACGTGGTTGGCGAGCCGTCGGTTGTGCGGGGCAAGGTAACCAGGAAGTGGCAGGAGGACGGCAAGAACTACGTTGAACTGGAGATGTGGAGCGAGACGCCCAAGGGCACCAGCGTAGGCCCCGGGCCCGTGGTGGGCACCCTGCCGTCAAAGGGGTAGTCACAGCCAGGTATCCTCTACAGGCGTCGGTTATTGCGCGCGACGCCGCTCATGCTGAGCTTGTCGAAGTAGATGAGCGGTGTCAGCCATGCCTAGAATCTTCCCGCTCAAATGGTTCGACTAGCTCACCATGAGCGGGAAGGGAGTTGCGCTCCAACCGACGTTGGCGTTACCAACCCGAAATGGATTGCCACCTTCCAAGCGGGCTTGACATCATCAGGCACGCGAAGTAGTTTAGGGCCATCACCACAGAGGGCTGAGGCCCCGGAACGGAGGGTGGCTATGGCAACCGAGTACACCTGGGAGGACCTGGAAAACGCAGTCGGTCAGGACTTCTCCGACGGAGAGGTACGGTGGGCTGTTGAACCGATTGAGTGGACGTCCGTCCGTCGCTACTGCGAGGCGATAGAGTCGGACTTTCCGCTCTTCCATAGCGCCGATGAGGCAAAGAAGCATGGCTACGAGGGCATAATCTGCCCCGCCAGCCACATTCAGAACCACACGGGACAGGGCCTCTGGCGGCCCGGCGACCCCACGCGCTGGCCCGTGTCCGAGCGCAACTTCGTGGCCAGCAACGCCGCACAGGGCGGTGGCAGGCCATGGCCCGCCCCCAAGACCACGGCGGGCTTCGCCACCGACCGGGAGGTGGAGTACCTCAAGCCGGTCCACGTGGGCGACCACCTGGGCGCGAGGGGCAGGAAGCTCATCTCCGTAGTCGTGCGCGAGACCAGCGTGGGCCACGGCGCTTTCACCGTCTCCGAGACCGAGTGGGTGAACCAGAAGGGCGAGGTTGTGGCCCTGTCCCGCAGCGGCGGCTACCAGTACAACCCCCATCCCGATGGCTACGCCCCCAGCCTGCCCGGCGGCGGCAGCGTCCGCCCGGCCGAGGAGCGGCCTCCATTCGAGGCGCCGGAGGCCCGGGCGAGCTACGTGGACTGGAGCAAGCAGCGCCACTATGAGGACGTGGAGGTCGGCGACCTCACCGAGCCCGTGACCTTCCACTTGACGGTCCAGCGCCTGGTCTACGAGGCGGGCGGCAACCGGGACTTTGCGCCCATCCACCACAACGACGAGATCGCCTGGGCCGGCCGCGCGCCCGCGATGTACGCCAACAACGGCTTCATACAAGGCATGTGGGAGCGGGCGTACCGCGAGTTCTTCGGCGCGGACGGATGGATTCAGAAGGTCGGCCCCTTCAGGATGCGCATCTTCAACGTGGTTGGCGAGCCGTCGGTGGTTCGGGGCAAGGTGGCGAAGAAGTGGCAGGAGGGCGGCAAGAACTACGTGGAGCTGGAGATGTGGACCGAGACGCCCAAGGGCACCAGCGTAGGCCCCGGGCCCGTGGTGGGCACCCTGCCGTCACGGGGGTAGGGAACGTACAGATCCCGGAGTCTTGCACAGCATATATGCTTTGACGTGAGGATTGACAGCCTCAAGGAAAGGTGTAAATATTAGAGTGCAGGCTGGGCTAACAGCCCGCAGTCTAATGCGTGGGCCAGTGGGATTCCCCGAAACATGGGAGTCCTTCCTGGCCCACAATATTTCTATCTGTTAGTGTGCTAGTTAATGATTGTGTCTTTGGGACTCAAAAGAGCTCACTATGAGGTGTGACTTGTCCCTAGCCGATGGCACCTTCTTGAACGAGGACTTAAGTAAGCCTGAGAACCGGATCAATGTTGCGCTCTTCGGGCTAATGCAACAAGAATGGTTCCGCGAATGGTTACTGAAAGAACTTAATCTGTCCCCGGACGCTGTCTTGTACCCACCGAAAAATGTAGATGGAGGGAGGCGACCGGACTTCAAAGTTGAGGCGACGGATGGATCAACATTGGCGTGGATTGAAGTAGAGGTCGGGACAAATGCTTCACAAGCCAATGATTACCGCGCAATATTCTCCCGAGATCCTGTGAAAACGATCTGGGGCAGTGACGGGGTGTCAACGCCGGATTAGATTTGACCCACTATCGCCGGTTTAGTATTGACCCACCCCTGGCTGTGATTTCGTATTCTGGGATTCCTCCGATGATGGATTGAGCATCTGTTGTG
>DAOUKT010000031.1:0-43250 GCA_034421015.1 Dehalococcoidia bacterium
TGCGAAAGCAGGGGTCTAGAACGTCCTAATAGGCGACTTCAGATTCCCGCTTTCGCGGGAATGACGATAAACGTAGCTCCCTGAAGATGCCGCCGTAGTTACGCAAAGGTCTCTGAAAACGGGAATCCAGGGGTGGGGCCGGGTATCCGGCGTATGCTGTGGATTCCGGCCCCCGCATCAAGTGCCGGGCAAGCTTCGCGGGAATGACGGCGACGGTGTCATTGGGCGAGATGGATACGCTTGTGACTTGTTCAGGGGTTTCTTAGAAGGATATCTCGCGCCTGCGCTCTGCAATGCGGAACTTCAGGTCCTTGCTCGGCTTCATTGAGGGAATGGGGTTGAACTTGAGCTTGTAGTCCGCCGGGTCCACCTCGATGTTGAAGTAGTGCGCTATCATCAGCACGTTGATTGCCAGCTGCAACTCCATCCACCGGGAGCCCAGGCAGGTGTGAGTGCCCAGTCCAAATGGGGCGTACCCGGGGCTGTGGTGCTCGTTGCGCGGGGGCGAATAGCGGTCTATGTCAAAAGTGAAGGGGTCCGGGAAGACGTCGCTCATGTAGTGCGTGGCGGTTGTTGCGATGAATATCTTGGATCCCACCGGCAGCTCGTAGTCCTCTACCACACACGAGTTCATCACGTTTCGGATAGCCATTGGGACTATGGGATACATACGCAAGGTCTCCATGAGGAACCGGTGGGTCACGTCCAGGGAGGTCAGGTTGAAGTCCTCGCCTTCCGGGTCTCCGTTGTCGAACAGGGCGTCGGCCTCGGCCCGTATCCTCTCGTAGAGGGCAGGCTGTGAGGCCATGGCGTAGATTGCGAAACTGAGCGCATCGCCAAGGTACACGCTGGCTATCAGCGCCGCCGCAAGCTGGAAGCGCAGAGTTGTCTCCGGCACGAACTGCGGGTCGCTCGCGTGCAGGCTGAGCCAGTCGTCCGCAAGGTCACGTGGAGCGTCGGCGCGCTGGGCGGACGTATGGGTGCTCTGGACCCGCTCAAGCAAGACGTCAACGGCTTTGGCGCGGCGTCTCATGCCCGGAGTGTTGAGCATGAATTTGGGCATTATCTTCATAATGTGGACCATAAGCGCTCTCTCTTTGTACTTGACCAGGTCGTCAATGACGTCCTGAGAGTCAACGCTGATGAAGAGGGGCGAGAGCTGCGCGTTGATCATCAGCCGGCTCATCCTGGTCGCAGGGAGAGACTCTCCAACCGTCCAGCCTGACATGTGCTTCCGCGCGTGGTGGTACAGGATGTCCAGCTGTTCCTCCAGCCTCCCGCGGGAAAACGCCGTCGCCATCGACTTCCGCATCCGAAAGTGATCGGCGCCGTCCATGGAGGGCATTACACCGGAAGCGCCATACACCTTCTCGAAGTCGGCAAAATAGTCCTTGGTTCTCAGGTGCATACGCCCTCTCCGATGCGCCCAGTTGTTGGTCCCGGTCCCGGCCAGGAAAATCATGGGCTGTGCAAAGGGCGGGCGGATTTGGAACACAGGGCCGTACTCATTGGCAAGGTCAGCGAAAAGAGCGGGGAAATTGCCTTCTCTAAGGTGTGGATTGAACACGGCCTTACGCAACGAGACGGTTGGAATCTCTCTGGTCAGGGCGGAGTGTCGAAGCAATGGACCTGCCAGATTGTGAGAGACCGCGCTGGCAATGGAGCGACCTAACAGATCCATATTGCGGATGAAGTCAATCCGCTCCTCGGACTCATCGTCAAGCTGGAACATGAATCGGAGAACGTCGCAGGTGTCCAGAAGGCCAATGATGATGACGTCTCTCGGGTGGGGGATCTCGTTGTTGAAGATGGCCCTGGCGATTCTCGTCTTGATGAACATGGTCGCAGTGGTCTCTTCAGCGTTTGAGAGCAGGTTCCTCTGCCAGACGTTGCGGGCCAGGGTCCAGAACTCGCCCTCGTGGTGTTCCAGGATGTTCATGCCAACCAGGCGATCCAGGGTCATGTCAATGATGGACTCCGCGCGTGGTGAGAGCCGTTCAATCCAGTACTGGGCGTTCCTCTGGGCCGCGTCGGCTACGATCTCCTTCAGGATGGGGTCCAGGGCTGGGTTACCGGTCTCAGTCCTGTCCAGCAGGAACAGGGAGTTCTCGTCCGTGTCAATGCGAGACATCAGGGAGAGCTCTGCAAGCGCTGCGCCGATTACGGCGCAGTTCAGGTTCCATCCCGGCACCTGGTGAAAGAAGCCGTTCTCCTCATTCAGAAGAGCCAGGATGAGCTCTTCGGTCAAGCTCAACTGCTGCGTTTCCACGCTTTCTGTCGCCAGCGCCATCCAACTTGCTCCCCATTCGGAACGTTGATATACTGAAGTGAGTATAATAATCCCAGTATAGTTTACTTTAGCATACTGGTTGAAGATTTGGAACATTAACAGCTCCGGGGGCGCCGGGGCTGATTGAGTCTAAAGGGGGAACATGTCAACGGGAGTCCAAGGCGAGGTGCGACGATCAGAGGCCGGCCGGCGCAGAGGGCCGCAGCCCGACACCATACCCTCGCCGTTCCCGGAGGGCTGGTACTTCATAGCAACCCGTCAGGCCGTGGAGAAGGTAAGGCTCGCGCAGAAGACCTGGATGGGTGAGAAGGTCCTGATCTGGTGCGACAAGGACGGCAACATTTGCGTTTCTGAGACCTACTGCCCGCACCTTGGCGCGGACCTGGCCCCTGCCGCAGGCGGGTGCGTGCGCGACGGGCGGCTGGTATGCCCCTTCCATGGCTACGAGTTCGATACCACCGGCCAGTGCGTGGCCACTCCCTTTGCGCCGCCGCCAAAGACGGCCAGGCTCAGGGTCTACGAAACGCAGGAGATTGAGGGCCTGATCTTTGCCTGGTGGGGCCTGGGGGGCCGTGCGCCCCACTGGAGTCTGCCCACAGTCCCGCCGGACCAGGAGGGGTGGAGCGGCTTTGAGATCAACACCCTTCGATTCCCCGGCCATCCCCAGGAGACGACTGAGAACTCCGTAGACCTGGCGCATCTTCGTTACGTCCACGGCTACGATAACGTGGACCCGGTCATTGACGTTTCAATCGACGGCCCGTCTCTGGAGGCCGGTTTTGACTTCAAGAGGGTCCGGAAGATTGCCGGCGCCGCCAATCTCACCTTCGACTGCTCGGCCAAACTGCGCATCCTGGGACTGGGCTACTCCTATGTCGAGATCCGGGAGCAGTCCATTGGGATGGACCTGCGCCTGTGGGTGCTGGCAACGCCCATCGACGGCGACCTAATCGACCTGACCCTGGTGTCACAGGTGAAGGAGCTGCGGAGTCCGAAGCGGATGCTGGCGGGCCTGGGGTTCCTCCCGACGAAGATGCGGGCGCCGATAATGAACAAGTTCATTGCCTCCCAGCAGAAGGACGACGTTCTGCAGGACGTGGTAATCTGGAGCCGCAAGCAGTACCGCTCTCGCCCGCGCCTCTGCCGCTCCGACGGCAAGATCATGCCCTTCCGCAACTACTGCGCCCAGTTTTACATGGACCCGAACGACTAGGGCCGCCTTCCTCCCCGAATCAGCGGTATTCTCTATACGGGTTGGTAATGCCAATGTCGGTTGGAACGCAACTCCCTACCCGCTCATAGCCTGCCCCGTACTGGATACGGGGGTGAGCCGGTCGAACCATTTGAGCGGGTAGACTGCGGACACGGCTGACACCGCTCATTTACTTCGACTAGCTCAGTATGAGCGGTGTCGCGTGCCTTAACCAACACATGTAGAGAATACCCCATCAGCGCCGCCGCCTGAGTGGAGAACCATCCGCGGAGTCTCGCGCTACGCCTTCCTGAACTTCCGGCCGTACATCAGGCCGCCGTAGTAGTTGAACCACCGCTTAGCTTCAGGGTCTGTGAAGTGGTAGTCCGCGCCCATCTGTCTTGCCGCGGCAAGCCCCGTTACAAAGCAGGTCTCCTGGCTGTTGATCAACGTGTGCGCGCCGCAGTGCCACGTCCGCCTCTTGCCCTGTACGAACCGGAACAGGTTGACCAGCAGCGTCACGTGACGCACGTCGTGGACTACGTGCTGAAACGACCGCTCCGCAACGATTTTCTCCTTGTCTATTGGGCTGACCGGATTGTAGGTTACCAGGCAGGGCTTGTCGGACTCCTTGGCCCACGGCTGCTGGTTGTGCATGATGTACGTGATCTCGTATTGGTCCGGTTTCGCGCCGTACTGCTCGATGTGGTTGCTACGGGTTGCCAGTGGCTTCACGTCGCTGTCCGGGAGGACGGAGGCGTCGGAGTGGACCACGGCGCGGTGGTGTATCTCATCGTCGTATCTTATCGACGAGAGGATGAACCGCTCAAGAGACGTGGGGTTATCCAGAACCCTAAGCGTTTGGTTTGCGTTACACGCGAAGATAACCTCATCAAAGGTCTCCCGCACGCCTTCGTCGTCCTCTATCACAACGCCTGCCGGCTGCCGGTACACCTTACGGACGGGCCGGTTAAGGTAGATCTTGTCACTAAAGCCGGCCGTCAGGTTTTCGTAGATGCGCCTTGTGCCCTGGTCCCACGTCTGCATTGGCGTCGCGGACTCAATGTCAAAGAACTCCAGGTATCTGGCGAAGAGAGCCGCGGGCATGTCGAATATCTGGGCTGCCAGCACGAAGTTTATGAACATGGGCTTCAGGACCTTGTACCTGAAGTCATCTGAGAACCTGCCCAGCTTCAGGACGGTCCCCATGCTGACGTAGTTGAAGGGGTTGAGGGCGTTCAGCAGCTTTGACCGGGAGCGGGTGAGCCACCCGATCCTGTGCAAGCGTCTCAGGAGCTTCTGGAACCTGGCGATTTCCGGTTGCAGCTGCCGTCGTATGTCCGAGTCAAAGTCGTGGGCGTAGACGCCCTCACCGTACTTCACGCTGTAGCTGAACCTGGTGTCTACCAGGTCGATGCCGTACTGCTCCATCAGCAAGATGATGTGGCTGTAGACGGACGGGATGCAGGCCGTGACCGAGATGTCAAAGGGAATGGAGCTGCCGTCGTCCTGGGGCATGTCCGCGGTGAAGGCGTTGCCTCCAACCTGGTCCTGGGCCTCGAACAGGCGGAAGTCGAAGCGGTCCGGGTGGTGGCTCAGCGCCCACGCGGCGCCCAGGCCGGACACGCCTCCTCCAACTATTGCGATTCGCCGCATTGTGCTTCACCTCGCAGGCTTCCGTAACCGGCCGGCGCTCCTTCAGGCAGCGCCCTCTCACATCTCGTCATTTTCCACCCTCATCAGGAGCGCCGGCACTATGGCGATCAGGGACAGGAAGCCGGATATCATAAACAGGTTCTGGAACACCGTGACGCCCGCTTCTATCAGCAAGGCCTCCGTCTCCTCGAAGCTGGACCCAATGCTCACGTCGGCGGTCAGGGTGTAGAAGCGCTCTATGCCCCAGGCCGACAGGGCCGCCAGTCCCAGGGCCATCCCCACCATGCGGGATGCGGTGACAAGGGAGGCCGTCGCTCCCCAGTAGTCGCTTGGCGCTGCGCTGAGCGCGCTTACGCCTATCGGAGGAATGACCAGGCCGAAGCCCAGGCCCGCCGTCACCAGTGGCAGCGTGAGCCTGACCTCCCCGACGTCCGTCTCCCAACCGCTCATGAACAACAGGCCTGTGCCCATGAGCGCCAGTCCCACTATGCACACCTCCCTTACTCCCGCCCAACGCAGTATGTAGCCTCCCACCAACGCCCCCACCGGAATGGCCGCGGTGAGGCGGACGAGGCTCAGGGCGCTCTCCAACGGCCCCCTCTCCATAACGGTGCTGGCCATCAGCGGCACGCATACCAGGGCCATGATCAGCGCTATGCCCACCAGGAACTGCGCAACGTTGGAGGACACAAACGCCTTGGAGGTGTAGAGGAAGGAGGCGAGCAGGGGTTGTACTGCCCTCCTCTCCACGACTATCAGTATGCCGATGAGGGTGGCGCCTGCGGCCAGCGCAAGGTAGGGATAGACGGACTCCGCCGTGAATATGCTCCTCTGGGCCAGGGCGACTGTCAGGACCGTGAGCGTCGCTCCCAGCGCCAGCGCTCCGAGGTAGTCCATCCTGGCCTCCGGGTTCGGGCGGTTTGGAAGGACGGCCATAAGCGCAATCAGCATGAGGCTCTGTGGTACGTCGAACCAGAAGATCCATCGCCAGCCAATCCACTCGATGATGGCTCCTCCGTAGAGGGGGCCCACAACTGAACCGGCCTCGGCAGAGGCGGCCACCAGTCCTATTGCAATGCCCCTCTTCTCCGCGGATACGGCGGCCACGGCCATTGCAAGGCCTATGGGGACGGTGGCGCCGCCGCCCACGGCCTGTATCACCCTGGCGGGGATGATCCAGTTGAAGTTTGGAGCAAGCGCGACCAGCGCAGAGCCAATGGCGAATATGACCAGCGCAACCTGGAACATCTTGACGCGGCCGTGGACGTCTGAGAGGCGCCCCACCAACGGCATGGCGACTGTGTAGCTGACCAGGTAGCCGGTAATGATCCAGGACGCCTTGTCCAGGTCCGTAAGGGGTATCTCCAGGTCAACCATGACCAGGGGCAGGGCGGCAACCACGACGGTCTGGTCAAGGGCGGTCGAGAACACCCCAATGCAGATGATCCCCAGAATCACCGACTGGGAGGACCTCAAACGGACGAGGGTTGACCCCATGCCGCTCACCGGCCCGATGCTATATCTGGGAGCTCGATGTCAACGGGGATGTTGATGTCTTCTATGGTCAGAAGGCGGGTGGTTTCAGGAGCGTCGTCGTCGTAGACCTGCCCCGCGAGCCTCACCTGCCTCAGCAGCAACTCGGTTTCGTCAATCCACAGAGTCAGGGTTATGGGATGCCCCGGGTTCGCGGACGTGATGAGGGGCAGCAGGTCTTCGGAATCAATGACCCCTTCAATGCGAACGGTCTGAGCGCCCCGCAATTCCTCACGTCCGGTCAGGGTTACGTCCTGGATCGTGTCGGGCAATGTGCCAAAGACAATGCCCATCCCCGAGAAGTTGAAGGGCACCTGGTCCGGCGGCAAGGGGCCCCAGGACGCGCCCTTGGAGAGCTTGATGAAGGCCTGCTCTCCGACCTTGATTATCTCAATTTCTATGAACCCGAAGCCCGGCGCAACCACGTCCACAATCATCTTGATGCTTTCCGGCGCCTCCACCTCCGCCTCCATGCTCTTGAAGGTTGTGCCAAAGAACAGGGCGCCGGTCTCCGTCTCGTCAATCATGCCGAACTTTGCTGACTCCATAGCCACGACTTTAGCGCCCGCGGCCGCAAGGATTTCTTTCGTGGTTGGAGTGGGTGTGGGAGCCGGAGTAGCCGTTGGAACGGCGGTGGGAGCCGGAGCGGGTTCCTCTGAGCATGCAGCGACCAGGAGCAGGGAAGCGAGCGCCAGCAGGCCGATTGACAACCTGCGGACAAGCGCCGGTGGCGTCTTCATCCGTTCATCTCCTCATCCAAACTATCTCCGGAGAGCGTTCGGCCCGGCGTCCCTGCATGATACCCGCGCCTGTGGTCAGGATGCGTAAGGAGCCGAAGAACATCGAGATCGTGTCTTGGCAGCTCACTCAAGACCTGAATCGCCGGGGCCTGGGAATATGGGCGGTAGTGGACTCGAACCACTGACCTCTGCCATGTCAAGGCAGCACTCTAACCAGCTGAGCTAACCGCCCATCTATACGAAATTCTATCAGTTGTGCATTAGTGGGGGCAATCCGCCGCGCGGACTGCCCCCACCGCTTTGCTAGAAGTCCAGGTCCCCGGGCGCGGACTCCAGAACGTGGTAGATGGCCTCCGACTCCAGGGTCAGCTGCGGTACGGGCTGGCCATCCGGGTCACCTTCGGCCACAGCGATGCCCAGCCGCTCCCGGCCCTCCGGCGACGCCTCCAGGTTGGCGGGTATCAGCCGGCCAATGATGACGTTCTCCTTCAGGCCGTTCAGGTAGTCCACCGAGCCGTTGATGCTGCCCTCGGTGAGCACCCTGGCTGTCTCCTGGAACGAGGCCGCGGCCAGGAAGCTGTCCGTGCTGAGGGACGCCCTGGTCACGCCCAGCAGGGCAGGGGAGGCCATGGCGGGCTCGCCGCCCTCGGCCAGCACCTTGGCGTTGGCGTCCTCGTAGGTGACCCTGTCCACCAGCTCGCCGGGGAGCATATCGGTGTCTCCGGGCCGGTCCACCCTGACACGCCTCAGCATCTGCCGCACTATGACCTCAATGTGCTTGTCGTTGATGTTCACGCCCTGGGAGCGGTAGACCTTCTGCACCTCTTCCAGGAGGTACTGCTGCACGGCCTCGCGGCCCAGGATGCGCAGGATGTCCTGGGGGTTGAGGGGCCCGGCGGTAATGGGGTCTCCGGCCCTCACCGTCGCTCCGTCCGAGATGACAAGGTGCGAGGATGGCGGAACGGGGTACTCCCGCTCCTCTTTCTCTTCCCATGTGAGGGTGATGTAGCCGTCGTGGAGATTGGTCCGACCGGCAATGCGAGCCGTCAGCGGCAGGCGCTCCGGCGCGGTCTCTCCGTCTTCCGCGGGCTGCTCCTCCGACTGGGCGAGAACGGCTCCAACGTCGACCCACTCGCCGTCGGCCACCTGGGCCTGATAGCCTTCAGGCAGTTGATACTCCTCGTTGTACTCCTCGGTGCTGGTGACCCTGACGCGCCTCTCGTCGCCATCCTCCAGAAGCTCCACCGCGCCGTCGATCTCCACCAGGAATGCCTGCCCCTTGGGCGAGCGCGCCTCGAAAAGCTCCTCAACCCTGGGGAGACCGCTGGTGATGTCGACACCGGCCACGCCGCCCGTGTGGAACGTTCTCATCGTCAGCTGCGTGCCCGGCTCGCCGATGCTCTGGGCGGCCATGACTCCCACGGCCTCTCCCAGAATTGCCAGCTTGCCCGTGGCCGGGTTGCGGCCGTAGCACAGGCTGCATATCCCGCTGCGAGACTCGCAGTTCAGGGGCGACCGCACGTACACTTCCGGGATGCCCAGAGCGGCAATTCTCTTGGAGAATTCCTCATTTATCTCCTGGTCGCGGTCGACGATAATCTCGCCGGTGGTGGGGTCGGCAACGGGGTTGATGACCACGCGACCCAGGAGCCGCTCTGCGTATGGGGCTACCAGGGGCTTGTCCGGAAGCTCCTGAATGGTGATGCCAAGGGACGTGCAGCAGTCCTGCTCCAGGACAATGACCTCCTGGGACACGTCAATGAGCCTGCGGGTGAGATAGCCGCTGTCGGCGGTCCGCAGCGCCGTGTCCGCCAGACCTTTGCGCGCGCCGTGGGTGGAGATGAAGTACTCCAGAACGCTCAGGCCTTCGCGGAAGCTGGACTTGATTGGCAGGTCAATGATACGGCCCCTGGGATTGCTCATCAGGCCGCGCATTCCTGCCATCTGCTTGATCTGGGCGATGTTGCCCTTTGCGCCTGAGATAGCCATCAGGTAGACGCCGCCGTAGGTGGGCAGCTGCTCCTCGATGACGTTTGTCATCTGGTCACTGGTCTCCGTCCAGATTCGCACGGCGGTGTTGTACCGCTCCTCCTCCGTGATGAGACCGCGCTGGAACTGCTCCTCCAGGCTCTCGATCTTGCCGGTTGCGCCTTCGATGAGGTCGGCCTTCTGGCGCGGCACCTCAATGTCGTTGATGGCAATGGTTGTGCCGGACTGGCCCGCGTAGTGGAATCCAAGACGCTTGATCTTGTCCAGTACGTCCGCCGTAACCTCGTTGCCCTGGGTGCGGTAGCACTCCGCGGCAATCTCCTTGAGGAGGTTCTTGTCCATAATCTCGTTGCGGAAGCGCAGCTCCTCCGGCAGCACCTCGTTGAAGATGATGCGGCCGACGGTTGTCCTGAACCAGGTTGTGCCGGCGCCATTGGCGCTCTGCTTCACCTCGATGGGGGCCCTGAGGTCAACCAGCCCGTGCTCGTAGGCCATGCGGGCTTCATCGAAATCGTTGAACCTCCGGCCCTCTCCCTTCGTTCCCTCAACCTGTGTGGTCAGGTAGTAGCAGCCGAAGACCATGTCCAGGGTGGGGGCGACGATAGGCTCGCCGGAGCTTGGCGAGAGCATGTTCTGGGTGCTGAGCATCAGCCGCTTTGCCTCCTGGACCGCCTCGCGGGACAGGGGCACGTGTACGGCCATCTGGTCGCCGTCGAAGTCCGCATTGAAGGCCGTGCACACCAGGGGGTGTATCTTGATTGCGCTGCCCTCCACCATCACCGGCTGGAACGCCTGAATGCCCAGGCGGTGCAGGGTGGGGGCGCGGTTCAGAAGCACGGGGCGGGTGGCGATGACGTCCTCCAGGATGTCCCAGACCTCCGGCCTCACGCGCTCTACCATGCGCTTAGCGCTCTTGATGTTGTGGACCTTGCCCTCCAGGATGAGCCTGTTCATGACGAAGGGCTTGAACAGCTCCAGGGCCATTCGCTTGGGCAGGCCGCACTGGTTGAGGGCCAGCTCAGGCCCCACCACGATGACCGAACGCCCGCTGTAGTCCACCCGCTTGCCCAGAAGGTTCTGGCGGAAGCGGCCCTGCTTGCCCCTGAGCAGGTCTGCCAGGGACTTAAGCTTGTGGTTGTGGCTGCCGGAAATGGCCTTGCCCACGCGGCCGTTGTCTATGAGGGCGTCCACCGCCTCCTGGAGCATCCGCTTCTCGTTGCGAACGATGATCTCCGGCGCGCCAAGTTCAAGCAGCCGCTTCAGCCTGTTGTTGCGGTTGATCACCCTCCTGTAGAGGTCATTGAGGTCGCTGGTGGCGAACCGGCCGCCGTCCAACTGCACCATTGGCCTCAGGTCCGGTGGCAGCACCGGGAGGACGGTGAGAATCATCCACTCCGGCAGGTTGCCGCTCTTGGCCAGGGACTCGATTACCCGCAGCCGCTTGATGGCCTTCTTGCGACGCTGCCCGGAGGAGTTGGTGACCTCGTCGTGGAGGTCCAGCTTGAGCTTCTCCAGGTCCATCTGCTGGAGGGAGCTCAGGATGCCCTCCGCTCCCATCGACGCCTTGAAGACGTCGCCGAACTTGTCCCGGAGTTCCCTGTACATGGCCTCCGTGAGAAGGTCCATTGTGCGCAGGTTCTCCAGCTCGTCTATCTTGGCCTGTACATCGTCCGACAGTGGCTTGGAGCCGTTGGCGCTCTCCGCGACGACCGCCTCTTCGCTCCCGTCCGCGGCCTCGGCCGAGAACTGCGGCTCCGGCTGCCCGTCTTCGCCCTTCAGCAGCTGTATCAGGTTGGCGCGTCGCTCCTCGTCCACGTGGGTGATGATGTACTTGGCAAAGTACAGGACTCGCTCCAGGTTCCTGGGGGAGAGGTCAAGGAGAAGTCCCAGCCGGCTTGGGATGCCCTTGGAGTACCAGACGTGGGCAACGGGCGCGGCCAGCTGGATGTGGCCCATTCGCTCCCGCCTCACCTTGGAGCGAGCCACCTCCACTCCGCACCTGTCGCAGATGACGCCCTTGTAGCGGATCTTCTTGTACTTTCCGCAGAAGCACTCCCAGTCCTTGGTTGGGCCAAAGATGCGCTCGCAGAAGAGGCCGTCCTTCTCCGGCCTGAGGGTGCGGTAGTTGATGGTCTCAGGCTTGGTGACCTCTCCGTAGGACCAGCTCTTTATCTGGTCCGGGGAAGCAATGGAGATACGAATTGCGCTAAATTCCGAATTCTGGGGCATTCTCTAACTCCTCTTGCTCTTCTTCGTCCGTTTCCTCGGTTTCCTCAAACCCAATTACGCCCAGGCCTTCAAGGTCGTCCAGATCGCTCAGCTCATCAATGACTTCCCCTTCGACCATAACCGCCTCTGCGGCATCGGCCAGCATCAGCTGTTCCGTCTCGTCCTGGAGCAGCTCTACGGCAAGCCCAAGGCTCTGAAGCTCCTTGACCAGCACGTGGAACGACTCCGGCACGCCCGGCTGTATAACGTCCTCGCCCTTGACGATGGCTTCATACGTCTTCACGCGGCCCACAACGTCGTCGGACTTGACGGTGAGCATCTCCTGGAGGTTGTAGGCTGCGCTGTAGGACTCCAGCGCCCACACCTCCATCTCGCCGAATCGCTGTCCCCCGAACTGGGCCTTGCCGCCCAGGGGCTGCTGGGTAATCAGGGAGTAGGGGCCGGTGGACCTGGCGTGTATCTTGTCCTCCACCAGGTGAATCAGCTTCATCATATAGATGAATCCGACCGTTACCGGCTGGTAGAATGGCTCTCCGGTGCGTCCATCGAAGAGTACGCTCTTGCCAAGGATAGGCGCCGCCTTCCCCGACTCCTTGCTGAGGCTCAGCGCCTTCTCGAACATATCCGATTCGGACATGCCCTTGACGTCTTCTATGCCGGCCTCTTCCTCAAGCCATATCTTCAGACAGGCGTTGCGGGCCTCGCCCGGGTTGTCGTCACTGAGGACGCGCTCCGCGTCGAACCCCTTCCGGGTCAGCCAGTCCTTCACGGCGTCCATGTCTATGTTTGCGCCGTTGCCGTTGCTGGGCCGGGGGTCCCTGGCCCCGGACC
The DNA here is from genome assembly GCA_034421015.1 of Dehalococcoidia bacterium. Lineage (GTDB taxonomy): Bacteria > Chloroflexota > Dehalococcoidia > Lucifugimonadales > UBA2985 > DAOUJW01. Next base: position 12,461 of record DAOUKT010000031.1, read on the forward strand.
TGTCGATCATCCAGGTCTTTGCCAGGCCGTCCTCAATGGAGCTGTCCCGCGCCCCGTCGAACACCGGAGTCGCGACCCTCATGCCCAGGCCGTGGGCCGCCATTCCCAGGTGTGTCTCAAGCAGCTGGCCCAGGTTCATGCGGGAGGGCACGCCAATGGGGTTGAGAATGATGTCAACCGGCGTGCCGTCTGCCAGGTAGGGCATGTCCGCCGCGGGCAGCACCCGGGAGATGACTCCCTTGTTGCCGTGGCGGCCCGCCATCTTGTCTCCCTCCGCCACCTTCCTGGCCTGGGCAATCCACACCCGGACCAGGGTGTTGACGCCGGGGGCCAGGTCGTCGTTGTTCTCCCGTGAGAGGACCTTCACGTCGATTACCTTGCCGCGCTCTCCGTGGGGCACTCTGAGGGACGTGTCCTTCACGTCTCGCGCCTTCTCTCCGAATATCGCGCGGAGCAGCTTCTCCTCGGCGGTGAGCTCCGTCTCGCCCTTGGGCGTAATCTTGCCCACCAGGATGTCGCCGGGGCCCACCTCCGCGCCGACGTAGACCACGCCGCCTTCGTCCAGGTTCCGGAGTCCCTCTTCCCCGACGTTGGAGATGTCACGGGTTATCTCCTCCGGCCCCAGCTTGGTGTCCCTGGCGTCCACCTCGTACTTCTCGATGTGGATGGAAGTGAACTTGTCCTTGCGCAGCAGGTCTTCGTTGACGATGATGGCGTCCTCGAAGTTGTAGCCCTCCCAGCTCATGAAGGCCACCAGCACGTTCTGGCCCAGGGCCAGCTCGCCGTGGTCGGTGGACGAGCTGTCGGCCAGGGGCTGTCCGCGCTGCACCACGTCGCCCTTCCTGACGATGGGCCGCTGCCCGATGCAGGTGCCCTGGTTGCTCCTGAGGAACTTGACCAGGGGATACCGGCGAATGCCGCCCTCCGGGTCCTGCACCTCTATGGCCTCCGCGGACACGCTTGAGACGATGCCGCCGGTCTCGGATATGACAACCTGGCCGCTGTCCATCGCTACCCTGCGCTCCATGCCCGTGCCCACCAGCGGGGCCTCCGTCAGCAGGAGGGGGACGGCCTGGCGCTGCATGTTGGATCCCATCAGCGCCCTGTTGGCGTCGTCATGCTCCAGGAAGGGTATCAGCGCCGCGGACACGCTCACAATCTGGATGGGGGAGATGTCCATGTAGGACACGTTATCGGGAGGCTCGTTGGCGAAGACCTCGCCGCGCCTGATCTCAATGCGCTCCGAGATGAACTGGTTCTTTTCGTCCAGGAGCGAGTTGGCCTGGGCGATGGGGTACCTCTCCTCCTCGTCGGCGGCCAGGTAGGCAATGTCCTCCGGGTCCACCGACGCAAAGGGCTTGACCTTCACCGTGCGTGCGGCGAGGGCGGCGATGCGCCTTGCCAGCTCCTTGGTCACCACCGCGCCCTCTTTGGCAACGGTCGTTCCCTTGGCGTTGGTCACCGCCTCCGTCAGGGTGCGGCCCTCCAGGTCCGGATAGTTGTTGGGCACCTCGCGGCGCACCCTCCTGTACGGAGTCTCGATGAAGCCGTACTCGTTGGTCCGGGCGTAGGTGGCCAGGGAGCCAAGCAGTCCGATGTTGGGGCCTTCAGGAGTCTCGATGGGGCAGATGCGGCCGTAGTGGGAGTGATGTACGTCCCTCACGTCGAAGCCCGCGCGCTCCCTTGAGAGGCCGCCGGGGCCCAGGGCCGACAGACGCCGCTTGTGGGTCAGCTCTGCTAGGGGGTTGGTCTGGTCCATGAACTGGGACAGCTGGGAGCCGCCGAAGAACTCCCTCACGGCGGCGACAACCGGCCGCACGTTCATCAGGGCGGTCGGCGTGACGGCGGAGGGGTCGGGCTGGGTGGTCATCCTCTCCCTTATGACGCGCTCCATGCGGAGAAAGCCCACGCGAAGTTGGTTCTGGAGAAGCTCGCCCACGGCCCTTATCCGGCGGTTGCCAAGGTGGTCGATGTCGTCCGGGGTCTCGCGGCCGTTGTTGACCAGTATCATCTTCCTGACCACTGCAACCAGGTCGTCCTTGGTAAGGTTTCGCTCCTCCGACCCCAGCTCAAGCCCAAGCCTTCTGTTCAGCTTGTAGCGGCCCACGCTGCCCAGGTCGTAGCGGCGGTGGTTGAAGAACAGGTTCTGCATGAGGCTGCGGGCGTTCTCCACGTTGGGAGGCTCGCCGGGCCTCAGGCGGCGGTAGAACTCCAGGAGGGCGTGGTCTTCGTCGTGGACGTAGGTGTCGCGCTCCAGGGTTGACTTGATGAACTGGTGGTTGGGGTCGTTGTCCACGTCCTCAAAGGCCGACCGCAGCTCGGCTTCGTTCATCAGGCCCAGGGCGCGGAGGAGGGTGGTGATGGGGGCCCGCCGCTTGCGGTCCACCTTCACGGACAGCACGTCCTTGTTGCTGGTCTCGAACTCCAGCCACGCGCCCCGGTAGGGAATCAGCTTGCCGAAGCACAGGTCGCGGTCGCTGGCAACGTCCCTCTCCGTCGTGAAGTACACGCCCGGAGACCTGACCAGCTGGCTCACCACAACGCGCTCCGCGCCGTTGATGATGAAGGTGCCCTGGGAGGTCATCATGGGAATGTCGCCCATGAACAGGTTCTGCTCCTTTATCTCACCGGTTTCCTTGATGAGCAGGCTGGCCTTGACGTAGAGGGGCGCGGAGTAGGTCACCTCTTTGGCTCGGCACTCCTCCTCCGTGTGCTTTGGCGGGTGGAAGGAGTGGCCGGAGAAGGACAGCTCGAACCTGCCGCCGGTGAAGTCCTGGATGGGGGAAATCTCCTGGAACAGGGACGTGAGACACTCCCCCATGAACCAGTCGAAGGACCGGGTCTGCAGCTCAATGAGGTTGGGCACGTCCAGGACCTGGGGGATCCGGGCGTAGGACTTCTGGACAAGGGAGGACTGGGAGTTTCCGGGAGAAGCCAGGGTTAGGGAATCCATACTAAATCACACTCCATGACAGAGGAATTTGGACCGGCTACGAGCGCGGAAATAGAGCAACCGAGTAGTTGCCGAACGCAAAAATGGGGGACACAGGTAGAGACATACTAAAGATAGACCTGTAGCATAGCCCGCCCTGTGGGATATGTCAACCCCTTTTCCGGGCGATATTCTCGGGGCGTGTTGGTAATGACAACGCTGGTTGGAATACCACTCCTTTCCCGCTCATGGTGAGCTTGTCGAACCATTTGAGCGGGAAGACTAAGGACGCACGGCTCCCGCTCGCGCCCTTCGACAAGCTCAGGGCGAGCGGTATCGTCCGGCAATACCAACGCATGCTAGGAACACCTCTTGGGCGATTCTCCGAACCACCCCTGCGGAGGCAGGTCGCCTACCGCGGGCGGAACGCCCCACGAATGGCGTCCTCCGGGAAGAGGCTGGGCACCTGGCCGTCCGGGGCGTAGTTGTACAGCGCCGCCTTGAAGATGCCGTCCAGCGCCGCGAACACAAGGGCAACTCCGGCTATCAAAAACACGCCGAACACTATCGCCAGAAAGACGCCAATGCCGCCAAGGGGCGACAGCACGAAGAAGAGCAGGGCAGTGATCCCGGCCGCGACCAGCATGAAGATGAACCCCGCTATACCCAGGCCGAAGTTGGCAATGACCTGCTCGCCCCACGTGCGCTTGAGCATCGAGAAGGACGTCTTGAAGGCGTCGCCAAAGGAGCGGTGCTCGATGACTATCAGCGGCACCACGAAGAATGTTATGAGCGACCACGCTGCGCCCAGCATGGAGATGATGATGTAGCTGATGAAGCCCATGACGCCGCCGCGCTCTCGCGCCTGGCTTGAGAGGATGTTCAGAATCAGCCCCACGGTTGCCGCCACCACTGCCCACATGAATATGGTCACAATGGACTGCATCGCGCCTTTCAGCCCGGAGCGTATGTTGGGGTCGCCGCCGGCCAGCCGCTCGTGGGCGGCGAACACCAGCGCGCTGTTGAAGAATATGATGACGAAATAGGCAAGGACGTAGAACCCGAATGCGATGATGAGGTCGCCTGCGCCAATGGTCCCGGCGTCAATCCTGTCCAGCGCGCCTATCCCTATTCCCACGCCGGCAAATGTCAGCATCACGAGAATCACGCCCATGGAGGAGAACAGCGGAAAGAAGATCAGCTCCTTGTCGACTGCAAGTACGTGGAGACAGAGTTTGACCAGCCGGAAGCTCCTGCCAATTGCCGCAAACATATCGACTCCTTCTAATGCGCCGGCGTTCTTGCGCCGGTGGTTTTGTGCCTGTACGGATAGTCTACCATATCCTGTCCCATGCCCGCGCAGGCGGGGCGTCAGACCATTCCTGCGCAGGCAGGAATCCGGGAGGGATGGTCTTGCGGCCCGCTCGTGGTGAGCCTGTCGAACCATTCGAGCGGGCGTATCGTCATTCCGGCGGAAGCCGGAATCCAGAGGGTCTGGGGCAGCGGCCCGCTCACCTGCTCTGCAGAGCCGCCAGAAACTCCGCCTGGGTCCTGGTCCCCTTGAGGGAGTTGCAGGCGTTGCACAACAGCTGCAGGTTGTCCATGTGGTCCGTCCCGCCCTTGGCCCTGGGCACTACGTGGTCGATAGTGAAGTTCCTGAAGGGGAAGGAAATCCTGCACCCCGCGCAGACGCCCTCCTGCATTCCAAAGAGGGTCTGCTTCTGCGTGCGGTAGGGCGGCGGCTTGTCTATGTCCGTCCGCCTTGGGATGTCGTCCCTGTAGATGACGCCAAGGCTGTCGAAGCCCAGCTCATTGGCCATGCGACGCTGCACCAGCGTCCGGGCCACCGGCGACAGGTCTATGCCTATCCACTGCCGCGCCAGCTTCTCCGCAGCTATGAGCGCGGTGGCGCAGTCGCAGAAGGGGTCCAGCACAATGTCGCCTTCATTGGACGATGCGCTGATTATGCGCTCCAGCAGCGCGAGGGGCTTCTGGGTTGGGTAGCCGACGTGTTCCTTCGAACGATTGTTGACGTTCTGAACATCTCCTATGAAATCCGAGACGGCTTCTCCTTTGGATGCTTCGAGGTAGCGCTTTAAGCGTGGGTATCCTCCTTGTGTCCAGTCGATCAATCCTGCACTGGAGAGAGCGTCCAAACGCCCGTGAACACTCCCTATTGCTAGATACCCAGGAATCAGGTTTTCCTCAATCCACCTTGCGTAACCCCCTGTTCGGGGAACGCTCCAGCACCTTCCGCTTTGGCCGGGGTCGTAACCTTGCCAAGGCATGCCGGATTCTCCGTTCGACAGTCCTGGTCCTGTCAAATCGCCCACACGGTAGCGTCCTCTTTCGTCAATATGCCGGTAGTCTCGTGCAACATAGGATTCACCGAGTGGCAGATATTGCGTGCGCCAAGTTGCGCCCGGGAGTGCATAGAAGAGCAATCTATCCGACACACTTGCGAACCGCTTCGCGTCACTATGGGAACTTGTTCGCTTCCAAGAAATCTCGTTCCTGAAGTTGGCCGCTCCGAACACGCTGTCCATGGTCAGCTTCAGGTAGTGGCTGGCCGTGGGGTCGCAGTGCAGGTAGACGGAGCCCGTCGGCTTCAGGATGCGCCTCATCTCCAGCAGCCGGACGGCCATCATAATCAGGTAGGACTTCATCCCCCTGCCGTGGGCAACGCCCGCCGCGTCGATGATGCTGTACAGCCCGGGATGCTCCTCGGCTATCAGCCCGTGCCAGGCCAGGTCAACGTCGTTGAGGGTCCAGGTGTCCTTGAACGCCGCGCCGGCCGCCTCGGAGCCAATGGGCGCGGAGTAGTCCCTGTTGGAGTTGAAGGGCGGGTCAAGGTATATCAGGTCAACGGACTCGGAGTTGAGGCCGCGCATGATGTCCAGGTTGTCCCCCGTCCACAGCGTGCGGTTCTTGAAGTTGGCTTCGGTCATTTGTCTCGCCTCAGTGGGATAGTGAACCAATTCTATCACCTGGGACTGCGGGACGCGCAGGCGGGCAATGGAGCAACGGCGGCAGGCCGTCCATCGCCAAAGAGGCCGTTGACATCCCGCGCTCACTTGGATATGTTGAGGATACTAGCCTCGGCGCTCTGCGGGCCGGGCAAAGGAGCACAATTTCCATGGGGATATTCAAGACGGACATCTTGGTCGGTGGGGGCAGGAATGGCTCCTTTGAGACGGTAACGGCGCTCGTGGACACGGGGGCAATATACTCCATGTTTCCAGCCCAGCTGCTGAGAAGACTTGGAGTGGAGCCGTTGGATGAGAGGGAGTTCACGCTGGCGGACGGCAGCAAGCGAACGCTGGAGTTGGGAGAGGTCCGGCTGCGCATCGGCTCCGCTGAACGTCCCAGCATTGCGATCTTCGGCCCAGATGATAGGGCGCTCTTGGGAGCGGTGTCCCTGGAGGAGTTCGGGCTGATTGCCGATACCACGCATCGTCAGCTGATTCCCGCCCCTGAGCTGCCTCTGTAGAAGGCGCGGGCTCCCGACCATTCCTGCGCAGGCAGGAATCCAGGAGGGATGGTCTTGCGGCCCGCTCGAATGGTTCCCTTCGGCTTTGCTCAGGGTAAACTCTAGACTCACCACGAGTTTCTGCAACCCCTGGTTATTCTCGCATCGCTCCGCTCAAAGCTATTACGCTTTCTGACACATACCTTATCTTTTCTGTGCTATCGTGGTATATTTATGCTGATACTGGAGGTGATGTATGCCTGAGAGTGAGCCAAAGCTCTCTGGATCGCAAGAGGGCTTATCACCCATGAGTGAGCAAGAGGTAATTGATCTTATTGGAGACCCACAGGAAGTTGACAAGTCGCTAACTGCATTCCGAAAGTCAGCCCGTAAGTTGTCTTCTCGACAATCGAAGATGATGGAGCGGTATCCTCAAGAGTGGGTAGCTATTCATGCCGGCCGCGTCAGAGCGCATGGAGCGTCGATGGAATCTGTCCTCAGAGAGGTTGATGAAAAGGGGTTGGCTAGGAGTGAGACGATTATACGGTTCATAGAAATCGAACCGCGAACGTTGATCCTCTAGCCATGTTGCGCGGTCGATTCGGAGACTCAACTGGCAGACCTTACATTGAGGGTCGTTTGTCACTTCCGGGTTTAGCCTATAGTGACATTTCGTTCCTAGTCGATACCGGTGCTGACACAACTACACTATTCCCGTTGGATTGTGGCAAGATGGGAATAGATTTCAGTCGGTTACCTGGACCAGCTGAGGAAGGCGCGGCTGGCATTGGAGGTCGTGCCCTAAGCAAGACTCTGCCAGCCGTAATTGCCTTCAATGATCCCGGCTCCAAAATCTATGCGTATCACATTGAACTCTCCGTGATACAACCCAACGAGGATATCGAGCACATTCCTTCATTGCTAGGACGAGATGTGCTCAATCACTGGACTATGAGATATTCATACCCCACACGACGCCTCACCGCCTCCGTTGTCAGTGCGGGCTTCATATTTCCTGTAAATCGCCAGCCAAACTGAGACACTGACTATTCCCCAGCTATTGACCGACCCATTCCGAAGGCATACACTATAGGGACTTTCCTGGAAAGAAAGGGAGCTCTTGAGCAAAGTGACCTTTCCGATGGAAGAAGTGGCGGCGGGGGCTGGCGATATACCCCATGAGGAGTGTGGGGTAATTGGGGTGTACGCCCCGGGGGATGACGTAGCCCGAATTGCCTTCTTTGGCCTCTTCGCGCTCCAGCATCGGGGGCAGGAGAGCGCGGGCATAGCCGTCAGCGACGGCGCCACCATCAAAGACCACAGCGCAATGGGACTGGTGACCCAGGCCTTCCGCGAGCAGGACCTGGAGCGGCTTACCGGTCACGCAGCCATAGGCCACACCAGGTACTCCACCACAGGTTCCAGCCTGCTCTGCAACGCTCAGCCCATTCTGGTCAACGGCCCTTACGGCCAGCTTGCCCTCGGCCATAACGGGAACGTCGTCAACCCCGGCCCGCTCCGGGCGGAGCTTGAGGACTGGGGCTGCGTCTTCTCCGCGACTACCGACTCCGAGACCCTGGCCCACCTGCTTGCCAACGCTCCCGGCAGGGACTGGGGCGAGCGGGTGCAGTACCTTATGAGGCGTGCCCAGGGAGCCTACTCCCTTGTGGTGCTGACCAAGGACTCCCTCATGGCCATCCGCGACCCCCTGGGCGTCCGTCCCCTCTGCGTGGGCAGGCTGAACGACGGCGGGTGGATTGTCGCCTCCGAGACCTGCGCCCTGGACCACCTTGGAGCGCAGGTCGTGCGGGAGATCGAGCCCGGGGAGGCCGTCGCCATAGACGACGACGGCATGAGGACAATATACAAGAGCCATGAGCGCAGGCGGGCGTTCTGCATCTTCGAGTACATCTACTTCGCCAGGCCCGACAGCGTCTTTGGCGGCAAGCTGACCTTCACCATGCGGCAGGCGATGGGCGCGGAGCTGGCCCGGGAGCATCCCGTGGACGCCGACGTGGTCATCGGCGTGCCGGACTCCGCGACGGCGGCCGCGGTGGGCTACGCGCAGGAGGCGGGCGTCCCCTACAGCGAGGGGCTGACCAAGAACCGCTACGTGGGCCGGACATTCATTGAGCCGGACCAGCGGGTCAGGGACCTGGGCGTGCAGCTCAAGTTCAACCCCCTGCCGGACGTGCTTGCCGGCAAGCGCGTGGTGGTGGTGGACGACAGCATTGTTCGCGGCACAACCACGCCCCACGTGGTCAGGCTGGTGCAGAGGGCCGGAGCCAAAGAGGTGCACCTGCGGGTGTGCGCCCCTCCGCTGAAGCACCCCTGCCATCTGGGAGTCGACATGGCGACGTATAGCGAGCTGATCGCCGCCAACAACAGCATCGAAGAGATACGGCAATTCGTGGGCGCCGACTCGCTGGGCTATCTCAGCGTGGAGGGCCTGCTGAAGGCCGCGGGCGGCGAACCTGGCAGCCACTGCACCGGCTGTTTCACCGGCAACCATCCCATTCCGGTACAGCTGGAGATGGGCAAGCTGGCCCTGGAAGTCGCCAGATAGTGTCAATGCCCCATGCCTGGTGAGACCTACCTCGCCGCCGGTGTCGACCTGAGAGCGGCGCATAAGGCCACGGAGCGCATAAAGAAGCTGGCCGCACGTACCCTTGGGCCCGAGGTGATCGGCGGCGTTGGCTTCTTCGGGGGGCTTTACCAGCTTCAGGGCTACCGGCAGCCCGTCCTGGTCTCAAGCACCGACTCGCCGGGCACCAAGCTGAAGCTGGCAACCCTGATGGACCGGTTCGACACCGTTGGCATCGACGCGGTGAACCACTGCGTCAACGACGTCTTCACCTGCGGCGCCAAGCCCCTCTTCTTCCTGGACTACATAGGCGTGGGCCGTCTGGACCCGGGAAGGGCCGAGGCCCTTGTGAAGGGCATCGCCGAGGCCTGCGAGGCCGTGGGCTGCGCCCTCATAGGCGGCGAGACGGCGGAGCTGCCCGGCATCTACCCGGAGGACGGCTTCGACCTGGCGGGTTTCGCCGTGGGCGTGGTGGAGAAGGACGAGATCCTGGACGTCTCAACCATCGCAGAGGGCGACGCGCTGCTGGCCGTCCCATCCAACGGCCTGCACACCAATGGCTACTCCCTGGCCCGCAGGGTGTTCCGTGTGGAGGAGGACCCGTCGGTCCTGGGCCGGACATTCCCTGAGCTTGGCGAGACCCTGGGCGATGCGCTGCTGAGGCCACATCGGTGCTACTACCCGCTGCTGGAACCGGCGCTGCCCCTCATCAAGGGCATGGCCCACGTCACCGGCGGCGGCCTGCCGGAGAACGTGCCCAGGATTCTCCCGGAGGGTCTGAGCGCGCGGTTCGATGAGTCTGCCTGGGACGTCCCGCCCATCTTCGGGCTGATCCAGGACGCCGGCGGGGTGGACAGGGACGAGATGTACAGGGTGTTCAACATGGGCGTCGGGATGGTCCTGGCGTGCGACCCGCCCCGCGTGGACGACGTTCGCCGCGCCGTGCCAGAGGCCCGGGTGGTGGGCGAGGTGGTCAGGGGCGCAGAAGTAACAATATCGAGGTAGCGAATGAAAGCTCTTATCAGCGTATACGACAAGACGGGGATTGTGGAGTTCGGACGGCAGCTGGCGGACCTGGGCGTCGAGCTGGTCAGCACCGGCGGCACTCACCGCACCCTGCAGGACGCCAACCTCCCCGTGCAGCAGGTCTCGGACCTGACGGGCTTCCCGGAGATACTGGACGGCCGCGTCAAGACCCTGCACCCGTCCATCCACGGCGGCATCCTTGCCCGCCGGGACGTGCCCGCCCACGTCTCCGAGCTTGAGAACCGCAGCATTGCGTCCATTGACCTGGTGGCCGTCAACCTCTACCCCTTCGCTGAGACCATCGCCAAGCCGGACGTGAGCCTTGAAGAGGCGCTGGAGAACATCGACATCGGCGGCCCAACCATGATCCGCGCCGCGGCCAAGAACTTCCCATTCGTCGCTGTGGTGGTGGACCCGTCGGACTACGACTGGGTCGTAGAGCGCATGGCGGCGGGCGGCATTCCAATGGAGGAGAGGCAGCGACTGGCGCAGAAGGCGTTCCAGCACGTTGCCTATTACGACACGCTGATAGCGTCATACCTGCGCCGCGACGACCCCGCAGGGGCCTTCCCCCAGGAGCTCACCGTGGCATACCGCCGGGTGCAGGAGCTCCGCTACGGCGAGAACCCCCACCAGCAGGGTTCCCTCTATACGGAGCCTCTGATTGACTTTGCAAGTCTCGCCACCGGCTCACAGGTGCTCGGCCAGGAGCCGTCGTTGTGCAACGTGTACGATATGTCGGCGGCGCTGGAGAGCGTACGCGACTTCACAGACAGGCCTGCGGCCGTGGTCATCAAGCACGCCACGCCCAGCGGCTTTGCCTTCGGCGCGACCACGGCTGAGGCGCTTGAGAAGGCCATCCACGCGGACGCCACGTCCGCGTTTGGCGGCATCATCGGGCTGAACCGGCCGATGGACGTGGAGACGGCCCAGGTTGTGGCCCGGTTCCGGGAGCTGGAGTCGTCCAACATAGACGCCATTGTTGCGCCCGGCGCGGCCGACGAGGCCGTGGCCATACTGCGCAGCACTCGAAGGCGGATGGTGCTGTACACCGTGGACGACCTGGGGCCGCTGCCGGCGGGCAGCGTCAACCTGAAGCAGGTGCCCGGGGGCCTCCTGTACCAGCAGGCAAACACGGCGCCCTTAGACCGCACGTCGTGGCGGGTGGCCACCCAGGCCCAGCCCACCCCGGAGCAGCTGTGCGGCATGGAAGACGCCTGGCTGCTGATGCGCCACATCCGCTCCAACACCATTCTGGTCTGGGACGAGGCCGCGGGGGTGACGCTGGGCATAGGCAGCGGCCAGGTGAGCAGAGTCGGCTCGGCTCGCATAGCCCTGGAGCAGGCCGGCGAGCGCGCCCGGGGGGCCATCCTGGCGTCGGACTCCTTCTTCCCCTTCCAGGACACGGTGGAGCTGGCGGCCGGCTACGGGATCGCGGCCATCGTGCAGCAGGGCGGCTCGATAAACGACCAGGCCTCCATAGACGCCGCCGATGCCGCGGGCATTTCCATGGTGCTCACCGGCGAGCGCGCCTTCTGGCACTAGAGCGACCGATGGCCCCACTGGTCGACGTTGTAATCCCCGTCCTGAACGAGGAGCGGGCCCTGCCCATCTGCGTAGCCAACCTCCTGGAGTTCCTTGGCGATAACTCCCCTTACACCTACCGCATCGTGGTCGCGGACAACGGGTCGTCGGACAGGACGCCGGAGATAGCCGAGGCCCTCTCCCAGGAGCACGAGCAGGTGACCTGGAGCCGCCTGGAGATCAGGGGCCGGGGCAGAGCGCTGCGGAAGGCGTGGCTGGAGAGCGACGCCGATATCCTAACGTACATGGACGTGGACCTGTCCACGGGCCTGGAGGCGTTCCCGCCCCTGGTGCGCGCCGTCGGTGAGGAGGGCTACGACCTGGCCATCGGCTCGCGGCTGATGAAGGGGTCGCTGGTGGAGAAGCGCACACTAAAAAGGGAGATCACCTCCCGCGGCTACAACGTCATCATCAAGGCCATGTTCTTCACCCGGTTCTCGGACGCCCAGTGCGGCTTCAAGGCCATCAGCAGCAGGGCGGCACAGGCCTTGGTGCCCAAGATAAAGGACCAGGCGTGGTTCTTCGACTCGGAGCTGCTGATACTGGCGGAGAAGGGCGGCTACCGCATCAAGGACATCCCAGTCCACTGGGTGGACGACCCGGACACGCGCGTCCGCGTCATCAAGACCGCCACGGACGACCTCAAGGGTCTGTTCAGGCTGAGGTTCGGCGGCGTGTCCAGGGCGCTGAAGTCGGACGGCCGCCGTTAACGGCAAGCGGAACCGTCAGTCGCTCTGGTATTCTCAACAGGCGTTGGTGTTGTGGGATGATTCCGCTCATGGTGAGCTTGTCGGACCCAATTACTCAATTGACACCAAAGGCTCCGGTACTCGTGGGCTGTCGATTTCGATGGGGCTAGCTGAGGTGGTCGCCAATCTCGAACGCTGCTGCGATCTGGATCACCCAGCTCGCAAGACAAAACTGGATCGCGAACTCTTCCCTGGGAGACCCCTATCCAAGGGCGTCTGCCAGCCATAACTTGGATATGCCTGAACTCTCGGTTGTCGAATGAAGGAGCACAGGCAAATGGCTTGCGAGAGATTTCCTTCAGGGCGAGTCCGCCCTGGGCATCTTGTATCCAACGCGGAGCTCGGTGAATATGTAGGTTGGGTCATCGGCGTCGTCTTCCAGCTTGCGGCGTATGGAGCTTATCGCGGTGCGTATGGGCCGCACGTCGGCGTCGCCATTCGATCCCCACACCCGCCTTAGCAGCTGCTCGTAGGTAAGCACGCGACCGGCGTTTGCCGATAGCTCGACGAGCAATCGGTACTGTATGGCAGTCAAGTCTACCGGATCCCCCCTGAGAGTCACGAGGCGTTCCGTGAAGTCAATGGTCAGGTCTCCCACACTATAGGGGATTGACGGCTCTGAAGTTGTGCGTCTACGAAGAACAGCCCTGATACGGGCCACAAGCTCTGTTGGAGAGAAGGGCTTGACCACGTAGTCGTCAGCGCCCATCTCGAAGGCCCTGGCGACGAGCTGCTCCTGACCGTAGGCTGACACGATGATAACCGGAACGTCCCCGATGCTCATGATGTCCTTCATCAGGTCCATCCCGTCGACGCCAGGCAGCATCAGGTCAAGGAGGACCAGATGGGGCCTTTCCTCCTCCAAAAGGCGAGGCACATCGTCCGGGTCTCCAGTGGCAATTACGGTGTAACCCGACTTAATCAAGGCGTCCCTAATATACCTGAGCGCCTGGTCGTCATCGTCCAGGGCCAGGATGCGCACCTGTTCCCGGACTGACGTGCGCGCGGGCCGGGTGGAGACCTGAAGTGGCGGGGAGACGAAGCCTGCCTCCTCGACAGTGGGGATTGTAAAGGTGAATTTTGCCCCAAGGCCCAGCCCGTCACTCTCGGCCCATATCCGACCGCCGTGCCCTTCCACTATCCCCTTGCAGACGGCGAGTCCGAGCCCGGTGTCCCCTCCCTGCTCCTCTGCCTCCAGCCGGGAGAACTTCCTGAACAGGTGCGGCAGGCTCTCGGCGGGGATGCCCCTGCCTTCGTCGGAAACTGTCACGTAGACTTGCAGGTCGCCCAGCGCGGCGCTCACTCTGATGGTGGACGACACAGGCGAGTGCCGAGCCGCATTGGTCAGCAGATTGCCAAGCACCTGGACTATGCGCGATTTGTCCGCTATGACCCAGGGCAAGTCCGGCGGGATATCTATGATAAGGTTGTGCCTGTGCCCGCCGATACGGAACGCGTTCCCGGCCTCACCAATCAGTATTGCCATGTCCGTTGGCTCCGGAGATACGGGCAACGTGCCTGTCTCTATGCGAGCAACGTCAAGCAGGTCCGTAATCAGCGAGCGCATGCGGTCGGTCTGTTCCAGGATGATGCGATGGAACTGACGCATCTCAGCGGGGTGCATGTCGAGGGGCTCTTCCAGGAGAGTGGATATCGAGCCCCTCACTGTGGCCAAGGGCGTGCGGAGCTCATGGCTCACCATCGCCAGGAACTCGGCTCGCATGCGCTCAAGCTCCTCAAGAGGGGTCATGTCCTGCATGGTCACAACAAGGCTCCGCACCTCACCTTCCTCGGAGAGGATGGGAGTGGCATTTATCAGAGCGCTGACACTCCTTCCATCGGGTACATGGAACACCACTTCCTCTGCCCGCACAGTCTCTACGGTACTCAGTGCCTGGGCCATCGATAGCTCACCCAGGGATACTTCTCGCCCATCGGCCCGTCGCACCGTCAGAACATTCAGGAGAGCCTCCGGGGGACTGTCCGGCGTCCGCAGAGCCTCAGTGATCCTGACTGCTTCCCGGTTAAAGGATAGCGGCGCTCCAGTCCTGGCATCGAAGACCGCAACTCCCACAGGCGAGGTGTTAATCAGGGTCTCCAGGTAGTCTCTGGCGCTCCGCTCGTCTCGGTATCTCCGGGCGTTGGAGATGACCATTGCCGCCTGTGAGGCGAACATGACCAGAGTCTCGGCATCCTCTTCGCTGAATCTCTTATCTTCCCGGTCATGGCCCAGCCATATGATACCCACGGGTTCGCCCAGATTTATTATTGGCGCGGCCATTCCGGCGAATACGGTCATCGGCAGCCATCCATCCAGTCCGACCGACACCGCATACTCGTAGTAGTTGTCCAGGCGGAGAGGCCCGGAGATCTTGATGAAGTGATCAAAGATACTCATCCCACCCGGCAGCTCAATGAGCGTGCGGTGCTCCTTTTCTGTTGTCCCGGAGGTCAGGAGCGCATCCAGGCCACCGACTTCATCCATGGTCGAAATGACTCCGTACCGGGCATTGGTAAGGTAGCGCGCATTGTCAATGACTTCCTGAAGGACGACATTGAAGTCGAGGCTCTCGTTGATGCGCACGCTGGCCTCGCTCAGTTTGGAAAGCCGCCCTCGCAGGGCTTGGATCTCTCTCAACAGGTCGTCTTCTCGATTCATGCAAATACCTCGTTGGTCTGAACACTGCCCGGCGTATCCGCTGTCTGGCACACAAGCTCAGGGGGTTGGATTCGGATCGACCTGTGTGATTCTAGCAACTTCACGCAAACGTTACAATAATTGGCTGAAAAACGCCTGTCTCTTTACGCCCAGATTACACGCTCCTTGTACAATAGAGAACCAACGGCCCGTCCGCTGGGCTGCATTCGCGACCGGCGACCGCGGCAGTTTCTGCTGAGGCTTGTCGTAGCGTGAGTGAGTACACGGAGAGCTTAGCAGCGACAGTTGGATGTGGGATCTGATCTCAGGTAACTCCAACGCATCCGCTGAGTGGAACCGGGGGAAGACAAGCTCTCCCTATCGGCAATGCTTAGCCTTGTGCAACGTCAGAGCACTATGAATCCCGTAGAGAATGTTGACCTGCTGCATGAGATTGAATCGCTCCAGACGCGGCTCTCAAAGCTCAGCGAGGCCAGTCGTCTGGTCAGCGAGACCCTAGACCTTAACACCGTCCTGGTGGGAGTCATCGACAATGCCCGCTACCTGACCGGCGCCCGGTACGGGGCGCTCTTGACCTACGAACAGTCAGGGGCCATCCAGGACTTCATTACCTCCGGACTCAATCCCCAGGAAACTGAACTTCTGAACACACTGCCCCAAGGGCTGGGACTGCTGGGATACATGAATGAGATACGGGAACCGTTGAGGCTCTCAGACATCTCCAGTCATCACAGGTCTGTCGGATTCCCCGATAATCACCCACCTATGAAGACATTCCTGGGAATGCCGATCCGCTATCGCGATGAGTACGTCGGCAACATTTACCTCACGGAGAAGGAAGGCGGCGCGGAGTTCACGATTGAAGACCAGGAGGTACTGGTGATGTTTGCCTCTCAGGCAGGCGCGGCAATCTCCAATGCACGAAGATACCAGGAGGAGCACCGGGCCAGGGCAGACCTGGAGGCGCTGGTCAACATCTCGCCCGTCGGCATTGTGGTCTTTGATGCCAGGACAGGGGACCTGGTCTCGGCTAATGATGAGACGAGACGACTTGTCGGCAAACTTCATCCGTCGAGCCGTTCTCCTGCCGATCTTCTGTCGGTTATGGCCCTTCGCAGGACGGACGGAACAGCCATTCCGATAGAAGAGCTCCCCACCGTGAGGGCGTTGACGCGGGGTGAGACCATCATCGCCGACGAAGTGGTCATACATCCGCCGGACGGACGGAGGGCGATCACAGCCCTTGTCAACGCCAGGCCGATTCGCCAGGAGGACGGTGAAATCGTGTCGGTCGTCGCCACGATTCAGGACATAACGCCTTTGGAAGAGATGAAGAGGCAGCGGACAGAATTCCTGCGCGACGTGAGCCACGAGCTCCGGACACCGCTCAGCGCCATCAAGGGATCAACATCCACCTTGCTTGGCTCCGCCTATCCGTCCGACCCCGCCGAAACCCGGCAGTTTCTGAGAGTGATCGATGAGCAGTCGGACCACATGCGTCGTCTGATAAACAACCTGTTAGACATGACACAGATTGAGTTCGGGACGCTTTCGGTCATTCCAGAGCCTACGGACGTGGGAGACTTGCTGCGCCGGGCCAGGGATGCCCACGTCCACGGGTCGGCGGAGAGCGGCAGTGTCGAGCTTGAACTTTCGCCAGGCCTCCCCAGGGTCATGGCCGATGAGCCAAGAATGATGCAGGTTCTAGGCCACCTGATCGATAGCGTAGCGAGGAGTGTATCAGGTCCGTCCGCTGTCGGGATCGCGGCGGTCCAGGGAGACGGGTATGTTTCGGTCACAGTGGACAGCAGGGGTGATGGCGCCGCAACTCCCAGTTCGAGTCGCCAGTTGGGGCGGCTTGCGGGAACCGCAGATAGGGTGCTTGAGGGAAGAACCGGAAAAGAAGACATTGGGATCGCAATTTCTATGGGCATAGTTGAGGCCCACGGTGGGCGCCTGTCTGTACGGGATGGAGTTGAAGGGCGCGGCAGCGGCTTCACTTTCACGATCCCGGTGGCCGACGAAATCGCCTCCACCGCAGGGCCGGAAGAGCCTCGGCATCCGTCGATTCCCGGCTCCCACGACGGACAGGCTCGGATAATGGGCTTCGTTGCTGACCCGGAGATGCGCAGATACGTGCGCGACATCCTCTCTCAGGCTGACCTGTCCGTCGCAGTCGCGGGAGACCTCGACGAGGCTGAGAACATCATAGAGAAGCAGAAGCCCCACGCAATTCTATTGGAGCTGGCGCTTCCAACTCGCGAGGGCCTTGCGACACTAGTGCGCATCTGCAGAGTCTCGGGCGTGCCCGTGATTGTCGTGGCCGGGCACGGGTGGGACCAATATATCGGCCGCGCCTTTGATCTGGGCGCGTTCGACTATCTTGCCAAGCCGTTTACATCGACGGAGCTGCTGGCGAGGGTTGGCGCGGCCCTGCGAAGGAGGTCCGCAGCCGGCCAGAATGAGACGGCAGCGCCATACCTGTATGGCGACCTTGCCATAGACTACGTCGAACGCGAGGTGAATGTCGCCGGCAGTCCAGTCTATCTGACTCCGACCGAATACAAGCTCCTTGTAGAACTCTCTGCCGCCGCAGGGCGCGTGTCGACCCACGAGCAGCTGTTGAGGAGGGTGTGGGGTCCGCTCTTCTCCAGCGACGCCCGTATAGTACGTACTTACGTCAAGGAGCTGCGTCACAAGCTGGGCGACGATGCCGCGCGCCCCAAGTACATCTTCACCGAACCCGGGGTAGGTTACCGCATGCCAAGGCCTTCCAATGACCGGCGACCCTAGAGGAGGCGTTTTGACAGTCAAAGTAGTAACCGACAGCACCTCCAGCATCGACCGCGGCACGGCCGAGGAACTGGGCATTACCATCGTTCCGCAAAGTGTCCGCTTCGGCACTCGCGCCTTTGAAGACGGCGTCACAATCACGCCGGACCAGTTCTACGAGATGCTGGCCTACAGCGCTGAGCTGCCCACGACGTCTCAGGCGTCGCCTGGCCGCTTTATGGAGGTGTATAACGAGTTGGGCCGGGACGCCGACGGAATCGTCTCCATCCACATCTCGTCCGGGATAAGCGGCACCTGGAACTCGGCGCAACAGGGAGCCTCGGGGGCGTCCTCGGCATGCCCTATAGAGGTGATTGACTCCCGCCAGGCCTCCATGGGTCTTGGTCTGATCGTACTGACGGCCGCGGAGGCCGCCCGCCGGGGAGCTGATTTTGAAGAGGTCGTGTCCCGTGCACGAAGCGCGGCCAGGCGCGCCCAGTGCATGTGCCTGCTTGAGACCCTCGAGTATCTTCAGAAGGGTGGGAGAATCGGAAAGGCGCAGGCGCTCATGGGCTCAGCGCTGAAAATCAAACCCATAATCATCGTGCGAGACGGAGCGGTGCATCCGCTGGGAAAGGCCAGGACCTTCCCTAAAGCCCTTTCCAAACTGAAGGAGTCCGCTCGGCAGTTCGCGCCTATCGAGTCCCTGGCCGTTTTGTACAGCACCACTCCCGAAGTTGCCCGTGAGGTTGCCAGCGATCTGAAGGACCTGTTGCCGGAGGGCGCTGAGCCTCTCATCGCCCGCCTGGGACCGTCTTTGGGGGTATACGCCGGCCCCGGAGCAGTTGGTATCTCGCTAATCCAGGCCGAAGAGTAAGTCCCGGTACTTGAACTCCGCCTGTGTCCTGACATTCACCCGGAATCTCAGTCTATTCCTGCGTCCGGCGGCTAGCGTCCGGGCGGCAGTCGACGGATTGAGCCTGCGGCAGTCAGGCCGGTCTCAACCCGCTCGGCATCACGCCAGTGCCCGCATTTCGCTTGCGATCCGATCTTCACGGAAACTCTCACGCGTATTTGACGGAATCTTCGCGGCATCCTCACACGGAGTCTGTATCTTGTTTCCAACAGCAACATTTCCAACTCGTGTGAATCGGCATGGATGCCGCAAACTCTTTGGATATTTCTTTCGACAAGGAAGACCTGGCAGCGCCCGCCGACCTCGGATCATGCGTAACCGGTCTGGTGAACGCGGTAGCAAGAGGCATGGCGGAGATAGTGGCCCCCCACGGTCTGACCCACATCGATTTTGCCCTCATGAGGCTGTTTCTGGGGGTCGATGAGTGGACCACCAGCCAGCTGGCCCAGGTGCTGCCACTCGCCACGTCAGGCATAAGCCGCTCCGTTACCAAGCTGGTGGACATGGGGCTTATGCAGAGGCGGCGCCTGCTCAGCGACAGAAGAGTCGTAATGCTCACACTGACCGAAGAGGGATTGAAGCTGACGCAGGACCTGCACAGCCGGGTCCAGGCATTCGACTCCACGCTCTGCGAAGGCGTCAGCGATGAGGAAATGGCAGCCTTCGCCTCTGTTTGCGCAAGCGTCATGGCGAACTACGCAGCGCTCGGGTAGCCGCGAGCCCGGTAAAGACACGCATCTAACGAGCATTCGACATTCAATGAGCACGTCAATCGCCGAAAGTGAATGGGTGTTGCAAACAGCCTGCTTGTGTATAAGGACTCAACATTGATCCGTTACCACAAGGCGGTCGCTGGTCTCCTCCGCATCGCCGCGACGGCCTTGGGGTTGTCCGCTCTGTTTCTGGCTGCCTCCACGCCCCCGGCCCACGGGCAAACCCAGACTCCCACCTTCAAGATAGAAGCCTCTCACTCCGGACTCCCTGAAGTCTACGAAGGCGCACAGGTCTGGTTCGCGGTGACCCAGACCTCCGGAATGTCCACGTCAGAAGTGGCCGTGGAGATCGAGACCTGGGAACCCAACCTGGACGACGGTATCGGCAACAACCCCAGTCTCCAGACACACCATATCACGTTCCCTGGCGATCTGGTTCATTCTACCAGGAGCCTCCCCATCACCGCCTACGTCGATGGCGTTGATGAGTCCGCCGATGCCAGCCACGTCCTCAAGGCCAGGCTGGTGGCAAGCAGCGACAGCTCCTACGCTCTCGATGCCCAGGACGAAGCCGAATTCAACATCCTTGACCCGCCGGCCACTGTGCCCCGTATCAGCATTGCGAGCGACTCAACGGTTGTCGCCGAGGGCGACGCGGCGTCTTTCACCCTGACTCGTACAGGCGCCAATGTGTTGCCCCTGACCGTAAAGGTCAGTGTCGAAGATCCCAATGGCTTCACCCGGGGCGACTACCGGGATCCACCTCCCGCGCTGCCGGACGGCGTGACTTTCGGCGCAAACTCCGCCACGGCCACGGTCAGCCTGCAGACCCTGGACGACCACCGCGACCTCCCGAACGGCTCGATCACTCTGAAGGTTGAGCCTGTCCGGATGCAGCAAACAGTCTCATACCTCCTCGGAAGCGCCGGCTTGAAGACTGAGGCCAGTACGTCCGTCACCGACGACGACACCGCCCAGGAGCTTGAGCTCAACTTCGGCAAGGAGGGCGTGAACGACGCCAACGTTTCCGAGGGTGACAAACTGGCCTTCATCGTCAAGCGCAGGCAACAGGACGCGAACACTGGCAGTCCGGCGAACTTCACAGTTCGCATTGAGACCGACCGCAGCGGCGCAGACTGGAGGCTGGATGACTGGACTGAAGATTCCACCACCGGCCGCCTGTACAAGGACTACCCGCTTGAGCTCACGGGCAGCGACCTCCAAGTCGAGGAGGAACTCTTAGTCACAACCAACGGACAATCCGAGTCCAACTGGGACTACCGGGCCTCCATAATGCCGCTCCAAGACCACAGCGGTGTCGAACTGACATCCAGCCAGGAGGCAGAGTATTGGACCGTCAGGTCTGGTTTCCGCGAGACAACTGTCAATGCCACCGACAGCGGCGCCACCAACGGCACCATTTCGATCGAGAGCGACGTGTCCACGGTGACCGAGGGTCAAAGCGTGGTCTTCACCCTCTACAGGATAGAAGGCCCAATGAGCATGCCCGTAACCGTTCAGGTGCGTACCAGGGAACCCAACCGGAGCGGGCAACAGAGCAACCCCAGCACGCAAGACCACTACGTGACCATTGAGGCCTGGAAGGGACATGCCGAATTCACAGTCTATCCCTACGTGGACGGGGTCACCGAGGCCGGCACAGACGACTTAATTGCAGTAATTCCGAACATCAGCCAGGTGGACGGCGCCGACCGCTACACCGTGGGACAGCCGAGCAGAGTTGATGTCGAGATCAACGACCCACCCGGCGGCAGCGACCTGGTGACGGTGGCCGCGAACCCAACCTCCGTCGCGGAGGGCGGAAGCGCTACCGTCACTCTCACCCGGGCCGGAGGTGACACAGCCCAACCCCTGACCGTGAACATCCTGGTGGACGACCCGGAGGAGCGGCTCCGGGGCAACCACTGGGATCCCGCTCCCGCCATCCCCACCCAGGTGACCATCCCGGCCAACTCCACCACCCAAACGATGACCCTGACGTTCCCAGACGACCAGAGAGACCTGGAACTCGCCGGACTGGTCCATGTGCGCGCCCTGCCCGGAACGGGTTACTACCTGGGACAGTCCGGGAATAGTGGCGCCTTCACCACCCTGTCGGTCTCCGACAACGACACGGCGCAGGAACTTACCCTGGAGTGGGGTCGGATTAGCTCCGACAGTGAAAACTGGGAAGAGGGAGAGTCCTACCTGACCTGTGACGAGGTCCTGGGCGCCTGTACACCCGGCCCGGCGGAGGGGACCTTCTACTATGATGACGGCCGCAATTTCGTAGTCAGTCACGAGTTAGAGGAGCCTCATCCAGCCCATTTCCTGGTTAGCCGGCGCGCCGCAGACACCGGCAAGACCGCGACCTTCGTCGTCCGGGTGGAGCACAACCGCGGTTGGGACAGCCCTCGTCACTCCGACTGGCCCATTGACCCCGAAACAGGAAATCGCTACCAGGAGTTTCCCCTGACGCTGACAGGAAATCAGAGACAAGTGGTAGGGCGAATCGAGGTGCTCGATAACGGGATCGTCGACCACAACTTGTGGCAATACTCCGCTGAAATCAAGCAGATAGAGGACGCCGCAGACGGGACCGCGCTCAGCGCCACCGACGAAGCACAGTACTGGACGGTGAACGGCGACAGGAAGAAGACCATATTGCCCAATCTCGTGTTGGGGACGCTTGTCAGGATCGAGTCGGTCACGCCCAAACAGGTATCCGAGGGACAGGCAGTCACCATCACGCTGGAGCGCAGATTTGGGAACCCCCTGGAGCCCTATCCGGTCCAGGTGCGCACGTGGGAGCCCAACCAACTCCTGGCCGACGGCGCCAACCCTACAGATCAGGTCCACGATGTGGCATTCCCCGCGGCGCCAATGACAGACCAGTTTGTGGAGTACGTTACCCAGACGGAGACGCTGACCGTCTCCACCTGGGACGATTCCGTGTATGAGCCCCGGGACAGCTTTATGGCCAGCCTCATAGTTGTCTCTGCCGTCACTGATAGAACACTGCTCCTCTCAACGAAGAAGGCAAGAATACTGGACGATGACCGGCCCACAATCACGCTCTCGGTGGACGATACCAGCATCACGGAGGGGGAAACCGCCACTTTCACCCTGACCCGGGGCCACAACACCGCAAACGAGCTGATCGTGGGTGTGTCGGTAGATGACCCCGGAGGGTTTCTGGAGGGCAACTTCGCCTCTGAGGCGGTTGAAGTCCCTTCCAGCATCATGCTAGCGGCGGGGGAAACGACCAAAGAAGTCGCCATCACCGTGCCCGACGACTGGCGGGACATTCTCGATAACGCCATAACGTTTACGGTGGCCGCGGAGCCGCATTACGACATCGTGGGGTCGAACTCGCTGACCGTTCAGGTGGCGGACAACGACGTGGCGCCTCAGGTGTCCATCACCTTCAACCACGCGGAGGTCGAAGAGGGCAACGACCTGACCCTCGTGATTTCCCGTACGGGAGAGGACAAGAACCCCCTGGAAATCCCCGTCACGGCCGGCCCGGTGGGCAACGAGCAGTACCACGTATTCGGCATGGACGCGGGAATGTCTCAGCTAAACTTCACATACCGACAGCCGGACGACAGCTTCCGGGGGCCGGACCATCATTACACGGCAACGCTTCACCCAGGGAGACCCGAGTTCTGGGTCCCGGCTGGCGCCGCCACCGTCAACGGCGCAATACTGGATAACGATTCGTATGTCGTGAGCGTGGAGGCCATAACGCCCAACGTGGACGAGGGAAACCTGCTCTACTACCGTATCTCCCACAACGGGCATACCGGGGAGCCGCTCCAGGTCAAGGTAGACCACACAGAGACCGGCAATACCGTGTACGACTCGACCCTGGGCAACCAGACCCACACCATTCCCACAGGGTCTTCGTCCACTACCCGGGGCTACCTTACCCATCGAAACGACGGCTACGACGGGGATGCGGAGTTCACCGTCGAGCTGTTGGCGGACGACGCCTATGAGATCGACGGCGGGAGCTCATCCGCCTCTATCATAGTCCGGGACAAGGACCCCTTGCCCGTGCTGGGGTTCCGGGACACAAGCGCCACCGTCAGCGAAGGCGACGGCGCCGTCGACATCTGGGTGGACTTGATCGCGGCTGTAAACCCGCTCAAAACCGTAACCGTCGATTACAGCGCCCACGACTGGTACTCCGGCGATGGCTTCAATATCACCCAACATACGGGAACGCTCACCTTCGCCCCGGGGGATACCAGCGCCGCTGTCACGGTGGAAATCCTGCAAAACTCCATCGCCGGATCCAGAGACCTCTTCCACGTCGTCCTGTCAAATCCAGTGAATGCGGTCCTCCAGGACGACGTAGTCGAACTCGTCCTTGAGGCGGTCATCGAAGACGACGAATCGGCGGTCACGCTGGAAGCCCAGGCGGAGGCCGTCGACGAAGGCAGCGACGTCATCATGACTCTAACCCGCAACGGCGCCACGACCGACGATCTGACCGTGTGGCTTCAGGTTGCCAAATCCGCTCCTCACGCCGAGAACCGCCGCGACACCGTCGTGATTCCGGCTGGGGACGCCTCCGTGGAGCACACCATTACCACGACGAACGACGGTGTGAGGGCCGGTTCCCACACAGTATCCGCCACGCTCCTGGACCCGCCGGCCATCGGCGAACCCAGGACCTACTGGGTGGGAAGGCCTTCCAGTGATACCGTAACCGTCAGGGAGATCACCCTGGAGACCGTCAACCTGCTCACTCCCGACCTGCGGGTGGCCGAAGGAGAATCAATAACCCTGGAACTGACCAGGTCGGGCGCGACGCCCCTCACGGTGACCTTGGAGGTGACCGAGACGGGAGACTACACCACCGGCGCCCTGCCTGAGACCGTATCCTTCGGGCTACAAGAAGGAAGCGCGACAATCACGATCCCGACCGAGAACGACACCACCGCGGAGGACATCGGCAAGCTGACTGTAACCTTGGTAGACGGCACGAACTACCGGGCCGGCTGGCCCAACACCCACACCTTCACCATATACGACGACGACGGCGTCAAGCCGTCGGTGTCCGTCACCAAAGACCAGACCTGGGTGAACGAGGGCCAGTCGGTGTCATTCACGGTCGCCCGCAGCGCTCCCACAGACAACGCCATGCAGGCCCGGCTTGAACTCAACCGGGTCAGGTACCGGGTGACCCAAGCCGACTTGGACGACCCCACCCGGGGCATCACTACGCCTCTGAACCACATCCACTTTGACACCGAGGAGATCACCGTAGACTTCCCGGCCGGGACCCAGACCGTGACGGTCACCCGCCAGACCACCGACGACAGCCTGAACTACGGCAACAGCACTTACCACGCCACAGTCCTCAACGACGCGGACGACGACTACATTGCCCTGAACAACGCATCGGCCAAGATCTGGGTCCAGGACGATGACATACCCACGGTGACCGGTTCCTCTACTACGAGCGAGTTCTACGATGGGAGATACCAGATCATTCTTCCCTTCACCCGTACCGGCGACGTGTCCGGCTGGTTGCCCCTGGACTACGACCGCACCTATATCGGCCACCAGCCTGCGCCGCTTCAAGATGAGACAGAGACCAGGACCTGGATCAAGGGAAGTGGATTCGAGCCGGGGGATGCAACGGGTGTCAGCGCCGGGGATCTGGGTTACACCAAAGCGCTGGGCCGATCCGGGACCCTGGAGCTGCAACCCTACTACTGCCCGAACAACCCGGCAGCATGCGGTTACTACCCCCAGTACCAGGTAGGGACGCCTTCGAGCATCACCTACCGGTACTACAGCAACACCATGGGTGTGCGCATCAAGGCGGACCAGGCTTCCGTCGCCGAGGGAGACCCCGCGACTTTCACCCTGCACCGCCACGGGGGCAAGCCCGACGCCATGACGCGGCCCCTGGAGGTCACGGTGAATGTGACCCAGGAGGGCGAGTACATCACCGGTGCCGCTCCCCAGACTGTTACCTTCGCCGCCAACCAGTCAGCCGTCACGCTCAGCGTGCCGACAACCGACGACGGCGTGGACGAGACCGATGGGGCCATCACCGTTGCCCTCGCTTACACGTGGAGCCGAGAGTGCGACGACGAGCGCTGCTACCGCCAAAGGGAGTACCAGGGCTCCCGGTGGTACGTGCGCTCCGTGACTACAGTAGTCACCGATAACGACTACGTTCTGCCTGACGTATCCGTCTCCGACGCATCGGCGGGCGAGGCGGACGGGACCATTGAGTTCACCGTATCGCTGTCCCAGGCCAACCTCGAACAGGCAGCTTCGGTGGACTGGGCCACGGCGGAGGACGGGTCTACAAACGCCGCAACCAGCGACGTGGACTTCACGGCGGCAAGCGGGACGCTGAACTTCGCCATCGGGGAGACCGAGAAGACGGTCACCGTCACCCTGCTGGACGACCAGTCGAGCGAGGCCGACGAGACCTTCAACCTGGCGCTGAGCAACCCGTCGGAGCTGACGCTGGCGGACGACACTGGCGCCGGGACCATCCTGGACGACGATATAGGATACGGAATCGCCTTCAGATGGTCCACCTTCCATACCGAAGAGGGCGATGATGTCCTGGTGTCACTCCAGCGCCTGGTCCCACAAGAGTACGGAGGAGGCGTTTGCTACGTCACCATTCAAGGCGAGTGCTTCAGTGTTGCGACGGAGGGAGACATAGCGAACGGTGCAATAACGGTAAACCTGGACATCACGCAGACGGGAAACTTCCTCTCAGGCGCAACGCCGACGACCGTGACGTTCGCCCGGGGGGTTGCCGCGGTGGAGCTGTCCCTGCCCACAGTGGACGACAACGCGGTGGAGGCCGACGGCAGCCTGAGCGTCAATATACTCGAGGGCACTGGCTACTCGCCTGTGTATATCGGACCGCCGGACTCACAAACCCAAGGGGCCCCCTACAGGACGTTGTACCTCTACGACAACGACCTGGCGATCTCAATAGACGACGCCCAGGCCAACGAGTCCGCTGGGCAGGTGGACTTCACCATGAGCCTGAATGATCCTGCGCCGCAACAGGTCACCGTTGACGTTGCCACCGTGGACGGCGAGGCCACATCCCACGGCAACGTGACCGCCACCAGCCTGGGGCAGGACTTCGAGGCGAGGAGCGACACCCTGACCTTCCAGGCTGGGGAACAGACCAAGACCTTCTCCGTGGTCATCCTGGACGACACGATACATGAGAGGCTCGAGACCTTCACGGTGGAGCTCAGCACGCCTTCTCAGAACCTCAACAGGTACAACTCCTCCCAACGGTGGTCGACCCTCACCAGCCTGGCCGACGACACCGCCGTTGGCGCCATCATAGACAATGAGCAAGTCCTGGTAGCCTCCGTGAGCCGGTCCTACTCTATGGTGAACGAGGACACATCGGGCCCCGTGAGGTTCATGGTTGAGTTGTCCCATCCGGACACCACGGCTAGCGAGAGGAACCCGGCCGTTGGCTGGCGTACGGTGCCGGGCACCGCAGCCAGCGGCGCGGACTACCGGGGCGCAGACGGAAAACTCACATTCATGCCCGGAGCAACCACCGGATTCATAGACGTGGATATCGTGGACGACAATCTCTTTGAGAACTCCCTGGAGACCTTCAGCGTCGAGTTGGTGGCCGGCGATTCGCGGCTCGTCACCATATCCCCCACCGACGCGGACTTCGAGGTTTCCATCAGGGACAACGAGACCCTGACCGGCTCAATCTCTGCCAATGCCGATACAGTGGCCGAGGGCAACGACGTCACCTTTACTGTGACGCTAACCGGTGGCGTCCCCGACGACGACGTGTACGTTCCCTTCGAGACCGCCGGCACCGCCACAGCTACGGACGACTATGCCGCGCCGAAAGGGGCGATTACGTTCCGGCCCGGAGTCACCGACGGCAATTCCGGAGTCCTGGAGATTGCCGCCGGCCAGTCCAGGGGGACCGTCACCTTCCCGGTACTGGCGGATGGCATAAGCGACGACGGAGAAACCCTGAGCGTGGAGATATTCGGGGTCTCCACCGACGACCGTGCAGGCTCAGTTTCCGCCACCGACAACGTAGCCACTGCAACGATACTGGACCAGGGCAGTCTGACTATATCCATCACGGGCGCGCCGAGCGTGACGGAAGGCGCCACTGCCACCTTCACTATCACCCTGTCCACGCCGACCGATCAGGGCGTGTCGGCGGCGTGGGCCACGAAACAGGCCGGTGACACACTGGACGCAGGCGAATCGGCTCTCCCGGACAAGGACTACAAGGCCGCCAGTGGCACCGTTTCCATCCCTGCAGGCGACAGGTCGGCCACATTCACTGTGATGACCACCGAAGACACCCTTGCAGAGGACACAGAGACCTTCGTGGTTACTCTGGAGGAAGCCACCATAGGTAGCTCCTCACCACCAGAGATGGTCCCCCTGGGAGTGATCGAAGCCGAAGGGGCCATTATCGACGACGACGCGGCCCCCACCGGACTGACCATCTCTTCCGTCTCACACTCCGGGGTTGACGAGGACGCCGGGGCGACCGACATCACGGTCACAGTGGCCCTGGACGGTACGACTCAGTTCACAGTCGACACGCCTGTGACCCTGGAGATGATCGACCGTCCCGGCGTCCGGAACAACGCGACCCTGGGCGTGGACTACACGGCCACGACCGTCAACGCCACAATCCCGGCAGGTGATTCCAGCGTAACTGCCGTAATCACCCTGACCCCGGTGGACGACAACCTTTCAGAGGACGACGAGGTCGCGCGTCTGTCGGTAAAGTCCTCTGTCTTTGCCGATTCGGTGGGCCGGGGGGTGAGGATCAGGGACAATGACGTGGAGCCCGGGGAGGTCAAGCTGAACGTGACCCCGGACACCGTCGGTGAATCGGTTTCCTCCGTGCAGTTGACCGTAACCGGCGCCCTCGAGGGGCTGTCCTCCCGCGTGGAAGATACTGTCGTGAGTCTGGAGCTGGCGGACGATACCGCAACCGCCGGTGAGGACTACCTGGCCGCCACGGCCACCCTGACCATACCCGCCGGAGAGATGTCTGCTACGGCGCAGATGACGCTGACGGTGTTGGACGACAATATTGCGGAGGGCAACGAGACCCTGGAAGTCACGGGAACCGTCCCCGGGACCATCACGGCAAGCGGCGCTGAAGTGGTCATCGAGGACGACGACCAGGAACCCACCGGCATCTCGCTCGTGGTGACAACGGCGCCCATCAGCGAGGCCAGCGGCGCAGTGACCATTCCGGTGCGGGCAACCCTCCTGGGAGGCGGGACCCGGTCCGAGGATACTGATGTCGCGATGTCCATCGCCGACGTGTCCGCGACCATTAACGACGACTATACGGCGGCCTGGGATTCCTCAACCCTGACCATCCCCGCCGGCGAATTCTCCGCCACGGCCAATCTGACTTTGACGCCGGTGGACGATACCGTCTACGAGGGCGACGAACAACTCGCGGTTCGCGGGGCAAACGCCGACCCCGGATTGCCGGTCAACGGAGTACGGCTCACCATACTCGACAACGATCCACAGCCGACTACCGTTATCCTGTCTCTGGCCAGTGATACCGTGTTGGAGGGTTCCGGCACTCACTTTCCTACCATCACTGCGACCCTGGAGGGGACCAGTACGTTGACCTCCGACGTGAACTTGACGGTCAATCTGAAGGGGGATACGCAGAGGTCCCAGTCCTATACGGCCTACCTGTTTACTCCTTTGCAGATTCCGGCGGGCCAGTCCTCCGGGACGGCGGAGATGTGGCTGATCGGCACGGATGACGACGTCGAGGATGAGGACGAGACCGTGACGATCGAAGGCGCGTCGGATCACCCCGATCTAATGGTAGTGTCCACCCGACTGACAATAGCCAACGACGACACCTCAGGAGTCAGGGTTTCCCGCACGTCCCTCACCGTTCGGGAAGGTGAGCGCAAATTCTACTCCGTCTCCCTGACCTCTGAGCCAACTTCAACCGTCGTATTGACCGTCGACGTTCCCGCCAATGCCGGGTTCACCGTGAGCCCGGGAACGTTGACCTTCGGGCCCAAGAGCTGGGGCTGGAAGAGAATCTATGTTACTGGGACGGAAGACCCGGATGCAGACGATGAGCCGGTCGCGGAAATATCCCACTCTCTGAGCAGTTCAGACACCAAGTACGCCGGAGCCGCCTCTGACAATGTCGCGGTTACCGTGAGGGATACTGTCTCCGCCTCCGTAGTAGTAGCGCCCACTGAACTCAGCATCGGCGAAGGCGGCAGCGACTCCTATACAGTTGTGCTGGACACCCAGCCAACCGGGGACGTAGCCGTAACGATATCGGGCTTCGCCGGGACCGCACTGACCATCGACAAGACCGCTCTCACTTTCACAACGTCCGACTGGAATGTGGAGCAGACCGTTACGGTGACAGCGAACCAGGACGCCAACGCCGCCGAGGAGGTCATTCCCCTTGCCAACACCGTGAGCGGCGGGGGATATGACGGGATAATCGCCGACAACGTAGTCGTAACAGTCACGGATGACGATACTGCGGGCGTCACCGTCAGCCCAACTGCCATCTCCGTGGTGGGTGGCAGGAGCAACGACTACTCGGTCGTCCTGGACACCGAGCCTGCGGGAGACGTGACGGTGACCGTTGCGGGGGTGACCGGCACGGACCTGTCAGTCGACAAGGCCACGTTGACATTTACCGGCCAGAACTGGGACGCGGCGCAAGTGGTAACGGTTTCTGCTGCCGCAAATGCTTCCTCAGACACAGCAACGCTCACCCACGCCGTCAGCTCCACCAGTGACAGCGACTATGACGCGGCGACGGCGGAGAGCGTGGTCGTCACCGTTCTGCAGGCGCCGGGCGGACCGTTGGTACAGGTGGGAGTCACTGCATCTGACCAGGGGCTGACCGTGCCCGAGGGGGATAGCAGGACGTACTCCATAGTTCTGGGCTCCCAGCCGGAGGGGGACGTAACGGTCGCAATTGGAGGGGTCACGGGCACCGACCTGACGCTTGGCGACTCGATCCTTACCTTCACCACGTCGAACTGGAACACAGCCCAGACGGTGACCGTCGCGGCGGCCCAAGACGACGACGCGAGAGAAGACACAGCAACGCTCACGCACACCGTTTCCTCAACCGCCGACAGCAACTACCACGGCTTGGCAGTCGAAAACGTGCTGGTGACCGTCACCGACGACGAGACCGCAGGCGTGACGATTTCGGAGACCTCTCTGGAACTTGACGAGGGATACTACGACACCTACACCGTCGTGCTGGACTCGGAACCCGCAGGCAACGTGACGGTGACTCTGGATGGTGTCACGGGCACAGACCTGACCCTCGACAAGACCACGCTAACGTTCACAT
>DAOUKT010000032.1:0-13966 GCA_034421015.1 Dehalococcoidia bacterium
CCCGAAGGCCAAGGGACCGTTCGACTTGCATGCATTAGGCGCGCCGCCAGCGTTCGTCCTGAGCCAGGATCAAACTCGCTTTAAGAACCTTCCTTCCACTATTCAGTTGTTAAGGTGCTATTGGGAACCATTACTATACCACACCACACGGCGACTTTGTCAATCAGGCGGGGAAGCTTCAATTCCATTTTGAAAGCTAGCGGCCTCGCTCCTGTCTGATTAGTCTTACTGATTCCATAAAGCTCTGAGTAAGCTCAAACCGTTCATCCGCGGCCTCCCAGAGTTCCTGCGCATAAGTTGAATCGCCTCGTGTGTCCTTGTTGGGGCCATGAAAGAGGCTAACCACAACTCCTTCCTGTTTCGCTATCTCTATGGCAGGTATGAAATCACTGTCCCCGGCAACTAGTGCGGCATGTGTGATTTGACGCTTGCCGCTGAGTAAAGCGAAATCAAGGCCAAGCTGTAAGTCAGTGCGTTTCTGCTGGAATATAGGCCTACCGTGATCGTCTTGTCCGCGAAGCGCTAAACGGCCCTCTCTGACCAGGAACCGTTCAAGACGGGTCAAGGCATTGAAAAAGCTCCGTTTCTTGGCGAATAACTCTCTTTCCAAAGGAGTTGCAGGTGAGCTCTGATAGGGTAGGGAGTTGTAGTAGTAGGCCCGCAACAGATCCAATGGCTCTGCAGTTTTGTTGGAGATTACATTGACCACTTCATCCACGAATTTTTTGTAGTCAACCCACACAGAGAAATCGGTGGAGGCTAGCTTGTCAATGTATCCGCCGTCAATAAATATTGCTAAACGAGCCAAAGCAACACCTAGCTCTCTTCATCAGCAACTAAGTACAAATTAAGAGGGGTCAGGAAAGTCTCCTTCCCTGACCCCACATTACTCACCTGACATGCGCTCTCTCCCAAGTCTCTCCTTACCTAGCGGCCTGTTGCCCTAAATGGCTGGCCTTACGGTTGGATAGGGAGCCTTCGGAGTAGAGGGGACGCCAGGGGGCATTCCATTAATCTTTATACCAATGTCATACTGGGTTGTCAATATCTGGCTGCCGGCGGTCACTGGACTCAGCATGAGCCACAGATAGGGCGTTTTAGACTTCCGCCAGCTTGACTTTTGCCGCCTGTCGATATAAATTCCCCCAGTATGTGATTTCCGTCCCAAAGTGTATACAAGGACTTGCGGGATTGTGTTATCATATAGCTTGACTTCCCCAAAGAGGGGAAGTTGTTAGTTACTGTCGGGGCAGGACGCCCGAGTGGCGCAAGGGCAGCGCAACCGATTTGTAATCGGTAGGTTAGCGGGTTCGAATCCCCTCTCGGGCTGTGAGAGCGGCCTGAGGAGCGCTGGCGCACTCAAAGGGGTCTTGGCTTGAACTTTGGAGAGGTGATACACTGAGAGCGCATCTGGAGGGGTGGGTGAGCGGCTAATACCACCAGACTGTAAATCTGGCGCCCGGAAGGGCTTCGTAGGTTCGAATCCTACCCCCTCCACCAGAGAAATGAGAAATAGCAAAAAACCGGATTTGCCCACATAGCTCAGGAGGTAGAGCACGTTCTTGGTAAGAACGAGGTCATCGGTTCAAATCCGATTGTGGGCTCCATAGCAAATAAAATTGCAGGACTTTAGGAGGTATAACATTGGCTAAGCAGAGGTTTGAAAGGAACAAGCCCCACCTCAACGTGGGCACCATCGGTCACGTCGACCACGGCAAGACCACACTCACTTCAGCCATAACTATGGCGCTCGCCAAGCAGGGCATTGGAGGCACGGCGTTCAGGAGCTTTGACTCCATTGACAACGCCCCGGAGGAGAAGGCCCGCGGCGTCACTATTGCCATACAGCACGTGGAGTATGAGACCGCCACCAGGCACTACGCCCACGTGGACTGCCCAGGCCACGCCGACTACATCAAGAACATGATCACCGGCGCCGCCCAGATGGACGGGGCCATCCTTGTAGTGAGCGCGCCCGACGGCCCTATGCCCCAGACCCGAGAGCACATTCTGCTGGCACGCCAGGTGCATGTGCCCAGCATTGTCGTGGCCCTCAACAAGGTGGACGCCATGGACGACCCGGAGCTTCTTGACCTTGTGGAACTGGAGCTAAGGGAGCTTCTCAGCGCCTACGACTTCCCGGGCGACGACATCCCCATAGTCCGCGTGAGCGCCCTCAAGGCCCTGGAGGACGAGGGCGACCCAGACTCCGAGTGGACCAAGCAGATCCTGGAGCTGATGCAGGCAGTGGACGACTATATTCCCATGCCGCAGCGCCCGCGGGATATGCCTTTCCTTCTGCCCGTTGAGGACGTGTTTGGCATCAAGGGCAGGGGCACTGTGGTGACCGGCCGTGTGGAGAGGGGGATGGTGAAGACGGGTGACGAGGTGGAGATTGTGGGCATAGGCGAGACCCGGAAGACGGTTGTGACCGGCGTGGAGATGTTCCACAAGACTCTGGACGAAGGCGAGCCGGGGGACGCCGTCGGCTGCCTGCTGAGGGGCATTGAGCGGGACGACATCGAGCGGGGCCAGGTGCTGGCCAAGGTTGGCTCCATTCGCCCCCACACCTCCGCCGAAGCGGAGGTGTACGTGCTGAGCAAGGAGGAGGGAGGCCGCCATACGCCATTCTTCAACGGCTACAAGCCCCAGTTCTACATTCGCACCACGGACATTACGGGCGAGATCTCCCTTCCGGATGGGGTGGAGATGATAATGCCCGGGGACAACGTGAAGATGGGCATAAAGCTCATCAACCCCGTGGCAATGGAAGAGGGCTTGAGCTTCGCTATCCGCGAGGGCGGCAGGACCGTGGGCGCCGGCGTTATCACCAAGGTGGAGGCGTAAGATGGCCAGGAAGAGGGGAGAGGTACGACCGATAATCACCCTGGCCTGCGCCGACTGCCGTGATCGCAACTACACCACTGTGAAGAATCAGCGCAGCGACCCACAGCGCTTGGAACTTTCCAAGTACTGCCCGCGTTGCCGTTCTCACAGGGCACACAGAGAGGTTAGGTAGAGAGACGTGGCCAGTTCATCGCCACTGAGAAGGGCCATGAGGCCTGGAGGAGCAGACCGGGCGCGAAGGGCCCCCGGCCTGCAGATAATCCGCGAGACCGTATCGGAGCTGAGGAAGGTGGTCTGGCCCACCAGGGAGCAGACCGCACGGCTCACCATACTGGTCATTGTGGTGTCCGCCTTCATGGGCGTTCTCCTCGGCGCGGTGGACCTGGGCTTTGGTCGTCTCTTCGCATTCTTGACATGAGGACAGGGGTACATTCACGTTGACTTCTACAAGCACAACTAGCGAACAGGAAGCGCGCTGGTACATTATCCACACCTACTCCGGACAGGAGGAGAGGGTGAAGAAGAACCTGGAGCAGCGCGTCACCACAATGGACGTGAGGGACAGGATCTTCCAGGTGGTTGTTCCGACGGAGGAGGAGATTGAGATAAGGGAGGGGAGGAGGAAGTCCGTCAGGCGCAAGGTGTTCCCCGGATATATCCTTGTCCACATGACAATGGACGACAACAGCTGGCACGTGGTCAGAAACACGCCGGGTGTGACCGGCTTTGTGTCCGCAGAGGACGAGCTTGAGCGAAGGCCCAAGCCGGTGCCCCTGGAGCAGGCCGAGGTGGACAAGATACTCAACCAAATGGAGTCCGAGGCTCCAAGGGTGAAGGTTGGCTTCACACTGGGCCAGAGCGTGCGGATCACCGACGGCCCGTTCACAGACTTCATCGGGGTTGTGGACCAGGTGATGGCCGACCGGGGCAAGGTGAGAATTCTGGTCTCCTTCTTCGGCAGGGAGACGCCCGTTGAACTGGACTTCCTCCAGGTGGAGAAGCTGTAGGAGGATACTTGGCAAAGAAAGTTCGCGCTATCGTCAAACTTCAGATTGCAGCCGGCAAGGCTACGCCGGCGCCCCCCGTCGGGCCGGCCCTGGGCCAGCACGGCGTGAACATAATGGCCTTTGTCAAGGAGTACAACGAGCAGACCTCCACGCGTGAAGGCACCATTGTGCCGGTGCACATCACCATATACGAGGACAGGTCGTTCACCTTCGTGACCAGGACGCCCCCGGCATCTGACTTGATAAGGAGGGCCGCCGGGCTGGATAAGGGGAGCCCGAACGCAGGGCGACAGCACATCGGGGCCATCTCCAGGGAGTCGGTGAGGGAAATAGCCCAGGTGAAACTGACAGACCTCAACGCCCCTGACCTGGATGCGGCCATCAAGGTAATTGAAGGCACGGCGCGCAGCATGGGCGTCGAAATAGCTGAGTGAGGACGCAGATCACATGGTAAAGCGAGGAAAGCAGTACACCGAAGCCGCCAAGGCTGTCGAAAAAGACAGGCTCTATTCCACCGGAGAGGCCGTTGAGCTTGCTAAGCAGGCGTCCCGGGCTAAGTTCGATGAGACGGTGGAGGTCCACCTGCGCACCAACTCGGACCCGCGCCACGCCGACCAGCTGGTCAGGGGGGTGGCCCTGCTGCCCCACGGCCTTGGCAGAGAGATCAGGGTCCTGGTCTTTGCAGTTGGAGAGGCCGCTACGGCGGCCAGGCAGGCCGGCGCGGACCACGTCGGCGACGACGACCTGGTGGAGCGGATTGAGGGCGGCTGGCTGGACTTCGACGTAGCCATTGCCACCCCGGACGTCATGGGTCGGATTGGCCGGTTGGGCCGCGTCCTTGGACGGCGGGGACTCATGCCCAACCCCAGGGCCGGGACGGTCGTCCAGCCCCAGGACTTTGCCAGAGCCATCGAAGAGGCGAAGATGGGACGCGTTGAGTTTCGCCTGGACCGCACGGCCATCATCCACGCGCCCGTGGGCAAGGTCAGCTTCGAGAGCGACAAGCTGGTCGAGAACCTCCACGCGCTGATCGACACGGTGGTCAAGGCGAGGCCGTCCGCGGTCAAGGGACAGTTCATTCGCACTGCCTACCTGACCACAACTATGGGTCCCAGCATCAAGCTGGACGTTCCCAGACTGCTTGCATTGAGGGCGCAATAGTATATAAGATAGAGAAAACAAAATACGGCGTTGCCGGAGAAAGCGGGTGGCCCCAGGCCTTAATTGTTTGTAATGCCCGCCGAGGCAGAAGACCTAGGGACTGCTGAGCAGTGAAATCGCGTTCGGCTCTCCGGCTTTCTGGCTCGGGGAGCCAAATCTGTTTAGAGGGGATACAGTGCCAACTCCCAGAAAAGAAGCACAGGTAGAAGAGATAAAGGAAAAGCTCGGCCGTAGTACCATCGCCATTGCCACCGGCTACCAGGGCCTGAGCGCCTCAGACATGACGGAGCTCAGGAGGCGTTTGCGAGAGCAGGGGATTGAGTACAAGGTGGTCAAGAACACCCTGACCCTGCTGGCGGCCCAGGATCTGGGCAAAGAGGGGATTGGTGAGGTGATGCAGGGCCCCACGGGGCTGGCCTTTGGATACGGGGACGAAGTTGCCGTGGCCAGGGGCCTGAACACATTCATTACCTCAACCAGGTCGCCCCTGGTGATCCACGGGGCGATAATGGACAGCAGGGTAATCACGGGAGATCAGGTCAGAAGTCTGGCTACCCTCCCTCCGAGGGAGGAGCTTCTGTCCAGGCTGTTGGGCCAGATGCAGGCGCCCGTGACAGGCCTAGTGACGGTGCTCAGCGCGCCGCTCAGGGGCCTTGTGACCGTGCTGCAGCGCGCTGCCGAAAGCGGCGGGACGCAGTCCGGTGCGGCGGTAGCCGAGCCTGCCGTGGAGGAGCCCGCCGAGCAGGCGGAAGTCCCTGAGGCCGAGGTTGCGGAGGAGGTGGAGGACGCTGCGCCCGTTGACGCCGGAGCCGAGGCGGAGGAAAGCGCCGCCCCAACGGCTGAGGCTGAAGAAGTAGCAAGCGATGAGTCGCCGGAGGCTGCGGAGGGTGAATCGGAGAGTGAGGAAACCCAGTAGCCCGGGCGCGACCCACATAGATTCAGTTCAAGATTTGGAAGGAGAGGAAAGATGACAAAGGAAGAGATACTTGAGGCCGTAAAGGGCATGTCCGTGCTTGAGCTGGCGGAGATGGTGAAGCTGCTTGAGGACGAGTTCGGGGTGAGCGCCGCTGCGCCTGTGGCCGTCGCTGCCGCTCCGGTCGCCGCCGCGGGTGACGCGGGCGCGGCCGCAGACGATGAGGAGAAGACGGAGTTTGACGTCATCATCCAGGAGATTGGCCCCAACAAGATCAACGTCATCAAGGGTGTCCGGGAAGTCACCACGCTGGGCCTGAAGGAGGCCAAGGACCTGGTGGAGGCCGCTCCGCAGGCGGTGAAGGAGGGCATCTCCAAGGACGACGCTCAGCAGGTAAAGGAGAAGCTGGAGGCCGCCGGAGCCGTTGTAGCGGTACGGTAACGACGACTACGCTCCCGGTGTTTGACCGGGACTGCGCCAGCATGGCCCAGTTATGAGCCGTCGCAAAGACCGAGAGAGATACCAGGCGATGAGACGCCTGGACCCAGACTACCAGGGCTTTCGCGGGCACGATCAGGAGCCCAGCGCCGGAAACGTGCCCCTGGAAAGGGCCACGTGCAGCATATGTGAGCGTACCCGCAACGTGCCCCGTGGAATAGCTGTGGAGCAGGGCGAGGATTTCGTCTGCTCCGGTTGCCTTGAGGAGCAGAATACTGAGGTCTGAGGGCCGACCGGGGTCCTTACACCCGGCCCGTGGTTTGTGAATATGACCGATGGCAGGGAGATGCTCGATTACCAGGTAATGATACGGGACCTCCCCCGGGAGGAGAGACCCCGCGAGCGTCTGAGGAACTACGGCCCCTCGTCACTTAGCACCGCGGAGCTGCTGGCAATCATTCTCCGAACAGGCACCCAGTCTGAGAACGTGCTGAATCTGAGCACGCGGCTGATGTCACGCTTCGGCGGGCTGTCCGGGCTGGCAAGGGCCGGCTTCGATGAGCTATGCGGAGTCCACGGGTTCGGCGAAGCGAAGACGGCCCAACTCAAGGCGGCATTTGAACTGGGACGCCGTGTGGTGTCCTTCCAGGAGAGCGAAAGGCCCACCGTCCAGTCTCCCCAGGACATCGCAAATCTCCTGCAGGGAGAGATGGCGTTCCTGGAGCAGGAGCACCTCCGGGTTGTCCTGCTCAACACCAGGAACCGCGTTCTGTCCGTTCACGAAGTCTACAAGGGCAATGCCAATTCGGCTATGATCCGCCCTGGCGAGGTGTTCAGAGAGGCGGTCCGCGCGAACGCCCTTGCAATCATCCTTGTGCACAACCACCCCTCCGGCGACCCTGCCCCCAGCGACGATGACGTTCAAATCACCCGCCAGATCATCGATGCGGGCAAGCTGCTGGACATCGAGGTGCTGGACCACGTGGTCCTGGCCCAGAGGGGGTTCGTGAGTCTGAAGGAGCGTAAGCTGGCCTTTGCGTAGCGAACTTCAAGTGACGAGTCGAAGATTCCGGGAGACTGACAATGCCGTCTAAGGCCTGCGCCAGATGCGGCGCCGCAAACGCGGAGGACGCCATCTTCTGCGAACGGTGCGGCTGGCGGGTCTTCAGCGAGGAGCCGCCAGCAGAGGAATGGGCC
The DNA here is from genome assembly GCA_034421015.1 of Dehalococcoidia bacterium. GTDB lineage: Bacteria > Chloroflexota > Dehalococcoidia > Lucifugimonadales > UBA2985 > DAOUJW01. The sequence goes on from DAOUKT010000032.1 coordinate 7,564, forward strand.
ACTCCGGAAAACGTCGCCACAAAGGCCTGTCCGATGTGCAGCAGCCGGCCCGCGGAAACCGCCAGGTTCTGCACGCAGTGCGGGTACCAGCTTTCCGAGGATGAACCCATACGCCAGGGCGAAGGCTACCCATTCATCATCGGGGCCGAGAATTCCAACGCCCTTCTCTTCTCCTCAACCAGGCTCATCATCCTGTCGGTGATTTCACTGGGCCTGTACCTGTACTACTGGACGTACCTCACCTGGAAACAGCTGCAGTCGGAGACGCAGGGAGTCCACTACCCGGCCTGGCACGCCCTCACCCTTCTGATTCCCGGTTACGGGTCGTTCCGGATGCACAGGCACACCCGCGTCATCACTGAACTTGCAGAGAAGTCTGGAGTTGAGACGTCCCTCAATCCCAACCTGATATTCGTGCTGGTGATCCTTCACGCAGTCTTTGGGCCCACGCCGGTATTCCTGGCTAATGCGTTCAGTACGCTGATACTCTTCGCTGCGGTCGTCAATCTGACCATAGCCATCACCGTCATCGTCTGGGCCCAGGCCCCGCTCAATCGTCACTGGGAGTCGAGCCGGGGCGAGTCCGCCTCAGGCGCTCCCGTGAGGCTGTGGGAAGTGTTCGTGGCGTTGCTCGGTCCGGTAATCTGGATAGTCGCCACGCAGCTGCCCACGCCTGCCTGAAGACCCGATCAGGGGTCAGCGCCAGGGGATGCGCCTGATGTCCGCCGGCCTTCGCCTTCGCACAACGCCAAGGTACAGGGCCATTGCCAGGAGCCCGGCGATGAAGCCGCCTATGTGCGCCCAGAACGCCACGCCGCCGGTGTTGGACGCCGAGTTGACCAGGGAGCCGAGCCCGGGCAGCACGTTCTGAATGAAGAACCAGAACCCCAGCAGGACCAGCGCCGGCATACGCACGACGAAGACCAGGCCGAAGAACACGATGGTGGCTATCCGGTTGTAGGGATACATGACTATGTATGCGCCAAGCACCCCGGCCACCGCTCCGCTCGCGCCGATCATGGGAATCTGGCTGTCCGGGTCTACGTAGACCTGGGCCCATGCCGCCGCCACGCCACAGGCCAGGTAGAAGACCAGGTACTTTACGTGACCCAGGCCGTCCTCTATGTTGGCGCCGAAGACCCAGAGGTAGACCATGTTCCCGGCGAAGTGCATAAAGCCGCCGTGAATGAACATGGAGCTGAAGACCGTGAGCCAGACCTCGTTGTGGGCCTCCAGGTCAAGGATGGTCCCCCGGCACATCGCGCCAAGGGGAGTCCGAACAATCTGCCCTTCGCACACGCTGCCGAACTCGCTCAGCCCCTGGGTGAACTTGGCCGGAATGACACCCCAGTTGTAGTAGAACAGGGTTGTCTCGATGCCGCCTAGTAGGAATATCTCGTAGAGGAAGACGGCGGCGTTGAGCGCGATCAGGGTCAAAGTCACAACGGGAGTGGTCCTGCGCTGAACGTCCGGGTCTGCCAGAGGGAACATCTGCGGCGCCTCCCGCGCTCGCCCGGGGTGGAGTCCCCGGGGCGGAACTGCATTGGGGTCGATGGGCAATTGGATGCAGGGGGTCGCAGTGCGACATCTCCCTGTTTTCATCATATCACCTTGCGCCGAAACGCGGGGCGTGCCGCCGGCATTCTCTACAGGCGTTGGTTATGGCGCACGACACCGCTCATACTGAGCTCGTCGAAGTAAATGAGCGGTGTCTGCTATCTCCGCAGTCTTCCCGCTCAAATGGTTCGACTGGCTCACCCCCGTATCAGGTACGGGGCAGGCTATGAGCAGGAAGGGAGTTGCGCTTCAACCAACCTTTATCATATAGAGAATGCCCAGTTCGCCCCATGCCCTTACGCCGTCCTGCCCGGCTTGTGGCAGCGCCCCAAGCTCCGGGAATACTCAGTAATCGGAGGTACTATTGACAAGACTATGGTGTGCGCTTAGCATCACAATTAAAGTGATGCTCTCCAAACAGGGAATCTCCAGGAACGGGGAGAGCGCCTGTATCAGGTCAGATCCCGAGTCCCCTAGGGGCTTGGGCTTATTTGTTTGCCAATTTGGAGGTGACCTACGATAGCGCAGACTCCACTTCAAACGCACGCCATCTTGTCGGCCATTCCCGGAGTTCACGGGAGCATCTCGCTGACGGGCCGAGGTGAGGTCTCGATATGCTGACTCAGGTAGAGACCTTTCCGAAGCAGCTTGAAGACTACCGGTCCATAATAGGGAACGAGAACGCGGACGAGATCTGCAGGCTGGCAGAGTCCCTCAGCGGCGCCCGAGTCCTTCACGTCAACGCAACGGCCTTTGGCGGCGGCGTTGCCGAGCTCCTGTACTCCCTCGTCCCGCTCATGAACAGTGCAGGCCTCAACGCCGAGTGGCAGATAATTCACGGCGACGGCCAGTTCTACGATGTCACCAAGCAGCTCCACAACAGCCTCCAGGGGGCGCAGGTGGACTGGACCCCCGAAATGTGGCAGATCTGGCGCGACTACAACCTGATGAACGCTGAGCGCTTCGAGGGCGACTACGACTTCGTCGTCGTGCATGACCCGCAGCCGGCCGGCCTGCTCAGCTACCTGCGTGAGAACGGCCACCGCAATGGGAGCACCCGCTGGGTATGGCGATGCCACATCGATTCCACGGACGCCCAGCCTGAGGCGTGGAACTTCATCTCTCCTTACCTGGAGCCTTACGACGCCGCTATATTCACCCTTAAGCAGTTCATCAACAAGGAGATCAAGAACTCCGATATCTGGGTGACGCCTCCGGCCATCGACCCCCTCAGCCCCAAGAACTCGCCCATTTCCCAGGAGACCGTCAATGAGGTGATGGCCCGCTTCAACATCGACCCGGAGCGGCCTCTCATAATCCAGGCGTCAAGGATGGACGTGTGGAAGGACCCCATCGGCGTCTTGGAGGCCTACTTCCAGATCAAGCAGAGGATTCCCAGCCTGCAGATTGCCTTCCTTGTGGCGATTGCCAATGACGACCCCGAAGGCTGGGGATACTACAACCAGACTGTGGAGCGGGCGGGAGGCGACCCGGACGTGCATATTCTGCCGAACATTGTTCACGGCATTGGTGACGTGGAGATCAACGCCTTCCAGAGAGGGGCCAGGGTGGTCATCCAGAAGTCGCTGAGGGAGGGATTCGGCCTGGCGGTGACCGAGGCCCTGTGGAAGGGGCGGCCGGTTGTCGGCGGCAGGGCAGGGGGCATACCCCTCCAGGTCCTGGACGGAGAGACGGGCTATCTTGTGAGCAGCCCCAACGAGTGCGCCGACAGGACGGCGTACCTGCTGGAGAACCCCGAAACGTCCGACAGGCTGGGGGAACAGGGCAGGGAGCACGCCCGTCAGAACTTCCTCATTACTCGCTACCTCAGGGACTACCTCAAGGTGTTCCAGTCCCTGGAGCAGAACACTGCCAAGTCCTATGCAGGCGTAGACTCGGAAGCCGTCTGCGCGTCCAACGGGACTGGGGAGTCGCAGGCTACCGTTCCGGCTCCAAGCCTTGGCGCGTCAAAAGCCGAGGGCGCGGAATAGGGTATTGCTATTTCCCAAATCTGTGTTAAGGTAGTGAGGTTGTACGGAGAACAGAAGCCGTGGCAGTAGTGGAAAGGCGAGCTTAACACAAGATGTTCGAGCCTGGTGGACGACAGAGGCCGGAGTTCCAGTTCGAGGAGATCCTGAGGAACATCGGCAACGGTATCAACAACTTCACACAGAGGCTGGGTGGAGGCGGTATGCGGATAGTGGTGTTCGCCGCTATTGTCCTTCTCATCCTTGGATGGCTGGCCACGGGCGTCTACCAGGTTGGACCCCGAGAGCGCGCCGCTCTACAGCTCTTCGGCGACTTCCAGAGCACTGCGGGCCCCGGCCTTCACTGGTATTTCCCCTCTCCAATTGGCAAGCGCACCATTGTTGACGTGGAAGTCACTCGAAACATGGAGCTCGGCTTTCTGACCACTGAGACCGGGGCAAGCGCTGACACCTCCGTTGAGGCGTTGATGATCACGGGCGACCTGAACATCGTCAACGTCCAGATGGTGGTGCAGTACCAGATAGCGGACCTTGAACGATACCTGTTCCGGGTGGACGATCCGGGAGAGGTGTTGCGCGGCATCGAGCGGGGAAACCCGGAGGGCCGCACTCTGAAGGACGCGACAGAGGCCGCCCTGCGCCAGGTGGTGGGACAAAGCAGCATTGATGACATTCTTGTCCTCAACAGGCCAGTGGTAGAGGCGCAGACTCACGAGCTTCTGCAGGATATCTTGGATCTGTACGAGACGGGCATTCAGGTGAACACCGTCGCGATGCAGACAATCCGCCCTCCGGACGAAGTGCGGGCCGCTTTTGACGATGTGGTCAACGCTCGTGTGGACAGGGAGAGCCGCATCAACGAGGCCAGGGCATTTGAGCAGGACCGGATTCCGAGAGCTGAGGGTGACGCCGCGCAGGTGGTGCAGGCGGCCGAGGCGTTCAAAGCTGAGCGTATAGCCAGAGCCACTGGTGAGGTCAACAGGTTCCGTTCGGTCTTGAGGGAGTACCTCAGCGCCCCGGATGTCACGCGCCAGAGGCTCTACCTGGAGGCGATGGAGGATATCCTTCCCGGAATCAAGAAGTTCATCCTCTCTGAGGGCGGGGAAGGCAATCTTCTGCAGTTCCTGCCGCTGACTGACAACCAGGTGCAGACGCCATGATAAGATTTCTGGGAATATCAGTGCTTGTGCTGCTCTTTGTGGCGGTGCTTGCCCAGGCCACCGGCTATGGCGTGGCCTACACCGTGGACGAAACGGAATACGTGGTCATCACGCGTTTCGGAGAGGTGCAGAGGGGCATAGTCAGCCCCGGCCTGAAGTTCAAGTCGCCAGTTGAGAGCGTGGTGCGATTCGACAGGCGGCTGCTTCGAATCGATGTGCCGGTCCAGAGCATGCCGGACAGGGATAGCCAGTTCCTTGAGATAGACGCCTACGTCAGATACAGGATCACTAACCCCAAGGTGTTTCTGGAAAACCTGCAGGACGAGGCTATTGCCGGCACGCGTATCGGGAGCTTGGCTATCTCCGCTATCCGCGATGAGGTGGGTGTGAGAGACCGGAGAGACATTATCGGCGGCGACCCAATCACCCTGGAAGACGGCACCATCATAGTCAGACCCAGGGAGACTGAAACTGGCCTTGCCAGCCGCGAGGCGATGATGCAGCTGGCCCTGACCAGTGTCAAGGAGGACACGGAGGAGCAGTGGGGCGTTCAGATCGTCGATATACGCATCAAACGAGCAGATTTCCCGGCGGCAGCCGAGGCCAGCGTGTTCGACAGGATGCGCTCCGAACGCTCGGTCCAGGCGCAGAGGCTCCGGGCGGAGGGAGAGGAGCAGTTCCTGACCATTACCGCCGACGTCAACAGGCGTGTGCGTATCATCAGGGTGACTGCAGAGAGGGACGCCAACATACTCTCCGGTGAGGGTGAGGCCCAGGCCGTTCAGATATTCGCCAGGGTGCTGGGCACGGGAGCGCTTCGCCCAGAGGCCCTTGACGCCCTTGACGCCCTGGAGTCCCTGACCCCGGATGTTCTGGACGCCATCGACGCCCTGGACGTTGAATTCATAACGGACGAGACTATGTCCAACCTGAGAGAGGGGAACGTCCTCAGCGCCGACGTTCTTGATGATGTGATCGCGGCGATACGGGCTCTCGGGCCGGAGACCCTCGACTCCATGGAAATTGTCGTGGGATTCGAGGCTGCAAACGCTCTGCGGCAGCTGGCGGCGTCCGGTCCACAGGCGCTTGAGCCTATAGATCCCGCCTCGCTGGCACAGGCCCTGGAGTTCTTCACCTTCAGGCGCAGCCTTGAGGCATACACCAACTCCCTCGACGACGGCAACACCACTGTGGTGCTATCTGCGGACAGCGAGCTGTTCCGCTACCTGCAGGGCCCAACGACGGCAACTGAGGAAGAGGCCGAAAACCCGCTGGAGGCGTTCGGCGAGATGCTGATGTTCATGCAGGACCTTGAGGCCATGAGCGAAGAAGATGGCCAGGGGGCGCAGCCCTAAGCTCTCATTGCAGCTAGGGGGCCAGCCGCCGCGTCTTTCACCAGCATCCACTCTCCCGGGTTTCCCAACCTAGAGGGATATTCTGAACAAGTTAGAAACAAGACTATTCCGCCTCACGACCATTCCTGCGAAGGCAGGAATCCAGGAGGGGCGGAATGTGGACTCCCGCCTTCGGAGACCTTTGCGCAACTACGGCAGCATATTGAAGGCAATACGTTTATCGTCATTCCCGCGAAAGCGGGAATCTATTTCCTTCTATATCGAACCATCTGGATTCCTGCTTCCGCAGGAATGGTCGGGAGGCACGCTCCCCAACTGGAGTTGTTCAAAGGTCTCCCTTCGC
>DAOUKT010000033.1:0-67137 GCA_034421015.1 Dehalococcoidia bacterium
TGCGAAAGCAGGGGTCTAGAACGTCCTAATAGGCGACTTCAGATTCCCGCTTTCGCGGGAATGACGATAAACGTAGCTCCCTGAAGATGCCGCCGTAGTTACGCAAAGGTCTCCGAAAGCGGGAATCTATCTCCCTCAATCTCGGCCCTCCTAGACCCCTGCGGAAGCAGATTCGAGTAACGCAACAATCTGATGTCTCTGAAAGATAAGGTAGCTCTAGTAACGGGCGGGTCCCGGGGGATAGGGCGCTCCATCGCGCTTGAGCTTGCGCGGCGCGGCGCAGATGTCATCATCAACTACGCCAGGGGGCATGAATCGGCAAGGGCAACCGAGGCCGAGATAGAGGCGCTGGGCGTGCGATGCCTCCGGCTGAGGGCCCACCTGGGAGAGCCGGACAGAATCCGGGATATGTTCCAGCAAGTCGAGAGCGAGTTTGGACGTCTCGATATCTTGATAAACAACGCGGCGTCGGGCGTTCAGAGGGCGGCCCTTGAGCTGGAGACCAAGCACTGGGACTGGACCCTGGACATCAATACGAGAGCGCCCTGGCTGTGCGCCAAGGAGGCAGCCAAACTCATGCCCCAGGGCGGCCATATCGTCAACATCACAAGCCTTGGCTCCCAGCTTGTCCTGGCCAACTACCTGGCGGTTGGGGTGTCCAAAGCGGGCCTGGAGGCGCTCACTCGCTACCTGGCGGTGGAGCTTGCACCCCTGGGAATAGTTGTCAATGCGGTCGCAGGTGGCGTTGTGGACACGGACGCGCTGAGGCACTTCCCGAATCGCGAGGATATGATTGGCGACTCGCTGCGCCGGACGCCCGCGGGTCGGCTGGTCACAGACGAGGACATGGCGAAGGTCGTGGCGTTCCTCTGCAGCGAGGATGCGGACATGATAAGGGGGCAGGTCCTGGTTCTGGACGGAGGGATATCCCTCATCGGAATCTGAGCGAGAGTCGGGCTGCCGTCAGCCCTGCGCCACGGGCAGCTCTACGATTACGCCACGCATTCGCCCGTCGCCGCTCCCAATAACCACCTCCTGTCCCACCGAGGCGAATCGCGACCGCACGTAGCCGAGGGCAAGTGAGCGCCGGAGCAGGGGGGAGTAGGCCACCGACGTGATCCAGCCCGCATCCTTTTCTTCGACCTCCAGGCGCTGTTCAGGTTGAGGGTTGCCCTCATGCACCGCAATGCCCATCAAGCGCTTCTGGACCTTGTTATAGGTGTTGAGCCTTACAACCACTTCCTGGCCTATGTAGCAGCCCTTGTCGAAGCTGATGGAGGGAAGGAGGCCCGCCTCCAGAGGGTTGAACTCCTCTCCAAGCTCCCTGCCGTAGCGGGGCGCTCCCTGCTCAACCCTGACCATCTCGGCGGCGTCCTCACCCGCGGGTGTGGCTCCCTTACCGACTAGGGCTTCCCATACCTTTTCCGCATTATCCAGGTCGACGAGGAGGTCGTAGCCTGGTATGCCCAAAGCGTCGGTACGCACCACCTTGGCGGAAGCGTCGTCGATGGACACATCCTGCACATGATTGATGAGAAGCGAGGTCGCCTCCGGCCCCAGAAGCTGGCCTGCCAGGGGCCCGGCCAGGTGAATCAGGGCTGTCTCGTACGTAACATCGGTAACCTGGATGTCCTCGCCAAAGGTGTACAGGTCAATCCAGTCCACCACCTGCTGCAGGGTCTGCGGGTTGGTGATTACCAGGAGCTCGTTGCCCAGGTTTACCACAGGGAGCAGGTCGATGATGCGGCCCTTGTTGGTGGTGAGTACGGTGGATGCTCCCTCGCCGGTGGTCAGGTCGATCAGCTTGTTGGTGGAGAGCCGGTTGAGAAGGTCCAGGCCATCGGCGCCGGTTATGCGCAGGCGGCCGGAGGCCGAGCGGTCGAGAAGAGCGGCGCCCTCCCTGGCTGCCCGGTACTCTTCAGCCGTGTTCCCGAAGTTCACCGGCAACTCCCAGCCATCGGAGATGGCGAAAGTCGCTCCTGCCTTCTCCTCCGCCTGGCGCAGCGGAGTGCTTTTGTATGTCGCCGTTTCCTGCATCTTCTCACTAAAGCCAAAGGCCGCCCGGTATCTTCAAGACCTCAGACGACCTTTGTGAAGCTAAATTGGGGCGGCGAGCGCCTATACCGAGAAGGAGGTGCCGCATCCGCATGTGGTCTTGGCGTTGGGATTGTGGAACTCGAATCCCTTGCCGTTGAGGCCGTCGTCATACTCCAGGATTGTGCCGGCCAGGAAGACGTAGCTCTTCTTGTCGACGTAGAGCTTGATGCCGTTCTCCTCAATGACCTTGTCGTCAGGGCGAAACTCCGAGTCTATCGAGAGGGTGTATGTCAGCCCAGAGCATCCGCCACCCTTCACGCCAACTCGCAGCCCGAAGTCCTCAACGTTCTCCTTCGTGGCAAACTCCCTGGCCTTCTTTGCTGCTTTTTCGGAGATGCTAATGGTGAGGGGCATAACGTGCGTACCTCTTTGAGAAGTGTAAATTCTTACCTATTGGAAATTGTACCTCCAATGCCGTGGACAGTCAACAAGACCGGGTCCCTCTTCCTTGACACTCAACAGATGGGCTAAGTATCATACAGAGCTAGGCGCCGGAGCGCATTTGGCTTATGCACCTCCGGTCCTTTTTCTCCGTGACAGGGGCCAGTAGCTCAGGAGGTTAGAGCGCAGTCCTGATAAGACTGAGGTCCGTGGTTCGAATCCACGCTGGCCCACATTTTCCGGCCAACACTGACTGAAGGCAGTACTTCGCGCAGTTCAGTATGGTTTGCGTATTACTGCTTCCGCTGTTTCCATATTGGGTGTCGCCGTGCTTGTCCCTGAGCGGTCTGCCTCGTTTTGAGAACCGCCCTCTCCCGCTGACGGCCTGAAGACTCGGATCTTTCTGAATTTCTTCCTGAAGAGTCCACTGACGCCTGAACGCGTCCCGTTTCGGTGAGCCCTCTTGCGGGCGCCGCCTGTACGACAACGAGGGACCAGAGCCGCTCGCGTAACAATCTCTTAACGCCGCCGAAACATTTGTGAGATATTTCACCGCTATCATCCATTGCATCTACTCCTGCAACTTGAGGGATGCCAGTGATGATAAACGTTCCGTGGCGAAACAAGGGCGCAGTCGACCAGCTTGATCTTCATTCGGTGACCGACCCCGAGAGACTCGAGGAACAACCCATTCCCCATGACGCGGGGGAGGTGGCAAGCGAGTCGCTGCTGACGCTGCGCGGCGTCACGAAACGCTTTCCGAGCGTGACGGCCAACGATGGCATTGATCTGGAAGTCAGGCCCGGTGAGGTGCATGCAATCCTCGGCGAGAACGGGGCGGGCAAGAGCACCCTGATGAAGATCATCTACGGGTACTACCAGCCTGACGAGGGCATTATCCGGATGAACGGCAAGGAAACCAGGTTCCGGTCGCCCCAGGACAGCAGGCGCGAAGGGGTGGGCATGGTGTTCCAGAACTTCACCCTGGTTCCCGCTATGACCGTGGTGGAGAACGTCGCGCTGTTCTGGTCGGACCAGGGAATGGTTCTGAACCATAAAGCCCTGACGGCGCGGATACAGGAGGTCTCGGACCGGTACGCACTGGAAATCGACCCCGGCGCGAGGGTCTGGTCTCTTTCAATGGGACAACGTCAGAAGGTGGAGCTGATAAAGCTCATCGTAGCGAACGCCCGACTCCTCATTTGCGACGAGCCTACCAGCGTCCTTGCGCCTCACGAAGTCGAAGGGCTGTTCAAGGTCTTTGAAGAGTTGAAGGCCGATGGCTACGCAATCCTCTTCATCACTCACAAGCTTCGCGAGGTTATGGCGACGGCTGACAGGATTACGGTGCTGAGACATGGCGCGGTGGTGGGAACCGTTTCGCCGGAGGATACGACGATTGACGAGCTGGTAACCATGATGATTGGCGACACGCTACCTCAGGGCATTCGCACTGAGGACAATCAAGCCGGACGCGTTGATGCTGAGCCTGCGCTGGAGTTCAACAGCGTTTCCACGGATAGGGGGAACCAGGGAGTTAACCTCAAAGAAGTCAGCTTTAACGTGTGGCCCGGCGAGATTCTGGGCGTCGCAGGAGTGTCCGGAAATGGACAGGAGAAAATTGGCGAGATCCTTCTGGGCCTGCATCATAAACAGTCCGGCGATGTAAAGCTGAGTGGTAGTGACATAGGTGGTTGGTCGGTTTCCACCATCCTCAACGCGGGCGTCGGATACATACCGGAAGACGCTATCGGCATGGCGCTTGTGCCTGAGATGCGGGTGGAGGAGAACATGGTGCTGGGAGAGGTCCACAGCTTCGCCAATCGCAAGGTACTGCTGGACTGGGGGGCCATTCGGGAGCGGATTGGGGACTCTTTTTCGACATTTCCAATAACCATGCCGGAGCCCGGCCTGGAGGTCGGCACGCTTTCCGGCGGGAATATGCAGCGCGTGGTGCTGAACAGGGAACTGACTCGAGACCCGCGTGTCCTCGTCGCATACTATCCTACTCGCGGCCTGGACGTGAGGACTGCAGAGCTAACCCGCGCCCTTCTCCTGAAGGCCAGGGAAGCCGGATCTGCGATAGTCCTGGTCTCCGAAGACCTGGACGAGCTGTTTGCCATAAGCGACAGGCTCATGGTCATGCATCGTGGAGAGGTTGTTGGTGAGTCCCGTCCGTCTGACATCTCCGCGCACCAGGTGGGGATGTTGATGACCGGCCACCTGGACTGAGATGACACAGCCAGTCCTCCGGTCACCGGTCCTGTGGTTCAACAGCGGGGGCGCACTTCCCGCGCTGGCCCGCAACATCGGCCTGGTTCTTGTAGCAATTGGCCTGTTTGGCCTGTTCCTGGCGGTCATGGGCCGCGACGCCCTGGACGCCTATGGCAAGGTCTTTGACGGCACCCTCGGGAGCAGGACAGGGCTGGGCGAGATCGGCGTGAGGATGATCCCCTTCGTGCTCGCGGGGCTTGCCACCGCGCTTCCTGCCCGCGTAGGTCTGATCAACGTTGGCGGCGAAGGCCAGCTTCACATTGGAGCCTGGCTCGCGACCGGCGTGGCGCTCTTCGCTTCCGGCGGGCCCTGGGCAGTAACAATTCCTTTCATGATTCTCGCCGGATTCGTCGGTGGCGCGGCATGGGCCGGCGTTGCGATCCTGCTTCGGTACTGGCGCGGCGTTAACGAGGTCATTTCCACCTTGCTCCTCAACTTTGTAGCTATACTGCTCGTCAATGTTTTCGTCTTCGGTCCGTGGAAGAACCCGGAAGGGTTTGGCTACCCGTACACCGCCAACTTCGACCCTACCGCCATCCTCCCGGCAATCGGCGGCACGCGGTTCCACTGGGGATTCATTCTGCCGGCCATTGCAGTTGTTGTCCTGTACTTCGTGATTGCCAAGACGCGCTGGGGATACAACATCCGGGCAATTGGCGGCAATCCTGACGCGGCGGAGAGAAGGGGTATCCCCGTGGGCCGGTATCTGATGGTGGCAATGCTGGTCGGGGGCGGCATAGCCGGGATCGCGGGTATGATAGAGGTTTCCGGCGTGCAGCATCACCTTCGGCCCGAGATCTCCAACAACTTGGGATTCCTGGGGTTCCTTGCAAGCTGGCTCGCTCGACACAACCCCATCGCTCTGATCGGCGCCAGTTTCCTTCTTGCGCTCGTGGTTGTTGGTGGAGACCTGCTTCAGTTCAGCGCCGATGTCCCGTCCGGCGCATCCAACATTCTCATTGCGTTGATCCTGTTCATGGTTCTGGGATTCGGTCAACGCTCGGCGGCCAGGCAGTGACCACATTCTGGCTGGTCATCAAGGGAGTGCTCACCGGCGCCGTTGGTCCGGGAATCTCGGTCATGTATGCCACTTACGGAGAGGTCATCACCGAGCGATCCGGCAAGATCAACCTTGGGGTTGAGGGAGCGATGCTCATGGGCGCCTGCTTTGGGTTCATCGCGGCGGCTGAGACTCAGAGCGAGGCAATTGGAGTGCTTGCCGGGGGATTGGCGGGTGGCGCACTGAGCCTGTTTTTTGCCTTTATGGTAATCAACCGCAGAGCAAATCAGCTTGCTACCGGTCTGGCCATCACCATGCTCGGAATCGGGATTACGTCATGGGCCGGACGGTCGTACGTTGGAGTCAGCATAGCCGGACTGGACCCGATAGCCATTCCAATCCTGTCCGGCATTCCCATACTCGGCGAGGCGCTTTTTAATCAGGACATACTTGCCTACATTGCCTATGCCCTGGGGCCTGCGCTGTGGTTCGTGCTCTTCCGGTCGCGCTGGGGTCTGAGTCTGAGGGCGGTGGGGGAGAGTGTGGAGGTGGCCTATGCGGCCGGGCGCAATGCCGCCTTTGTGCAGTATGCGGCCATTGCCATCGGCGGAATCCTTGCGGGCATAGGTGGCGCGCAGCTTTCCCTGGCCTTCACCCAGTCCTGGTCCGAAGGGATGACGGCCGGGCGGGGATTCATCGCCGTGGCGCTGGTGATATTCGGGATGTGGACGCCGCTCAGGGCGATGGCCGGTTCACTCCTGTTCGGCGCGGCTATTGGCCTGGAGTTGCAGCTTCAGACCGTTGGTGCGCCGGTCTCGCCGTTTTATCTGCAGATGTTGCCCTACATAACAACCCTGGTCGTGCTGGCTATCTGGACCGGCGCGACTTTCAGAGCCATGCCGGAGGGTCTCAAACGCGTTCTGAAGGAAGGAGGGTGATTCGAAATCGTACCTCATGAAGTTGCTCCGCAGCAAGAAAAGTTCTGAAACATATCTGACGTTAGGAGGATTCAGCTTGTATCGCAAACTCAAACTCAAAGCTCCTTTGTTTCTGGTAGCGATGATCTCAGTCATGGCTCTGGCTGTCGCATGCGGAGAGGAAGCTCCCACCGCCACACCCACGACCGCCCCCACAGTTGCCCCCGCGGCCACGGCAACGACGGCCCCCATGATGTCCGACGTTGCGTATATTCCCACCGCCGATGATCTGGGTGGAGGATCGCCCGCTGCGTTCGCCAAGGTGTTCGAGAACTCCATCGACACCAGCGAGGCCCAGGCTGCATCTGAGTACGCTGACGCGGCCAAGCCCCTGGCTGACGGAGAGAAGCTCAAGATTGGATTCATCTTTGTCGGTTCCCAGCAGGACCTGGGATACAACCAGGCCGCCTATGAAGGGAGCCAGTACCTTCTCAAGCATCACGCGGACGTGGAGATTCTGTACGCTGAAAACATTCCGGAGACGGCTCAGGTGAAGTCGGTCATGGAAGGGATGATTCAGCAGGGAGCCAAGGTGATATTCGCCACCAGCTTCGGGTACTCGGATGCCACCAAGGAGCTTGCGAAGCAGCATCCCGGGATTATCTTCCTGCACCAGGGTGACCTGGAGAGCACCCCCAATTACGGCGCATACTTCGGCAACATCTGGCAGCTGGAGTACGCTATGGGACAAGCTGCGGGGCACACGACCAAGACCAACGAGCTTGGGTTCGTTGCAGCCTTCCCCATCCCTCAGACGCTGCTGAACGTGAATGCGTTCCACCTGGGCGCCGCGTCCGTGAACCCGGACGTCAGCACAACCTTCGTGCTGCTTGGCGACTGGTGTGACCCGGCCAAGCAGGCCGCGGCCGCCCAGACCATGCTGGACGCCGGCGTGGACGTGATCACCCAGCACCAGGACTGCACAGGCACCATCACCACTGCGGCGGAACGCGCCAACATCTACGTTACCGGCTATCACCAGGACGCCAGCCCGGCAGCGCCGAACGGATGGCTGTCCGGCGCCGTCTGGAACTGGGGCCCTGTCTACACCGAGCTGGTGACCGAGATCAAGAACGGCACCTACAAGACCAACGTGTTTTTCGGCGGCCTTGAAGAGGGGTTCGTCAAGCTGGCGCCCTTTGGCGCAAACGTCCCGATGGAGGTCCAGGAGGAGGTGCTGGCCACCGTCGAAGGCCTGAGAGACGGCAGCATACAGCCGTTCCTGGGACCAATAGCCGACCAGAGCGGCACAGTACGCATTGCCGACGGCGTATCGCCGCCCGACGCTGATCTGCAGACAATCGACTGGCTGGTCGAGGGAGTTTCGGGAAGCACAAACTAACAGGCGGATCTATGGCGCTCGTCGTGTCAGCTCTCACGCAGGGCTGACACGGCGAATTGCCGACGAAGGAGGGCACCTATGGCGCAGGTAATTGGCTCTGATCCCTACCTCTGGCCCTATGATGGAAACATCGATCCCGCGAAGACGGCGCTGCTGCTTATTGACTGGCAGCACGACTTCTGCGGTCCCGGCGGATACGTTGACACCATGGGCTACGACATAAACGCGACTCGCCGCGGCGTTGCTCCGACCCAGAAGGTGCTGGAGGCCTGCCGCGCTGCGCAGGGCTTCACCATAATCCACACGCGGGAGGGCCACAAGCCTGACCTCTCCGACTGCCCGCCCAACAAGCTCTGGCGGTCCAAGCAGATTGGCGCAGGTATCGGCGACCCGGGCCCGTGTGGTCGTATCCTGATAAGAGGTGAAGAGGGCTGGGAGATCATCGAAGAGCTTGCCCCTGGGTCGGGAGAGATGGTCATCGACAAGCCCACCAAGGGCGCATTCACCGCAACGGACCTGGACCTGGTGCTGCGGAACCGCGGCATTACACACCTGGTGCTGACTGGAATCACCACCGACGTTTGCGTCCACACCACAATGCGGGAGGGGAATGACCGCGGTTACGAGTGTCTTCTTCTCTCCGATTGTACCGGCGCCACCGACGAAGGGAACTATGAATCAGCGTTGAAGATGATCAAAATGCAGGGCGGAGTCTTTGGCGCAGTAGCTGAATCAGGGCAGTTCCTGGCTGCCCTGGGCAAAGAGATATAGGGGGCATCGTATGTCCGCACGAGACGACTTTCAAGCTGCGCTTGCCGATCTTCAGGCCTATCAGGTCGATGGCCTCTCACGCCGGCCTGCGTTCATCTACTCCCTGGCGAGGAATGAGGACCCCAATCGCCGCGACGTGCGGGCCCTGCCGAGAATTACGCCGGGCCCTGCTCCAAAGGGAACTCTGGCCGAAGCCGCAAGTCGAATGGCAGAGGGATCCATTTCTGCAACACATCTGGTATCGGAAGCTTTAGCCGCCATCGAATCCAGGGACAAGTCGCTAAACGCCTTCGTTCACGTCGCCCCTTCCGAGGCGCTGCTGGAGCAGGCAAGCGCCCTTGACCGGGAGAGGGAGAGAGGCGCGCTTCGAGGGCCTCTTCACGGCATTCCAGTTTCAATCAAGGACATTGTACATGTGAAGGGGATGCCCACCACGGCCAGCTCAAAGGTCCTGGAGGGGTACATGCCGGAGGATGACGGCACGCCGGTTCGGCTGCTCAAAGAGGCCGGGGCAATTGTGATGGGCAAGGTGCACACTCACGAATTCGCGCTGGGCGTGACCACCTCCCAAAGCCGCAACCCTTGGGATACAACCAGAGATCCCGGCGGTTCCAGCGGCGGCTCCGCCATATCCATCGCCACCGGTATGAGTATGCTGAGCCTTGGCTCCGACACAAGGGCGTCCATTCGCGTCCCTGCGGCGCTGTGCGGCATTGTGGGTTACAAGCCGACCTTCGGGCTGGTGTCCACGGACGGCATTGTTACGCTCTCCTGGAGCATGGACCACGCCGGCCTTCAGGCCAAGACCGCCCAGGACGTTGCGTATATGATGAACGCGCTGCAGGGCGTTGATCCCAGGGATCCAGCGTCCTTGGACCGGCCCGGGGACGACTACACGGACTACCTTCACCGGGACGTGCGCGGGCTGAGGGTGGGTTTGGCAATCAATGGCCTGAATGACGTCGACCCTGAAGTGCTTGCGGCTTTCAACAATACCGTGGAGACCCTCTCCTCATTGGGAGTGGAGGTGGTGGAAACCGACACGCCGTCGGCGGAGGACTACCGCTTGGCCACGTCTCTCGGGCTCATTGTCAGTCGAAGTGAGGCCGCCGCCTACCATCGCTCATTCTCGGATGCAGGGTCTCAGTACACCCGTCCGGTCTTTGAGCAGCTGGACGAGGCGTCCAGGGTCAGGGCCATGGACTACATTAACGCTCAACGATTTCGCTCCGAATTTCAGGAGCGAATGCTGGCGCATATGGCGGGGTTTGACGCTCTCATCATGCCCACGACCAAAGTCGCGGCCCCAAAGCTGGAGGAGGCGGACTCCTACCTGATAATCCTCTCAACCAACTGCATTCCCTGGAGCTTCATTGGAGTCCCGGCGATGTCAGTGCCCAGCGGGCTTACGCCGGGAGGACTGCCGGTTGGCGCCCAGTTTGTGGCCTCACCCTTTGACGACGGTATCCTTTTTGCCCTGGCATCTGCGCTTGAGTCCCGGAGTGACGGTTCGTAGGATTGTGAGGATCTGGAGGTACACTGGAATGACCTTGGAAGACAAGATAGAACGGGCAAACCGCGAGGCGGTTGACCGAATCAATCGGGCGGATCCGGTTCTGGTTGATGTTCGCCCTGCAGGTGACGTTGTGCCCGGGCTGACCGACCGGATGGTACTGCACTCTGGACCTCCGGTCGACTGGGAGCACATGAGCGGAGCGCAGAAGGGCGCCTGCATCGCGATGGCGCTATTCGAAGGGTGGGCCTCCTCCAGGGAGGAGGCTGAGCAATTGCTGAACATCGGCGAAATTCGACTGGACTCCAACCATCACCATTCAGCCGTTGGCCCTATGGCAGGCACCATCTCAAAATCCCTGCCTGTCTATGTCGTGGAGAACCGGGCCTTCGGGAACAGGGCCTACTGCCGGTTGGTGGAGGACAGGCAGCAGTTCGGCGCGTTCGATGAGAGGGCCATCAACGAGCTGTGTATGTGGAGAGAGATCTGGGCGCCCTCGATTGCCAGGGGCATCAGACACATGGGCGGCTTGAAGCTCAAACCGCTCACGGCAAAGGCGCTGCAGATGGGCGATGAGCTGCACAACCGGACCACTGCAGCGACTTCTATGTTTGCCAATGCGATTGTCCCACCCATGATAAAGGTGGGAGTGCCCAAGGACGACCTGTTCAGCACGTTGGATTTCTTGTCCAGCCACGAGCTGTCGTACATGGGGGTTGTGATGGCGTCTTGCAAAGCCGCGACTGATGCTGCGAATGGGATTCCATACTCCACGGTGGTGACGGCAATGTCGAGGAACGGTTACCAGGTCGGCATACAGGTCAGCGGCCTGGACTCCGAGTGGTTTGTTGCCCACGCCAAAGCGCTGGATGGGATTTTCCTGCCGGGATTTGGCCCAAGTGACGCCGGTCGGGATATGGGCGACTCCGCCATCATCGAAACTGTGGGCCTGGGCGGGTTTCTGCTGGCCAGCGCCCCGGCGATTCTCAGCCTGGTTGGCGGAACCCTTGAGGAAGCGATTAGCCACACCCAGTCCATGTACGATATCACCGTGGGCGAAAGCCCGGAGTTCCCGATACCGGCCCTCGGCAACAGAGGACCGGCGATGGGAATAGATATCCGGAAAGTCGTTCAAACGGGTATTCTCCCAGTGGTAGACACGGCTATAGCGCATAAAGAGCCGGGACATCCTATCATTGGCGGAGGAATCTCACGCCCGCCAATTGAATGCTTTCGTGATGCGCTACGGGCGTTTGAAGAGAAGTACGGCGCCGGATAACAAGTAATCTTGCTGAATTGGTTCGGCAGCGCTCTGGCACAGGGCCAGAGTCATGCTGGACGAGTGTGGCCCTACCCGCCGAGTGAACCTCGAATACCGACTGATGAGAGAAACGTCTCTCGTCTATCGGGTCTTCCTGTCCTCTGGCTGTGAGGGTTTAATCAAGTAGCCTGGCTCACAGAGCCACCGCCAGTTGAAACATGGTACTGCTTTCAGTCAGCCCTAGCCCACCAATCTTGATAAAATCAAGAACATTCGCGCTCAGGTTCAGTTTGGTTCTGTGACCCGGTTCCGCTACCAGGCCGTTTTGCGGGGCTCCTGCGAGTGGTAGTCCCTGAGAGACTGGCGGAGACTAGGGGACTGGCTGATCCCTAGTCCCAGCGGCTCTCTGGCCTTGGCTCAAGTATGCCGTCGACGTAGACGTCGGCTTTGCCCTGTGGGAAGCAGACGTATCCGGCTATCTTGCCCACTTCCGGCGCTGGGTCGGGATATGTCCATGCTACGTCCTCAAAAGTCTCTCCGCCGGCGTCTGCGTGGAAGTAGCCTGCCTGACCCTTGTAGGGTGAGCCAATAACGCGCTCGCTGGCCCGCAGCAACTCCTGTCGCACGTCCGCGCTGGGGATATAGAAGCGGTGCGGCAGTCCGGTTTCCAGTAGCAGTATGGGTCTTTCCGTATCCGCCACCGTCACCCCGTTCAGCTCCACGCGCACGTGTCGGGAGCTTGCCAGACAGTCCACACGGGTATACGGGTCCTTGGGACCGACGAAGACCTCTTCATCCTCTTCAAACCACCGGTCCATCCTGTTCCAGTAGAAGGCCACGTGGCCGCGGACGTCCACGCCGCCGTCCAGCGGCTCGGGGTAGCACCAGACGGCGTTGTCCTCCACGCGATCGCCAACCCTGACGCTCCAATACTGAGCGTCTCCCTTGATGGGTCAACGGGTGGAGTGATCGGTCTTCTCCATCAGGTCCATTCGCACGTCGGCCATTGGGAAGTAGTAGACCGGCTGGTGTCGAGTCTCGTACATGATCAGGGTATTGGTAGAGTCGGCGATGGTCTCGTCGCCGAACGTGACCCTGATTCGCTTTGGCGTGGGCTCCAGGGCAGCGAGGTGGTCTCCTATTCCCTTGGCGGCGCCGAACTCATACGCTCTGTAAAACTGTGTCATTGCTTGTCCCCCTTGAGCTGATCTCGCACTGAGCGTCGGGGCGATTATACTTGAGTCGATGTGGGCTTTCCAAGATGTGTTCGGGGTCAGGAGACGTTGAGCAAGGCCTGCCTTTCCTTGGAATGCTCTTCGGCCATTTCGGTGTAGAATGGTCGAGTAGAGGACTAGTGAGATTGGAGAGCCGATATGAGTGAAATCCACGACGTAGCGGTCATTGGCGGCGGGACAACCGGGCTCAGCGCCTGTATCTACACCCTCCGATACGGCCTGAGCACCCTTCTGATTGAAGGGACTGGCCCGGGCGGGCAGATCATCAACGCCGATACCATCGAGAACTACCCGGGCTTCCCCCAGGGGGTCATGGGGCCTGACCTGGTATTCGCTCTCCAGGAACAGGCCTGGAACCTGGGAGTCAGGTATGAAATCGGCCAGGTGCAGGGGCTGGACGTCCAGGCTCAACCGATGATCGTTCGCACTGAGGGCGGCGAGTTCCCGGCCAGATCGGTCATCATTGCGACCGGCGGTGAGCGAAACAAACTGGACATACCGGGCGAGGACGTTTTCGAAGGACGCGGAGTTTCCACCTGCGCGACGTGCGACGGCTATTTCTTTGCAGACCGGCAGGTGGCCGTAATTGGCGGGGGCGATACTGCACTGGACGAGGCCCTCTATCTGACGAAGATGTGCAGCAAGGTTACGCTGGTACACAGGCGGGACCAGCTCACGGCAAGCAGGGTTCTCCAGGACCGCGCCTTGCAGAACACCAAGCTGGACATCCTGTACAACACGGCGGTCCAGTCAATCTACGGGGACGAGGCGGTTCGAGGCGTGGTGGTGCGGGAGTCTGGCAGCGGTCAGGCGAGAGAGCTGCCGGTTGCCGGCGCCTTTATATGCGTCGGCTATCACCCCAACACTCGCCCGTTCCGGGACACAATTCCAATGGATGACGGAGGCCACATAAAGGTTGATCTCAGAATGGCCACGGAAGTGCCGGGCGTGTTTGCCGCGGGAGATTGCCGGTGGCATTCGGTTCGCCAGCTGGGCAGCGGCGCGGGCGACGGGATCACGGCCGCTCTTTCCGCATACGCTTATCTGAATGGCGGCTGACTTACGGCCACCAGATGCCCTTGACACCTGTTCACCCTGGGCTATAATCAAGCCAGTCCAACCTTTCTTTTCTTTATGGAAACTCCTTCCCAATGGGGATGTGGAGGCGACAATGACGCTTCAATCGGTCCAGTACGAAGTGGATAGCGTAGCGGACGCTATTGAGTTCTACTACGAAAAGGGTTGGACTGACGGCCTCCCCGTTGTGCCTCCAACGGAAGACAAAGTCTTGGCCTTTCTGGACGCGGCAGGCCTTGAGCCCGATGCCGTCGTAGGGGCCTACGAGACTCGCAAGCGCGTGGTGACGGCCGAAAAGGTCGCCATCAACTCCGTGATGGCCGGCTGCCTCCCGGAGTACTTCCCGGTGGTTCTGGCCATAATGGAGCAGATACTGGACACGCGCTTCAACCTCCACGTGCCCAACTCCACCACCGGAGGGGCGGCCATCGGCTTCATCGTGAACGGCCCCATCCGCGACAGGCTGGGGATGAACTACCGCGGCAACGTCCTGGGTCCGGGAAACCGGGCCAACTCCACCATCGGCCGGGCTGTCAGGCTCAGCCAGATCAACATCCTCGGCTCCCTGCCTGGCGCGGGTACCGAGGACCCCCTGGGACGCCCGGTATTCGACAGGGCGACCGTCGGACAGCCCGGGAAGTACGCCGGCTACCACATCGTAGAGAACGAGGACGATTACCCGTCCCTGCTCCCGGTGCACGTTGAGCGTGGATTCAGCCGGGACCAGAGCGCCGTAACAGTGTTTTCCACCGGCGGCCACGTGCAGATATCCGCCCACTCGGAGGACTCTGCCCAGAAGATAGCAGACACCGTCGCCAGGCACCTCGTGGGCAGCGGCAGGCTGGTCGCATCCGGCGGCTTCTGCATCCTGGTGATTCCTGCTGAGAATGCGGGCTACCTGGTCAAGGACGGCTGGTCCAAGGCCGATTTCCGGCAGGCGGTGTTCGAAGGAACGAGGCGCACGGCTGAATCGCTCATAGCTCAGGGCTGGCCCGTGCGGGGAGGAGCGGCCGACGACCAGACGATGGCCGTCACCGGAAGCCCAGATGACATCCACGTCGTGACTGCGGGCGGCCCGGCCGGAGGTTTCATTCACTACATGCTGCCATACGGCGGCGCAGTCCTGACAAAAGAGGTCAGACCCTAGGCGCGTGCGTTTCGCCTGATAATCGAGAGAGCCGGAGAAATCCAACGTAACGTAAGGAGGAGAAGATGGTAGTAGCAGAGAGGCTGAGAGTTCTAGACCCCACGTCGGAGCCGGTGATTGAGGCCGGGTCCAGGGCTTCCAGGGTGGATACCCTCGACGGGAAGGTCCTGGGCCTCTTCAACAACCAGAAGCTCAACGCACCCCAGCTGCTTGAGATGGTTGGAGAGGTGCTCGGCGAGCGATACAACCTCAAGGGAATCGTCCGGGGGACATACAGTTCCAGCCAGCACCATTCATGGAGCGAGTGGCAGGAGAAGGGCGCGCCGGAGTGCGACGTCGTGATCCTGACCCACGGCGATTGAGGGTCGTGCAGTTCGAGCGGTCTGCTCAACAGCATAGAAATCGAGAAGCACGGCATTCCCGCAATGCTCATTGCCACGGACGCCTTCATCACCACCTGCAAGGGCATGGCCCGGGTCGGTGGCATCCCTGACATGGACTTCGCCGTGGTGCCCCACCCGGTGGGGAGCCTGCCGCCTGAGATTCTCATGGAACGGGCAAAGTCAGCCGCTGACCAGTTTGTGAGCATCATCAGCGAGGGTTAGGGCCGGCTGGCCGCCCACCAGGGCGACTGAGCGAAAATCTTTGGGCCGGAGGTTGACGCCGATTCAGGGCGTCGGCCTCCGGCTTTTGCATACGGTTGGACCCCTCTGGTGACGCACGACTTGCTCCAACTGGGGCGGTTTCCCCGGCTGCTTCGCCTACCCCGACGGCTATCTGTGGGAAATCGCCTGGAATCCCCACTTTTGGATAGAGTGAAAGTCCCGCTCAGAGGCGTCAGTCCCTAGAGACTGCTGAGCCAGGAGAACATCGTCTGGAACAGCTGCTCCTCGCGCCCTGCGTAGCCGTGGTTGGCCCCCTCAATCTCCGTTACCTGGACGTGGGCGTAGCCCGCCGCCGCCACGCTTCGCCGGGCCGCGCCGCATACAGGAAGCTCCTGCGGCCCGCCGACGGCGCACTCCTCGCCGCCGAATATGTAGTGCGTAGGGACGCCCGTATTCGCCGCGTGCATTGTCACGCTGTAGCGGTTGTCCTGGTTGAAGCAGTCCACGTAGGCGCGGGCGCTCCACGTCGACCCCCACGGCACTCCCGGGCGGATCAGCACGTCCGGGCGGCCCTCCGCTACGTTGCGCTCGGACTCCCTAAACGGCCCCAGGAAGTCCTCGCCGTGCAGTGCGATGACCCCCTCGTGGTTGTACTCGCCCGGCGACACCGGCATGACCGCCACCACGTTTGCGAATTTCTCCCTGGCCTGTGCGTAGGTGGCCCTGACGGCTCCACCGCTGTGCCCGCCCATGACTATCCGCGTGTGCTCCCTCTCGCGAAGAAGCTGTAGCCAGGCCCCGAAGTCCGCCCGCGAATCATCTACGGACTCGAATGCGTAGCCTGCCAGTGGCCCTCCCCGGACGCCGTTGGCGACGTGGTCGTGGCCCCTGCGATTGGCGGCCAGGAAGGCAATGCCGCGCTCCGCCATCCGCTGGCCCAGCCAGAGATATAGGGGGTTGTAGAAATGGCCTCCATCGCCGTGGAAGTAGATCAGAGCGTCCACCGCAGATTGCCGCTCCACGCTGGCGGGGGCGAAGTATGCCCCGGACAGCTTGATCCCTTCCGGCGTGTCGACTTGCACCAGGTCTACAAGCATATCGTCTCCTCCTCTCCGTACCCTACGATAGGCGCGCCAGGCGTGTGGAGGTGGGCAGGCTATGCCAGTTGCCGGGCGTCCAGGGGAGTCTCGACCACCTGCGCACCCGACAGCTCGACGCGGTACGCAGTCGCTCCGGGCCTTGCGCTCACCACCTCCGACAAACCAGTCCCGACGAAGTGTATGGCGGCGTCATCGTCAATCGCATATCCTGCCGGGAACCCCTCCGAGATGAGGCTGTGGTACAGAGGCCGGCGCTGGGCTTCGCCGTCGTAGTGAGGGCAGTGGGAGCCCGCCAGGAATCCCAGGCCGTCATGCAGGGGCTTCAACTCATTCAGGTTGAAGGAGTCAGTAGTCCCGCACTCAAACCAGCAGAGGGAACCGGCGCTGCCTCCGCACAGCACGAGGCCGGCCTCCCAGGCCTCCTTGAGAGCCAGGTCCACGCCGTGGACGCGCCATACGGCCAGCATGTTTGCGGTGTTGCCGCCCAGCACGAGGATGACGTCCTGGTTCAGGAGGTACTCGCGGATGTCGGTCACAGTACGCCCGAAAAGGGCCAGGTGGGACGGCTCACAGATGGAAGCCGGAAAGTTGCTGTAGAAGCGTACCAGGTTGGCCGGAAGGTCTCCGGTCGCTGTGGGAATGCAGGAGACCTTGGGTCGGCTTTTGCCGGTCATAGACAGGACGTAGCTGTACAGAGGGTGCATTCCAGACGCGACCGGCCTGGCCCCTCCAAAGGCGACGATGTGTTTATCTACCATGATACCTCCAAGTTGCAGCGTTGCAGCCGTGTGAGGGGAGGATAACATACAACCGCGAGCACAACCAACCGGCGGGATGCCGGGCCCGCCAGGGCAGGGGATATCCTCAATGCCTGTGGGAGCTGTCAAACGTCTGGACAGGCCCAAACCACTTATCGTCATTCAGGACTGTCTCCGAGAACGCGCCTCCGGTGTATTCTCCAATTACGGTCCGCCAGAACTGCTGACCGGCCAGGTTATCGACATGTTCGCGTACCTCCCAAAACCCGGGGAACATGTCGAAGGCGTGGAAGGCGGCCCGCCTGCCAACTCCACGCAGCCTGTGCTTGCGCATGATGAAGAACTCGGCTATCGACCGTCCCGCGCCCGGTGCCACGACCACGGTGTAGGTGTTGACCAGGACGAACCCGGCGAGCGCGGCGTCGCAGTACACCAGGAACGGTGCTCGGTTCGGCTCAGACCAGTATTCGTCGAAATAGCGGTATGTGAACAACCCCTCCCGGTTCACGTCATCGCCGGTGAACTCCGACGTATCGTGGAGGTACATCTGCATGAGACGGTGCAGCACGGGCTTCTGCTCAAGTGACGCTTCGACCAGTTGAACGTTCATGGTGTTTCAACCCTGTTTCTTTGCCTGTCTCGCCGTATCCGGGCAGGCGCCCGCGGTAATCTAGTGATGCTGCCATTCTACACGGCCTGAGACCAACAGAGAACTTTGAAAGACCATCGGCTATAATGGCGCTTTTGGGAGGCCTGGTCGCAATAGTGGGTATCAGATCGATCATTCCGGCTGGCATGTTCTTTGCGGTGTCTCCCACAGCGGCGGTCATCATGGGCGACTCGCTGATGTACGTGGTCTTGCCAGTGGCGGCGGCCGATTTTGGATTGGGTGAGCATTTTGGCCTTGGCGCAGCATTCTGGATTGGGCTTGCGCTCAGCATCAACCGGTTCGTTCGCCTGGCGAGCAACGCCTTCGCTGCCGGAGTATACGAGCGATTTGGCGTGCGGTGGCCCTTCGCCCTTTCCATTGCCGTCGGCGCGCTGTCCACACTTGCATACGGCTTGGGGAATGGCCCTGTATCCCTGCTGTTGGCCCGAGTCATCTGGGGGGTATCCTACTCCCACATGCGTTTAGCTGCGCTCCTGACGGCGTTTGAAGTCGGTACGGCCGCAATCCGGGGCAGGCTGATCGGGTTATTCAACTCCGGCCAGCGACTGGGCAGCATAGTTGCGGTGACTGCAGGCGCGATGTTGTTCCAGTTGACATCAAAGGAGGTGACATTTGGAGTCCTGGCTGCCCTTGGCCTCACGGGCATAGTCATGGCCGCCAGGGTGCCGAATCTCAGACCTCAGCGCGTCCGCTCCCAGGGCGGAGGCCTGAGAAACCGTCTGAACCCCTGGGACCTGGCGGTATCTGAACTGCCGGAGGGGGACCGCAGAACGAGACTCCCTCTCCTCTCCATTAGTTTGATGCGCTTTGCGACAGCGTTCTCGGCAAACGGCCTGGCCATTGCCACCGCGGCCCCCTACCTCGCTAGATTCGCTGATGAAAACGAGAGGGTGTTGGGAGGATCGCTTGCCGTGGTTACGCTTGCCGGATTCCTGGTTGGCTTCAGATGGCTCTCCGAGCTCGGCCTGGGCGTACCATTGGGCCACCTGTCGGATCGCGTGGGCAGAAGGATGTCCATCGCCTACGGAATGGTCGCAATGACTGTCATACTGGCGCTGATAGCAGTGTACGACTCCCTGGCAGCCGCAGTCGTCGGGATACCCTTGCTGTTCATTTCAGGGGTTGGAGTGAACACGGCGCTGGACGCTGCGATAGGCGAAACATCGCCCGACTCAGCGCGGGCCGCCGTGATGGGCCGGTACTCAACATGGCTGGACCTGGGGGCAGCGCTTGGCCCCTTCCTGGGATTTCTGATTGCCGATATAATCGGTTTCCGGGGAGGGTTCCTGGTTGCATCCGCTCTTCTCGCGGGTACCTGGGCGCTGTACATCACGGTAGCAGGCAGCACGGCGCGTCAGACATCCGAATGAGCCGTTGCCAGAAATCGCCATCAGCCCGTATAGTCTTGTTGGTTGTCAACTACTGCAACAAGCGCGATGCACTTTGTCCTGCAAGAACGAATGGCTCGCAGCGCCGGGTTGTCGCAATGTGAGTTGAACCTGAAGTCAGGAGGGACGGATTGTCGAACATCATAGAAGCCCGTGGAGTGGTCAAGACCTACCGGGCCGGGGAGATTGAGGTGCACGCTCTGCGGGGCGTGGACCTGTCCATTGGCAGGGGGCAAATGGTCGCGGTGATGGGGCCGTCAGGGTGCGGCAAGACCACACTGCTCAACACCTTCTCCGGGATAGACGACGTTACGGGCGGCGAGGTGCTGATCGACGGGGCGTCCATTCACGAGATGTCTGACGGGGAGCGCACGCGGTTCCGCGCGATGAGCATGGGATTCGTGTTCCAGTCCTACAACCTGCTGCCGGTGCTCACCGGCGCAGAGAACGTCGAGCTGCCTCTGCTGCTCTCGGGCGCCGGCCATGCCAGGGCCCGCGGCCGCGCCCTGGAGGTCCTGGACATGGTGGGTCTGGCCGACCAGGCTGACAAGCGGCCTGCGGAGATGTCCGGCGGCCAGCAGCAACGGGTTACCATAGCCCGGGCCCTGGTGAACGAGCCTGCCATTGTCTGGGCAGATGAGCCTACCGGCGCGCTGGACAGTGAGTCCGGTTCGCACATCATGGAGCTGCTCTGCAAGCTCAACAGTGAACGGGAGCAGACATTTGTCCTGGTCACCCACGATGCCGTGGTCGGCTCACGCGCCGGGCGCATGGTGCGTATGCGCGACGGCCTAATTGAGAGCGACGAGATGCTGTCGTCCGACGGAAGGGGTAGCTAGCCACGACCACGCTCTTTGGTATTCCCATCGGTTCTCTGACCGCCGGCCTGACGGTCGTGTTCATATTGGCGGTTGCCGTGACCGTCTTCTTCGCGCTGCGCAATCCAATCGTGTTGAAGATGGCGTTGCGCAACATCCCAAGGCGTCGCGCTCAGACCGTGCTAATCGTTGTCGGCCTTATGCTGGCAACCACCCTCTTTTCGGCGTCATTCGCCATCGGAGACACCTTCGCACACTCGGTGCGCGTGCTACTGGTGGACCAGTTTGGACACGTGGACGAGGTGGTGCGCTCGGACAACCTGGAGCCGTCCGGCTTGCGCGAGTACATCCCGGAGGAGACGGCAGACGCCATCGAAGCGGAGCTTGCCGATGCCCCTGTGGACGGCGTCATGCCGGCCATCGGGCTGACCGTGCCCGCTGTGTCACTTGCCACGGAGCGAAACCTGCCAAGGTTGGCGGTACAGGGGCTGGACTTCGCTCACGCCGAAGGTTTTGGGACCTACGAGGATGCCAACGGAGATAGCCTCGACCTCGGGGCGCTGGCGCAGAACGAGGTGTACTTGGACGCCGATGCCGCAAACGAGCTGGGCGCAGAGCCCGGCGGCAACCTGGCCCTGTTCTTTGACGAGACGCCGGCTGTAGTGCGCGTAGCCGGCGTATTTGAGGAAGGTGGAGGCTCCGCGTCCTTTGCCCCGCTGGCCGTGATGCGGCTGGCCGACCTGCAAGCTATCGTGGGCCAGGAAGGGAACATCAATACCGTCTACATCTCCAATGATGGCGGCAAGGTCGGGGGAGAACGGCACACCCGGGCAGTGATAGATGCCCTTGAGGGCCTGCTGGAGGAACGGGAGCTGGACCTGGACGACATCAAGAGGGACGGCATTGAACAGGCGGACGGGGTAGGGGACCAGTTTGCAAGCATCTTTCTGGTGTTCGGGACGTTCTCCATCCTTGCCGGCATCCTGCTGATAGCCCTGATATTTGTCATGCTGGCGGCGGAGCGGAAGCGCGAACTTGGCATTGCGCGGGCGGTGGGCGCGCAGCGCGGGCACATCGTGCGGCTGTTCACGTTCGAGGGCGCAGTCTACTCCCTCGCGGCCGCGGCGGTGGGCAGTGTTCTGGGCATATTCGTGGGCGTCATATTGGTGGGCACCATGGCTTCCGCCTTTGGCGCGGTCGACGAGTTTGGAGGCTTCAGAATCGTGTTCTCCTTCCGGTGGCAGAGCCTTGTCCTGTCTTACACACTGGGGATGGTTGTCACGTACCTGGTCGTCGTCGTATCGGCGATGCGGGTTAGCTCGCTGAACATAGTCCGGGCCGTGCGGGACATCCCGGAGCCGCCCAAGGAGGGCCACAGGCTGCGGGAAGCGTGGAGGTCGATAGGAGCGGCCTATATGGACGCCCTGCGAGCGTTGCTGCGGTTGCGTCTCCATAGAGCGCTGGCACGGGTTTTGATCAGCGGGCCCCTGGCAATTATCAGGCTGTTCTGGGACCTGTTCATTGCCGGTTACCTGATGGTCGCGCTTGGCGTCCTGATTACGCTCATCGGCATCTCGTCGGAGCAGTTGAACAGCTTCTCCATCGGGCTTTCTCTAATGGTTGTGGGCCTGCCACTGGCGCTCAACCATGCCCTGCGCCTGCCTGAGAGCATAGCCTACACCCTGGCGGGCGCGCTGCTCCTGGCCGTGTGGCTCGCCCCTGTGGATTGGGAGTCCTTCGGCCTTCCGCAATTTGACTCCGGCATAGATATTCTCATCATCGCGGGGATCGCGCTGGTTGTTGGCGGCGTTTGGGTCGTGATGTACAACTCCAATCACATGGTGAGGGCCGTATCTGCCGTGCTGGGAAGAGGGAGCACCCTTTCGCCAATTACGAGGACAGCCCTGGCTTACCCGATGGCGGCCCGGTTTCGCACCGGAATGACCCTGGCAATGTTCTCCCTGATCGTGATGATGCTGGTATTCCTCGGTTTCATTAACGATGCCTTCGTCAAGGCGTACGACGATACGCGCAGGTATACGGGGGGATTCGACATCTACGCCACCACCAGCTTCGCCAACCCCATTGGCGATCTGGAGGGCCGCATAGACCGGTCTCCGGCGCTGGATGCGGGGGAGATCACAGCCATCGCCTCTGCGAGCGGCTACCCTGTGCGCATCAGGCAGCAGGACACGGACCAGGACCTGCGGGACTGGTTTGTAACCGGCGTCGATCCCGCCTTCGCGGAGGTCAACACCTTCGGATTCGATTTGCGCGATGAGCGCTACGCGGACGACCGCGCCGTGTGGAGCGCGCTCTCGGCCGGCGAAGAGGTGGTCGTCGTCGCCTCATCCCTGGTTCCCGCGTCCGCCGACTTTAATCAGGGCCCCCAGGGGCCGTCATTCCAGCTGGAAGGCTTCCAGCGTGACGACCCTGTGCTGCCGGAGGTGTACCTTGAGGTGCACGACCCCGGAGAGCAGAGATCAGTGCGTCTGCGAGTAATTGGAGTGATTGAGGAGCAGGCGTTCCACTCTGAAACGGTGATCACCGGCCACGAGACGCTTCAGAGGCTTTCATCGGCCCCGCTGCCGTTCCGGACCCATCGGATAGCGCTGCATGACCCCTCGCGAGCGGAAGAGCTTGTGGCGACCCTGGAAGAGGAGTTCGCTGAGCACGGGCTGCAGGCCACGTCATTGGAGAAGTCAGTCCGGGAGCTGGTTACCCTGAATTTCGCATTCACAAAGATTGTCCAGGGGTTCATGGGCCTTGGGCTTGTGGTGGGCATTGCCGCGCTGGGCATCATTGCTGCGCGATCCGTTGTGGAGCGGCGAGTGCAGGTGGGTATACTGCGGGCCATCGGCTACAGGAGCGGAATGGTGCAGCTGTCCTTCATCATCGAATCTTCGTTCATAGCGTTGCTGGGCATCGGGCTCGGCCTTGCGCTGGCCTTTGGCTTGTCCATCGACCTCACTAGGCAGCTGCAGGAGACTTTCGATGCCGTCACCTACGTTGTGCCCTGGTCCTCAATTGTGCCCGTGGTTGTGATAGCGTACGCGGCCTCCCTCCTGACAACGTATCTCCCGGCGCGGCAGGCGTCCCGCATATACCCGGCGGAAGCCCTGAGATACGACTAGCGATCGCGGGCCCGGTCGCAATCCTTCGTCTCACAAAGCGGGCCAGGACGGATGACTCCCGTCCCGTTGCGCCCTCTCATGGAAATGGACAATCAACGCGCCACATATTGACTACTTTCAGGTCTTTCGGCATAATACTCAATGGCTTTAAATACCCAAAAGGGAGGTGAGAATTGCCGAAACAGTCACCGGTTCCGGAGGATGTGGACAGAGGATTCTGGGAGGCCTGTAACGAGGACAGGCTGGTCGTACAGTACTGCCCGCCCTGCGACAGGCTGCAGCAGCCGCCTGAGGCAACGTGCTACGAGTGCAATTCGGCGGAGCACTTCGAGTGGAAGGAGTTGCCCGGACGCGGATATATATACACCTACGCGGTCATGTATGACAACCCGGTCCCACTGCTCTTTGAAGACCAGCCCTTCAACGTTGCCGTAGTAGGGCTGTACGATGAGAACGGGAATGACACCGGCATGAAGTTGCTTTCGCATCTCCCGGGGACTCCCTTGGACGAGGTGCCGATAGGGGCCGATGTGCAGGTGGAGTTTGAAGTGACCCAGGCCACCGGCCAGAAGGTACCTGAGTTCCGAGTGGTAGGCTAAGGGCCGCTACTCGAATGAGTTTCGATAGGGATTAAGTAAGGGAGGTATACCAAATGGCGCCAGAAGTTCAGACTATGCCAACGGAATGGTTCCGGACCCAGGAGGGACTGGGTGTATGGCCGGGCAAGGGCAAGGCCGTGGCGGTTGGCGTGGGAGTTTCCCCCACGGACCGCAGGTGGGACTGCGACCCCCAGACCAGCGTGGGCGCGTATGCCATCATAGCCGCTCGAAGGGCTATGGAGGATGCAGGCGTATCGCCAGAGCAGGTGGACGGGCTTGTCGTGGTACCGGACACCACCACGGGCCGGTTCGACTGGCCGCAGCCCTGGCCGGACGGCCGGGACATCCCAGCGGAGATGGCCGCGGCGTTCAAGCCGACCGACGACGAGCGTGACGGCATCGCCAAGCTGAGCGCGCAGTGGATCATGAACAACATGCCGGAGCTGACCAACCTCAAGTTCGTCATGCACGCTCCGGGCGACACGGCCCCGGCTCTGGTGGCCGGTTCCGAGTCGATAGTGCAGGGCCTAAGCGGCGTCTGCCTTGTCATCAGGGGCTGGCACAACTTCTCCGGCAGGTACTACGTGGGGCAGGGCAACGCCCGCGGAGACACCATCTCCTCCCGCGAGAAGTGGACCACAGGGTGGGGAATCGTAGGTGTCTACCCTGAGGCCACCCGATTCCAGCGCTACCTGCACAAGTACAACAAGCGCAAGGAGATGTTCGCCAACTTCGTGGTGAACTCCAAGAAGAACGGCCTCAACTTCCCGGAGGGGTTCTTCGCACAGCACAGGTCGGACGACATCGTGACCAGGGAGGACTACCTCACCGCACGATGGCTGGCCAAGCCGGCCAACCTGTTCGATGCGGACATCCCGATATGCTGCACCTCTGCGTACATCCTGACCACCCCGGACAGGGCCGCGGACATGAAGCAGAAGCCGGTGTACATCCTTGGCCACACCTCCTCAACCGTGAGGCCCAGGAGCCTCCAGCACACCCTGGAGGAGAGCGAAGAGGGCGCTGCCAGGACCGGCCGACTGTTCCAGGAGGCCGCGGGCGTCAGCGTCAACGACCTGTCCTTTGAGAACATGTACGACGGTTACGGCATGTTCCACCTGATCCACCTTGAGGGCCTCGGCGGCTACGCGGGCATCGGGCGTGGTGACGGTCTCGACTACTTCGAGAACGAGGACATCAGCAACGACAGCAAGTTCCCCATCTCCCCCAGCGGCGGCAACATCGGCAGCGGCCGCACCCGCTTCTGGCTGCACGTTGACTCCATCCAGCAGATCCAGGGACGCGCAGGCGCGCGGCAGATCAAGCACCCGGCAGAGCTGGGCATTTCCGCCGCGACCTTCCCCCATAGCGGGGTCTCCCTGGTTTGGGGAGCCAGCCCCGACTAGGAGGCGGCAGAGGTCAATCCTCGTTCCTACTGGAAGCGAGATACAAGAGGCCCGGGCAAATCGCCCGGGCCTCTCGCTGTTGAGGCGAAACAGCATCTCACTTCTAGCGCCGCGGCGTAACCTGCGATAGAATCGCGAGCTATGGAAGGCAAGACCGTTCTGATAACCGGCGGCAGCGACGGCATCGGCTATGCGGCCGCCCGCGAACTGGCCCGCATGGGTGGGGCCGTGATGATAGTTGGCAGGAACGCCGCGAAGACCGCCGCCGCCGTGGACCGCATCATCATGGAGACGGGAAACCCCGCAGTCAGCTTCCTTCTGGCCGACCTGTCGTCCCAGGCGGAGGTGCGAATCCTAGCAGAGCAGGTCAAGGAGCAAGCGCCCAGGCTGGACGTCCTGGTGAACAACGCCGGAGCCGTATTCTTCTCCGAACGCCGGAGCGTTGACGGCATCGAGATGACCTTCGCCTTGAACCACCTGGGCTACTTCCTGCTGACTAATCTTCTGCTGGACCTGGTGAAGAGCTCTGCGCCCTCCCGGATAGTCAACGTCTCGTCCAGTTCCCA
This sequence comes from Dehalococcoidia bacterium, assembly GCA_034421015.1. Taxonomy (GTDB): domain Bacteria; phylum Chloroflexota; class Dehalococcoidia; order Lucifugimonadales; family UBA2985; genus DAOUJW01. Next base: position 26,120 of record DAOUKT010000033.1, read on the forward strand.
CTTCTCGGCCGCCAACTTCCGATTGGAGGAACTGCCCAATCCGGCGTTCAAGGCCGGTTACAGGGGGTACGGACGCTCCAAGCTCTGCAACATCCTGTTCACCTACGAGCTGGCGCGGCGGCTTGAAGGCTCTGGCGTAACTGTAAATGCCCTTCATCCCGGGCTGGTCCGCACCCGGATAGCGCGCAACAACGGTCTCTTTGGGCGCATGGTCAACCTCATGATTGGCGTCCGCGGTGTAAGCGCCCGGAAGGGCGCGGAGACTGTGGTCTACCTCGCGGCATCGGATGAAGCGGAGGGGATAACGGGCAAGTACTTCGAGGACTGCCGAGCCGTGCCGTCGTCCGACCTGAGCTACGACGCCAGTCTGGCTTCAGACCTGTGGGAACTGAGCGAACGGCTGACTGCGCCAAGAGCGAAGGTTCAGGAAGATTAGCTGAAAGTGAGCCGTTGGACATCCAGCTGATTTCCCTCGCACACTTCCTTCCATTCTCTAGAGGTATCGCATTGGGGGAAACCTTTTTCCTACCTGGATTGAGATAAGACAACCCCGGACGAAATGCCTGGGCCTGTCTGTTTGCGGGACGTGTACAGGGTATCACTCTTGGAAAGGGGTGGCTTCCCGTGAGTAACCTTTTCAGCAAAGAGTAAACACCTCAGCGCTGGCGGGCGGTTGACTGAATAACCCCCCATATCTTAGGCTGCTTGCTATGAAGATGAGCCAGATTGACTTGGTTACCACGGAGTCACGCTTGGCAGAAGTCGTTGATCTTTTGTCTAGAGAGCCGCGGGTAGCAATCGACATAGAGTCTAACGGGTTCTTCAGGTATCACGAGCGCGTCTGCCTCGTGCAGCTCGCATCGACCGAGACTGCCTTCCTTGTGGATCCGTTGGCGATAGACGATCTCCGACCTCTTGGCGATCTTCTTGGTGATCGATCAGTGGAGAAAGTCTTCCACGCCGCCGACTACGACCTCCGCAGCCTCGACAGGGATTGGGGATTCCGCGTAAACAACCTATTCGATACCGGTATTGCCGCTGCCCTGGTTGGCTCAAAGCAGTTGGGCTTGCAGTCCGTGGTGCAGGAGAATGTGGGTGTGGAGTTAATGAAGCCCCGGAAACTCCAGCGCTCGGACTGGACTGTGCGGCCCTTAAGCCCTGAGGTCTTGAAGTACGCGGCAGACGATGTTCTACACCTTCTGAAGACTCGCGAAGCGCTCTCAACACGGCTAAAGGAACTATTGCGGCTCGGATGGGCGGAAGAGGAGTTCTTACGTCAGGAGAGAGTAAAGCACACTCCGCCTGACCGCGATCTGGCCTTCCTCACAATCAAGGGCAGCCGCACTCTGGACGGAAGGGGTTTGGCCATCTTGCGCTCTCTGGTCCAATTTCGCGAACGGGAGGCGAAACGTCTCGACCGTCCCTGCTTCAAGGTTATACCGGATTTTGCGTTGGTCAAGCTGTCGTCGGAGCCAGACGTCGATCTCTCGACAGTCAAAGGTCTGGGCCCGTTCGGCCGCCCGCCGGCCGCCGGAAGACTGAAAGCCGCAATCGACAAAGGGATCAGGTCCAGCCCCGTTACTCGGCCATATCAGGCACGGAGCGAAGCGCCATTGAGTCCAGCGGAGCGAGAGACGGTCAAGGCTCGCCTTCAAAGTCTCAAAACGTGGCGCAGCGAGTTAGGCAGTAAACTGGGATTAGACCCCGCTTTACTATGGCCGTCTGCGAGCCTGGAACGCTTGGCGCGGAGCCCATGCAGCCTGCAATCCGAACTCGCGAGTCCGGAAGTCCGGAGTTGGCAGAAGGGTGAGTTCGGCACGGCGTTGAGGGGAACTCTCACAACTCTGGGTTGAGTCTGTCCAGACAACCCATCTCTCACTCAACCTGCTCCTTTGATGCCGTGCATCAATGCTGCCAGAAGTTTCCCTGCCGACGCAGGCGGCAGACGCTGACGGCTAGTTGAACTCGGCCAGCTCCACTATCCTGGCGTTCCGGCTGTCGGGGGTCAGCTCCATGAGCGCCACCTGGCCCAGCCTCATGGAGTTCTTGGGCATCGTGGGGCTGCCCGGGTTCACGAACAGGATGCCGTCGTGCTCCTCCACCAGCGCCTCAAGCGTCCGTCCGAAGACCACGATGTCGACAGGCTGATCGAAGACGCTTCGTACCTGCCTGGCAATGTCGCCCGGCGGTAGATTCCGTGCCGCCAGGAATCCGGGGAACACGTCGTCGTTGATGTCGTTCAGGTCAAGGGCGTTCACCATGCCCAGGGTGTAGCCCTCCAGCTGTAGGATGTGCTGCTGGGCGACCCTGTTGTCCTCTGATTCCAGGTGATAGGGGATGGAGGTCTCGTACTGGCGGCCCTGCACCCTGCCCACGGCCTTCACAGGCGCGATCTGCTCCAGCCAGTCCAGAACGTAGTCCGCCTGGATGCCCCCGGCGTGAAGAATGAGGTCTACTCCCTCAAAGGCGCGGGCCACCTGCGGCGGCACCTCCTTTGCGATTCCAGGGATGCGGGTGTCCGAAAGCAGGCCTATTCTCATTTTTCTCTCCTGAAGCGTCCGGCTTGCGCTATTTGCTATTCACTGGAGGGCATAGTAACACTCCGCTATTCTCCTCGCAATCTCAACCAGGGCCGCTGCCCCGTTACGGAGCTACGCGGACTGTGATGATGTCCGTGTTGTGGAACTGCTGGTGCCTCACCGAAGAGGCGTAGGCCCTGAGCAGCCGCAGCGAAAGCTCCTGCTCCGCCGAGGTTTCCTCGTCGTACTGCTGGAGCTGGCGCAGCCGGTCCTCCATATTCTCCTCGTCTCCTGCGCCGCCAATGAACTCCAGGGTTGCCACCGGCCCGTCGCTGGATGCCAGGACCACCAGCTGGCGGTCGGGTTTCGCGTCCTCCTCTTCTTCCCGTTCGTGGCCGTCGTCCTGGTTCATCCACCCCTCAACGTCCAGGGGCGCGAGGGTCAGCAGCGTCTCTTCGGCGACTGCGCTGAGTCGGTCCTTCATTGCCGTACCCCAGCCGCGCCGCTCGGCGAATCTGGCGAGAAACTGGTTCAACTCCGGCAGGGCATCGATGTGCAGCTGCGAATGGAAGCGCATTCGCCGCGGGCTGGTGAACTCGATGTACAGGACCATCACTATGGCGGCCACCCCTCCCGTTGTGATCCCGCTCTGCAGCAATGTGCTCCACACAGACCAGACTTCCGGCGGCGAGAACAACCCGAACTGGAACGCCGCCCCTATCCAGAAGCAGACCCCGGCTACCGTGATTCGCTGACGGCCCTGCTCGCTCTGGATGACCGTCCGCGCGCCGTCTATGAACAGGTATGCGCTCAGTACAATGAGGTATCCGGCCATGACCGGCCCGGGGATGGAGCTGAGCAGAGCAGACACCTTGGGCAGCAGGGCCAGCGCTATCAGCATCCCGCCTATGCAGTACCCGACTCGACGCGAAGCCACGCCGGTGGTCTGGGTGTAGGCAACCACGCCCGGGTTTACGATGTATGGGACCGTGCCCGCGCCCCCGGCGATCAGGTTCGTCACGCCGGTCCCGGTCATGGCTCCCTGCACCTCCCGAAAGTCCACGGCCCGTCCGTCGCGCCTCGCGGCCCTCTGCTGTGAGATGGACTCGCCATTGGTCTGAATGGAGATGATGACGCTGAGGAACAGGAAGGCGGGCAGCAGTGTCCAGAAGGTCACGCCGAAGCCGGAAAGTATGGGCGGCGAGCCAAGCCCCGGCCACTCGCCGGGAAACCCTACCCAGGAGGATTGCAGTACGCCACCGGCGTCGTAGAGGCCAAAGCCGGCGGCCACGGCGCTGCCCGCTACAATCCCGATGATCGGTCCCCAGAGCCGCATTGACGCAGAGCCGCGCAGAATGAGCGCCGATATCACCGCCAGAGTGGAGAGGGCGGCCAGGTGCGCGCCCAGCGTATCAGTGTCCGACGCCTCCGGCAGCAGGCGCGGCACCACCGAGGCCAGGGTGACGGACAGGATCATCAACACCGTCCCGCCCACCACGGGCGTGACCACTCGCCGCATGATGAACAGCCACCTGGCGATTAAGAGTTGCCCAATTCCGCAGACAATGACAAGGGCGGCCAGGGTTTCAGGGCCACCGTCTGCAACCGCGGTGATGCAGAAGGGTATGGCGAAGGCGGCGGTGAACATCGGCAGCATTGAGCCGGCCCCCACCAGCCCCACCCGGCGCACCTGCAGCAGGGTGCACAGCCCGGCCACCAGTAGCGATGCGAACACCATCCACACCAGATAACTGTCGTCCCGGCCCGATGCCCTGGCTACCACTATGGGCGTCACCAGCAGTGTAGCAGCCGCATTCAGGCTGAACTGAGCGCCAAACCCCAAAGAGGCTGCCAGAGGAGGGGTCTCGTGCGCTTCATACCTTGGGTTCTGGGAAACCGACGCCAATATCACCTCCGGAGGGTGATCGCCTCAACGTTCCAACTCGGCTTACCCACGCTGAACAGGGCGACCGCCAGGGGATAAACCTTCAGGTCAGTTTAGCCCGCTTCTGCGAGCCTGTAAACGGCGGCATCTCAGCTTTACAAGATGGTGTATGATGTTGCAACGGCAGGCGGGAAGGGCACAGCTAGTCCTCCGCCGCAGCCGGCGATACCGCGTCGCGGGAGGGACGACATCAGCGTCGAACAAGGCCAGCCGGCCGAGCTCAACCCGGAGTGGGTGAACGAGCTCAGCCGCCAGTTCTGGAACTCCGCGGTCCTGAGAGCGGGCATCAGACTGGGCGTGTTCCAGCTTCTGGATGAGTCGGCAATGACCCCGGCGGAAGTTTCAACGCATCTGGACGCCGACCCGCGTTTCGTGGGCGCGTTTCTTGAGGCATGTGTCGCTCTGGGGCTTCTGGACAGGGTTGGCGACGGAGGGTACAGGTGCTCCGCCGCGTCGTCCGCCCACCTCGTCCCCGGCAAGCGGGAATACGTTGGGGACCTGGCGCTGCACATCACCAACTACTGGCACACCTGGGGCAATCTGGACAGACTGATTGTCGAGGGCCGGACGGAGCTGCCCTTCCAGAACGGCTTCACGGACGCGGCCACTTACTGGTGGGACTACATGCGTGGCCAGGACAACCGGGCGACCTCGGGCCAGGCGGACAACCTGGTAAGGAGTGTGGACCTCAGCGACAGGCGAAAGCTGCTGGACCTCGGCGGAGGCGCGGGCAGCTACAGCATTGCTCTCTGCAAGGCCAACCAGGGCCTGGAGGCGCGGGTGGTCGACCGGAAGGAGCCCCTGGAAGTCGCAGCCGGGCTGGTTGCTGAAAACGGGCTGGAGGACCGCATAACGCTGGTGGAGGGCGACTTCGACAATGTGGAGCTGGGCTACGACAGCGACGCTGTACTCATATCAGGCGTCGTCCTCATAGTTTCCGAGGAGCAGTGCCGGGAGCTGTTTCGCAGAGCGTATGAAACCCTCGCGCCGGGCGGGATGCTCATCCTGCAGGACTTCATGCGGGTGGACTACAGCGCAAAGCGCAGCTTCATGGACACGATGATGGACATGTACGTGCTGGTGGGGTTCGATCCGGGCGCAGGCGACCGCCACGGCGATGAGTACGCTTCCTGGCTGTCGGACGCGGGGTTTGCCAACATTAGCAAGATTCCCCTGCCAACGCACCTCGCGGTCATCACGGCGGAGAAGCCGGCTCTGACCTAGCGGTTGCGCTTCCCGCCAAAGCCTCCGACTAAGCTGAGCGATTAGCGATATAATGAATATATAGGCACGCTGATCGCGGACAGCCGAGATTGGAGGTGGCAAATGACAGCGCCACAGACGATTCTGGTCACCGGCGCCACAGGCTACATCGGTGGAAGGCTGGCCCCGCGCCTTCTCGAAGAGGGGCATCGCGTTCGAGTCCTGGTGCGTAGTCGGTCCCGCGTTATGTCCCGTCCGTGGAGCGACCGGGTGGATATAGCCGTTGGGGACGTTCTTGATCCCCAGAGCCTCTCGGAGGCCATGACCGGTGTGGACTGCGCCTACTACCTGATTCACAGCATGTCCAGCGGCTCCGCGTTTCGTGAGATGGACGTGCAGGCGGCCCGCATTTTCGGGGAAGCCGCCAGAGCCGCGGGCGTCAAGCGCATCGTGTACCTGGGCGGCCTGGGCGACCCCGAGGCGAAGCTGTCCCGCCATCTCAGGTCACGCCAGGAGACCGGAGAGGCGCTGCGTGAGAGCGGAGTCCCGGTAACGGAGTTCAGAGCGGCCGTAATCGTCGGGTCGGGCAGCATCTCCTTTGAGATGATCCGGCACCTTTCGGAGCGTCTGCCGGTCATGGTGTGCCCCAGGTGGATCTACTCCAGGATACAGCCCATCGCCATCGACGACTTGCTGGACTACCTGGTTGCAACACTTGACGCGCCGGAGAGCCGGGGTCTGACCATCGAGATTGGCGGAGAGGACGTGACCACGTACAAGGGGCTGATCATGGGCTATGCCAAGGCCCGGGGCCTTCGTCGGCTCATGCTGCCTGTTCCTGTCCTCACTCCAAGGCTGTCGTCCTACTGGGTGCACTGGACGACGCCGATCCCCGCCGGAATTTCCGCCGCCCTGGTGGAGGGGCTCCGCAACGACGTTGTCGTCACCAACGACCTGGCCCGCACCCTCTTCCCGCAAATAGCGCCCCGGGGCTACTCCGCAGCCATCGACGGCGTGATCAAAGACCTTGACGAGGGTCGAATCGAGACCTCATGGAGCGACGCCGCGTCCGCTCCGGACACCGCTGAGAAGCTGGTACGGCTGGAGTCGGACCAGGGTATGATCGTCGAACGGCGCAGGTATCCGGTCGCTGCGCCCGCCGCCGACGTGTTCCGGACGTTCACCGGCATCGGCGCTCGCAGGGGATGGTTTTTCGCAAACTGGGCCTGGCGCCTCAGGGGTATGGCGGACCGCCTTCTTGGAGGCGCCGGACTCCGCCGTGGTCGACGGCACCCGGACGACCTTCGCGTCGGAGACGCCATTGACTTCTGGCGCGTTGAATCCCTGGAGGACGGCCACCTGCTTCGGCTGAAGTCGGAGATGAAGGTGCCGGGCCAGGCATGGCTGCAGTACGAGGTCAGGGAGGCCCGTGACGGCACTTCGCAGCTTGAGCAGACGGCGGCCTTCATCCCCAAGGGGCTTTTCGGCCTGCTGTACTGGTACGCCCTCTATCCCATTCACGGCTGGATGTTCAGCGGGCTGGTGCGGGCCATTGCCCGCCGCGCCGAGCGCGAGGCCGCGCGCCGGGAGCATGAGAGCCCCGAAGAGCGTATCGCCGCCTAGGCCGGGGGTAAACGCGGTATCGGATTGCGGCGGGGAAAGGCGACGGGATACTATGGGCTTAACGCGCAGGCTGGTTCAGCTGCGCGGCAAAGGAAGGAGGGTTCTTTATGGCAGTCCAGCCCAAGATAAGCCCCTTTCTATGGTTTGACGGACGATGCGTGGAGGCTGCCCGGTTCTATGTCTCCGTATTCCCGAACTCCCGCTTTCTGGGCGGAGAAGACCTCCCTTCAGGGCCGGCCGAGGGCAGCGCGTTCGTGGAGTTCGAGATTGGGGGCGCGTATTTTGCGGCGATAGACGGCGGCCCCATGTACAAGTTCACCCCCGCCATCTCATTTGTGGTCCAGTGCGACTCCCAGGAGGAGATCGACTACTACTGGGAGAGGCTCGCGGAAGGCGGGGATCCCGGTCAGTGCGGCTGGCTGGCGGACAAGTTCGGGGTGTCCTGGCAGATTGTGCCGTCTATGCTCCGGGAGCTGATGGAAGGGAACCCGGCTGCCGTGATGGATGCTTTGCTGCAGATGGGAAAGATAGACATCCAGACGCTTCGCGAGGCGTCGCTGCAAGGGTAAATCCTGTGAAAGGCGAAATCGGGACACACTCGGGCGACGGCCGTCCCCTCCTTCACGCGGAGACCCGGGAGGAGTGGCGCGAGTGGCTGAAGCGGCGCCACGGAGACGCGGATGGCGTGTGGCTCGTGTCCTGGAAGAAGGCCACCGGCAAGCCATTTGTGCCATACACGGAAAGCGTGGATGAGGCGCTGTGCTTCGGCTGGGTGGACTCCAGGCCAAACAAGCTGGACGCGGACCGAGGTATGAGGCTCTTTACCCCCAGGAACCCAAAGAGCCCCTGGTCTCGCATTAACAAAGGGAAGATCGGCCGCTTGACCAGCCAGGGCCTGATGGCCGAGGCCGGCATCCGGGCGGTGGAGGCGGCGAAGGCCAACGGCGCATGGGCCGCCTTGGACGAAATCGAGGATCTGGTGATGCCGCCGGACCTGCTCTCCGCTCTGGAGAGCAACGTCCAAGCCCGGGCGTTCTTTGAGCGTTTCCCGAATTCGTCCAAGAAGAACATCCTCTGGTGGATCAAGTCCGCCCGGCGGCCCGAGACCCGAGCTGCCCGCATATCCGGTACGGTCGATTTGGCCGCGGAGAACCGGATGGCCAACCATCCCCAGGGCCGCGACATGGGCCCGGCGCGTTGAGCCGGCGGCCTGACGCCGTCGGCTCCGCCTTTTCCACCTCTTGTTTACTCCCATTGCCTACCGGTCAGGCATTGCCCGATTGCAGCGCTTGCCTTATTGTTACATCGTTAGACTAGGCCTTGGAAGCGCCGCAATGATCGGAATGAGAGGTGGGGCTCATGGATTTTAGCGACATCTTTCCCAGGGGCTTGAGCATAGACGATGCGCTGGACCTGCTGCGGCCAGTCGCCGTCTACATCCTGGGCATGTCCGTGTACACATTCTTCGTCTTCAGGTTCTACAGGTTCGTGGCTTCCAGGGACATGTTCGCCCTGGACCTCTCCAGGTACGAGGAGTCGCAACGCGGGTGGTTGCGAGTCGTGCTCCACCTGGTGCTTTACGTAGGGAAGTACATCATCCTGTTCCCGGTATTCGCCTTCTTCTGGTTTGGAGTGCTCACGGTTATCCTGGCGTTCTTGTCCATAGACCAGACCATTGCTGAAATACTCCGTATGGCGCTGGTCACAGTCTGCGCCATCCGCGTGGTGTCCTACTACGACGAGGACCTTTCAAGGGACCTGGCGAAGATACTGCCCTTTGGCGTGCTTGCGTTCTTCCTGGTGGACTCGTCGTCCCTGTCAGTGCGGGAGTCTTTCGATGTGCTGAGGGAGGTCAGGGACCACAGCGAGAACATTCTCTACTACCTTGTGCTCCTGATAGCCCTTGAGTTCACTCTGCGACTGCTGATGGCTTTTGTGAAGTTCCTGTTTGGCGGAAAGCCGCGTGAGACGGAGGACGTGGAACCCGCCGAAACAGAGCCACCGCAGCCTCCTCCGGAGCCGCCTCGAAGAGTGCGGACGGCGCCGGAACCAGGCGCGTCGTCAACCGAAGGCGCTCCCGGGGCAGGGCAGTAGCTCTTCGTTTTTCCCGGGCCGCAGAAACCGTAGGAAAGGATTGGCATATCGACCAATCCCGTTTGTGCTATGCTTGAAGTAACAGATACACAAATAGGAGGAGGCACAGAGCTTGAGAACCTCAGTCGAGTTTAACCCCAGCTACGCCATGTTGATCGTGGACCTGGACCCCGGAGAGTCAATCAAGGCCGAGCCGGGAGCAATGGTCATGCAGGAGGGCGTCGAGATGAGCACGGGCGGCGGTGGAGGCGGCCTGCTTGGCGGCTTCAAGCGGATGCTCGGCGGCGAGTCCTTCTTCGTCAACACCTTTACGGCGGAGCGCGCCGGAGGTCGGGTCAGCCTTGCGCCCAGTTCTCCCGGAGACATCCTCCACTTCGACCTGCCGCCGGGGAAGAACCTGTTCATCCAGTCAGGCTCGTTCCTGGCCTGCACCGAGAACGTCCAGACGGACACCAAGTTTCAGGGGTTCCGGGGCATGTTCAGCGGCGAGAGCCTGTTTTTCATCAGGGCCTTCTCCACCGAGGGCGATGGGACGGTCTTCTACAACTCCTATGGGGCCATCAAGGAGGTTGAGGTGCGGCCTGACAGGGAGTTGGTGGTGGACACGGGCCACCTGGTGGCGTTCTCGGAGGACGTAGACTACTCCATCGGCAAGGTTGGGGGAATCCGCTCCCTGATAGCGGGCGGCGAGGGCCTCGTGATGAAGTTCAGGGGCGACGGCCACGTCTGGGTGCAGACCCGAAACATGGCCTCCCTGGCCGAAAAGATCATCCCGTTCCTGCCCAAGTCCGGAGGGAACTAGAAGCCGAGGTTGCAGGGGGGCCGGCGCTTCCGCCGGCCCTGTTCTTTCGTAGGTATGCCGCTGTGGAGGGAGACCCTTGCACAACTAGAGCGGCATCTTGGAGATAATACGTTTATCGTCATTCCCGCGGAAGCGGGAATCTATTTCCTTCAATATCGGACGCTCTGGATTCCTGCTTCCGCAGGAACGGTCGGGAGGCGCGCGCCTCAAAGGTCTCCCTAGGCTACTGTTGGGGTAGGAGACAGCCTACTTTGGGTGGGCCATCAGCGAATCTCACCCGTAAGGTCGGGTGTTTGCCCTAGCCTGCCCCGTAGCAGCATGACCCCGGTGACCACCAGCCACCAGAAGAACGCGACGCCAACGATCCGGTGCACTACCGTAGCCGCGTCAATCCAGATGAACTGCATCATGACGCCAATCACGGCCGACGCCAGCGCAAAGGCCTTCATTCCGCCGTCCGCCTTCCAACGGTCAAGGGCAACCGCCGCCAGCGCCAGTCCAGCCGCGGTGAACCCCAGCTTTCCGGTGAGCCATCGCAGAAAAGAGACGGACTCCGTGAATGAGTTGACGGCGCCCGAGGCGGCGGCTTCGGGGGCAGCCCCGGCCAGGAGCAACGCGCTGACGCCGGAATCGGCCGTGAACGCGCCTGAGATTGCGAACAGCGCTGCCACTGCCCGCTTTGCAATAACTCCCCGGACCAGCTCGGTCCTCCAGAGGAACCACGCTCCCGCGAACAGCGTCAGTCCTGATATGAGACGGGCGATCCCGGTCAGGGTGTACATGCCCCTGTTGTCAGCAATCGCTTGCAGGGACTCCAGGAGCTCCGGCCTGTCCGCGTCCGCGGCGACCCGGGCGTAGACCATCAAAAGGGTTGCGGCAGCCGTCAGCAGCAGGAAGGAGCCTGCCCTTCCCTCCGCCGAAGGCTGCCGTCTTGTATTCGCCTGGACCGGTTGCTGCCCCCTGTTCATTGCGTTATGTCAGGGCCTGCAACAACCTTGGTTCTCAGTTTCTGACTCTAGATGCTGTGGATGCGCCGATCTTTATCCCGTGGGCCAGCCGGCCGGAGTCTCGTTGCCGTCCAGGGCTTCCTGGATGGCGTCGGCGGCGTCGCTAGTGACCCAACTGCGCCAAACGCTGGAGTTGCCGTTCAGCCACCAGAGGGCGGCGTCGTTGTTGCTGGCGTCGGGGTTTTCGCTCTGCCAGACGGCGACTTCCTTGAAGCGGTCGATGTCGAAGCCCCAGTTGCCAAGGAAGTCAATGATCTCCGGCGCCCTGTCCTTCAACTCCGTGTTGATTCCGATAAGGATGGTAGCGTCCTCGTAGGCGCAGGCCTTGTCGGAGGCCCAGCACTCGTCGCTGTAGGCGGGCTCCTCAAGGCGGACAAGGTCCAGGAGCAGGGCGGGGTCGTTGGTTCCCCACTGGTAGCCGAGCCACGGCTCCTCTTTCTCGTAGGCGCCGTATAGGTCGGCGTTGGCGGCTGCGCCGTCGCCCGGGTTGAGGACGTGGACGTGGTCGGACAGCCCGTAGGACTCTATCTGCTGTGCGTTGACCTCTTCGCAGGCCCAGCCAATCACGCAGGACACCAGCCGCGCCTTGCCGCCGGTCTCAGAGGTGGCGAAGAGCTCCTTGTACTGATCATCCTTGAGGTCTTCAATGTTGTCCAGGTCAGGGTACTGCTCCTGGAGATAGGTCGGGATGACAAAGGCCGACTGCCAGTCCTTGCCCAGGCTCTCGCCGACTGTTTCCACCTCGCCGTTGGCCTCAGCCTCAGTCCATGCCTCAAGCTGGTTGGGCAGCCAGATCTCCATCGTCACCTGGGTGTCGCCGTTGCGCAGTCCCTGGAGCAGCGGCAGCGTTGCGCCAAAGACCACGCCCGTGGGATAGCCGTAGCCCTCCTCGACGATGTACTGTGCGATCCTGTTCTGCACCTGTGCGCTGGTCCAGTTAAGGTCGCTGAATACAATTGGTTCCTTTTCCTCCTCACAGGCCAGGGCGGCCAGGACGACCACCATAGATGCGATGAGCGCCATCACTTTATACTTGAGCTTCAACTTTCTGATCCCCCTTCCACAGGATAAGGTTTCTCGACCCTCCGAGGCTTACACACCTCGGCAATTATGCCACTAACGATTCAACATTGCTAGCCCGCCGCTCTCCGCAGCACTTCCTGTCGGCCGCGAGCCACAGACTGGGTGAACCTGTCGATTATGATGGCTAGGAAGACGATGGCCAGGCCGGCGATCAGCCCGTTGCCCGGCTGGTTCTTCTGAAGCGCCCGGTTGACGTCGTCGCCGAGCCCTCCGGCGGCCACAAGGCTGGCTATCGTCACCATTGCCAGGGCCATCATTGTGGTCTGGTTGATGCCGGCCATGATGGTGGGCAAAGCCATTGGAATCTGGACCTTGGCCAACACCTGGCGGGGTGACGCGCCATAGGCCCGCGCGACCTCCAGGGCCTGCGGGGACACCTGGCGTATGCCCAGGTTTGTGAGCCGGATAACCGGTGGCACCGCGTAGATTATGGTGGCGAATATGCCGGCGGGCTTCCCCAGGCCGAAGAAGAGGATGCCCGGTAGCAGATAGACGAAGCTGGGCATGGTCTGCATCCCGTCGAGTATGGGTCGCATGAGGTTGTCGGCCATCTGGTTGCGCGCGCCAAGAATCCCCAGCGGGAATCCAATTGATACGGCTACGACGACTGCGACAATCATGAGTGCAACCGTGCCGATTGTGTTCTCCCACAGGTCCATAAAACCCATAAACATGAGGGCAACGCATGTGAACATCAGGAGATTACGCCCCCCCACTTTGAGAGACAGCAGGGCAAGGGCGACTACCAGGGCAGGCCAGGGCGTCCAGTTCAGGAATCCTTCAATACGGACCAGCGCAAAGTTGACGGCGTTGCGAATCCAGTCGAAGAGCCAGGCCCCTTCAACGGTCATCCAGTCAACCGCGTCGTCGATTGTGTTGGAAGTCTCGCCCCGGATGGTCTTCTCAAGGTTGACGGAGCCATCGCTGGAGGTCTCAAAAGAGAGCGTGGTGGGGAACTCCATTCCGGACCCCCAGATCAGCAGGCTTGCAATCGTCACGAGGGCGACGGCCATCACGCCGACGGCCCAACGATAGACTATCTGAAGTGGTTCCTGGGCGGTCCGCTGGGTAGAGGTCCCTTCCACAGAGTCTGTCTGAGTCGATTGAGCCATGGATGCCTCCTGAGTGAAACTGGATGTGGTCTCAGAATGTGGTCTAACGCCCCGATTCTCCGGGCTTCTCGCTCCACCGACGCTTTCGTAGGGCGGCCGCCGGTCCCGGGCTACCGGCAGCCCGGGGTTCACTGCCCGACCGGCAACATACAGCTACGAGATTCTTCATCATTTACCGCCAAAATCGCAAGCCACACTCTTGGTCATTTTCTCGCCAGCTATTATGCTAGCATAGGTTTTGGACTCGCGTTGCAGGCTTTGGCAAGCATTGTCTCCGATGAACCCGCAGTTTTCAAATTCCATGCCACCACGTGAAGGTTCGATAACGAGTATCAGTATTCATCTTTGCATCAGGTATCTGCGCGTCGGCAGATATACTGGTCAGTGCGGTTGAAGGAGATAGTTGCCCTTTAACTTCAAATACGACCTCCAGACGTTCCGCGGGGACGTTTTCGGAGGCATCACAGCGGCCGTGGTCGGCTTGCCCGTGGCTTTGGCCTTCGGCGTGGCGTCCGGCGTAGGGCCCCTTGCCGGGCTGTACGGGGCCATTGCCGTGGGTTTCTTCGCCGCGATCTTTGGCGGCACCAAGTCGCAGATATCGGGGCCCACCGGCCCTATGGCCGTGGCTATGGCGGTCATTGTCACCACTCACACGGACACCTTTGCAGAGGCTTTCACGGTGGTGATTATGGCCGGCCTGATTCAGATTCTCCTGGGCGTGATGAAAGTCGGGCGTTTCGTGTCGTTCACGCCTTACTCGGTCATATCCGGGTTCATGTCCGGCATAGGAGTGATCATCATCCTGCTTCAGACGCTACCCTTCCTGGGCGCGCCGGTGGCTGAGGGCGGCCCGATGGGGGCCGTGCGGGCGTGGCCGGACGTGATAAGGGACGTCAACCTGAGCGCCCTCGCAATCGCGGCAGTCACCCTGGTCGTGGGTATAATCTGGCCGGCGAAACTGCGCAAGGTGCTGCCTCCCACCCTTGCGGCGCTTGTCGCCGGGACCACACTGGGCATCCTGTGGCTCACCAATACGCCCGTCATAGGCGACGTGCCAACCGGCCTGCCAAGCCTGCGGATGCCGGAGTTTGGCGTAGACCTGCTCACGAACGCCATTCAGCCCGCGATTACGCTCGCGTTGCTGGGGTCGATTGACAGCCTCCTGACCTCCCTCATAGCCGATTCCATCACGCGGACTCGCCACAACCCGGACAGGGAGCTGATAGGGCAGGGCATAGGCAACACGATTGCAGGGTTCATCTGGGGCCTTCCCGGGGCCGGGGCCACCATGGGGACCGTGGTCAACATTCGCGCCGGAGGTCGGACCCAGGTATCGGGAACCATAAGAGCCGGAATCCTGCTGGCGCTGGTCCTGGGCCTGGGAAAGTACGTCGAGCTGATTCCCCACGCGGTCCTTGCCGGAATCCTGATGAAGGTTGGATGGGACATCATCGACTGGCGATTCATCACCCGCCTTCACCGCGTTCAGAGGGAGCACCTCCTGGTGATGGTGATAACCATGGGGCTCACCGTCTTCGTGGACCTGGTCACCGCCGTGGCGATAGGTCTGATTTCGGCCGGCATGGCCTACTCCCGACAGCTTGAACGCCTGGAGCTGGACAACGTGGTGTCCGTGCCCCTAAGCGACCAGACTTTCCTGATGACCCAGGAGGACGGCGACGAATTGGAAGACGAGTTCTCGGCGCGGGTAGGGCTGGTGGCTCTCCGGGGCAGCTTCTCGGTTGCTTCCTCCGTCAAGCTGATCAACGCCATCAGCCTTGACATCCAGGAACACGAGATTGTGATTCTGGACTTCTCCGGGACCGTGTTCATTGACGACAGCGCTGCTCTTGTGGTGGAGCAGATGATAGATATAGCGATAGCTGAAGACACTGAATGCATAGTCATGGGTCTGGCCGGCGCACCGGCCACGGCCCTTCAGGCGCTCAACGCTCTGAAGAGCGTCCCGGAGGAGCACTTCGTGGAGGACCTGGAGGAGGCGCGAGAAGTATCCCGGCGTCTGCTTCAGGTTTAGGGCTGGGAAGGGAACGCCAACCTTTCGTCAGTCGGATGCCTGGACCCGCGTGAGCACGCCAATACCTCCGCACCCGGCAGAGCGCCGCGCCCTGCCGTAGGTATAGACCACAGCCCCGTTTTCTCTCACAATAGGGCATGGGCGTATACTCGGCGGGGAGAGTGACTTGGGACTGATTGGCAAGAATCTCACCAGGAGCCTTCTGGCGTTAACGGCCCTGATGGCCGTGGGTATCCTGGGCTATATGTGGATCGAGGGGTGGTCGATTATGGACGCGGCCTACATGACCATCCTCACCTTCACCACAGTGGGATACGACGAGGTGCGCCCGCTGTCGTCCACGGGCCGCGTCTTCAACATGATCATGATGGTGGTCGGCGTTGGCGTGATGCTGTACATCCTGACCAGCATTGTGCAGATAGTGGTGGAGGAGGAGATACTGCGGAACCTGTTTCGGAGGCGAAGAATGAGAACGCAACTGGCGAAGCTGAGAAATCACTACATCGTGTGCGGCTTTGGGCGTGTGGGCAGGGAGGTGGCGCTGACCCTTCAACAGGAATCGGCGACCCTTGTGGTTATGGACAGGAGGCCCGAGGCGATGTCGGAGGCGGAGGAGCTTGGCCTGCTGGGCATAGAGGGCGACCCGACCAGGGACGAGGACCTGCTGACGGTGCGCGTCAGAGAGGCGTACGGACTAGTGGCCGCAACCGGAAGCGACACCGACAACGTCTACATCACGCTGACGGCCCGGGGCCTGAACCCCAACCTGCGCATAGTTGCCCGGGCGACCAGGGAGGACGCGGAGGCCAAGCTCCTGAGAGCCGGCGCAGACGTGGTTGTGCAGCCCCAGGCAATAGGCGGCAGGCACATGGCGCAATCTGCTCTGGATCTGATGACGGAGGCCGGGGCGGGTCGAGCGCGAGGGTAGAGCGGGCTGGACAAGCGGCAAGGAGTTTGTCCGCTTCTACGCTCATGTTTGGCTCTCTTCTTTCAGAAGGTCGTCCAAGACAACAACAGGCAAGTTTTCCACGCGGCGAAAGTCTTCATCGTTGGTTATGAAGAGTGCACACCCGATTTGCAGGGCTGTCGCTGCGTGCAGAGCGTCGGGTATCTTCAGCCCGGTCTTGGCTCGCAGTCGGGCGGCATCTTCGAACACAGAGTAAGAGGCGTCAAGCATTCTCACTGCATTGGCCTCGAACAGTTCGCGGTACTGCATTTCAATCTCTGTGTTGCCGTCTTGAAGTGGCTTTGTAAGTGCTTCAATGACCAGGACAGGGCTGCTCACGATGGTCAGATTCCCGTCCTGCGCCTGTTCCCACATTGGTTGCAGTAGTGTGCGGTATGGCTCTACACGCTCAACGCTATAGATGAGACCGTTGGCATCCAGGTAGACCAGTCCGGAGGCGGGAAGAGTCAGCGATCCCACGACGCCTTCTCTGACGCCAGGTATTCTTTCACCTCTTCAGCCGTACGGAACAAACGGCGTTCTGGACCGCTGTTGAGAATCTCCATGATAGAGCGCCCCTTTATGCTGGATTCGTGCATCACTACAACGTCCACCGTCTGCCCCGCCTCCAGCTCCGGGCTGACAATCTCCACTTTGCCTCCCGGCTGTACGGTGGTTCTGATATGTAGAGCCTTTTGCATTGTCTTGATCCCCTTCATGGCGGTGATGGCTTAGCCGCGATATGGTTCCTATCTCAAGGCGACACTGGACAGACTTGGTCTGTCGATCATTATCGACCTCTTCTGCAGCTGTTCTTACACATCCCACATCTGGCGTCTGGCGTCACACCCAATTATGAAGCCCATCTTCCCACACGTAAAGCGCCGCAGCCTTGCCAAGCGCCACATCATCCCTTCGACGCATAGCCCCAATCAGGCTAAGATGGGGCTGCCTGCATCACCTGTTCACCGGGGCGCAAGACACGCTATCTGAGTGGAGCACAAGCAGCAAGGGGCGGGTGCTGGGCGGTAGCCGCGGGCGGCCTGTGGCTCAGCCCGCCCTGATTCGACTAACCTGCCTTGCCCTCATTCCCGAAGAGGTCTGACAACTCCACGCTACGACCTGCCAGCTTTGCCTCAAGCCAGCGCTTGAAAGAGCGTTGACTCTCGCCGGATGGGCGGCCCGCAATCAATCCCTCTATGCTGATGTCCTCGTCCAGGTCGGGCCAACGCAGCCCTTGTCCTTCGCCAATGAGCTCCCAGTTGCTCCTCTCATTTTGAGTAGCATGAACCAGCCTGGGATACCATGCCAATGGAACTGATATAGTGCGGCCGTCAGAGAGCTCCGCTGTCAGTGTATCTTCGGTCACGTTCGCGTCTTCTGCATTAGGTATCTGCACTTCAATCATTGAAGTAGTCATCCCATGCCTCCATGAGAGATTTGTGGTTGTCCTCAATTATCTGTAGTATACGAAGAATCTCAGGGCGCCGCATACCTCCGCTCCTTTGCATCCTCACAGGATCAAGCCAGAATTTGGCAATCCTATTATCGCGCGCCACGTGGACATGTTGCGGCTCGTCCCGGTCTCCCGAATAGAAGAAGAACCGGTAAGGCCCCTCTGTGAATACAATTGGCATTGCTATTCTGCTAGTTCCATCCGGTCGTAGGCAGCGCTGCTCCCTCAGGAAGCGGCTTGTCCCGGTCCTTGTAAGAGAGAATGAACTGCTTGGCCACCGTGTACAGCTCTGTCAGGGTCTCGTCGGCGTTCTCTCCCCACGCGCGGCACCCGGGGAGACCAGGTATCTCGGCCATGTAGAGCCACTCCTGGTCTTCACGAGGTTCATGTAGAACGTAGTCCAGCTGGTAAAATTCCATCTTGACTTCCCTAGTGTTCTTTTTCTGCCACTCCCGCCGCAGTCTATAGACCTGGTAACGGAGCTGGAGCGGGTTAGCCCGCCTTGATGCTGTGAAGAGGCAGGGCGTGGGCCTCCAGCGTGTGCAGGTCCAGGCGCTGGGATGCCTGGTCAATGTCGAAGCCGACCACCTCGCCGTTGGCGTCTATATCGACGTTCAATCCCTCAGTGACCTCTATAGTTTCCGCCCCAGGCCGGGCCTTGAACTCAACGTACAGGCTGTCGGTTTCCGGGTAGTAATGAATTTTCATGCTTGATTCGCCTAAGCGGTCTTGGCGAGGCGCTGCACCGGCCCGTCAGGAACGATCCGATAGATGGAGCGCCGCTGTGACTCGGATGGGTGCCCCCACTGGTTCAGGCCTTGAAGGTAGGCTGCGAGCTTTCTTAAGTCGTATTCGTGTTCCCGTGCAATGCTGTCTCTGACGCTCCACAGTTCCTCAATTATTTCATCGGACATTTCGGAGCCTCCTCCCTCGCCCATCGCGCCACATACAGTGCTTGCCATCACACTCAATTATGAAGCCCATCTTCTCGCCCGTAAAGCGCCACAGGCTTGCCCGGTCCAGAAACCTGGAAACTCCCCTCGACTGGCAGTGCGTATTCGCGCTAAAATAGGGCAGCCTTCATCGCCTGTTCAACGCGGCGCAGACCGCGTCGGAGATGAAATCGTCGTTAGGCGAAGCCTTTATAGGAGGTATGAGATGGTACAGACCCAGGCCGAAGTGACCACCACTAAAGCCGGAGCACTGGCAGGGATACGTGTGCTGGACTTCACGTGGGTGAGGGCCGGACCCTGGTGCACTCGCTGGCTGGGCGCGCTGGGCGCGGAGGTCATCAAGGTGGAGTGGCCCCAGAATCCCAGCACCCGTGGCGAGAACATCGCCTCAGGCCAGGGGACGCCGGAGGGCTTTCCCATCAACCTCAACACCAACGGCCACTTCAGCGACACCAACGCCAACAAGCTCAGCGTAACCCTGAATACCAGGACGGAGCGCGGCATCGACCTCGTGCGTCGTCTGGTGTCCATCTCCGACATCGTCATCGAGAACTTTGCCTTCGGCGTGCTCAACAACTGGGGCATCGGCTACGAGGAGATGAAGAAGCTGCGACCGGACATCGTGTACCTCTCCATGTCCGGCTTCGGGCACACGGGTCGCAACAGGGACTACCAGACGATGGGGCCCATCGCCCAGGCGCTGTCCGGCCTGACCTACCTGTCCGGCCTGCCGGACAAGCCGCCCGCGGGCTGGGGCTGGTCCTACATGGACGACACCGGCGGGATGTACGGCGCCATCTACGCCCTTAGCGCGCTCTACCGGCGGAACGTGACAGGCCTGGGCCAGCACGTGGACAAGTCCCAGTGGATTACGGGCGTGGCCCTCAACGGCCCCGTCTTCCTGGACCTCCAGGCCAACGGCCGCTCGACGTACCGGGAGGGCTACCCGGCGGGCAACCGCGCCCACTGGCCCGGCACGCCTCTGGTGAGCAACTATCGCGGCCGCACAGTCGCTCCTCACAACGCCTACAGGACGTCCCCGGGCGACTACAACGACTGGTGCGCCATCGCCTGCTTCTCCGACGACGAGTGGCGCAGGCTGGTGGGAGTGATGGGATCGCCGGCGTGGGCCGTCGGCGAAAAATTCGCAACCCTGGACGGCCGGCTGGAGCATCAGGAGGAGCTGGACCAGGGCATCGAGTCGTGGACAAAGACCCTCGGCAAGTACGAGATTATGGAGCTGTGCCAGGCGGTGGGCGTGCGGGCAATGCCCGTGCAGAGCAGCCAGGACCGCTTCGACAATGACCCGCACCTGAAGCACCGGGGGATGTACGTCGACATTGAGCATCCGGCCCTTGGCGTGTGGCCGCACCAGAACGCCCCGTTCAAGATGTCCGAGACGCCGGTCTTCAACAAGCTCTCCGGCCCGCTGATCGGACAGCACAACAAGGACGTTTTCGAGGGCCTGTTGGGCATCAGCCACCAGGAGCTTGCGGACGGCTTCGAGGACGGAACTTTCTGGCCCAAGACCATGAGCCGTGCGGACTATCCGTACCTTCAGGAGATGATCGACTCTGACGCGCCCGCGGAGTGGACCGGCAACGAGGCCAGGCCCAACCCGCCGCCCGCGCCCGTGCAGACCCCCGGCGCCGACCCGGAGGGCCCATTCTCCGGCGTGAGGGTGCTGGAGCTCTCCGATGACAAGGGCCAGTGGTGCGGCAAGCTCCTTGCCGACCTTGGAGCCGACGTGGTCAAAATCGAGCCGCCGGGGGGCCAGGAGACCAGGTCGGTCGGCCCGTTCTACCAGGACGTGCCTAACAGAGAGAGGAGCCTCTCATTCTGGCACTACAACACCTCCAAGCGCGGCATCACCCTTTCCCTGGAGACAGAGGACGGTCGCCGGCTGTTCAGGCGGCTTGCGGCCCAGGCGGACGTGATACTGGAGACCTTCCAGCCGGGCTACATGGCGTCCCTTGGACTTGGCTACAATGACCTGAAGCGGGACAACCCCGGCCTGGTGATGTGCTCACTGACACCCTTTGGCCAGGACGGACCGTGGAAGGACTTCCAGACCAGCGATTTGCTCCACCTGGCTGCAGGCGGGCAGATGGCCGGCTGCGGCTACACCGAAGACGAGGAGCCGGACGCTCCGCCCATCGCTCCCGGCGGAGGACAGGCGTGGCACATGGGAAGCCACTTCGCGATGATGGCCATTGGCGCGGCGCTGCTGAACAGGACGGTCACGGGCAGCGGGCAGTACATCGACGCCTCCGTCCACGAGGCCTGCGCCCTGACCACAGAAGCGGCCGTGACTCGCTACATCTACACGGGGCAGATCGTGCGCCGGCAGACGGGGCGGCACGCCTCGCCCACGCCCACCGACAAGAGCCAGCACCCGTGCGCCGACGGCAAGTACATCAACGTGGCTGCCCAGATTGTAAACCGCCTGACCTCGGAGAGGCTCCAGATTCTGGGCGACTGGATGAAGGATGAAGGTCTGCCCGCCGACATCTTTGAGGAGAAGCTCCGCAACCCCGACTCAATCACCGACAATGAGCTGTTCCTGTACTTCATTGCCAACATGAACCGGGACGACGTGTACCACGGCGGCCAGAAGCGTGGCTTCAACATGGGCGCGGTGAGGTCGCCGGAGGAGGTGCTGGCGGACCCGCACCTGGAGGATCGCGGCTTCTGGGCCGAGGTGGACTACCCGGAGGTGGGGGCTAAGCTGCGACACCCGGGCCCGGCGGGAATCTTCAACGGCTCGCCCTGGCGCATCACCAGGAGGGCGCCGCTGATCGGTGAGCACAACGACGAGGTGCTGTGCGGAGAGCTCGGCCTGTCCAGGACGGAGCTTGCGGTGCTGAGCGAAGGGGGCGTGGTCTAGCGAACCTCTGAATAACCGTCGCTCCTGCGAAAGCAAATCTTCGCACTTGATGCAGGAGGCGTGTGGTTTCCTTTCCCGCTCATATCTCGCCCCGTACTTGATACGGTGGTGAGCTTGTCGAACCATTTGAGCAGGTAGATTGCAGGAATTGCTAAACCCGCTCGCCCTGAGCTTGTCGAAGGGAGCGAGCGGGTTATGTTACGCCACTAAACGTATTTCCCTTTAAGCGGCCTTCACAGGGCCGTAGTGACTCTTGCGCGAATCTCTTGACGTGAGTATGTCGTATGTGTATACTCGACATATAACATACAGAAAGAGGAGCTATGCGCATAGGTGTTAATATCCCGGATGAACTGTTGAAACGCGCAAAGGGAGTTCGTCCCCAGGTCAAAGTTTCAAAGGTTTGTCGGGAAGCCCTGGAGACGCTGGCAGCTTTAGACGCAATGAATAAGTGGAGGAATGAACACTCTCGCTTCGAGCGCGCCATTGAGGACCCTCCGGTGGACCCGGATTGGGAGGGTATGGCGCTTGAAGACGCCCGGAACTGGATAAGAGCCGTCAAGCCGGAGCAATGGGAGCGGTTCATTGAGAACTGGAACAGTTATGGCGATGAAAGCCAGTCTGTGACCCGGATAGTCGAACACGGTCGGATAATTCAGCAAGTCAGGAGTTACTTCGATATGATAGATGAGCATAGAGAGTGGTTCAACGCCCAGGATAGAGCCCTAGTGAATAGTGCGGCCAATCCTTGGGCCAGAGCCAATTATGAGTACTGCCGTGCCTGGCTGGGCTATGTGAGCGAGATCAGAATGAAAGTGGATCAGCTTCACAAGGAAGAGTACGACAGGGTTGTGGCTGAGCGCGAGAGAAATCTGCTGTCCAGTCCGGAACCTGAGGCACCACCGCAGCTGATGCGAGATAGGGGCTAGAAGTGCGGTTGGGTATCAACATCCCGAAAGAAATGTACGAACAGATCAAAGAAAACCGTCCCGAAGTGAACGTCTCCCAAGTCTGCCGAGAGGCGTTGGAGCAAAGAGTCGCACTAGGGGAGAGAGCTATAGAGCGGGTGTCTGAAGACGGTATGGATATAGAGGTGGCCCGGCTTGCACAATCAGTCCGCAATCTGTTGATAGAGCCGGACTGGGTTGGCTACGCACTTGATGACGCTCGGGACTGGCTGAGAGTTGTTGATAAAGAAAAATGGGAGAACTTCCTTGAACTCTGGGATGAGTGGGTTGACTTGGGTGATTCACCAGCAAATATGGCCGGAATGGGTGCGGGAGAGCATGGTGTCAAATCTTTCTTTGACAGAATGCGAGAGCATGAAGACTGGTTCATGGCTCAGGATCAGGCCCGTAATCGTAACGTAAGTTGGGCCACAGCCATGGACGCGTACAACAGAGCCTGGATGGGCTATGTCGCGGAGGTCCGAATAAGGCTGGATCCGAATTACAAAGGGTAGGCCTGCAGAAGCCGGCGTGGTCTAGCGGTCGTCGAAGCGGCGGTCCAGGTCCCGGAGAAACTGATCGACTTGAGGCGGCAGCGGGGGCGTGGATAGCTCCTCGGCGAGCATCTTCGCCCTCGCGTCGTAGGCGGCCTCCATCTGCACCACCATCTCCTTCACGTCCGGGTCTTCCTCAATCTCCTCGTTCAGCTCCATGTACTGCTTGCGGCCCTCCTCCGGGTCGGCAAGGTGGTCGGGAAGGCCGTACAGGGCGCAGATGACCTGCAGGAGGCGAGCGGCCCCGGCGTGGTCCTCGTCCACCTCCAGGTAGTGAGGCAGCTGCACCATCAGGCTGAGGGTATCGACGCCCTGCCGCTCAAGTTCGTCGCTGATGAGGCCCATAATGCTAATGGGTCCCGAATAGTTATTCGACATTCGGGGCGTCACAATACCCTTAAGCTCCGTCAGAGTCTCAGTCCCCGGCGACCCGGTGACGCGCAGGGGCCGGGTGTGCGGCACGGAGCCGTAAGTCCCGCCGATGCGGCAGTAGCGACTTACCTTGAGAAGCCTCAGGACCTCCTGCACGGACTCCACGTACTCCTCCGCGTTGGCGTGGGGTTCGAGCAGGTGGAGGAAGACCAGGTCGGGTCCGTCCTCGCGCCGGGTGTAGAAGATGTGGCTGTTGGGAATGGTCACCTTTCGCTCGCCGTCGAGGGTGTGGGTTATTGGCCGGTACCTGGTGAAGTCGAAATAAGTCCCCGGCGTTGTCAGCTTGCCAAGCTCCTGGGAGTCGAAGTGGGCCTCCAGCTTGCTAAGGGCCATGGTGCCGATGCTGCCGGCATCCACCCAGGGCACAAGGAGGGAGAGGACGTGGGGGTCTTTGAGTTCCGGGAAGGGTTCCTGGACTTCAAACGCGCCGACTTTCATAAGGATATGGTGGCACAATGGGCTGAATTTAGCAACTCCCGACGGCGTTGACGCCGAGACCGGCTTGTTCATACTGAATCTCAGTTGCACACCCTGCCTTCTCGCCACTGAAATTACGGCTGGTGGGTTGACATACCCGACCAAGTCTGCGAAAATCAGTCATTCCCATAGGCATCAGACGAAGCCCTAGCAGGTATAATAAAGACCGAGTATCATAATAATACTGAATAGACTCCAGCAGAATAACCTCGTGTCTGTGGACTGCCAGTCCCGGATAGCTGGACCAAGGGAGTCTCGATAGAAGGCAGGGGGCGTGCTCACCGGTGCTGCACAAGAACGCCGGTGAGCGAGTTCACTGAAGCTGAGCGGTGGCCCCTTAATCCCAGGGGAGATCTGTTAGTTAGACTTTGACCGGGAGGCGCATTCATATCGTTTGTGGATATGGAATGAGATGCAATCTCATGGCAGATTTTGGCGTTGATCCAGACACCGAGAAAACGAAAGGCGTGAAAGGAACGGAGATTGTATGAGACTAGGTACAAATAGCAGCTTTTTCAATGTGTGGAAGGTCGCGTTAATCGCGGTTGCGCTATTGCTGGTCCTGGCCGCGTGCACAGATGAGGCTGCGCCAACTGCGACCTCTGCGCCCACGGCTACCACGCCGGCAATGGCGCCTGACCCCACTGCAACAACGGAGTCAATGCCGCCTGAGCCCACGGCGACAACGGCATCCATGGCTCCAGACCCGACTCCTACCACGGGGTCAATGCCGGCCGAGCCAACCGCCACAGCGGAGTCAATGGCCCCTCCGGCTGAGCCGATACCAGTGGTGACCACTACCAACATCGTAGCTGACTGGGTGCGTGAAGTCGGCGGAGACCGGGTCGAAGTCTTCAGCCTGGTGCCGGTTGGGGCCGACCCACATGGCTACCAGCCGGGCGCTCAGGACGTCGCCAAAATCGCCGATGCGGAGTTGGTGTTGAGCGTGGGACTGGGACTCGAAGAGTCTTGGCTTCATGAGCTTGTTGAGAACGCGGCTCGTGACGAGGAGACCATTGTGGAGATGGCCGAGCTCATCGATCCCATTGAGTTCGCTGAGACCCACATTGAAGACGTGGAGTTCCTGGAGGAGTTGGAGCACATAATCCACGAGGTGGAGGAGGGTGAGATCACCGCAGAGGTGGGCCTTGATGAGATCAGGGAGTTCATGGCGGGACTGGAAGAGGAGCATCACGGTGAGGAGGAAGAGGACGAACCGCCGGCCATGGTGGAGGCGATTCTGGAACAGGTTGACGCCGGTGCACTGGACGCCGGAGATGCTATAGAGGAAATTGAGCATATCCTGGGTGAGGGTGAAGATGCCCACGAAGGCCATGGCCACGGGCTTGAGGATCCCCACTTCTGGTTTGACCCCATTCGGGTCAAGGTGGCGGTGGAAGACATAGCCGCTCGCCTGTCGGCCATGGACCCTGACGGCGCGGTCCTCTACTTTCAGAACGCCGCCGACTACGCACAGCAGCTTGACGAGCTTCACGCATGGACCCAGAGCCAGGTTAGCGCCATTCCGGAGGAGGACAGGCTGCTGGTGACTTCTCACGACAGCCTTGGCTACTTCGCGCTGCTGTACGGCTTTGAGGTTGTGGGTGTGATTCTGGGCATCACCACCGAGGTGGAGCCCTCCGCCGAGGACCTGATTGAGCTGATACACGAGATAGAGGAGTCCGGCGCAAAGGCCGTATTCGGAGAGACCACCGTGAGCGAGCGTCTGGCTGAGACCATAGCAAGTGAGTCCGGCACCAAGCTGGTCAGGCTTTATTCGGGCTCCCTGGGCATCGAGGGCAGCGGCGCGGAGACCTACCTTGGAATGTTCAGGACAAACGTGGAGCGTATAGTGGGGGCTCTGAGCTAAGGCAGAGGGCCCTGCCCGGAGATGAGCGAATAGAGTCCGGAGGCTCGCAGGAGGATCTGACATGGCGACGACGTCAGAACCGAGAATCTCAGTTGAAGACTTGACAGTCGTGCGCGGTGGACACGTTGCCCTGGCTGATGTGACCTTCAGCGTGACCGAGGGCACCCTCATGGGCGTCCTCGGTCCAAACGGCGCCGGAAAGAGCACCCTGTTCGAGGCAATTGCCGGCACCCTCCCCGTAGCCCGGGGCAGAGTAAGGCTGCACGGAGCGGCGTCGAAAAGAGGCGCGCTGGCCTACGTGCCGCAGCGCGACAGAATAAACTGGACATTCCCGGCCACCGTCCTGGACGTTGTGACTATGGGCAGATACTGGAACGTTGGGTGGTTGCGACAGCCCGGCAGAAAAGACAAGACAATTGTCCGCACGTGCCTGGAGCGCGTTGGCATGTGGGAGCATCGCTCTGACAGGATTACCGAGCTCTCCGGCGGCCAGCGCCAGAGAGCGTTCATCGCACGGGCCCTGGCCCAGGAGGCCAGCGTCATACTTCTGGACGAGGCGTTCAGCGGTGTGGACGTGGGAGCGCAAGAGGGGATTGTGGAGGTGCTTCAGTCCCTTCGAGACGAGGGCAAGGTGGTGATGCTTGCTACCCACGACCTGACCAGTCTTGCCCAGCGCTTTGACCAGTGCCTGTGCATCAACCATCATGTATGCGCCTGCGGCCCCCCGGGCGAGGTCTTCACCGCAGAGGTGTTTGAGGAGCTCTACGGCTCCCACAGCCTTGAGTTCGCACCGGACCACTACGCCCCGCACTCCCACGAGAAACAGCCGTGATCGACTTCATATTTGACCCGTTCCAGTACAGCTTCATGGTGCGGGCGCTGGTAGTTTCCGTGCTCGTAGGGGTGATGTGCCCGATTCTGGGCGCGTACGTCATAACCCGCGGGCGGGCGTTCATGGGTGACGCACTGGCCCACTCGGTGCTGCCCGGTATGGTGGTGGCGTTCCTGCTGGGTATCAGTCCCTTTTTCGCAGCGGTGCCGGCTGGAATAGCCATAGCCATCCTGATGGGGTCGGTCAGCCGACGAACCGGCGTCAGCGAAGACACATCCATTGGCATCATCTTTGCTGGTATGTTTGCCCTCGGCCTCGTGATGCTCTCCCGGGCGAACAACATCAAAGTGAATATCGAAGACCTGCTCCTTGGACAGGTGCTGGGCGTTACCCAGACCGATGTGTACATCTCCCTTGCCCTGACCGCGCTGGTCCTCGCGGGGCTGTACACCTTTCACCGCCAGCTTGTCTACACCACCTTTGACGAGGTGGGAGCGTCGGTGCTGGGCATCAGGACCGGGCTGGTGGAGTACGTGCTCCTTGCGCTTCTCGCGCTGGTGATAGTCATAGGAATCCAGGCCGCCGGGATTGTGCTGGTGATGGCCATGCTCATCACGCCCGCTGCCACAGCCTACCTGCTGGCAAGGCGATTTGTGGGGGTGATGGTGTTAGGCGGAGTGATCGGCGCGGCTTCCGCTGTGTCCGGCCTCTACCTCTCATTCTATGCAGACCTGCCCTCCGGTCCCGCTATGGCCCTGGTGGCGACCGTGATGTTCGGGGCCGCGGCTACGGTAAATTCGCTCAAGAGAGGCTTGGCTGCCAGGGGAGAGGCGTAGGCTCCAGGGTAAGTTGAGGTCAGGTCTCGAAGGCGGTTCGCAACGGAAGTGAATCGCCATAATATTATCGCGTCTGGAATTCGCCCGCGCCTTGTGTCCTATAGCCTTCGTTGTGCTATAATTCTCGACCAAGGAGACGTGGACATGCCGGAGAGCGAACGCAGAGAGCCTGGCCATTCGGATCACGACCACGATGACCATTCCGGTCACGACCATGACGCTCACTCTGGTCACGACCATGACGCCCACTCCGATCACGACCATGACGCTCACGCCGAGCATGACCATGACGCCCACTCCGGCCACGACCACGACGCCCACTCCGGCCATGACCACGACGCCCACGCCGGCCATGACCATGACGCCCACGCCGGCCATGACCATGACCATGATGACCATGATGATCATGACGATCATTCAGGGCATGATCACTCCGGTCACGGGCACGAGGGCCATGACCACGCCCACGACCTGCGGGGCGCCAGCCGCCGCAGCCTGATCATCGCCCTTGTACTTATCTCCTCCTACATGGTAGCGGAGGTTATTGGGGGAATAGTATCAGGCAGCCTGGCTCTCCTGGCCGACGCCGGACACATGCTCACAGACGCCGCGGCCATCGTCATGGCGCTGGTGGCAATGTGGATTGCAGGCAGAGACGCTTCCCCGGAGCGGACGTTTGGTTACTATCGCACTGAGGTGCTGGCCGCCATGGCCAATGCCTTTGGCCTGTGGCTGATAGCAGGCTGGATTGTATTTGAGGCGTACCACCGCGCCTTCAGCGAAGAAGTGCACGTGGACGGGCTGCCGGTGCTGATAGTAGGCGCCGGTGGCTTCTTGATTAACCTCGCGGCCGCATGGATGCTACACCGCTCGTCGGAGCACAGTGTGAACGTGGAAGGGGCCTTCCAGCACGTCCTGGCAGACCTGCTGGGTTCCGTAGCAGTTATAGCGTCGGGAATAGTCATTCTCACCACGGGCTGGGTGCTGGTAGATCCGATTCTCAGCGTCCTGATTGCGCTGTTCATTGTGTACAATACACGCGGTCTGCTGGTTACGGTCCTGAACGTGCTCCTGGAAGGAGTCCCAAAGCACGTAGACGTGTACAAACTCTGCAGCGACCTGGAAAACATTGAGGGAGTTACCGTTATTCACGACGTTCACGTGTGGACCATCACTTCCGGGAACGAGGCGTTCACGGCCCATATCCTGGTGGACCCCTCCTATGAGGGCGACGTTGACGAAATGCTGCGTAGGATGCACAGGGTAGCCAAGCGCACCCACGGCATAGGGCACGTGACGTTGCAGCTTGAGCGATCGGCGGGGGAGTGCACTGAGCAGCATCACGTGGGCCATCTTGTGGCCCATTCCCGGGCGGGCTAACCTGGGCCTCTCAGACAGAGTTCTTTTCGAGCCTGCGCCGAAAACCAAGAGTCCCTCAGCTCTACAGAACTGAGGGACTCTTCTCAGGTAAGGAGGTTCAAGCCCTAGGCCGCGTGGGTGTGGTGCTCGTGCTCGTCGCACTCATGCGGGTCGTGGACGTGACCGGGCTCATCGCCATGGTGCTCGTGGGTGTCGCACTCATGGATTGAGTGGGCATGGTCTTCCACGTGATGCTCGTGCTCGTCGCACTCGTGCGGGTCGTGGACGTGACCGGGCTCGTCGCCGTGGTGCTCGTGCTCGTCACACTCATGTGCCGTGTGCTGCTGCATGACTCCTCCTTTCTCAAGCGTTGGAGTTACCTCGCCTCGTATAGTAGCAAGATATGAACTTGGAAGCGCATTGTCAATAAAAACTAAGACATCGTATCATATTTCGTCGCTGCCTTTGTGGGTAGCGCATCTTTACATAGCTCCGTGGGAGCGAGAGCGCAATTTTGATATTGTGTTTTGCGATTCCACCTTGGCCCGGGCAACGCGGCTCGGCCCGGCTTTCCGCGTCGCTGCGACTTCTCAAGGGCTGGTCTCCAAGCCTTTGATGTGTGAACATAGTCTTACCTCACGTCAATTCAGCCGGCTGACGGCGGATGACATCTTCTGATTGTATACGCGCATAGGAGCAGGGATAAAATGAAGCTTGCAGTTGGCGTCATCCTGGTTTTCCTGGCACTCGCAATAGTGGCGGCGTGTGACGGGGCGACTGCGCCAACGCCTGCGCCCAGCCCAACGGAGGTCCCAGCTCCCACCCGGACGCCCGTTCCAACCGATACCCCAGCCCCGACCGAAACGCCCGCGCCCACGGAGACGCCTGTCCCCACTCAAACACCGATTCCAACGGCGACCCCGGCGCCAACCGCGTCTCCCACGCCTGCGCCTGACGCTGCTCCGACTGCGGTTGCCGTCAGCTACGTCCCCTATGAAGACCGGACCATTGGCGTCCGGTTCCTGATTCCTGACGGGTGGGAGAAATCGGAGAGCGGGGAGCTTGGAGAGTGGTTGCAGCTTGTCAGCGAGGATGGAAAAACCAGCCTTACGCTGCAGGTCGAGGCTTATGATCCCGGCTCCACTCTGAGCCAGCGGATGGACGTGCTGCTGTATGAGATTGCGACCGAGGAACCGGAGACGATTGTGGACCGGCTCGGCGCGATTACCCTGGCCGACGGCTCTGATGCACTGCGCGCCGATCTTCTGCAGCCGGGCGTCGATGGGCAGACGGTGAGGCGCATGCAGATAGCGGAGCGCGGCGGCTTCACCTTCGCTCTGTCGCTGGTCATGCCCAGGTCTGAGGAGGAGAACCTGCATAACCTGACCGTCAACGTTCTGGACCGCTTCGCCAGCTTCCCGCCCGCCCCCTACGGCATCGAGCGTGACCGGGCTTTCACCATGCCAACGGGTGAGCCGTCCACCCTGGACCCGGCCATCGCCAGGGAGGCCACGTCTCACCTGTACGTGAGCGGCATCTTCAGCGGCCTGGTCCGTTTCGGTGACGATCTGTCGGTCCGGCCTGACCTTGCAGAGGGATGGGTGATCGACGAGGCCGGTGTCGTCTACACATTCACGCTTCGCGAAGGCGTTACCTTCCACGACGGCGCTCCCATAACTGCCGGCGACGTCAAGTATTCAATAGAGCGCGCCACCGACCCCGATCTGCACAGCGACACGGCGCCGCTTTACCTGGGTGATATTGTCGGGGTTCACGAGAAGCTGGAAGGGGAGGCCGATGAGGTTGCCGGCGTGGAGGTGGTCGACGAGCGCACCATCCGCATCACCATCGACTCGCCGAAAGAGTACTTCCTGGCCAAACTGACATACCCCGTCAGCGCGGTGGTAGACGGTCGACAGATAGAAGCCCTTGGCGCTGACTGGTGGATGAGCGACGAGATCAACGGTTCCGGCCCCTACCGGCTTATGGTATGGGACCGGGAAGAGGTCATCATCCTCCGGCGCTATGACGGCTACCACGATCCGGTCACCCTGGAGTACTTCATCTCGCCCAGCGCCCCCATTCCGGGCGCGCGCTCCCTTCAAATGTACGAGACTGACGCCTGGGACGGCCTGTTCGTGAGGCCCGCGTCCCTGTCCTGGATTCGCGAAGACCCACTGCTCAGCGGCCAGCTGCACGAGTACGACCGGCTGACAACCTTCTACATCTCGGTGGACGGGACGCGGCCGCCCTTTGACGATCCGAAGGTGCGTCTGGCATTCGGGATGGCCCTGGACAGGCGGGCTCTGATTGACGGGGTATACGGGGGAACCGTCACCTTTGCCAACGGCCTGCTGCCGCCCGGAATGCCGGGCTACAGTGAGTCCTTGATGGGGATTCCCTTCGATCCGGAGGAGGCCCGCCGGCTGCTCTCCGAGTCCCGGTACGCAGACGATTTCCCGGAGGTGGTCTTCTCCACTGTGGACGTGAGAGATGGCGACCCTCCGCTATCGGTGCGGTACATGATTGATTCGTGGAGAGAGCATCTGGGCGTGGAGGTGCAGACGGACTTCCTGGATGCGGAGAGCTTCTACTACCTGGTGGAGGAAGAGGGGCAGCACATCTACACCACCGGCTGGGTGGCGGATTACCCTGACCCCGAGAACTACCTGGACCTGCTCCTGCACTCGGACAGGCACAACGCCAGATACGCCAACCCTGAGTTCGACAGCCTGCTGGAGCGCGCAAGGGTGGAGCAGGACCGGGAGGCGCGCCTGGCCCTGTACCGGGAGGCGGAGCAGCTGCTTATGGACGACGCGGGAGTCATTCCCCTGTTCCACGTCAGTGACTACGTGTTGCTGCGTCCCCACGTCCAAGGTTTCAAGGTCTCGATTGCGGGCCAACCGGCCCTGGGCGGGATCACCCTGGACCCTATCGAGGAGTAGAACGAGGGTCGCCGGAGACCTTCGGCTGGAGCTGCGCTAGTCCCGGT
Source organism: Dehalococcoidia bacterium (assembly GCA_034421015.1). GTDB lineage: Bacteria > Chloroflexota > Dehalococcoidia > Lucifugimonadales > UBA2985 > DAOUJW01. Next base: position 58,084 of record DAOUKT010000033.1, read on the forward strand.
GACGCGGCGGGATTGCTGCGAAGGCTGCGACGGCGCACGCGGCAGGCAGGGCCAGGAATACCGCCGTGGCCAGGGTGTAGCTATTGAAGACGTCGAACATAAAGCCAAAGGGGAGGGGGCCCAGGGCCGCTGAGGCCACCATGCCCGTAGTGACAACGCCCCGAATGGAACCCAGGTTGGCCCGGCCGTAGTAGTTGGGCCAGATGACCGCGGCGGTAGTCATCAGGATTCCCCCACCCAATCCAAGGGACAGGCCGTACAGAAGGGCGTGCCAGGGATGGGCCATCACGAAGGTCAGCAGCATAGAGAAGACCAGGATGAACTGGCCGCCCGCCAGGACAAACCGATTGGGAACCCTGTCGCACAGGAAGCCCGCCAGGAACGTCCCGGACAGGGCCCCGGGCGCGATGACGCTGAGGGCTGAGGCCGCCACCCCTGCGTCCAGTCCCCGGCTGTCCATGACCGATACGTTGTGGAACACCAGCGCGGTCGAAATCAGCGAGTGGGAGGACCCGGCGAAAATCAGCAGCCAGAAGGCGCGTGTCCTGAGGGCCTCCGCCAGGGTGAAGTTGACCTCGCCCGCAACGGCGTCGGTCGTTCCCAGGTCGGACGGGCCCCGGTCTCCGTCGGGATGGAGGCCCAGGGACTCTGGATTCCTTCGTACCAGCAGGATCGCGGGCGCAAGCATCAGGACCCAGACCAGCAAGCCAAGGGCGACCCACGCGCTTCGCCAGCCGTAGGTCGTGATGAGGAGGTAAATCAGGGGCGGGAAAGCGGCCTGGCTGGCCACGCCTCCAAGGGTGTTCAGCGCCATGACCCTGCCCCGGAGCCGCACGAACCAGAGGGCTATCAGGGTTGTGGGGATCAGCGTCAAAGACCCCTGGCCCAGGATTCTGATGAGCGCGAACCCTGCGTAGAGATGCCATTCCCGGGAGACCTGGCTCAGCGAAATCAGGGCTATCCCGAACAGAAGCGCCACGACCGCCAGCATCACCCGCGCGCCGTGCCTGTCCAGCAGGCGGCCCACCAGGAACATTGAAGCGGCGGCCGTGAGGGAGCCCGCAGTGTAGAGACCGGAGACGGTTGTCCTGGACCAGCCAAGCTCCTCGATTATTGGATTGACGAAGACTGAGACGGAGTAGGTCTGGCCGGGGCCGGAGGTGAACATTCCCAGCCCTGTCACACCCAGGATGACCCAGCCGTAGAAGAAGGGAATGCGGGTGGGCCAGGGCTGGAGCGCGGCTTGTCGCAAACTGGAGTCCATTGGATGATTATATATTCGGTTCAGGGAGGTGAGAACCCGCAGGGATATGCCTGTCTCCAACGTCTTCGAAAGGTCAGGCGTGACATTCGCGCCTGAAGTGTGGTATTGTGCATCAGTCAGGGGCGATATTCACGGCAACCGCGCCCTTATTCCGGCCCTCGGGTTTCTGGCCCGTGGGCGCCCTAGGAGATAATGGATTCCTTTGGACCCCGACCCTCCAAGTAGAGGCAGCCAGGGTAGAAGGCCCAGTTCCTCTGTAGATTCCGAACCACCAGGACGCTCCCGCGTCTTCTACGGATGGTGGATAGTTGCCGCCGCGACTGTGGCAGGCACCATTCAGTCTGCCGTGTTCAACACGGGCGCACAGGCGCTCTTCCTTCCACTCCAGAGGGAGTTTGGGGCCACCCGCACCGCCATCACGGTCGCTTTTTCCCTCAGAAGGCTGGAGGGCGGACTGACTGGGCCGCTTGAAGGGTATCTTATCCACTGGATTGGGCCTCGCCGCTACATGATGGCTGGATGGGTCATATTCGGGGCGGGCTTCATACTCTTGAGCTTTTCTCAGAACATATACCACTTCTACGTGTCGTTCCTTGTGATTACCCTGGGCCAGAGCGTCGCCGGATTCCTGCCCATAGTCACCGTTCTGATCAACTGGTTCAACGCCTGGCGAGGGAGAGCCATCGCCATCTACCAGCTGGGCGGGAGCCTGGGAGCGCTGCTGATTCCCGCCTTTACCTGGTCGATTCTATATTTAGGATGGCGCCCAACCACACTGGCCGTAGGAATCGTCACCATAATCATCGGTATCCCGCTGGCGGTCGTGATGAGATCTGGCCCCGAGGGGTATGGGTACCTGCCGGACGGAAAGCGGCCTGAAAGCCAGGAGGCTTCAGAGTCGGACAACACAGCCCAGGACGTGGCGGGCCCCACAGTCCTCCAGTCGCTGAAAGACCGCAGCTTCTGGTTCCTGGCCCTGTCCCACTCCGCCGGAATCACTGCCTGGGGCGCGCTCCAGGTCCACCAGATACCGGCGCTGGTAGATATAGGCATTGATGAGCTGGCGGCAGCCGGCATACTCTCCTATACCCTAGGGGTTGCCGCGATAGGCCGGGTGGTAGGAGGTTTCCTGGGCGATTTGCTCGGTCCCCGCAAGGTGACGGCAGCGGCGTTCATCTTCCAAGGGGTCTCGGTGACCATACTGGCCTTTGCCACCAACATGACCCAGGTCATGGTCTTTGCGACAATATTCGGGGTTGCTTTCGGAGCGCGCGGTACTCTCATGACCGTGCTGAGAGCGGAGGTCTTCGGCAGAGAGAACTTCTCGCGCCTGGCCGGGCTTATGGACCCAATCAGCAGCGTGTCCGTCTTCGTCACCCCCCTGGTTGCGGCGTGGATGTTCGATACCCTTGGCTCATACCAGCTTGCGTTCCTTGGGTTGGCGGCGCTGAATGCCTCCGGCGCTCTGCTGCTGCTGGGAATCCGCGTCCCACCTTCAAGCCGGTCCAGCCGGTGACCTGCGTCTAGCTACCGAATTCCCAAGGTGATAGAATAAACGCGTAGGAGGTCTCCAGCGCCGCTTTCAGGGCTGGAGATACTTATATATTGCCAGCCCCCAGGCGGCGGCCTTGGGCAGAGCAGGTGCGAATGGACAACCCGGAGCGCCTCCACAACTTGCAGGCGAGCAGCCTGGTCAGGCTGATATCCTCGGTTGCGGCCGTTTCGCTAGTGGCGGCGGCGGGCGTGACAGTCATCGAGGCCCAGAGCGAGCCAGACCCACTGATGCAGCTGCCGGCCGCCGCGATCACCCTTGCGATCGGAGCCCTGGTTATCTACGCGAGCTCCCTGTCCGTCTCGGGCCGGCGGGAAGCGGCGCTTGCCGCCTGGGGTGTCTGCATTGCCGCGCTCATTCTGCTGCCCGGCTTGCAGCTTCTTCCAATCTGGTACAACACCCCCTTCCTTCTGGAAGTCAAGGCCCTGGCTCCACCGCCCTGGCCCTACGCCGTTGCCATCCCCTTGCTGCTCTTTCTTGTCCTAGAGTCGGTTATCCCGGACGAAAGGGGCAACGACACGTCCAACCTCTTTCTCATCCTGGGGCTGACGTCCGCCATTGTGTTTCTCTTCTTTACCTTCGTCCTGGTTGGTTTCACGGCAAACCGCTCCGCCCTGATTCTCATTCCCCACCGGCTCACCCTGAGCGCATTGACGCCCGTTGCCATCAGCGGGCTGATTGTCCTTTGCACGGTCCTGGTTCGCAGGGGATATGCCGGGCAGGGGATAGCGTTGCTGCTGGTAATCGGGCTGGGTGTGGAGTGGGTGTCGACCTGGTCCTACGACGGCCCGCACTTCATACCGGAGTCCTCCTTCATTCCGTATCCCCGATACCCCTTGCTTCCCATACTTGCAGGGACAATCCCGGGCATACTGACGGCCTCGACTGCGCTCTTCGCCGGATGGGAGGTGTACTTCCGGGAACGGGAAGGGGAACCTCCATCGACCAACCTTGAAGCTGTACAGGCGGGCTGACCGGGATGAGACCAACGCGCACCCACGCCGCCCTTGGGCTTCTTGCCCTGTCACTCTTCCTGTCGCTGGCGACGGGATATGCCATATACTACCGCCTCTTGTCGATCACTGTGCTGGTACTGGGCGGCAGCGCTCTCTGGTCGTGGTTGAACCTGCAGGGAACGCGGATAACCGCGCAGCGCACCTTCAACAGGCTCCAGGTCGGCGAGTCGGTTGAGAGCCGGATCACCATAGAGAACACCAGCCCTGTACCCAAGCTGGGCCTGGAGGTAACAGACCTGTCTGAGCTTCCGGGAAACACCTCCGGCGCAGTGGTCAACGTGCCGGGTTCGGCAGAGGTTGTCGTTTCCTCCGAAATACCCCTCAGGCATCGGGGCATATACCAGGTGGGCGCTCCGGTGGCAACCAGCGGCGACCCCTTCGCCTTCGTGCGGTTACGGCGCAGGAACCCGGGCTCCCAGCAGCTTATCGTGTATCCGCGCATGGTGGATATGCCCCCGTTCTCGCTGACGCGGGGGGACATTGTGGGAGAGGGCGACCTCCAGGGGAGCAGCCCGGAGGCCACTTACTCCGTATCCACAATCAGGGAGTACCGGCCGGGGGACAGCTCGAAGCACATTCACTGGCCCTCTACGGCTAGAAAATCCGACTTCATGGTGAAGCAGTTCGACACCGGGATGGAGGACCTGGTGTGGGTCCTGCTTGACCTGGAGAGAGCGGCGCACTACGGCGAGGGGCAGGAGAGCACCGAGGAGTACGCTGTGACCGCGGCGGCCTCGATTGCCCGGAGCTACTCGGAGGCGGAGTGGGCCGTGGGCCTCATGGCCCAGGGCAACCGGCCCTGGATTATGGCCCCGCAGGAGGGAGCGCCGGGCCTGGACAGGCTGCTTCTTGCCCTCACCGAGGCGCGCGCCCACGGCACGGTCCCCGTAAGAGACCTGCTCACCTACTGGCATGCCCAGGTCGCATCCCAGGTTGTGACCCTGATACTGGTCACCCCTTCCGTGGACCCGTCGTGGAGCCCGCTGCTGGACTCCATGATCCAGCAGGGCGTCTCCGCGACTGTGGTGGTTGTGGACCCCAAATCCTTTGGCGACCAGCGCGACCCCGCTCTGCTGCTCAACCAGCTTCAGCAGAGGGGGACGCCCGTCTACCTGCTACAACGGGGAGAGGACATAGCCCAGGGACTGACGTATCGATGGCGCTCCGCTTCCTCCGCGGCGTCGTCTGCGGAGGTCTCAGGAGCGCGCCCGTGACTTCCAAGAATGGTCTGAACAAATCCACTCCCGCGAAGCCTGCCCCGTACCCCGATAAGGGGGCGGGGGTCCATGCCCCGCCACCACTGGATTCCTGCCTACGCAGGAATGGCTGTGAAAGTGTCATCAGGCAGCATGGTCATGTTACTGACTTGTACAGAGTATTCCTAAAATGAGGAGCTTCTAGCTTGCCGCTGCTATTGCGTTTGTGGGACCTGTTTGAGACCAGAGGTCTGACCCTGCTGCTCCAGTTCGCGGTGCTGGCCATTGCCGTCAGCGCGGTTGAAGCGGCGCAGTGGGTGGCTGCGCCTTCGCTGGCGCTCCTGGTCCTGTTCGCCTCCATCCTGGCGGCCTTCGCCGGCAGCACGAGGAAGCTGGAGTTCGTCTATCACATTATGGCTGTAGCCCTCGGAGTGGTCATCGCATACCTTTCTGCGGCATATCTGACCGAAGCCCAGCAGTGGGACCTCAAGTTTACTGAACTGCACGAGCGGCTGGCCGAGTGGTGGCTGGCGGTGACCGGCGAGGACGCCACCAACGACACGCTGCCCCTCTCCATGATTCTGGTGATGATCACATGGCTGGCGGCGTACGTCAGCTCCTGGACTCTCTTCAAGTACCGAAACGTCTGGATAACCCTCGTGGCCATAGGCACGGCGATGATGGTGACCCTGACGTACCTTCCGGAGAGCTTCTTCATATACATGTTCGGCTTCCTCTTCTTTGCATTGCTGCTGGTGGCGCACGTGACCAGCCTGAAGCGGCGCTCAGACCTCCAGGTCCAGGGCAAGACCTACCCATCGACAATCCATCGAATGTCCCTGGTCCACGGCCTGATGCTGAGCGTCGTGACCCTGGGCGCGGTGGCCGTTGTGCCCATGGTGGACTCCGACATCAGGCCCCTGAGATGGGCAATAAGACCCATCGACTCGGCCGTCGAGGACTTCAGGGGACAGTTGCACAGGATATTCGCCTCGGTGCCCGGGCACCGCCTGGCGTCCCTGAGGTTCCACGGGCCCGTGCTTCCCCTTGTCAGGCCGGTCCCCGTGGGAGAGGACCCTGTCCTGTCCTCCAACTCGCGGTTCCCCTTCTACTGGCCCGCCGTGGCCTACGACGAGTACACGTCCAAGGCGTGGAAGGTGGAGGACGTCGAGGAGCGGCCGCTCAGCACCTTCGGCCCGACCCAGCCAGAGGAGGAGGAGGAGGGACTGGAGCCGGTTGCGCCGTCTGACTCGTCCGTGACCTACAACGTGGAGATGCACGTGGACTCCCCCTATCTGATGGTGGGCGGAAAGCCGGTCTACGTGGAGCCCGGGGCCGAGCAGCAGATCCCCGTCTCGCAGACTTTCAACATGGACCTGACCAATATGGAGGTCAACGAAAACCTGCCACCGGAGCTAAGGGAGCTGGCGTCTGACCTGTCGGTAAGCACCGCAGGGGGCGCCTCCATGGGGCTCGCGGATATACCGCCTGAAGTTCTGGTCAACCGTTTGACCAAGCAGCTGGCCTCCGGCAGCACCTACGAACTGTCCATCGACTCCAGCTCCAGCGCGTATCACACGGAGCTCAGCGACGCCCTGGGGAGACCGGGCAACACGGTGTCAATGGAGGTCTCCCAGACTCCCGTGGGCATCTCGCCGGTGTTGTACAAGCCCCTGGAGCGCCTGAGGCCCAACAGCATCTACAGGGTTATTGCGGAGCTGAACCTGGGCAGCGAGGAGGCTATGCGGGAGGCCGGGCAGGACTACTATCCCGGCATCGTGGATCGGTATCTGCAGGTGCCCGACAGCCTGCCGCCAAGGGTTAGGACCCTGGCTGCGGCCATAACCGAGGACGCGTCGAACCCATACGACAGCGCCGTGGCCATCGAAGCGTTCCTCAGGACGATGGAGTACACCACCGTTCCGGAAATCATAGAGCACGATGCCGACGTGGTGGACCATTTCCTGTTTGTGTCCAGGGAGGGCTACAGCGACCACTTCGCCTCCTCCATGGCCATGATGCTCAGGACCCTTGGGATTCCCACGCGTCTGGTGCTGGGCTTCGGCCCGGGAAACTCGGAGCAGGGGGATGGCGGCTACATGGTGAGGGACCGTGACAGCCACACCTGGCCGGAGGTCTTCTTCCCCAACATCGGGTGGATTCCCTTTGAACCGACACCCATCTACCCCCTCAGGCTCCGCGGCCTGCCGGGGGGCGGCTTCAACATTGAAGAGCTGGGAGTCGGGGAGCTTGGGCCGGAGTCGGAGGCCACCTTGACGGAGCTGCTGGAGCAGGAGCAGGAGCGTCAGGAACGGGACGACTTTGGCGGGCCGCTGGAAGGCGGGCAGGGGGTAAGGGCGTTGCCGTTCCGGCACTTTGGCACCCCTCTGGGCTGGGGCGGCGCGCTGTTCCTGGCGTTCATGGTCATGGGCCTGGCGCTGCTTCGCTTCTTCTGGATAAGGCAGTACGGCGAGTTCAACACGCCGGAAATGGCCTACAACCGCATTCACCGGCTCGCGGTCTTTCTTGGCATACCCGCCACCCAATCGCAGACTCCCTACGAGTTTGCGGCAACGCTGGGCGAGTTCCTGCCGGACAATCGAGAGGACATTGACCTCATCTGTCGCACATTTGTGGAGAAGCGGTACGGCAGGAGGAACCCGTCCGCCGTGGAGGTCATCCGCATGCTGGTGGCGTGGAACCGCATCAAGCGATCGCTCCTGGGGCTGAAGCTGCAAACGACTGAGGAGACGACCGCATCGACGGCGTGAACGAGGGCGTGAACGAGGTTGAGGCCCTGAGTTGCAACTGACATTCGACGGCCCTTCTGGTAAACTGGTTGAACTTGGTTTCCTAAGTCCCAGGCGACGGGGAGAGATGTATTGAACCAGCTAAGCGAAGCATCGGCCATTGCACAGAGACTGCTGGACAGCGTGAAGAGCGTGATCGTGGGCAAGGACCACGCCATCGAGCTCAGCCTGGTTGCTCTGATATCCGAAGGCCACCTGCTCATTGAAGACGTGCCCGGGCTGGGCAAGACCACCCTGGCAAGGGCCATAGCCCTGTCCACGGGGTGCAGCTTCAAGCGCATTCAGTTTGTGCCTGACCTGCTTCCCAGCGACATTACCGGGGTCAACATCTACAACCAGAAGAGCGGGGACTTTGAGTTCAGGCCCGGCCCGGTGATGGCCCAGGTGGTGCTGGCAGACGAGATCAACCGCGCCCCTTCCAAGACCCAGGCGGCCCTTCTGGAGGCGATGGAGGAGCACCAGGCCACCGTCGACGGCGTGACCTACGCCATGTCCAGGCCCTTTCTTATCATCGCAACCCTGAACCCGGTGGAGTATCACGGCATATTCCCTCTGCCGGAGGCCCAGCTCGACAGGTTCATAATGAGGGTGAGCCTTGGCTACGCCAGCTTCCAGCAGGAGCTTGCGATCATTGAGCGGCAGGAGAAGCAGAACCCCCTTGACGAGGTTGCGCCCGTTGCCACGCCGGAGCAGGTTATGCTCCTGCAGGAGGAGACCAAGGGGATATACGTGGACCCTCTGGTCAGGCAGTACATAGTATCCCTGAGCCAGGCGTCCCGGCAGCACCAGGACGTGGTTCTGGGCGCGTCGCACAGGGGGTCCCTGGCCCTCTTCCGGACGTGCCAGTCCCTGGCCCTGATGCGAGGCCGTGACTACGTAGTCCCGGACGACGTGAAGGAGCTGTCCGTGGGAGTGCTGGGCCACAGGCTGATTCTCACGCCGGAGGCCCGCGCCCGTGGGCTGGACGGGCAGAAGGTGACCACCAGCATCGTGGACAACCTCCCTGTGCCGGGCGTCACCGGCTGATTCGCGCCGATTCCACCGTGCTGCGCTGGCCTTCGGATAACTCCACTCGGCGCGCTATCTCTTCGTCACCCCTGCGGAAGCAGCAACTGTCTTAAGAGTCAAGGTTTTGCCGCCTTGGGTTGCCAGGGTTGGCCGGACTTAATCATGGAGTTGAGGATGACCAGTAGCTTGCGCATGCAGGCCGTCAGGG
>DAOUKT010000034.1:0-61630 GCA_034421015.1 Dehalococcoidia bacterium
ATCGCCTTGCCGCCGGCGCCCGTTCCAGTCGATGCCACGTTCACCTTTACGTCCGGCTGGACCGTCTTGAACTCAACCTGCATCGCCTCGCTTATCGGGAACACCGTGCTCGAACCCGATACCGCGATCTCCCCCTCGTACATCATCATCATGGCTTCCGTGGGTTCCGGCATCATGGCTTCTGTCGCAGCAGGCACGGTCGTGGCCGTTGGCTCCTCATCGCCACCGCAGGCGGCCGCCAGAAGTCCCAGGGCAAGCACTGCAAAAATAAAGGCCGCCGGCACAAGCCGGAAGCCCCTTGACTTCTCTCTTGTTCTCTTATTTGGAAGACTCATGTGTCTTTTTTCACAACTCCATTTTGTTTTCAGTTTACGGGCCAAAGGTTAACAGTTTGTTAACACGCCTTTAACAGACCCTTAAGACGACCTACATCGTCTCCTGGTAGGTGGGGAAGCTGTATCTCTCGTTCACGCTGTCCCCGCACCGGGAGCAGGTCCAGAAACGCACTCCCTCTACCAGCATGTCGGTGTCATCCCCCAGGAGGAGGTCACCCTTGAGATCCATGGGATACCCGCACGAGCACCTCTTCGGCCTGGGCAGGCCCGGAGAAAGCAGAGCGAGCGCGCTGGCTGCCAACACCATAAATCGCTTGGCCAGCGGCACGCTCACGGGTCCACGCTGAATCTCCTTATCCACGACCATCGTGGGAACTTCCTGCATAAGCATTCCTCCTTTCCTATCGACTCCAGCTTGTCTATGAGCTTTCAAGTTCAAGGTAACACCCCGTCGTTAACAGCCGTTTATCGCCGTATTAAAGCTCCGTTAATGCAGTCTGAACGAGGGGTTAAGGCTTCCGGCGCAGCCCTGTGGGCAGAGCAACGGCCAAGGGGCTGGCAAAAAGCTGAGGGGCGAGAGCGTCGGATTCGCGCTCTCACCCCGCCGCTTCAGGACACAAGGCTCAGGGTACTCTCCCTCGAACGGTTCCCCCTGCCCGGTGGTGTGTCTACGCCTTTAGAAACGCCATGCGGGCGTACTGCTCCGCAACCGGAATCACGAGGCCTGTGGCAGCTATCTCCACGTGTCCGGTGAACACGCTCCTGGCCTCGTCCAGCAGAGCCATGACCCACTCCGGGTCCTGCCGGCTCAGGTGAGTCAGAACCAGCTGCTTCACGCCCATCTCTTCAGCCAGCGCGCCTGCCTGTCGTGCGCTCAGGTGGCCTCCCCGCTCCAGGAGCGCCGGGTCGCTGTGCCGGTTGCCGGAGGCGTCGCACAGGAGCATGTCCGCTCCCCACGCAATACGCCCCAGCCCCTTGCAAAGCGCCGTATCCCCCGAGTACCCGAAGGTTGCCGACGGGGATTCCGCCCGGTACCCGTAGGCGGGCACAGGGTGGTTGACGGGATGGGCCACCACCCTCGTATCGCCGACCCACACCTCCTCCTCCGGCTCAAGCTCTCTTGGATCGAAGGCCCTGGTGAAGGGGTTGTCCAGCTTTCCGCTGCCCGGCCTGCCGTAGGCGGCCAGAAGATGGTCCAGGACGGCCATGCCGCCCGGCGGGAGGTAGAGGGGTATGCGCATCGAGTCATCAAGGTCCATCCCCCTCCAGGTGAATCGAATGAGTCTGTAGGCGTAGGTCAGCAGGTCCAGGCTGTGGTCGGCGTGCATGTGGCTGATGAATATGGCGGACACGTCGTCGGGGTCCACGTGCTCCTGGAGTACCGGAACCACACCGGGGCCGCAGTCGAAGAGGATCTTCGTATCGTCTTCCGCCAGGAGATAGCCCGAACATGCGCTGCCGGCCCCCGGACTTCCTGCCCAGCTGCCCAAGACCTCCAATCTCATCATCTGACGCCTCCTTTCGCTCTCAGGATAGCCCGCGCCGTTTAAGGCGGCTTTATCGACTAGTTAACATTCCTTTAAGGTTTCCGGAAGGAGCGAAAGGGAAAAGAGAGAGGCCCGACGCTAACGCCGGGCCTCTTTCGAGATTGAAACTTGCTGGCGGATCGGGCTGAGCTTATCTGCCCTTCCAGTCCGGCGCACGCTTCTCGGCGAAGGCCTTGGGGCCCTCCATCCTGTCCTCGCTGTTTGCAACCCTCTCCTGGAGGGGGCGGTTCAGCTCTCGCAGGTGGTCCAGCAGCAGGGTGCCCGTTGGCGGGGTAGGCGGGTTGTGGTGCAGCCGCACGCCGTTCTTGAGGGCCCTGAGGGCAAGGGGAGCGCACAGCTTCAGGAGACCGGCCACCCTGTTCGCCTCTTCAATGAGGGCGTCCCTGTCCGGGACAAGGGCCTGGATCAGGCCGATGTCGTAGGCCCGCTCCGAGGTCATGTGCGCACCAGTGAGGATGATCCACATGGCCTCGCCCATCGGGACGAAGCCCATCTCCATAGTGTCTACGGAGTTGATGGGGGTGAGGCTTCGCAGAGGCTCCGGCATGCCGAACCGGGACTTCTCCGTGGCGATTCGGATGTCGCAGCGGTTGGCCAGCTGCATTCCGCCCGCGAGGGCGTAGCCGTCAATGGCCGCGATGGTGGGCTTCAGGCACTCGTAGACCGCCTGGCTGCCGGACGGCGTGTTGCGAGCCCATGCGCCGCCGGCGGCGGAGTCGCCCTGGGCCTGCTCCTTGAGGTCGTTGCCGGCGCAGAAGGCCCGGCCGCCCTCGCCGATTACCACCGCCACCAGCACGTCGTCATCGGCCTCGACCTCTTCAAAGGCCTCCGTGATGGCAATGCGGATCTCCGTGTTCAGGGCGTTCATCGCCTCCGGGCGGTTCAGAGTCACCCAGGCGACCCTGTCCTTCTTCTCGTACTTGACCGTATTCGACGCGGGTATAGGCATGTCTTACTCCTTCCTGCAAACTTGTGTCGAAACCTGGCTCCGGGGCGGCGTTGGCGCACTCCCCGAAACGGCTACATCATACACGAGGCCCCTTCCCCCTGCAATCCAGGGGCCTCCGACGGAACAGTGTTCGGCTTGACTACCCGATATGCCAGGGTTACTATCAGGACAGCGGCGCCCACATTGCAAACAGCGGGGGGAAGACGTTGCCAGAGCAGAAGGTGCTGGTTGTCGAGGACGAAGAGAACCTTGTAGAGGCGCTCAAGTACAACCTGGAGAGGGAGGGCTACGCCGTCCTCACCGCTATGGACGGCGAGACCGGCCTTGAGCTTGCCAAGGGCGGCAACCCCGACCTCATTATCCTGGACATCATGCTCCCCAGGCTGGACGGCTTAGAGGTCTGCCGCATCCTCCGGCGGGATGTCAACACCCCGATTCTCATGCTCACCGCCAAGGGCGAAGAGGTGGACCGCATTGTAGGACTGGAGCTGGGAGCCGACGACTACGTCACCAAGCCCTTCAGCATGCGGGAGCTCCTTGCCCGGGTGAGGGCCATGCTCAGACGGTCCCGGATGGCGTCGGAGTCCTCCTCATCGTCCACGGAGAACGAGACCTATTCGGCGGGCGACCTTGAGGTCGACCTGTCCAGCCACACGGCCAGACTTGGCGCGACCGCCCTTGACCTGAAACCGAGGGAGTTCGACCTGCTCGCTCTCCTCGTCGCCAACAAGGGCCGGGCCATCTCCAGAGACCAGATACTGGAACGCCTCTGGGGATACGACTACATAGGCGATACCCGCACCGTGGACGTGCACGTCCGTTGGCTGCGGGAGAAGATCGAAACTGACCCCGGCAGCCCAAAGAGGATCATCACCATAAGGGGCGTGGGGTACAGGTTTGAAGGGTGAGCTTTCTTCACAGTCTGCAGTGGCGCATTGTCCTAGCCTATACCGCTCTCATCTTCATTTCCATGGGCGTGGTGAGCCTTTACCTGATAGGGTTCGTCCGCGACTCCTACATCACCAACCTGGAAGCGCGCCTGGAGAATGAGGCCGGCCTCGTAGGTGAAATCGCCTCCTACTACCTTCGGAGCCATCCCGACTCAGCTGAGCTGGCGGCAGCCAGCCGGCGCCTGGGTGTCACCGACGACGCCAGGATCACAATTCTGGACTTGGAAGGCACGGTCCTGGTGGACACGTGGGAAGCCCCGGAGTCCATGGAGAATTACGCCCTTCGCCAGGAGTTCCAGGACGCCCTGCACACCGGCAGTGGCAGCAACACCCGGCTCAGCGCAGCCGGCGGCCAGGAGATGCTCTACACCGCCGCGCCAATCATGGTCCAGGACGCCCCGGCCGGAGTGGCCCTCATCGCCGTGCCCACATCCACCATAGACTCCAACGTCAATCGCATCATCGCAACCATCTCATTCTCAGCCGTCATTGTCACGGCCATGTCCCTGGCCCTGGGCTACTACCTTGCGCGCCGCACCTCCAGGTCGGTCCGCGCCGTCGCCGAGGCGGCCGGCCGTCTCGCCTCCGGGGACATGGAGCACAGGGTGGAGGCGCTATCCCAGGACGAGACGAGAGAGTTGGCGGAGGCCTTCAACAGCATGGCCGCGTCACTGAGGACCAACATCCAGGACCTGTCCAACGAGCGCGACAAGCTGTCCGCCGTCCTGGAGACTATGGGCGACGGCGTGGTCGTCATAGGGCCGCAGGACCAGGTGGAGCTGCTCAACACGGCCGGCGAAGCGCTCCTCAGCGTGGGCGGTCCGACCCCCGAGGGCGTACGGTTCATGGAGGTGGTCAGAGACCACGAGCTCCAACGGCTGGTGTCGCTGTGCCAGGAGACTGGGGAGAGGCAGTACGGCGAGGTGGAGCTTCTGCAGAGGGGCCGCTTCCTGAGCTGCATCGCCACGCCATTGAGCGGCGACGGCTCTCCCGGCGTGCTGCTGACCCTCCATGACCTGACCAGAATCCGGCAGGTGGAGACGACGCGCCGGGAGTTCGTGAGCAACGTATCCCACGAGCTGCGCACGCCCCTGGCCGCCGTGAGGGTGATGGCGGAGACACTGGAGAGAGGCGCCCTTGAGGAGGAGGACGTGGCCCGGGACTTTGTGCAGAGGATCCAGGGGGAGATCGACCGCATGAACAGCATGGTGGAGGACCTGCTGGAGCTGGCCCGGCTTGAGGGAGGCCAGGATATTCTGAACATCAGCCCCATCGACATCCGGTCGCTGATGGAGGGGGTCAGGGACCAGTTCCGTGTCCAGGCCGAGACCAAGAGCATCAGGGTGGAGGTGTCAGTGCCCGACGATATTCCCACCGTCCCCGGAGACGAGGAGAAGCTCCGACAGGTGCTGTCCAATCTGCTTGAGAACGCGCTGAAGTTCACGCTGGTTGAGGGCGATATACTCCTGTCTGCGCGCGCCGAGGGCAGGAACGTCAGCGTCAGCGTACGGGACAACGGGGTCGGCATCCCGGAGGAGCACCAGCCCCACATCTTTGAGCGGTTCTACAAGGTGGACCGCTCCAGGAGGGACGGCGGCACCGGGCTGGGGCTGGCCATTGTCAAGCACATTGTCCAGGCCCACGGCGGCGAGGTGTGGATCGAGAGCCGCGAGGGCGGCGGCAGCGCCCTCTCCTTCCGGCTTCCGCTGGCAAGATAGGTCGCTTCCGGCACACCGGACTCACCGAGGGTGGGGCTGACCATCCCAGTCTCCATACTCCGCTTGCTCATGGAGACCTTTGAATTGCTACAGCGTTGTCCCGAAGAGAGCGCTTTTCTCCGTCATTCCGGCGGAAGCCGGAATCCAGGACGCTTGTGAAATAGAGGGATAGATTCCCGTTTTCACGGGAATGACGAGAAACGTATTGCCTCCGAGATGCCGCCATAGTTACGCAGAAGCCCCCCATACGTGAAGCAAACGCCCTCTACTCCGCCTTCTTCACGGCGTGGCCGCCAAACTGGTTGCGCATGGCCGCCAGCAGCCTTGCCCCAAAGGGCTGCTCCTGTCGTGAGCGGAACCGGGCCTGCAGAGCCGCGGAGATGACGGGCGCCGGCACGCTCAAGTCCACCGATTCCTGCACTGTCCACCGCCCCTCGCCTGAGTCCTCCACGTAGGCCTGGAGCGTCTGCAGCCCCGGGTCTTCGTCCAGCGCCGCCGCCGTAAGGTCCAGGAGCCAGGAGCGCACGACGCTCCCGTGCCGCCAGATCCCGGCTATCTGCGCCAGGTCCAGGCCGAAGTCCTCCTTGGCCTCCATCAGCTCGAACCCCTCGGCGTACGCCTGCATCAGCCCGTACTCGATGCCGTTGTGCACCATCTTGACGAAGTGCCCTGCGCCGGCCGGGCCAACACGCCCGTAGCCACTGTCCGGGCCGGGGGCGAGGGTCTGAAAGACCGGCTCCAGCCTCCCGTAGACCTCCGGGTCACCCCCGACCATCAGGCTGTAGCCGCCATCGAGGCCCCAGACGCCGCCGCTGGTGCCCGCGTCCAGGAATGACAGGCCGCGCTGGGCCAGCCACGCCGCGCGCCGCGCGCTGTCCTTGTAGTTGGAGTTGCCGCCGTCGATGACGACGTCCCCGGCCGACAACGCCTCGGCCAGCGCCGCTATGGTGGTCTCCGTCGGTTCGCCCGAGGGAACCATGACCCAGGCCGCACGGGGCGGTTCAAGCTGTTCCACCAAATCCCGAATGGATGAAGCGCCTATTGCGCCCTCACCTTCCAGGGCCTGCACCACATTCGCCTGGGCGTCGTACGCGACCACCCTGTGGCCGCCTCTGAGGAGGCGTCTGGCCATATCCCCGCCCATGCGCCCCAGACCTATCATTCCCAGTTCCATAGTCTTGATGCCTTTCTATACCGGAATCCAACGACGGCTGGCTGACTTGCCGCAACTCAAGCGTTCTCAAGTGTTTACAAGCGCTAGTCAGCGCATATAAGGGCGTTCAAGCGACTCGACTCACACCTGATCTGCAAGGAGCCTTATCTGCTCCTCGTGAGAGCCCCGAATTCTGACGCCCGCAACCCGGCGGCTCTGCGCCCTGAGCGCCCGCATGTCTCCCATCGCCTGGGCGTCCGCCAGCACGCCAAAGGAGTAAGGCTCTCCGGGCACCGGGATGTCGTGTTCCCGTTCCGCCGTGATCTGCAGGTACAGGCCGCTGTTGGGGCCACCCTTGTGAATCTGGCCCGTGGAGTGCAGGAACCGCGGGCCGTAGCCAACGGTCGTGGCCAGGCGATAACGCTCCATCACCCGCCGCCGCAAGTCTGACAGCGCATCGTTGGTCTCCCGGGTCTCCCGGACGTAGGCCAGGACTGCGAGGTAGTCCCCCGGCCTGGACTGGGCCAGCAGCGAAGCCAGTGACCCCTCTTCCTCCGGCTGAGGCGGCCTGCCAGTCTCTCTGTACTCGCGAAGCCCCTTGTCCGTCTCGTCCTTGGCCTGCTGGACGTTCGGCTGGTCAAAGGGATGGATGCCCAGGAGGCTGCCGGCTACTGCAGTCGCAAACTGCCACCGGAAGAACTCCGCTCCCAGGTCGTAGCGGTCCCGAAGCTGCAGCCTCACCACCGGATGCCCTGCCAATTCCAGCGTCGATATGCGGGCGTCCAGCTCGACGTTGTCGTCGCCCTCCAGCCGCAGGTACACAAACAGCCGGTCGTCGCCGTAGGATGCGGTGCCGGCCACCGGCTCCCCGGTCACGGGGACGATTCCTCTGCCCTCCTTGCCGGTGCTCTCGGCGATGAGCTGCTCAACCCACAGGCCAAAACCGGCAATGGAGGGCGACAGCGCCAGGGTCAGCTTGTCCCGGCCTTCCAGGGCGTGGTCTGCCATAAGCGCCCCCAGGTACGCCCCCGGGTTGGCTTCGACGGGCCCGTGGGGGGCGCAAGCGTCCTTCATCTCGTCCGACCTCTCCAGGAGCAGCCCAACGTCGACTCCGGCGAGGGCCGCGGGCACCATGCCAAAGTAGGAGAGGACCGAGTAGCGTCCGCCAATGTCCGGCGCGTTCAGGAAGATGCGGCGGAACCGGTCGAACTCGCCCAGACGCTCAAGGGGAGTCCCCGGGTCGGTGATAGCCGTGAACCGCTGGCCCGCGACTCTCTCCGCGCACACCCTGTCGACAAGGCTGCGAAAGTGGTTGTAGAAGGACAGGGACTCAATGGTTGTGCCGGACTTGGATGAGACCAGGAACAGTGTCCTTGCCGGGTCGACCTCGTCGCTGACCGCCTGCACCGAATCCGGGATCGTGGAGTCCAGCACGATGAGCTTCGGGAAACCGTCCGCACTGCCGAACGTTTGGCCAATGACCTCCGGCCCCAGGCTGCTGCCGCCCATGCCCAGCAGCACCACGTGCCGGTAGCCCTCGTCGTTGAGCTCAGCGGCAAACTCCTCCAGGCCGCCGACCCTGTCCCGGATGCGGTCGGATATCGTGAGCCATCCCAGGCGGTCGACAATCTCCGCAGGCTCCGGCTTCCATACGGCATGATCGCCGCGCCAGATGCGCGACACCACCCCCCGGCGCCTGAGTTCCGACAGCGTCTCCTCAATCATCCCAGTTTCTCCCTCATCAGATGACCGGCTCATTGACGGTCTGGCAAATCTCCCCAGTCCAAGACTACAATCAATCGCATCGGAATGGCAATTCCGTCCAGGACTAGCCTGCGCCGTCGGCAGCGCGTTCCGCCGCCCTCTCCGCCTCCTCCGGCGGCTTGACGTTGCGGAACATCACGAAGAGGGCGACGTCGTAGGCTATCTTCAGAACGGCGCACCCAACCAGCGGAGCGCTGGCCGAGACCGCCTGCCACAGAGCCGTCGCGACAGTCGGCCCACCAATGCCGGACACGCTCCTCCCCACGATGTGGATGCCCGCCATCGCCACCCGCTCCTCCGGCCCAACCACAGCCATTATGTAGGACGTGCGAGCGGGAACGTCCATCTGGCCCAGAAAGGAGCGCAGCTGCCAGAATGCCACGGCCAGAGCGGCGGTGGGCGCGAATGCGGCCCCAAGCAGAAACAGATTGGAGGGAATGTGGGTGAACACCATTGTATTGATCAGCCCGATCCTGGCGGCTATCCTGGCAGCCAGCCACAGGGAAAAAGCCGCCAGTACCTGCGAGAAGAAGAACACCAGGGACAGCGCCCCAAGCTCCAGGCCGAAGCGGGTGCTGAACCAGTAGGCGACCAGGCTCTGCATCATCAGCGACCCCGCGAAGTGGTCAACGCTGAACAGCGCCGTGAGCGTGAATATGATCCGCCGGGAGGGGAGGGTGAGCGGGTTCACCCACTGCCGGGCCTCCGCCCTCACCTCCACGCCGGACGACAGCAGGCTGTAGAGAAGCGCCACGAAGAGCAGCAACACCACAAAAGCGACAAACATCGCCTTGAATGCGCCTACTTCACTTGCGCCGAACTGGCTCTGAAAGACTTCGGGGAGGCCCGCCGCCAGCGCGCCGACCGCGCCCGCGCCCGTGGAGGCGATCCCATACGCCGCAAACAGGTCCGTCCGCCTGTCGGGGGTCGTCGCGTCCGCGAGGCTGGCCTGTTCCATGGGCTGGGTAGGCTGTGCGCCGCCTCCGCCGCCAACGCCGCTCAAGTAACCAAGAAATGCGAATGCCGTGAGCACCACAACGTCGTCCGTGGCCACCAGCACAACTCCGGCGGCGGCCGTCATCAGCGTCAGGCCCACCATCAGGCGGCGTCGGCCCAGCTTCTCAGCGATCAGAGACACGAGGAAGGCAAAGAGCGCCGCGCCTGCTACCCCGAAGCTGAAGAACACACCAATCTGGGTAAGGCTGAAGCCCAGCAGGTCCAGGTAGACGGCGAAGAGGACGGCAATTGAGCCCTGGGCAAAGGTGCGCACGGACCTCGCCAGGATGATTATCTTGCCGTCCCGGCTCACCCAGCTGAGCGGTAGCGTTCGACTCTGCATTATACTTGGTTCCGCCTTTTCACGTATCTAATGCCACCCTTTCCGCCTCTTCTGGCGGCTTCACATTGCGGAACACGAAGTAAAACGCAGCATTGGCAACTACCAGCAGCAGATTGCCGACAAGGAGCGAAGTGGCGATTTGACCAATGTCGGAAAAAAACGCCGCAAGCACAGGGCCAGGCCATCCCAGGAAGCCCCCCATAAGAAAGATAATGCCTGCCGCGGCAACCCTCTCCTCCGGGGCCACTACGCCCATCATGTAGGAGGTGCGCAGTGGAATGCCCATCTGTCCCAGAACGACGTAAAGTGTTCGAAACAGCACAATGAAACCGACCACAGGTATGAAAGCAGCAACAACGAAAAAGAGGGCCGCGGACATCTGAGTGAGCGCCAGGATCTTGACAAGCCCAAACCGGTTGGCTATCTTGGCCGCCAGCCAGAGAGCGGGAATTGAAATGATCCCAGACAAAGAGAGCGCGGCCAGGTTAGTCAAGACCAAACCCACCCCGTCTTCTAAAGACCAGTACATAAACATGCTCTGAAAAAGCATGGTCGTCGCGAGTGTGTTCAGTCCGAACAACCCGGCGAGCGTGAAAATGACGCGCCGCGAGGGGAGCTTGAAGGGGTTCATAGGCCTCCTCGCCTCAAGGGGCGCCTCCACAGCGGACGAGACCCGACGGTAGAGAAGGGCCGCAATCAGGAGGAGCAACACGGATGCCATTGCCCGCGCCACGTCTACATAGGTGTCGTTTAGGCCAGACAGGGCGGAGAAGAGCAAATACGGCGCAAAGATCAATAGCAAAGGGAGATAAGCCAACGCTTCAGCGATGAAATACACGGCATAGAGATCGGTCCTTCTGTTGGGGGGAGCAGTGCTGGCCAGGGTGGCCCGCTGCAGAGCGTGGACAGACTGGATGTCGCTTCCGCCTCGGCTCAGCGCGCCAATGGCGATGAATGGCAGCAGGATAAACCAGTTGCTGGTCAATACAGAGGCCACGGCGGCCGCGGCTGTAGTCAGCGTAAGCAAGACCAGAAGGCGCCGCCTCCCAATTCTCTCGGCAAAGATTACGACGAGAAGCGTCACTAAAACGCCCCCGATTCCACCGACCAAGAAATTCAGCACCGCCTGACCGGAGGATGCCTCCGTATCTCCCAGACTGGAGGCCACAGGCGCTACGGAGCTGACAGACCCGGCCAGGATGAGCAGCTTGCCGTCGCGGTCTATCCAGTCCAGCCGCAGGAAGCGCACTGCCGTCACTCCGCGTCCAAGTACTCTCCGCGGCGCCGGACGCTGTACCCGCCCGGGCCGTTCAGCAGGCTCTCCGCAGCAGCCCTGGCGGTGTCCAGTGACGTGAAGCACGGGATGCGCCTCTCCACCGCCGCGCGGCGGATCTGGAACCCGTCCTGCAGGTGGGACCGCTCTCCCGTCACGGTGTTGACCACCGCATCGACGGTCCCGTCCATGATGATGTCCAAGACGTTGGGATGACCTTCGCTCAGCTTCTTGGTGATCAGCGTTACGGGCACGCCCAGGCCTTCCACCATCGCGGCTGTGCCCTCGGTTGCGTACAGCTTGCAGCCGCTCTCCGCCAGGGCGCGGACCAGGGGCACGGACTCCCCCTTGTCCCTGTCGGCGATGCTCAGGAGGATGGAGCCGTTGGATCGGAACGTCATCCCGCCCGCAAGCAGCGCCTTGGCAACCGCCCCCCGGAAATCGGAGTCAATCCCCATGACTTCGCCGGTGGACTTCATCTCAGGCCCAAGGTAGGTATCGACTCCCGCCAGCTTGGACATGGAGAAGACCGGCGCCTTCACGGCCACAAGGTTCTGACGTTCCCACAGCCCTGAGGAGTACCCCATTTCGGTCAGGGTCCGGCCCAGCATGATCTTCGTCGCCAGCCTCACCATAGGGACGCCGGTGACCTTGGACAGGAACGGCACAGTGCGACTTGAACGCGGGTTCACCTCCAGCACGTATACGGTCGACGCGCCGCCCGCTTCGGGCATGGCCTGGGGGCTTCGATACGGGCTGCCACCCACGATGACGTACTGGATGTTCATCAGCCCCTTCACCTTCAGGGCCAGCCCTATGCGGGTCGTGTGCTCAACCAGGGTGTTGACCTCCTCTTCGGTCAGGGTGACGCCGGGATAAATCGCCATGGAATCGCCGCTGTGGACGCCCGCCCTCTCCACGTGCTCCATGATGCCGGGAATGAGCACCTTTTCGCCGTCGCAGATGGCGTCCACCTCCACCTCCCGCCCGCTCAGGTACTTGTCGATGAGGATGGAGCGACCCGTACCCATCTCCGCGGCCGCGGTGACGTAGCGGATCAGCTCAGTGGCATTCTGCACAATCTCCATGGCCCTGCCGCCAAGCACGTAGCTGGGGCGCACCAGCACCGGGTAGCCAATCCCGTCCGCAACCTTGAGCGCCTCCTCCATGGACGCGATTCCCGCCCCGGGAGGCTGGGGAATGCCCAGGCGGGCCAGGAAGTCTTCGAAGCGGCCCCTGTCGGAAGCAATGTCGATGGCGTCTGCTGTCGACCCCAAAATGGGCATTCCGGCCCTGTCCAGGGTCTGGGACAGGTTGATGGCGGTCTGCCCCCCGAACTGCACCATCGACGGCGGGCACAGGGAGGGCTCGGCCCCGTCCTCGGCCTCGTTCTCCAGAATGTCCAGCACGCCCTCCTCGTCCAGAGGCTCGAAGTAGAGCCGCTCGCTGGTGTCGAAGTCCGTGGACACCGTCTCCGGGTTGGAGTTGGCCATGATGCTCTTGACGCCCTCCTCCTGCAACGCCCATGCGGCGTGCACCGAGCAGTAGTCGAACTCAATCCCCTGCCCGATGCGAATGGGGCCGCTTCCCATGACCACGGCCTTGTTCCCCTCCATGGCGGGCGCCTCGTTCTCCTGCTCGTAGGTGCTGTAGAAGTAGGGGGTTGCCGCCTCGAACTCCGCCGCGCACGTGTCCACCATCTTGTAAACGGGGCTTATCCCCCAGTCACGGCGGATCTGCCTCACCTGCTCAGGCAGACGGTCTGCCACGGTTGCGATGTGCACGTCGGAGAAGCCCAGGCGCTTGGCCTCCCTGAGCAGCCTTGGAGTCAGGTCCTCGCCGAGAAGACGCTTCTCCATGCTCACGATGTTGGAAAGCCGGTAGAGAAACCACGGATCGATGCCCGTGACGCGGGAAATCTCCTCCGGCGTCGCTCCCCGGCGCAAGCCCGCCATCAGGGCCCACAGCCGGAGGTCGGTGGGATAGAGGGGAAGGTCATCCAGGGCGGGGCCGTCGCCGTTCCGCCACTCCTGGTCCTCCCAGAGCAGCGAGTGGCCTCCAACCTCCAGGGAGCGCACGGCCTTCTGGAAGGCCGCCTCAAAGGAGCGGTCTATCGCCATGACCTCGCCGGTGGCCTTCATCTGAGTGCCAATGCTCCGGTCTCCGGCGGCGAACTTGTCGAAGGGCCAGCGGGGTATCTTCACAACGCAGTAGTCCAGGGCCGGTTCAAAGGCGGCGAGGGTCCGCTGGGTGACGGCGTTGGGTATCTCGTCCAGCCGCTTGCCGACGGCTATTTTCGCAGCCACTCGCGCGATGGGATAGCCCGTGGCCTTGCTGGCCAGCGCCGAGCTGCGGCTGACCCGGGGGTTCACTTCGATTACGTAGTAGGGGCTGTCCGCCTTCCAGCTTCCGGGCAGGGTCTCCTGCACCATGCTGTGAGGGTTGAGCGCGTACTGGACGTTGCACCCGCCCTCTATGCCCAGGGCGCGTATGATCTTGAGGCTCGCGGAGCGGAGCATCTGGTACTCCTTGTCCGTGAGCGTCTGGCTGGGAGCCACCACAATGCTGTCGCCCGTATGCACGCCCATCGGGTCCAGGTTCTCCATGTTGCACACGGTTATGCAGTTGTCCGCGGCGTCCCGCATGACCTCGTACTCAATCTCCTTCCAGCCCACCAGGGAGCGCTCCAGGAGAATCTGGTGGATGGGACTGGCCGCCAGCCCGCTGCTGGCCACAGCCTCCAGCTCCTCCAGGTTGTTGGCGATGCCGCCCCCGGAGCCTCCCAGCGTGTAGGCGGGACGAATGACAAGGGGAAAACCCATCTCCGCAACGATGCGGTGCACGTCGTCCATTGAGTTTGCGATGTCGCTGGGCAAAGTTGGTTCGCCAATCTCTATCAGCAGGTCGCGGAAGAGCTCCCTGTCCTCCGCGCTGCGAATGGTCTCCAGTGGCGTGCCCAGGAGACGGACATCGTACTTGTCCAGCACACCGGCGTCAGCCAGGGCCACGGCGAGGTTGAGGCCGGTCTGTCCACCCAGCGTGGGAAGTATGCCCTGTGGCCTCTCTCGCTCAATGATTCGCGAAATGACGTCCACGGTCAGGGGTTCAATGTAGACGATGTCGGCAATGCCCTCGTCGGTCATGATGGTGGCCGGATTGGAGTTGACCAGCACCGTCGTGACGCCCTCCTCCTTGAGGGCCTTGCACGCCTGGGTGCCCGCATAGTCGAACTCCGCCGCCTGCCCAATGACAATCGGGCCTGATCCTATGACCAGGACTTTGGAGACTGGTGATGTCACTGTCTAATCTCCTGTTGGTGCATTCAACTGTTTAATTCGGAAGTCGTCGTGCCCGCCCAGCGGTCTTCCATACGCCTGCCTAACCCCTTGCCAATCTCAAACAGCACCCATGGCCCCTATCGGGCCGCTAAATGGAACCAGCTGCTTGCTCAAAAGCCTCTCCACCATAGCAATTCCTTCAATGTCGTTTGTCTGCAAGTCCATGCCAATTCGCTCAATTGAAAGACGGATTGTAGAGTTCCAGTTCCGGAATGCGACTGAACCCTTGGTCCAGAGAGAATAGAGGAACCCCGTGGCGTATTGCTGTAGCGGCAAGGATCAAGTCCATGGTTCCCAATGGATCGCCTGTGAGCATTAGACGATAGTCCAATTGCCCCGCGATGACCCATACTGCTTGGTCCATCTCAAGGAAGTCAAGGGAGACTATCCGCTGGGTGAGGAAATCCAATTCTCCCTGGGATCGCGCCCCCCGTATGTACTCCATAACCACTGGCCCGGTCACTGCGGCTTCTCCAGAGGCCAGAAGGACTCCCAAATGCCTGGTAGTCTCCGAGTCAGGCAGCCTTTGAGCCTGAATGAGGACAGACGAGTCCACCAGGATGGTCAAGACGTGCCGTCCCTCAGGGATTCCAAGTACTTCCGCCGCTCTTCGTCCAATCGATCGTGTTCCTCACTGTAGTCATCCACAATGATCTTGCCCCAGGAGTCTATCAACTCCTGCACGTGCTTGCGCCGTATGTATTCCTTGAGAGCGGCGTTCACCGCCTTGCTCTTGTTCTTCTCACCCGTCGCCTCGATCACGGTCTCAAGAAGCTTGTCGTCTATGTTTAGAGTAGTTCTCATCGAAATGCTACTCCTTTCTGATGCGCCCGATGATGCTATATTGCTGCATCATTATATTACATCACTATGCCGCATCACTGCGAGTGTCCCCTCACCATCTCCAGGAACCTGTCAAAGAGGTACACGTTGTCCATTGGCCCCGGCGACGCCTCCGAGTGGTACTGGATGCTCAGGATGGGCAGCTCCCGGTGACGCAGCCCCTCCACCGTTCCGTCGTGCAGGTTGAAGTGGCTGACCTCAACCTCCGGCGGCAGCCCGTCGCCGTCCACCGCGAAGCCGTGGTTCTGGGACGTTATGTACACCCGGCCCGTGTGCACGTCTCGCACGGGGTGGTTGGCGCCCCTGTGCCCAAACTTCAGCTTGTACGTGTCCGCGCCGAAGGCCCGGGCCAGCAGCTGGTGCCCCAGGCAGATGCCCAGCATCGGGACACGGCCAATCAACTCCCTGGTCGTCTCCACCACGTCTTCAAGCAGCGCCGGATCCCCCGGCCCCGGCGACATCACAATCCCCTGGGGGTTCAGCGCCATGATGTCCCGCGCAGACGTGTGCTCAGGCATCGCCATCACCCTGAACCCTCGTGCATTGAGTATGCGCAAAATGTTGTACTTGAGGCCGTAGTCGTTCACGAGGATGAGCGGCGATCCCGGCGACCCGGCCGGGCCCCACCCGTACGCCTCCTCCGTGCTGACCCTCTCCACAAAGTCCACGTTGTCGTAGCGAGGCATCCCCCTGAGCCGCTCCAGGGCCTCCTGCGGAGAGGCGTCCACAGCTATCATTCCCATCATCACGCCCGCCGTCCGCAGCTTCCGGGTCACGGCCCGGGTGTCGATACCGGATATGCCGGTGACGCCCTCCGAGGCCAGGTACTCGTGCAGGGTGTGCGTCGACAGGGTGTGGCTGGGATTCAGGCAGTGCTCCCTCACCGCAAAGCCCGCCACCCGGATCTCCCTGGACTCCTCGTCCACCTCGTTGATACCGTAGTTCCCGATGATTGGATACGTGGGCACCACGATCTGGCCCGCGTACGATGGATCAGTGAGCATCTCCTGGTATCCCGTCATGCTTGTGTTGAAGACTACCTCGCCATAAGCGAAGTCCTCGGACCCAAAGGCCTCGCCCTCATACCAGGAGCCGTCCTCCAGCACAAGAAAAGCCTGTTTAGCCAATTCTCAGCACCTCGTCCTTGTATACAACTGAGCCGTCTACAATCGTGGCCATCACTTTGCCCTTCAGCGTGGCGCCCTCCAGCGGCGTGTTTTTGCCCTTGGAAACGAAGTCGTCCGGGTCCACAACCCACTCCGCCTGGGGATCAAAGACCGTCACGTCCGCCGGAGACCCGATTCCGAGCGCGCCCGGAAAGCGGTCCGGAATACCCAGGATGCGCGCCGGGGCGGCCGTAAGCCTTTCAATCAGGACTTGCAGGTCAATCCTCCCTCCGTGTACCAGGGACATCAGCGAACCCAGGGCCACCTCGAAGCCGCTGATGCCAAAGGCCGCGTCCTCAAAGCTGCACTCCTTGTCTCCTTGCGTGTGCGGCGCGTGGTCCGTGGCTATGCAGTCGATTACGCCGTCCTTCAGCGCCTGCACCACAACATCGACGTCACGATCGGTGCGCAGCGGAGGGTTCACCTTGGCAGCAGTGTTATACGCGGGCAGAGCAACCACGCCGGTCAGTCCTTCCCTCGCCATTCCCGGAATCACCCACTCTTCCGTAATCGTTAGATGGTGTGGCGTGGCCTCCGCAGTCACGCTAATGCCGCGCTCCTTTGCCCTGCGCAGCATCTCCACGCTCCCGGCCGTGCTGACGTGGGTAAGGTGAAGTTTCCCGCCGGTTGCCTCCGCCAGATCGATGTCCCTCTGCACCATGGACTCCTCGGCTGAAGCGGGAACGCCCGGCAGGCCCAGGCCCCTAGACACAACCCCGTCGTTCATTGCGCCGCCACGGGAGATGTCCAGGTCTTCGCAGTGATTCATAACCGGCAGGCCCAGGGACGCGGCGCGGACCAGCGCCTCTCGCATAATCTCGTCACCCGACACCGGGCTGCCGTCGTCGCTGAAGCCGATGACACCGGCACGCGCAAGCGCTTCCATGTCGGTCAGGGCCTCGCCGTCGCGCCCAATGGTCACGGCTCCAAAGGCAAGCACCTTCGCGTTGCCCGCTTCCCGGGCCTTGCGCTGCACCAGCTCAATCACCTCCACGCTGTCCATTGCCGGCCGCGTGTTGGGCATTGCGCAGACCGTCGTGAAGCCCCCCTTGGCGGCGGCGGCGCTGCCTGTGGCGATCGTCTCCTTGTCCTCCGGGTCTGGCTCCCGGAGATGGCAGTGCAGATCGATGAAGCCCGGGCTCACAACCATGCCGGAGGCGTCTATCTGCGTCGTCCCGGGAGGCGCATCAAGGCTGCGATCCAGTCCTGCTACAATCCCGTTCTCAATGAGCAGGTCGCCAACGAAATCGAGACCATGTGCAGGGTCAATGATTCGGCCGCCTCGAATCAGCAGGTTCATCTGGCCCCCCCGGACACCAAGTCAATCCAGCGCCTACCATCGCCGTCTTCCCTGGGCTGGTAGCTGTCCCACTTCTCTGAAGCCGGCCTGAACCCGGCGTCCTCCGCATCGCTGGTGGATGCAAAGAAGCGAACGTGCTCCAGGCGGACTGGCGGCATGAACCTGTCCAGCAGCTGGGATGGATAGTAGAAGCGTGACTCCGCATTGCCGGCGAACGCGGCATCGGCTTCGTGGTCGCAGTAAAGGCATCTCAGCTTGTAGCCGTAGTCCCTCACAATCTCAAACCCGTTTCTGGCAAATTGGCCCTCCTTGTTGACGACGCAGGTGGGATTGGGGCAGTCGAAGCCGGGCCTGGAGTAGGCCAGTTCAGACGTCTCGCCTGAACCCACCGAATCCTCGTGCTCTGCGGCTTCTGCGTCACACCCCAGAATGTGCCACAGAAGCGCCATCCTGACGGGGATGCCAAGGGCGGCCTGCTCAAAGTACAGGCTCCTCGGGTCCTCGTCCACCTCCGGGCTAAGCTCATCCACCCTGGGCAGTGGGTGAAGAATCGAGATGTTCTTGAACTGCCTGTCCCTGAGGGTCTTGGCGGTGACCGTGGGGTATCTGTAGTGCTCGGCAGGACTGCTTCCACGCTCCTTCTGGCGACGGGTCACATAGATCGACAAGGCCTCTTCACTTCCGACCTGGAACTCAACAGTCGTGCCCTCAATCGAGGACATGGCCAGCTGGTGCGGCTCCGTGGGAGTTATGTAGATTG
Source organism: Dehalococcoidia bacterium (assembly GCA_034421015.1). Lineage (GTDB taxonomy): Bacteria > Chloroflexota > Dehalococcoidia > Lucifugimonadales > UBA2985 > DAOUJW01. Next base: position 18,436 of record DAOUKT010000034.1, read on the forward strand.
CGTCAACCGTCGCAGCGCCGTCTCCGGCCGGCGAGTCATCGTAGAGGGCGCTCAGGAAGCCAAGGCTCTCCCTACGGATTTGCGCCCGATAGTCACGACGCAGCCTTCGGAGCACGTAGTCCGGCATCTCGTTTCCATCCCCCGGCACAAATATGACGTTCGCCCCGAAGCGCGCCAGGGCAAAGGCCAGGGAGTGGATTGTGCGGCCGTGCAGCAGGTCTCCGCAGAGGGCGACCTTCAGTCCCCTCAGAGTCCCGTGATGCGCCCTGAGCGTGTACAGGTCGCAGAGTGTCTGGGTGGGATGCTCGTGGCTGCCGTCTCCGGCGTTGATGACTGGGACGGGGGCATACTCCTTCACAAGCCGCGCCGCTCCCTCCCAGGGGTGACGCACAACCAGCACGTCCGCGTAGGACCCCACCACCCTTGCCGTGTCCGCAAGGGACTCGCCCTTGACGGCAGAAGACGCGCCCATGTCCGGCGTGGAGATGACGCCGCCACCCAGCCGCTGCATTGCGGCCTCGAAGGACAGCCTTGTCCTGGTGCTTGGCTCGTAGAAAAGCGTTGCAGCGATTCTTCCCGTAGCGCTGCCAAAGAAGGCTTGCCGGTTCTCGCGGATGTCATCCGCGGTCCTGAATATCCCCTCTATGTCGTCGATGGAGAGGTCGTCGACGGAGATTATGCTTCTTCCGTTAAGCCGGCTCATGATGGAGACCTCGTCATCGAGCTTGACCCCGTGAAGCGACTACTGCGTCCCCAGGCGCCCTGGAAGCCGTCTCCGGCCTGTCCTGCAGCACAACGCCGTCCGCGCCGTCCACCTCCTTGAGGCGGACTTCCACTCGCTCCCCCAGTGAGGTGGGAATGTTCTTGCCGACGTAATCAGGCCTGATGGGAAGCTCCCTGTGCCCCCTGTCCACCAAGACCGCCAGCTGGACAAGGCGGGGCCTGCCCAGGTCCATCAGGGCGTCCATCGCCGCGCGTATGCTCCGGCCGGTGAAGAGCACGTCGTCCACCAGGACCACTTTCCGGTCCGTTATGCTCACCGGGATGTCAGTGGAGTGGTTCGACTGCCTGCTCCTGACGGATGCGTCGTCGCGGTAGCGCTCAATATCCAGGGCTCCAACCGGAATATCCTGGCCCTCGTACTGCCCGATCCTCTCGGCCAGACGCCTTGCCAGCGGCACGCCCCTGGTGTGCATCCCCACGAGGAGAAGTCCCTCGACGCCGTGGTTGCGCTCCAGGACCTCGTGAGCGATGCGCGTGAGGGCCCTGCGAACGTCGTCCGGGGACATCAGCTGCTTTTCGACCATCAAAAAACCTCTTGCCGCGGCTGGCAAGAGGTGCAATCTATGGCATTTCGCCAAAGGCCCTGGTTGAATTGGTCCTGCCGCCTTGCCAGCCTCACGGGACTGAATTAAAGGGCTGCACAGAGCAGTCCTTACGCCTTCGGCCTGTATTCTGTTGTGTTCCTAGTCTAGCAGACGGCCGAGGTCTCTGCAAGGCATAGCCCCGCGAATTTAGATTCAATCATCCCTTGGTCACCTACTCTGAATGGTCTATAATCTACGCAGAAAGCACAACAATACGGAGGTGCACCCAATGAAGCTGGAAGTCATCAGCATAGCGCCAACCGAGCAGCGGGTCCTCCTGCTCTTCGACCCATCCGGCCCGGACCCCCAGGACGACGAGGTCAACAGCTACCTCCAGTCCAATTCCCTTGAGCCCAAGCGCCAGTACAGCGAGACCCGGGACGACAAGGAGTACAGCGTTTACTACTTCGGGCACTGCTACATAGAGGGACACCTTGAGAAGCTGGCGGCCATGGCCACGGAGGCCAAGATGGAGCCGGACGACCCGTCTCAGCCTTCAGGCGAATCGCCTGACTAATTTCATGGTCTGCGGCCACTAGCGGCCGCGTGCATTCGTCCCCAATTGAGCAGACACAAAAAGGGCCAGGGTTGTGAAACCCTGGCCCTTTCCTGCGTTCGCTTCGGGCTAGCTGCCGTGACTGGTGGCGGTGGACGCAGTGGGCGCAGCCCGCTCCTGGGTACGGCTGATCCCTATCCTGCGCGCCAGAATCACCTTGGCGATGTTGGTGCTGCCGGCAGCGTGGTTCTGGCCCGCCCGCTGTCGCTGGTTGACCTCCTGCGCTCCGCCGTGGGGCGCACCGGGCTCCTTGGTGCCAAGGAACCCGTAGGGGCCGTAGAGCTCCCGGATCCTACGAGCGTTCCTCAGGCTGGACTCGCGGCCGTGTACGTTGGCCACGTTGCCTTCGTACTGGATGCTCATCCTGTTCTGGTACATCCAGTAGGTCCGCTGGAGCAGCAGTGACTGGACGTGGGAATCGAGAACTGCGTCCATGGCAACCTGCTGCACGACCTCGTCGTTGCCCAGGGTGCCTTCCCCTTGCTTCGTCTCCCTGAGGTAATCCACAAGGCTGTCGGTGTTCTCGTCCCTGGGCACTGCGCGGCCGCGGCCGCCGTGCTCAAACTCAAGGTGGGTGCCCATCACCTGCCAGCCCTGGTTGACGCCGCCAATCAGATGCTCGCTGGACACACGCACGTTGTCCAGGAAGATGGCCTGCTTGCGAGAGCTTGGCAGAAGCTTCATCTCCCTGAGCTCCAGGCCCTCAGAGGGCACCGGAATCATGAAGTAGCCGAGATTGCGGTGCCGCGGCGCGTCCGGGTCGGTGACCATGGGGCCCGCCAGGTACTCCACGTCATAAGGGTCGCCGATGAAGACGTTGCGACCGTTGAGAATCCAGTCGTCGCCGTCCTGGGTGGCGCGGCTCTGGATGCTGGCCAGGTCGGCGCCACCATGGGGCTCCGTGAGCTTCTGGAATACGATTGCGTCGCCCCTGAGCAGCGGAGGAAGGAACTTCTGCTTCTGCTCCTCTGTCCCCCACACCAGCAGTGTCTGGAAGACCAGGGAGCGGCTGGTGCAGGCCTTGACGTTAGCCCTGGACATCTCCTCGGAGATGAGCACTTCGTAGTCTGCCGACATTCCGCCGCCGCCATACTCCTTGGGATACGTGGGGAACAGCCAGCCCTTCTCTCCCATCTTCCTCCACAGCTCCCTGTAGAACAGGTACTGATCATAGGTGAAGTCATCCCCGTCTATGGGCTCCTTCATCTCATCCGGGACATTCTCCTCCAACCACGCCCTGACCTCCAGTCGGAACCGCTCCTGTTCCTCTGTGTAAGCTGACGACAATGCAAAGTCCATGCCTGACCTCCTCTATCTGAGATCTGAGCCGGCCATTTGCCCAATAGCCGCCTCTCCTTCACGGACCCCCTAATGGACTGCAAACACAAGAGAGCATTCAGAGCTGCCCGCGATGGTCGAAATTATATTCAGCGGCTGATTCAGTGTCAATCGGCCATACCGCCGCAACTATCCTGATGACGACGATTCCCGTCGCAAAGACGCGGGTTAAGCTCTCAAAGACGGCGTGGGTGGAGACTGGACTGCTCTCCCACAATAAGCGCCTTCGAATGCCCCCAACGGGTGTCTGCTAGGCCTGATATCTTGGTATAATGGAGTTGCGACCGACGAGTCTTCGAGGCGCGTCGGCTTGCCACTCTTAACCGGCTGGACGAATATGGTCAAGAGACAAAATGGTGAACAGGAATCCCTGAACCACGCGGTCGTATCCACGGCCAGGGGATGGGTCGCCGTGCTGGCGTCGTCGAAGGGTATAAGGCGGATGTCGCTGCCCCACGACAGCCCTTCCGATGCCCTGGGCAGCCTGGAGCTGTCCGGCGCGGACGCGGGAGAGGAGCTGGCGCCGGAGTCGCTGGACGGCCTCAGGCAGAGGCTGGACCTCTACTTCAACGGGGGCAGAACCTTCTTCCCGGACGCCCTGGACCTGAAGGGGACGGACTTTCAGAAGAGAGCGTGGGAGGCGGCGCGGGCTATCCCATGGGGCGAGACCCGCAGCTACCGATGGATTGCGGTGCAGATGGGCAGACCGGGAGCCGCGAGAGCCGTCGGCCAGGCAATGCGCGCCAACCCTGCGCCCATAGTTGTTCCCTGTCACAGGGTTATCGGCGAGAACGGAGAGCTCCGGGGCTACGGTGGCCCGGACGGAATCGGGATGAAGCAGGACCTGCTTGCAATCGAGAGAGGAAGCAGTACGTCAGAAGCTGCCGGCAAAGGAGGATAGAGTCATGGCCATTAAGGTTCTCATGTCGCGTCGCGTTAACACGGGCCGGGAGGCGGAGTTGGAGGAGCTTCTGGTGGAGCTGAGGGCAAGGGCCCTCAAGCAGCCGGGTTACATCTCCGGAGAGACCCTGATCCTGGCTTCTGACCCCAGCATACACCTTGTGATAAGCAACTGGTCCACACTCAAGGACTGGCGAGACTGGGAGCACCACCAGGACCGCCTGGAAGTGGTGGACAAGGTCAACGCCCTGCTCAACTCACCTGCCAGAACGGAGGTCTGGCTGGAACGCGGCGCTGCGCCCAGCGGGGTGTAATGGGCCGGACCGGAGGCGCAATCAGGGGTTGCTCTAACTGAGTTTGAGTGGTATCATGTGGTCACAATATGCCAGAGAAGTGACTGCATAAGGGGTTAACGTGACCACATACAATATCAACATAAGAGAGTTCAAGGCCAAGATCAGTGAGGTGCTAATGAACCTCAAGTACGGGGAAGAGGTTACCATAACCCGGCGCGGGAAGCCCTACGCCAGGGTTAGCCCCATTGAGGCTCCCACGGACAACAGACCGTCCCTTAACGCTCTGAAGGGGTCTTTCACGCATTTGCCGGAAGCAGCATATGAGGACTTCCAGGAGGCAAAAGCCATTTGGAATCCCCGGGAGCCGTAGGCTGGCAGGGGCCCGCCGACTGTGGTAAATGCTCCGTCCAGATTCGTGGTTGATACTCACGCCCTGTGGTGGTATCTGAGGTCGCCGGAGCGCCTCACGCCCGCAGCCTCCGCCGTGTTCCGGCTGGCGGAAACCGGCAACGCCACCATAGTGGTCCCCGCAATCGCCGTTGCCGAGTTCTACTTCCTCTCAGTCAAGCTGAAGCAGCCGGTTGCGCCATCCACCTTGTTGGACGCGCTGGCTTCCGTAAGCGGAATCGAGGTGTCAGAGCTCGGCAGGGCGCAGCTTGAGAGGCTTGACCGGTTCCGGGATATCCCGGAGATGCACGACAGGCTCATTGCGGCTGAGGCGTCGGCTCTCGGCGCGCCGGTGGTCACAAGGGATGCGACGCTTCTGGCCTCGACAGACGTTGAGACCATTTGGTAAGGGGCGCGGCTGGCGCTTTCTAGGCCGCACCTGTTACAACAACACCGCCCTCGATCTCAATGCCCGCCTCTCCAACTATTTCTGCAAGGTCGCTGCGCAGCTCCTCGCAGAAGCTGATTGAGGCAACGGGCATGTCCACCTTGACCAGCTTGCCGTTGGTCTTGATCTTGAGGGCCACCGGGCTTTCGCCGGGGTAGTTGAGCAGCACCTTGACCACCTCTCTAAGAAGGTGTTCGTCCTGCCCGGGGTTGGCAGACTCTTCCATCCGTATCCACAGCTTTTGTGGAGGCGCAGAATGAGCGCCGTTCTCCTGTGCCCTGCCGTTGCTCAACTCAGCCGCGCCGTTTACCGCCTCGTGGCCGTCTCCAGACGCCCCGTTGGCAGTGTGGGTATGCTCTTCGGATGATGCGCCCTCTGAAACCGCCTGGTACTCAGGTACATAGTCATGGTGTCCATTGGCTTGCTCGGCAGCGCAGCCGGTATCGGCCGGATGGGCTTCCTCGACCGCCGCCGGCTCATCTGGCGCGGCGGCCTCCTCGTCGTCGATGATGTAGGCTTTGGCTGCGTCGCAGTGCAGCGACAGCTCGCTGTCTCTCTGGCGTATCTTGCCCACCACCTCCACCAGGCTCCCCTCGTACCACAGGTCCTGGGTGCGCTCGTAGGCGCTGGGCCACACCATCACCTCAAGGTTCCCGCCCATCAGGTCCAGCACGACCGCCGCGAAGGTTTTGCCTTCCCTTGTAAGGCCGGTCCTCTGGGAAGATATCTGGCCCACGACGGTCACGGCTTCGCCAACCATCTCGCTATCGATGTCGTTGCGGGATATGATCGCGTGGGACTTGGCCCTGAGGGCAACCTCGCTCCAGGGATTCTCCGAAACAAGTGTGCCAAGAAGCTCCCGCTCCCACGCCGTCTTCTCCTGCTTCGTGACCTCTCCCTCCTCAAGCTCCAGGGCGGCAACCGGCGCAGCGACGGACTCTCCGAACAGATCGAACATCGTCGACTGGCCTGAGTCCTTCAGCCTGGCTTCGCTCTGGGCAAGGGACAGGATGCGGTCGGCGCTGGCGAGTATCCGGCCTCTATCCCCCATGGAGTCCAGCGCGCCCACCTTAGAAAGGCTCTCCAGCGCCCGCCGGTTCACGCCGCGCATATCCGCCCTGCGACACAGGTCCTCAACCGATGCGTAGGAGCCGTTCTTCTTCCGCTCCTCCACAATTGGCTTGACAGCCGAGGCCCCAACGTTCTTGACGGTCGCCAGTCCAAACCTGATGGCCGGCTTGCCCTGCGAGTTGATGTCAATGGCGAAGTCAACCTCGCTTCGGCTCAAGTCGGGCAGGAGCACCGGGATGCCCAGCTGCAGGCACTCGGTGACCGCGCCGGCCACCTTCTCCGCCTGCCCGGCGTGCGCATTCAACAGGGCCGTCATGTACTCCTCCGGGAAGTTGGCCTTGAAGTACGCCGTCCAGTAGGCTATCAGGGCGTAGCTCACGCTGTGGGCCTTGTTGAAGGCGTAGCCGGCAAATGGCTCCACAAGCTGGAAAACCTCGTCCGCAAGCTCTTGGGAGAATCCGTTGGCCAGGGCACCCTTGACGAACTTCTCCCGCTCGTCGCGCATCACCTCCGGGATCTTCTTGCCCATCGCCTTGCGCACAACGTCCGCCTCACCAAGGGTGTATCCGGCAAAGGCCTGGGCTATCAGCAGCACCTGGTCCTGGTAGACGATCACGCCGTAGGTCTCCTCAAGGATGTCCTTGAGTATCGGGTGGGGATAGCGAATATCGGCCCGGCCGTACTTGGCGTCGATGAAGGTGTCGATGTGCTCCATCGGCCCGGGGCGGTAGAGGGCGATCATCGCCGCCACGTCTCCCAGGGACGACGGCTTCAGCTTCTTGACGTAGCGCCTCATTCCCGCGCTCTCAAGCTGGAAGACTCCTGTGGTCTCACCGGACGACAGCAGGGCGAACGTCCCCTCGTCGTTCAGGGGTATGTCTTCAAAGACCAGGTTGACCCCGCGACGGCTGGTCACCATCCTGCGCGCCTGTTCCAGTATCGTGAGGTTGGTCAGGCCCAGGAGGTCCATCTTGAGCAGCCCCAGCTTGGCAATGGGGTCCATTGGGAACTGGGTCATGGCCATATCCTCGGCCGAATCACTGCGCACGGGGCGCTGCAACGGAACGTACTCCACCAGAGGCTCCTTGGATATGACCACACCGGCAGCGTGGGTGCTCGTGTGGCGGGCCACACCCTCCAGCTTCTTGGCCTTGTCCACCAGGTCCCTCAGGGACTCGTCCGCCTGGTAGACGTCCTTCAGCTCCGCGCTGGTTTCCACCGCCTCCTCAAGCGAACCTACGCGGAACGGAATCAGCCTCGCGACCCGATCGACGTCGGAGTAGGTCATCCCCAGCGCGCGACCCGTGTCGCGGATGGCAGCCTTGGGGCCAAGCGTACCAAAGGTGATGATCTGGGCCACGTGGTCGCCGCCGTACTTCCGGCGCACATAGGCAATCACCTCGTCGCGTCGGTCGTCCTGGAAGTCCATATCTATGTCCGGCATCTCCCGCCGCTCCAGGTTCAGGAACCGCTCAAAGACCAGCCGGAACTGCAGCGGCTCAATGTCCGTAACCCCGAGGCAGTAGAGCACCACGCTCGCGGCGGCGCTGCCACGCACCCCGAAGATAATGCCGCTCTCACGGGCAAACGCTGCTATGTCCCACACAACCAGGATGTAGTTGCTGAACTGGGTGTTCCTGATGACGTCCAACTCATACTCAAGCCGCCGCCGCGCCTCCTCCGACGGGTTGCCGTACCGGCGCTCCATGCCCTCGCGGCAGAGACGGGCCAGGTACTCGTCGGCGTTCATGCCGTCCGGTGGCTTGTACTCCGGCAGCCGCAGCTGGCTGAAGTCCAGCTCCAGGTGGCACATGTCCGCGATCCTGCCGGTGTTGGCGACCGCCTCAGGGACGTCGGCGAATATCTCTTCCATCTCAGACGGGCTCTTGAGATAGTAGGAGTCGTCGGTCATCCTGAGGCGCTTGTCGTCCAGGATGTTGGTGTTGGTGTGGATGCAGATCAGAATGTCCTGAATCGAGGCGTCTTCCTTGTGGATGTAGTGGCAATCGTTGGTTGCCACCAGGGGCAGTCCGGTCTCGCGGCTCATGTCGATCAGGGCCTTGTTCAGCATCGGGAGGTCCGGGACGTCTGCGTGACGCTGCAGCTCCAGGTAGAAGTCCCCGAACGTGTTCTTGTACCACATGGCGACATCCAGGGCCTGCTGCGTCTGTCCCTCAATGATGAGGCGCGGCACCTCAGCCGTTGGGCAGCCTGAGAAGGCGATCAGGCCGCCTGCGTGGGCCTCAAGCAGCTCCTTGTCCACCCGTGGCTTGTAGTAGAAACCCTCCAGGTGAGACAGGGATGAGAGCTTCAGCAGGTTCCGGTACCCCTCCATGTCCTTTGCGAGGAGCAGGAGATGGTACGGGCTCTTGTCGGCGGTTCCCTTCCTGTGGCGGCTCTCCTGGGCGAGGTAGGCCTCCAGCCCTATGATGGGCTTGATGCCGGCCTCCTTGCACTCCGTGTAGAACTCGATGGCCCCGTACAGACCGCCGTGGTCCGTGATTGCAAGGGTGTCCATACCCAGGTCCTTGGCGCGTTGCACCATCGGGCTGATGCGGCTGAGGCCGTCCAGCAGGCTGTACTCGGTGTGGTTGTGAAGATGGGTGAACACTGTTGCCTCTGACAAAAACTCCCGTGATTATAGCACCCTGGAAAGCGCTCTCCACAAGATGTTGTGGTGCTATTTTACAATAAAATCCGGCTAAGCTCTTTATGTCGGCTCGCCAATATCCTAGTATTACAGTAGACTGCGGATTGTAAACGGGCAACTGGCGCACCACCCGAAAGGCAACTACATTGAACGACTACTTTCCTTACAACCTACCGCGAGTAGATGGCCGGCAGCTAATTGGAAATCGTCGCTGTGGTATAATGGCGCGTATCAGAAAGGCAGTTTGAAGGTGGTTGAGTAAAGCAAGATGATAGTGAGGATCCCTTTGGTCCTAGAGCCTCAGCCCGAAGGCGGCTACACCGTTACTTCTCCATTGCTGCCGGAGCTAATAACCGAGGGCGATACCGTGGCCGAAGCCCTAGCAAATGTGGGGGACGCTTTTGCGGCGGTGACGGAGATTTACGAGGACCGGGGACGTCCATTACCTTCGAGCATATACGTAGACGACGCCAGCGGTCCGGTGTCTGTCGAGGCCATAGTCTCCGTACCGTGAGATACAAGGATGCCGCTCGTAAGCTGACAGAGCTCGGATGCTACGAGATTCCCAGGCGCGGAGGCGGTTCTCACAGAAAATGGTTTAACCCGGAAGCGCAACAGGATGCAATACTGCCTGACCATGGGACGCGCGATCTGAAAATCGGGACTCTGCGCTCGGCAATCAGGCAGCTGGGAATAGACTGGAATGAGTTTCAGGAACGGTGAGGCATCAACGTTGAACGACAATTTCCCTCCCACCTATGGCGAGCGAATAGCAGATATCTACGATGAGCCTCACCAAGAGCTTCCTGGCTTGGAACCTATGGTGGACACTGGCGGAGCTAGCGCAAGGAGGCCGAGCGCTGGAGTTGGGCATTGACACGGGGCGCGTGGCCTTACCGCTGGCAGAGAGCGGCGTGGAAGTAAACGGCAGACTCCTCAGAGGCTATGGTGGCTAAGCTCAGGGCTAAAGAGGGCGGTGAACAGATAACCGTGACCATTGGGGACTTCGCAGACATTCGTCTAGATGATAGGTACTCCCTGGTTTTCGCAGTCTTCAACACATTCTTAGCACTCTCCTCCCAGAAGGAGCAAGTGCGATGCTTTCGCAATGTAGCGGAGTGCCTCACAGAGGATGGAATATTCGTTATCGAGGCGTTTGTCCCATATCTTACGCGGTTCACCCGGAACCAGAGGATCTCTGCTACAAGGGTGGAAGTTGACAGGGTAATGCTGGACGTAAGACGACACGATCCGGTCAACCAGCGTCATACGGCACAGCTAATAGTCATCACTGAAGAGGGTACCCAACTAGTGCCAACCAGATGCGCTATGCGTGGCCCTCGGAGCTGGACCTGATGGCACAACTAGCGGGTATGAAGCTCCAGGAACGCTGGGGTTCATTTCAGCGCGATCCCTTCACAGGCGCTAGCGGAAACCACGTCTCGGTCTATGTAAAGGCGTGATTAACCACTATCTCCCCTTGTAGACCGGCTGGCGCTTCTCCATGAACGCCCTGACCGCCTCCCTGCGGTCCTCGCTGTTGGCGGAGGGGCCGTTGGACGCGCGCTCGACGGGGTAGATCTCCTCCAGGTCAGCGTCGTGCCTGTAGAGGAGTTTCTTGGTGGAGCGGGAGACAATGGGCGGATTGGAAGCAATGGTCTGGGCAAGCTCCATCGCATCCTCCAGGAGCATTTCGGCGGGAACAACCCTGTTCACAAGACCCTTCTCCAGGGCCCACTGCGCATCGTAGACGCTGCCAGTGAGGGCCATCTCCATAGCGATGCCGTAACCCACCAGCCTGGGAAGGGTGTAGGAGACCGAGCTGTCCGGGACGAGAGAACGCCGGATGAACACGCAGCTGAACCTCGCGGCCTCGGAGGCAATGCGAATGTCGCTGGCAAGGACTACTCCCAAGCCGCCGCCTGCCGCCACGCCGTTGACCGCCGCTATCACCGGCTGAGGAATGCGCCGCAAATGAGGCGTCAGCTCCGACACCCCCGCGGGCATTCCGGACCGCTGCAGAGGAGTGGCGCCCCCGCCCTGACCCTCCAGGGAGTTCTGCATCTGGCCTACGTCCGCGCCTGAGCAGAAGCCCCGGCCTGCGCCTGTGATAATCAGCGCGCGGATGTCCAGGTCGTCCGCCACCTCGTCAAGGGCGTTGTGGAAGTCCAGCGCAAGGGCGGTGTTGAGGGCGTTCAGCCTCTCCGGTCGATTAAGGGTAATGGTTGCGACGTGGCCCGTTTTCTCAAGGTTCAGAACCGTGTACTCACCCGCTGCCATAGCAACTCACCTCCTGAATGAGTGGGCGCTCCCGCGCGCCCGGGACTAGGGTATCCATAAAAGAGAACACCCTCCTCGATGTACTGCCCAACCCGTAAACGGGTGTAGCAGATGGAGGAGGGTGCGAATGAATCCTTATATGCCCTTGAAGACCGGCTCCCTCTTCTCCAGGAACGACCTTACAGCCTCCAGCCTGTCCTCGCTGCCGTAGGCCGGGGCGTTGGCGGCGCTCTCCAGATGCAGGACATTCTCAAGGTCGCCGTCGTGAATGTGGACGAGCTGCTTGATGGAGCGGACGCAGATCGGGGGGTTGGACGCAATGGTATGGGCCAACTCCATGGCTTCGTCCAGAAGCCTCTCCGCCGGAACAACCTTGTTGACAAGGCCCTTCTCCAGCGCCCATTGGGCATCGTAGACGTTGCCCGTAAGGGCCATCTCCATCGCGAGCCCCTTGCCGAGCAGCCGGAGCATCGTAAACGATGAGCCTGTGTCCGGGACCAGGGATCGCTTCACGAAGATGCAGGAGAACCTGGCCGCCTCAGACGCGATGCGTATGTCGGAGGCCAGCGCCACTCCGAACCCCGCGCCCGCCGACACCCCGTTCACAGCAGCGATCACCGGCTGGGGAATGCGCTGCAGGTGCGGCGCAAGTGCCGTAATGCCGGGTCCCTCCGGGGCCGGTGCGGCGTTCCCCTGCAGGGACTCAAGCTGCCTGTTCACGTCCGCCCCGGAGCAGAAACCTCTACCGGCTCCGGTAATGACCACGGCTCGTATGTCCAGGTCATCGGCAATCTCATCAAGGGCCGCATGGAAGTCGGCAACCAGCGGTGGATTGAGGGCGTTCAGCTTTTCCGGCCTGTTCAGGGTAATTGTAGCGATGTGGCCGGAGCGCTCAAGGTTCAGCAATTCGTAGGTTCGTGCTGCCATGTTGATACACCTCCTCCCGATTTCTCATGCGATAGCAAAGACAAGAAGCCAGTCTGCAAGTCAAGGGGACAGAGTACCTCGCCTACGGCCCCCAGCCTCGTTGCCGGAACAGAGCTATGGGCTGGCGTCCCACCTGACGGAATATACCGATCCGGTTGACAGGACTGGCGGCCTATGGATGCAAGCGATTGAGTCGCCAAGGAGAGCAGGGTTGACTTCGGCAACCTGCCACCTCCGGCGATTGGCTGTGAAGTCCAGCTTATACCGAACTAGGCAGCCTTACCGATCCGGAACATCTTTGTGTTGCAGACTGGACAAACACCCTGTGTGGCCGGGCGACCATTTTTCATGGTTATGGCCTGGGGATTGCTCATCTCCCTCTTGGACCGGCACTTCACACAATACGCTTCCATGGAATACCTCCCCAAAAAGTGGTATTGGATATTCTACACTATACTTGAAGGTAAGTCAGCCACTTGCACGCCTATTTTCAAGCTTGCGCATAATTGAGCAGCAAGCGGCAGACTGAACTAAACCCCAATCAAGCCCAACCGCCGGGATACCTATTGCTCCGCGGGCACCACGCCTGAGGCGTCGGCAAGAAGAAGGTAAGGTTCTCCCCACTGGTGAGGGCTCTCCACGCTCCACTCCTCATCGGAATGGACGGGCTTGAAGCGAACGCCCCAGTCGCCGCCGTATAGCAGGCAGGCCGCGCCCTCGCCGGAGTCTGAGACTGGCACGTAGTAGGCGGGGCATGGGCTGCCTTCGCCGTCGCTCTGCCAGCCCGTAACCCAGTGCAGCTCCTCCGGCCCGGCGGGACCGGCAACCATCGCCTGGATGACCCGGACGGACGCCCCCAGTGTCTCGTAGGTGCGCATCGGCAGGCCGTAGCAGTTGTCGTTGTCCTCCACCTCCACGTCTATCCACCCGGTCCTCTCCGCCGTCACTCCTCCACCTCAAAGCCCAGACTCTCCAGCTCCTCCCTGAGCCTGGCTGCCCACTCCTCTGCAGACGCCGACTCAGGGACGACAATCTCGACTTCCCCGCCCGGGAGCAGGCGCACGGCCCCGGGGTCCTCCTTGCCAAGGGGGACCGAGATGCTCTCCCGATCGATGCCCATTGCGTCAGTGACCTCGAATATGAGGCCCATGTCCTCCATCCCAATCATGCCTTCGACCATGTATTGTCCCATCCATGCACAGGTATGGTGGAATATTAGTGGGATGCCAACAGGCCGTCAACAGATGACATGGTTGGATACTCTCTATACGTGTTGGTAACGCCAACGCCGGTTGGGGCCAACTCCCTTCCCGCTCATGGTGAGCCCGTCGAACCATTTGAGCGGGAAGATTAACTCGCTGGCTATAATAGAAAAGCCCTGCCCTTGGCGAACGTCCACTTTAATTCACCCCTGCTATCGTTTATCATTGAGTCTCGGAATAGCCGCCGGATCGCGCAGTGACATCCCGGGACGCCCCGCATCGGAGGTCATGTTTGAGGCCCTGGCCCAGGAAGAAACCCAAGGTGATAAAGCCCCAGGCGGTCGTCGCGCCGCCCGGGCAGTTCGTCACCGAGAAGTTCCCCGTCTTCACCCACGGCGACACGCCCAGGATCGCCCTGAACGAGTGGCGGTTCCGAATCCACGGTCTTGTGGACATGGACGTGGTCCTGGACTGGCAGCAGTTCAAGAGCCTGCCCCAGGTTTCTCTGACGGCGGACTTCCACTGCGTGACCCAGTGGAGCCGAATGGGAAACCTCTGGGAGGGCGCGCTATTCAGCGACGTTATCAACCTGGCGGTGGTCAAGCCGGAGGCCAGGTTCGTCCTGTTTCACTGCTATGGCGGCTACACGACCAATCTGCCGCTAGAGGTCCTGCTGGACAGCGACGTCCTCTTCGCCCACAGCCACGACGGCAAGCCGCTGACCCCGGAGCACGGCGGCCCGCTGCGCCTCGTGGTTCCCAAGAGGTACGGCTGGAAGAGCGCCAAGTGGGTCAGCGGCGTGGAGCTTCTGAGCAAGGACAAGGCGGGCTTCTGGGAGCAACTGGGCTACAACAACAACGCCGACCCCTGGAAGGAAGAGCGATTCTGGGAAGGCCTGGGCTAGCCCGGGACGACCAGGCGGGGACACCTTGAGGACTGGATACCTACACTGCATCGGCGGGGCCAGCGGGGACATGCTCCTCGGCGCGCTGATCGACGCCGGGCTCTCGGTTGAGGCGCTGAACGGAGAGATAGCCAAGCTGCCCATTGAGGAATGCTCCGTCAAGGCCGCCATAGCCCAGCGCGGCGTCATCAGCGGGACCCACGTGACCGTCGAAACGGGCGGCGGGCGGGAGACCTCCCACTCCATCCACGACTTCATTGCAATGATCGACGGCAGCGCCCTCACAACCTCCGTCAAGGAGAGTTCCACCAGGGTTCTGGAGCGGCTGGAGGAGGCTGAGACCAGGGTCCACGGCGATGAGCACCGGCTTCAGGAGCTGGGCGACATGGACACTATCATCGACGTCGCGGGGGTGGTGGCCGGTCTGGAGCTGCTGGGCATAGAGAAGCTCTACTCATCTCCCCTGCCCGCCGGTTGGGGCGTCATCTCCACCAGGAAAGGCGCACTGCCTGTGCCCGCGCCGGCTACCGCTCAACTGATTGCCATGTCCCGGGCAAAGGTCGCTCCCCCCAGGGGCCCGTACCTTTCGGCCGGGGAGTTGGTGACCCCTACGGGCGCGGCGCTTATCACCACCCTCGCCTCCTTCGATGCTCCGCCAATGAGCCTGGAGCGGATGGGATACGGGGTCGGCACAAGGGACAACCCGGACATCCCCAACGTGCTGGCCCTCTGGATTGGCGAGACCGAGGACATCGCTCCTTCGGCGCAGGTGTCCCTCCTGGAGACAAACATCGACGACATGAGCCCGGAGATGATGGGTTACGTCCAGGAGGAGCTTATGCGGCAGGGCGCCCTGGACGCCTGGTTCAGCCCCATCCAGATGAAGAAGAACAGGCCGGCGGTCACCCTCAGCGTGCTATGCCGCCCGGCAATGGAGACCGCGCTGGTCAAGACCATTCTGCAGGAAACCTCCACTCTGGGGGTGCGAGTCCAGGCCATGAACCGCTACGAGGCTGAACGCGAGGTAGTTTCCGTGAACACTTCCTTCGGCCTGGTCAGGGTGAAGCTGAAGAAGGACGCCGGAACCATCCTGAGCGTTTCGCCGGAGTACGAGGACTGCCGGGAGATCGCCCTGCGCAATGGCATGCCTCTTCAGGAGGTGTTCCGAATGGTCGAAAGGGACGCAAGGGCGGCTCTGGGCGTAGAATAGAAACGCCGCTGCAAGAGATGCGCGGCTCTTCAAACAGGAGGTGAGCACAAGTGGATACAACCAGATCGTCTGAACTGTTCGCCCGGGCCCAGGGCTACATCCCCGGCGGCGTGAACAGCCCCGTCCGCTCCTTCAGGTCCGTGGGAGGCACGCCGCTGTTCATCCGGCGCGGCAGAGGCTCCCGTATCTGGGACACCGACGGCAACGAGATGGTTGACTACGTAGGCTCCTGGGGCCCGCTGATACTGGGTCACGCCCACGACTCCGTTGTTGAGGCCGTCCAGCGCGCGCTGGGCAACGGTCTCAGCTTCGGCGCGCCAACGGAGGCGGAGGTGGAGCTTGCCTCGATGATTGTGAACGCTCTCCCATCGGTGGACATGGTGCGGCTGGTCAGCTCCGGGACTGAGGCGACCATGAGCGCCATCCGCGCCGCCCGGGCCTTCACAGGCCGCAGCAAGATAGTCAAGTTCGCGGGCTGCTACCACGGCCACAACGACGGCCTGCTGGTGGAGGCCGGCTCCGGCGGCGCCACCCTCAGCATTCCCAACAGCGCAGGCGTGCCCGAAAGCTACGCCCGGGAGACCCTTGTCGCCGACTTCAACGATGCAGCATCCGTCCAGCGCCTCTTCGACGCACACCCGGGCGAGATTGCGGCGGTTATCCTGGAGCCCGTGGCTGCGAACATGGGCGTTGTGCCCCCGGCCGCAGGCTTTCTGGAAGCGATGCGGCAGACCACAACCGCCCACGGCGCGCTGCTCATCTTCGACGAGGTGATCACGGGGTTCAGGGTCGGCTATGGCGGAGCGCAGACGCTGTACAGCGTAACCCCGGATCTCACCTGCCTGGGCAAGATCATCGGCGGCGGCCTGCCGGTGGGGGCCTACGGCGGTAGGCGGGATGTAATGGAGGTGGTGGCTCCCCTGGGCGCGATGTACCAGGCCGGCACCCTCTCCGGGAACCCGCTGGCGGTTACGGCGGGCATCGCAACCCTCAAGGCGCTGGCTGCGCCAGGGACCTACGAAGGGCTGGAGGCCGCATCGGCGAAGCTGGCGGACGGCCTGGACGCGGCAGCGCGGCGAACGGAGACACCCCTGACCGTCAACCGGGTCGGCTCGATACTCACGGCGTTCTTCAACGATGGGCCTGTGGAAAGCTGGGACACGGTCGCGGCCAGCGACCGGGAGCGTTACGCCGCCTTCTTCCACGCGATGCTTGAGCGGGGCGTTTACCTGGCCCCTTCGGCCTTCGAGGCGGCTTTCGTGTCCACCGCCCACACGTCTGAGGACATCGATTTCACTCTTGAGGCTGCGGAGCACGCCCTGTCCAGCCTGCGATAGACGCATCGCCGTGTCGTCGAGAAGTCGCCGGCGGTTCTCTTCAAAATCCCTTCAAGATATGCTGTTATAAATGGCTTATCGAATGGAAAAAGGAGCGCTTGCCCGCGAAAATCGCTGGCCACTCCCAATCTGAGGTTGGAGGAGAGTCCTCGTCATCTAGGGCAAATACGTTCGCAATGTCAGGGAACATGGGAAGCACAATACTCATAGTTGAAGACGATCCAGGCACACTGGAGATTGTGGAGCTTTACCTGCGCCGGGACGGACACAAGGTGATAAAGTCCCAGGACGGCATCGAGGGGCTGCGCCTTGCCCGTGAAGCCCGCCCGGACCTTGTTGTGCTTGACCTGATGCTCCCCGGCATGGACGGTACCGAGGTGTGCCGCGCCCTGCGCGATGAATCGGAGGTGCCGGTGGTAATGCTAACCGCCCGCGTTGAGGAGGAGGACCGCCTGGAGGGGCTTGACCTGGGCGCGGACGACTACATCACCAAGCCCTTCAGCCCAAGGGAGCTTGCCGCCAGGGTGCGCGCCGTCCTGCGCCGCACCGCCCGGGACGACCTCCAGCAGGGGCCTGCAGAGCTTTCCTACGGTGAGCTCAAAGTCGACCTGCGGCAGCGGGCCGTCACCGTAAACGAGACCGGCGTCACCCTGACTCCAACAGAGTTCCGCCTCCTGATGATGCTTATGCGAGAGCCGGGCCGCATCTTCACCCGTGAGCAGATCATTGACCGGGTGTTTGGCTACGACTTCGACGGGTTTGACCGGACGGTCGACGCCCATGTCTCCAACCTGCGCCGGAAGCTAGCCGCGCACAGCAAAGGGTCCGGCTACATCCAGACCGTCTACGGCGTTGGATACAGGTTCGGTGATGCGTAGCTGGCTCTTCAGCCTCCAGTTCCGGTTGATAGCGGCCTTTGCCCTTGTCCTGAGCCTTGCTCTGCTGGGCGTCAGCATTTACGTGAGCTACACCGCGAGACAGGCAACGGTCCAGTTCGAGAGGGACGTTGAAGAGGCGAAGGCCGCGCGCATTGAGCATCTGATCTCCAGGTACTACGCCGCCACTGGCGGCTGGGGAGGCCTGCAGCCCGCCGTCGAGCACGCCAGTTCCCTGTACGGCGTGAATATCGTGGTCAAGGATGCGAGCGGCGCCGTCATCGCCGACTCCCGTCTGGCGTCGTCCGGCGACTCGGTTACTCCAATGGCGGAGAGGTACAACCTCCCGGTCCTGAGCAGCGGCAGGGAGGTAGGCTCCGTGGCCCTCGCCCCCAGCATAACCCCGTTGGAGGTCCCCGAGCCGTCGGTATCGATACTGGCCTCGGCGCTGAACCGGTCGCTATTCTGGAAGGGACTGGCCGCAGGGACTGCCGGAATCGTCGTAATATCGCTGCTCTCCCGCCGCGTCCTTGCGCCGGTGAGAAGCCTGGGCTCCGCCGCAAGGCTCCTGGGCCAGGGCGACCTGTCCCAGAGGGTGTCAGCCAGGGGACGAGACGAGGTCTCCGACCTGGCGCGCACCTTCAACTCCATGGCGGAGGACCTGGAGAGGGCTGAGCAGCACAGGCGCAGCCTCATGGCCGACGTGGCCCATGAGCTGAGGACTCCCCTCTCCAACATACAGGGTTACCTGGAGGCCGTGAAGGACGGCCTCTTGCAACCCGACACCAACACCATCGACACCATTCACCAGCAGGTGACCCACCTTACGCTGCTGGTGGAAGACCTGCGGCTGCTGGCCCTGGCGGACGCCGGCGCGCTCCGCCTGAACAGCGAGCCCGACTCCCTGGAGCAGGCGCTGAGCAAGTCCTTGGAAGCCGTGCGGCCCCGGGCCGAGGCCCGCAGCGTCGCCCTGACCCTGGAAATAGCCCCGGACTTTCCGCTGGTGGAGATGGACAGGACTCGCATAGCCCAGGTGGTGGGCAACCTGCTGGAGAACGCCATCAGCCACACGCCGGAGGGCGGCCTGGTGAGCGTGCATGCCGACGTAAGCGACGAGGGCGCGGCCCGGGTGGCCGTATCGGACTCCGGCAGCGGCATCCCGCCGGACGACCTGCCGCTGGTATTCGAGCGTTTCTACAGGGTGGACCAGTCAAGAACGAGGTCGACGGGCGGCGCGGGCCTGGGGCTTACAATCGCAAAGCAGCTGGTGGAAGCCCACGGTGGCGAGATATACGCAGAGAGTGAGCCGGGCAAGGGCAGTCGCTTTGTATTTGAGCTGCCTCTGACACAAAGAGGCCGGTAGCAAGAAAGGGAGGAGGACGATGAAGGCAAACTCGGGTGTTGTGGTTCCCGTTTGGGTGGTAGCTTTTGGGGCGCTGCTGGTCGTGTTGAGCATGGCCGCTCTTGTAATCGGTGTCTCGCAGGGCACAGGTCAGGGCAATGTGTCCAACTCGCCCCCTCTCTACGACGAGCAGAAGGTAGTGTCCATATACGAGAACGCCAACCCGGCGGTCGTAAGGGTGGAGACTGTGATTGAGACCCAGAGCCGTTTCGGCTTCCTGTTCCCCCAGGGCGGACAGGGTTCGGGGTTTCTGGTGGACACCGATGGGCACATTCTCACCAACTACCACGTGGTGCATGACGCCGTGACGCTGGATGTGGTCCTCACCAGCGGCGAATCGGTGGAAGCCAGGGTAGTCGGCAGGAGCCCCGCGGACGACGTGGCTCTCCTCAAGGTGGACCCGGAAGACGTCGCCGGCATCGAGCCTCTGCCCCTGGCCGATTCCGGCGAGGTGGTGGCCGGCGAGATGGCCATCGCCGTCGGGAGTCCCTTCGGACTGGACAACTCAGTCAGCGTTGGGGTGGTCAGCGGCATAGAGCGGAGCGGCCGGGGCGTCCTGAGCAGGCCGATAACGGGGATGATCCAGACGGACGCCTCTCTGAATCCCGGCAACTCCGGGGGCCCTCTTCTCAATGCCCAGGGCGAAGTGATTGGGATAAACACCTCCATTGACCTTGCATCGCGGTTGTCAATCGTAGACCCGGAAGGAATCGGCTTTGCCGTGCCCATAAACACGGCGAAAGACCTGATGACCAGGTTCCAGGAGAACGAGTTTGTCAGACGCCCCTGGCTGGGCATCAGCGGGGCGCCGCTGTCTCCGGCCCTGGCCGAGATTCTGGGAACCGATGCGACTGAAGGCGTCTACGTCGTGACCGTATCGCCCGGCAGCCCTGCGGATGAGGCGGGCCTGATCGGAGGCGGAGGCCAGGGTACCCTGGGACACGGGACCGGAGGAGACGTGATCAAGGCCATAGATGGCGCGGACGTGGCGTCCATAGACCAGATTGTGGAGCGCTTGAACCAGCTGGATCCGGGGGACTCCGTTACGCTGACGCTGGAGAGGGACGGGGAAACGGTGGAATCAGTGGTGGAGTTGGGAGAGTGGCCGGAGGGGGCTTAGACAGGATAAGGCATTGTGAGACCTTTGAATGACTGCGTGGCCTCTTCAGGAAAGTACGTTTATCGTCATTCCCGCGAAAGCGGGAATCTATTTCCTTCTTTATCGGACGCCATGGATTCCTGCTTTCGCAGGAATGGTTAGGAGGCGCGCCACAACTGAGGTTGCGCAAAGGTCTCCGTTGGCATAAACAGAATGGCAGAGGGGCCGCATCGCAGCTTGCGATGCGGCCCCTCTCTACTTTCTACACCTCTCGGTACTCACCCTCGACGGTGCCGTCCGGCGGGTCGTCAGGGCCGGGGCCGGGCGACGACGAGCCGCCCTGCTGGCTGTATACCGCCGTGCCCACCTTCTGGAGGGAGGCCTGAAGCTCCTGCAGCCTCTGGCTCACAAGGGCCATGTCCTGGCCCTGGAGCGCCTCCCTCAGCTCCGCTATCTTGGCCTCAAGCTCCTCCTTCAGGTCGTCAGGGACGCTCTCGCCCTGCTCCCTGAGCAGTTTCTCGGCGTTGTACGCGGCGCTGTCCGCGATGTTGCGGGTCTCCACCTCCTCGCGGTGGCGGCGGTCCTCATCGGCGTAGCGGGAGGCCTCATCCACCAGGCGGTCGACCTCATCCTTGGCAAGGCCGGAGCTGGCGGTAATGGTGATGCGCTGCTCCCGGCCCGTCGCCTTGTCCTTGGCGGACACGTTCAGGATGCCGTTGGCGTCTATGTCGAAGGACACCTCGATCTGCGGAACGCCCCTGGGAGCCGGTAGAATGCCGTCCAGCATGAACCTTCCAATGGACTTGTTGTCCGCGGCCATTGGCCTCTCGCCCTGCAGTACGTGCACCTCAACGCTGGTCTGGCCGTCCCCGGCGGTGGTGAACGTCTCGCCCTTGGCCGTGGGAATGGTGGTGTTGCGAGCGATCAGCGCCGTGGTCACGCCGCCCAGGGTCTCGATGCCCAGGGTGAGGGGCGTAACGTCCAGCAGAAGGATGTCCCGCACGTCTCCCTGGAGCACCCCGGCCTGAATGGCAGCTCCGGCGGCCACAACCTCGTCGGGGTTGACGCCCTTGTGAGGCTCCTTGCCGAATATCTCCTTCACCTTGTCGACCACAGCCGGCATCCTGGTCATGCCGCCTACCATCACCACCTCGTCTATCTGGTCGGCCGTCACGCCGGCGTCGGTCATGGCCTGGCGGCACGGGGCCGTCGTCCGGTCGATGAGGTCACCCACCAGCTGCTCCAGCTTGGAGCGGCTCAGGTTCATGGACAGGTGCTTGGGGCCGGTGGCGTCTGCGGTGATGAAGGGCAGGTTCAACTCCGTCTGCATCACGGTGGAGAGCTCCATCTTGGCCTTCTCCGCCGCCTCTTTCAGCCTCTGCAGGGCCATCCTGTCCTGCTTCAGGTCAATGCCCTGGTCCCGCTTGAACTCATCGCAGATCCAGTCGATTATCCTCTCATCGAAGTCGTCGCCGCCCAGGAACGTATCGCCGTTGGTGGCTTTGACCTCAAAGACGCCCTCGCCGATCTGAAGAATGGAGATGTCGAACGTGCCGCCGCCCAAGTCGAAGACGGCCACCGTCTCCTCCTGCTTCTTCTCCAGGCCGTAGGCCATTGACGCGGCCGTGGGCTCGTTGATGATGCGCAGCACCTCAAGGCCCGCAATCCTGCCGGCATCCTTGGTGGCCTGCCTCTGGCTGTCGTTGAAGTACGCAGGGACGGTGATGACGGCCTGGGAGATCGTCTCGCCCAGCTTGGCCTCGGCGTCCTGCTTCAGCTTCTGCAGGACCATGGCCGACACCTCCGGCGGGGAGTACGTCTTGCCCGCCATCTCCACGTGGCTGTCCCCGTTGGCGGCCCTCACCACCTTGTAAGGAAGCCGCTGGATTGCGCTCTGCACCTCAGCTTCGTCAAACCTGCGACCCATGAGTCGCTTGATGGAGAAGATTGTGTTCTCCGGGTTGGTGATGGACTGTCGCTTGGCGATAAGCCCCGTGTATCTTTCCCCGGTGCCGGGATGCACCGCCACCACCGACGGCGTGACGCGCGCCCCTTCGCTGTTCTCCAGCACTTGAGACTCGCCCAGCTCTATGACGGCCATGCACGAGTTTGTTGTTCCCAGGTCAATCCCCAAAACCTTTGGCAAAACTGTTCCTCCTTCCAGGGGCCTGCGTATCCGCTCTTGGGTCCCCTACTCCTTTTTTCTTGATACGGTCACCTGTGCAGGACGAAGCACCCGACCGTTCAACTTGTATCCCTCTCTCACCACCGCCACCACCATACCCTCATCGTGCTCCTCTGTCACCTCGAAAGAGACGGACTCGTGTTCCGTCGGGTCGAAACCCATGCCCAGGGCCTGTATCGGCGTCACCCCGATGGACTCCAGGACACCCCTGAAGTTCCGATACACCAGCTCCATTCCCGCCGCCCAGGGCCGAAACTCCTCCACGTCCGGCACGTACTGCAAGGCCCGCTCGTAGTCGTCCACGACGGGAAGCAGCCTGAGCACCAGCGATTCGTTGGCCCGCTGCTGCAGCTCCGTCCTCTCTTCCTCCATCCGCCGCTTGAAGTTCACCGAGTCCGCCTGCACCCGCTGAAGCAGGGCGTGGAACTGGGTCGCCTCCCTCCTGGCCTCCTCCAACTGGGCCCGAAGCAGGTCAATGTCCTCCACGTCCCCAACATCCGAATCCTCTCTTGTACTGCTCAACTCATCTCTTTCTTCCTCGCTCATTTACTCTCTCCTGAGTTGTCCTCAGCGTCGGTTCCATCCTGTTGCAGGATGCCCACAAGCTCTCCCAGCATCTCCTCCACTTCCTTCTCAATGGACATCTGCAGGGCGTCCGCCCTGGACATGGCCTTCACCCTCTCCCTCAGCTTCATCATCCTGCTCAACAGGTTCAGGGCAAACTCCACGCCCGCCAGGTTCATCCCCAGGTTGTCCACCATGTGCTTGATGAGCCTGAGACGGACAATGTCCTCTGTGGAGTATAGACGAAGCATGCCGATGCTGCGAGTAGGAACCACCAGCCCAACGCGCTCGTATTTGCGCAGCGTCTGGGGGTGCATGTCCAGCAGCCTTGCGGCGACGCTGATAACGTAGACTCCGCCGACTGCGACGCTCTCGTCGCCCGCGCTGGGCGGCGAAGGGTTGGCCTGGTCCGGCGGCGCGTTTCTCTCCTGCCGGGCAGGCGGTCCGCCCGATTCCGCCGGCTGGCGCGGGACCGCTCCGCGTCCCGTATTGATTTCTGGTCTTTGGCTGAATCTCTGCATACTAACCGATTCTATTGTCGAATCCTGGTTATCTCTAATTCTAGGACTTGATACAGGGCGTGTCAAGTAGTATAATACCTGTAGACTCACATAGGAGGACAGGCCGGAGCTGAATTCGACGGAGCATTGAGCATAATCGTCAGGATGTCCCTGAACTGCCGTCGGTCTTCAAATTCCCTTAATGTTTCGATGATAAAAAGAGTGCGTCAAGGTAATCACGGACAGGGCGCACCAAAATACATCGAAGGGAGGCGAAATACAATGTTGATGCTGAAAGCATGCCCTCGGTGTCGCGGAGATCTGTACGTTGACAGAGATTTCTACGGCCAGTACAAGCAGTGCATTCAGTGCGGACACATGGAGGACCTGGAGCCCGCCCCACGGGCCCGCCGCCCGGTCGCCGTCCGCTCCGGCAAGAACAAGGTAATTAAGAAGGCCGCTTGAGAGCAGGCCAAAGGATTATGCTAGGCCTTCACTTTGAGAGCGGCGTTGAGGCTGCCTGTGCGAAACCCGGCAAGGTCCAGGGTGACGTACAGGTAGCCCAGGTCCCTCATTTCGTCCACAAGCCTCTCCCGCACCCCCGGCTCCAGTAGCCTCGCCATCTCATCCGGCTCCACCTCTATACGGGCAATGGAGTCGTGGTGACGGACCCGGAACTCCCGCAGCCCCAGCCCCTTGAGATACGCCTCCGCCCGCGCGATCCGCGTCAGGGCCTCCACTGAGACCGGCGTACCGTAGGGTATGCGAGACGACAGGCACGGCTGGGCCGGCTTGTCCCAGGTGGACAATCCCCGCTCCCTGGACAGGGCGCGGATTTCGTCCTTGGTAAGCCCCGCCTCAACCATAGGGTTGCGGATGCCGTGCTCCTGGCCCGCCTTCAGCCCCGGCCGGAAGTCCTTGAGGTCGTCCAGGTTGGTGCCGCTGGCTATCCAGTCGTAGCCCTCCTCCGTCGCCATCGGCTCCAGCCACGTGTAAAGCTCCAGCTTGCAGAAGTAGCACCTGCGGGCGTCGTTGGCGATGTAGCGCGGGTCTTCAACCTCCCTGGTCTCGATGATCCTGTGACGCAGGCCAAGGCCGCGGGCAGTCGCAGCCGCCTCCTCAAGGTCGGCCGGCGCCATGCTGGGAGACGAGGCCGTGACCGCGAGGCATCTATCGCCAAGCACGTCGTGGGCGGTTGCAGCGAGAAAGGTGCTGTCCACGCCCCCGGAGTAGGCCACTATCACCGACCCCATGTCTCCCAGGATGTTCTTCAGCAGGTCCAGCTTACCCTGCAGCTCTCCACTATCTGCGTCCATAGCCCCCTACTAGTAACGTACAAAAAAGAAGAGCCAGATTCAGCATCTGACTCTTCCTATGTTGAGACTAAGCAGTCTCCCCACTTCGCACTTCTAGGATAACAATCACATACTGCGGTGTCAAGGGTTCTGTTACCCATGATGGCATTGACGTCCTTAGCCTCACAGGCCTTGTGAGCCTTGGTCCACCCAGCATACATCTCACCTATCAACGTTGAACTGAGCCGTGCCAACCACTTGGACTCAGTCCCCCCACGGGGACTCGAACCCCGAAGTCCCAACTTGCGAAGTGGGGTGCATTCCAACTGCTGGGGGGACAGACAAATTATGGCGAGGCGGAAACGTTGAATCAAATCCTGTCCCATAGAAATATGTGCTGGAAAGTCGATACGATCCCGGTAGGGAAAGGCAGTGAGGGAAGTGTTAGATACTAACGGAGTCTTGTAGCCGTCTCTGTGAACGAATGGCCAGTCCCAGGGCCTCGGCCAGCGTCCCGGCCGCCGCGGTCCTGATGCCGCGAGGCGCGTCGTTAGACAGAAGCGCGGACTCAGGGACCAGGCACGCATCGAATCCCATGTGGCTCAGCTCCCCAAGGCGCCTGGCGACGCCTGCAACGCTGCGCAGCTCCCCACCCAGCCCCACCTCGCCCAGGACGGCCATGCCCTCGGCCAGGGGCGCGTTCCGCACGCTGGAGGCAAGGGCCAGCGCGATGCCCAGGTCCGCGGCCGGCTCCATGGCCCTGAATCCGCCCGCCACGTTTACAATGATGTCCTGGGAGGACAGGTTTACCCCGGCCCTCTTGACCAGCACTGCGATGGTCATCAGGAGGCGGCTCATCTCCACGCCGTTAGCCACCCTCCGCGGCGCGGGCAGGGACGACGGCGTGGCAAGGGCCTGGACCTCCACAAGGAGCGGCCTTGTCCCCTCCATCACCGGCACTATAGCTGAGCCGACGGCGTTCCGTCCGCGGCTCGCCAGGGCTATCTCCGACGGGTTGGGCACCTCCGTCATGCCAGCGTCCCGCATCTCAAACACGCCGACCTCATTCGTCGAGCCAAACCTGTTCTTCTCCCCGCGCAGGAGCCTGTAAGAACCCAGGTTGCCTCCCTCCAAGTGAAGCACCACGTCCACCATGTGCTCCAGCGCCATTGGGCCGGCCAGGTTCCCCTCCTTGGTGACGTGGCCTGTGATGAACGTGGACACGCCGCTGGACTTGACCCACCTCAGCAGGGCGACTCCGCACTCCCTGACCTGCCCGATTGCCCCCGGGCCTCCCGGTTGCTCCGGGAACTCCATCGACTGTATGGAGTCGATGACGGCCATTGCGGGAGTCATGGCGTCCAGATGACGAAGTATGGCGTTCATGTCCGTCTCCGCCAGCACATGCAGCCCCTTCCCTCCGATTCCCAGCCGCTCAGCCCTGAGCTTGATCTGCTGCAGGGACTCCTCGCCGGAAACGTACAGCACGGGGCGGGACTCGCTAGCCAGCGCGCCGCTCACCTGCAGCAGCAGCGTGGACTTGCCGACGCCCGGGTCGCCGCCAACCAGTACCAGCGAACCCCTCACCAGCCCCCCGCCCAGCACCCGGTTGAACTCAGCCAGGCCAAGGGATATGCGCGGCCACTCCTCCAGAGTTACGCCGGAAAGCTCCCGAGGGGCCTCGGACCTGGTGGATAGCCAGGACGCGCTCGACCCTCTGCCGTGGCTGCGCTGCACCTCGTCAAGGGTGTTCCACTCCCCGCACGACGGGCAGCGGCCCTCCCATCTGAGGGCTTCCGCCCCGCACTCCCGGCAGGAGTAGACTGTCCGCAGCTGTTCTCTAGTCATGCTGTGATCACCCGGCGCGAGGCAATTCTAGCAGAGATGCCCGGGCCAGTTTAAGCGCGGAACCTGGAAATGAGCGTGGGCAACTACGCCTACAGCTTGCCCACTCAAATGGTTCGACAGGCTCACCATGAGCGGGCAAGAAATGGCATTAGAACCAGCACTGGCACTACCAATACGTATAGAGAACACCAGAAGACACGAATACGTGACGGCTACAGCCTGACCGACCAAAACCGAAGGATGTTGCCGTCGAGACCGCTCCCTGAGGTTGCCCTAGACCGCCGAGACGGCGACCCTGGTGCGGGTGACAATCCGGTCGTCCTCCACGTCAATGACGACCGTGTCTCCTGCCTGCATGTGGCTGGTGAGCAGCTCCTCGGACAGCTTGTCCTCTATCTCGTCCTGGATGACCCTGCGGAGCGGTCTGGCGCCAAAGTTGGGATCGTAGCCCTTCTCCGCCAGAAGGTTCTTGGCCGCCTCGGTCACCTCCATCTCCACGTTCTTGTCCTTGAGCAGCTGGTCGTGCACGTCCTTGAGCATGAGGTCCACAATCTCAAGGATGTGGTCCTTGCTCAGGGCGTGGAACACAACCGTGCCGTCTATGCGGTTCAGGAACTCCGGCTTGAAGAAGCGCTTCACCTCGTCCATAACCTTGTCCTTCATCCGCTCGTACTGCTGCTCGTTGGTCTTGGCCTCGTCGGTCTTCACCGCGAATCCCATTGCGCTGTCGCGCTTGATCAGGTCAGAGCCGATGTTGCTGGTCATGACAATAATGGAGTTGCGGAAGTCCACCCTGCGGCCCTTGGCGTCCGTCAGGTGGCCGTCGTCGAATATCTGCAGCAGGATGTTGAACACGTCCGGATGCGCCTTCTCTATCTCGTCAAGGAGGATGGCGCAGTAGGAGCGACGGCGCACCGCCTCCGTCAGCTGGCCGCCCTCGTCGTAGCCCACGTAGCCCGGGGGCGCTCCGACCAGGCGTGCAACCGTATGCCTCTCCATGAACTCGGACATGTCCAGGCGGATCATCGCCTCCTCACTGCCGAACATGAACTCCGCCAGGGTCCTCACCAGGGCCGTCTTTCCAACGCCCGTGGGACCCAGGAAAATGAAGCTGCCAATGGGCCTGCGGGGGTCCTTGATTCCCGCCCTGGCCCGGCGCACGGCCCGGGACACCACCTTGATGGCCTCGTCCTGGCCGATGATCCTGTCGTGCAGGACGCTCTCCATCTGCAGAAGGCGCTCCGCGTCCTCCATTGCCAGGCGGGTGACCGGGATGCCCGTCCACATGCTCACCACTTCCTCAACATCGTCCTCCGTGACCACCACGTCATCATCCTCTCTGGCGGTCTCCCACTCCTTCTCCATGCTCTCCAGCTTCTCCGCCAGCTTGAGCTCCCGGTCGCGCATCTCGGCGGCGTACTCGTACTCCTGGCTGGCCAGAGCCTCGTCCTTCTCACGCCTCACGCTTTCCAGGGCCTTCATGGACTCTTTGACGGAAAGGGGCATGGAACTGCTTCGAATGCGGACGCGGGAAGAGGCCTCGTCTATCAGGTCGATGGCCTTGTCCGGCAGAAAGCGGTCCGCAATGTAGCGAGACGCCAGGTTCGCGGCCGCCGTCAGGGCCTCGTCCATTATCTTCAGCTTGTGATACTCCTCGTAGCGGTTCTTCACGCCCCGGAGTATCTCGATGGTATCCTCCGTGGAAGGCTCCTCAACGTAGACCGGCTGAAGCCTTCGCTCCAGGGCCTTGTCCTTCTCAACGTGCTTGCGGTAGTCGTCCAGGGTTGTTGCGCCGATGGTCTGGATTTCCCCTCGGGACAGCGCGGGCTTCAGGATGTCCGCCGCGTCCACCGCGCCCTCGGCGGCGCCCGCTCCGACCATGGTGTGAATCTCGTCAATGAAGAGAACGCAGACGCCTGAGCCGCGTATCTCCTCCAGTATCTTCTTCAAACGCTCCTCGAACTCGCCGCGGTACTTGGTGCCGGCCACCAGCGACCCCATATCCAGGGTCACCAGCCGTTTGCCCTGCAGGTTCTCCGGCACGTCGCCGTTGATGATGCGCTGGGCAAGGGCCTCGACAATAGCCGTCTTGCCCACGCCCGGCTCCCCGATAAGCACAGGGTTGTTCTTGGTGCGCCGGTTGAGGATCTGCACGACCCTCTGAATCTCCTTGTCCCTGCCGACCACCGGGTCCAGCTTGCCGGCGCGCGCTGCGCTGGTGATGTCAACGCCCATCTGGTCAAGGGTGGGTGTGCGTGTGGTCGACTTGGAGGACCCGCCACGCTCCTGCCCAACGCTCTGGCTGAGGATGCGGCTGGTCTCCGCCCTGACCCTGTCCAGGGTCACGCCCAGGCTCTCCAGGACGCCCGCGGCTACCCCCTCGCCTTCCCTCATGAGACCGATTAGTACGTGCTCCGTGCCGATGTAGTGATGGTTCAGACGGCGCGCCTCATCGACGGCCAGCTCGATTACCTTCTTTGCCCTGGGGGTGAGGCCGATTTCGCCCGGGGTATTCCTCTCGCCCCGCCCGATTATGAACTCCACCGCAGACCGGATCTTGCTCAACTCGACCCCAAGATTGGAGAGGACGCGGGCGGCAACACCCTCCGTCTCCCGTACCAGGCCGAGCAGTATGTGCTCCGTGCCTATGTAGTTGTGGTTGAACCGCTGGGCTTCCTCCTGCGCCAGCGATAGCACCCTCCGGGCTCTTTCTGAGAACTTCTCAAATCTGCTGGTCATGGCTGTCTCCCCTTTATCGGCGATCTCCTAGGCGGATCTATACCACTTTACCCTAAATCTCCTCCGCCCGCTTAAGGCTGAGCGCCAGTCGCCTGCGCTCAGGCTCTATCTTCAGGATCCTCAACGTGCACACCTCCCCCTCTCTGACCACCTCTTTGGGATGCTGAATCATGCTGTGACTCAACTCCGAAATATGGATAAGACCTTCCAAAGACCCCTCTATGCGCGCAAAAGCGCCGAAGTTGGTTAGCTTGGTGATGGTGCCCTCTACCAACTGATCGACCTGGTATCGATCCAGAACGGTGTCCCAGGGAGCAGGGCCCAGCCGCCTGAGGCTCAGGGCGATTCTCTTCGCCTCCTGGTCCACCTTCATTACGAAGACCTCCAACTCATCCCCCACCTTGACCACGTCCTCCGTGGCATGCACAGGCTCCCAGGATAGCTCGGAGATGTGGATCAGGCCGTCCGCTCCGCCAATGTCAACAAAGGCGCCGAAATCGCAAACGCCGGACACTTTGCCCTTCCTGACCTCACCCTCCTGCAGCTCCTGGAGGATCTGCTCCTTCTGCGACTCCCGCCTCTCCTGGAGCAGCAGCTTCTCCGAGAATATGGCCCTCTTCCTGGACCGGTCAACCTCAAGAATCTTGAGGTCCACGCGCTCCCCTACGCGGCTCGCCAACTCCTCCTCCCTTACACCCTCCGAGCCTCCCTGGAATCCGCCGACGTGGGATATGGGAATGAACCCCTTGAGACCACTGACGTCAACGAGCATTCCACCGCGATTCTGGCCGGTGATGGTGCCCTCCACCCACTCGCCTTCGCTGAGCTTCCTCTCCACCTCCTGCCAGCCCACTTCCTCCCTTGCCCTGTCCACGGAGAGTATGGCCGACCCGTTTTCGCTCTCCGTCTCCAAGACCCTGGTCACGATCTCCTCGCCAACCTTGAGAGAGGTCAGCTCCTCTTCGCTGACGGAGCGCATCTCCCGGGATGGGACCATGCCTTCCGATTTGTTGCCAATGCTGACAAGAATTCCGTCCGGGTCAACCCTCATGATGATTCCCTGGACTATTTCACCCCTGCGGACGACCCTGACAAGATCAGCGTCCTTGAGCAGGGCTTCCATATCCTCCAGGGGTGCGCTTATTTCTGTAGACACTTGAAATTACTCTTTCTTTGCTTTCATTGATTCTGGCTCAATTATATGCCTCGCCAGAACAGCATGTAAAGGTGGTGTCCTCTCTTATGCGTCGGGAGAACGGGTGGGAAGGGGAAAGTTGTGAATATTTTAACACATCCTTGGGGGTAGAGAAATACCCCTGGAAACCACAAGATGTTCGGGAATTTCTCTCCATCTAAAGGTCAAGCCCGCCTTTCAAGTGCGGGCTTCAAGCCCCTGGCAGTGACCTATTTTCCCACCCCGTTGCCAGGGCAGTATCGTCGGCGCTGAGGTGTTTCACTTCCGTGTTCGAGATGGGTACGGGTGGTTCCACCACGCCAAAACCACCAGAGACAAGTTAACTATAGCCCAAACCGCGCCGGATTGCAACCTGCCTGGGGGCGCGATGTTCTCTATACATACGGGTTGGTAACACCAACATCTGTTGGAGCGCTACTCCCTTCCCGCTCATGGTGAGCCAGTCGAACCATTTGAGCGGGAAGACTGCGGACATGGCCGACACCGCTCATTTACTTCGACACGCTCAGTATGAGCGGTGTCGCGCGCCATAATCAACGCTTGTTGAGAATAACGCCGCTCCCCGGCCGGCCTAGTTCAGGTCGCGGCGCTCAAAGAGCGCTAGCCCCAGGGCTATGAACACCGCCACAATGCCCAGGAGCGCGCCTGCGTGCGCCGGGTCCAGCCCGTTGGAAAGCGGGTCTGCGCCGATGTACAGGTAGAAGGGCGAAAGCTTCTGAGCGGATTCCAGGGACTCGACCAGTGGCGCAAGGGCGTTGACGAAATACGCCGCCACTGCGAGCGCGCTCGCCACGCCCAGGCTCATGCCCCGGCTGCCGGTAGCGCACCCAAGGCCCAGCGCCACAGCCCCGAATACCAGGCCAAGCAGCACGCAGCTGATGTGTATCTCGGCCAGACGCAGAAGGCTGATGTCCATGTCGACCGCCAGGGCCGGAATAGTCATGCTCAGCCAGGAGACTACGCCAAGAGCCAAGGTGGCGGCCACCATCGCCGCAAACTTCTCCAGGACGACGCGAGACCTGCGGATGGGGTATGCGAGCAGCAGGTCCAGGGTGCCCCGCTCCTCTTCGCCGGCAATCGCGCCGCTCCCGCGCCCGATTGCAAACACCAGGAAAATCAGGGGCTGCATCACAACAAAGTTCTGGCCGTTCAGATAGCCCTCCGGTGACGTCAGGCTCTCGATGTTCCCCAGGAAGAGCCTGGAGATGGCCTCCGGCATGGACTCAAAGATGGCGTCCAGGTCCGGCACGTCGGCAACGCTGGGATACAGAAAGACGTTCAAGGCGTTGAGCGCGCTGACCCCGGCGGCCCACCACAGGAACGTCTTCCTCTGGTCCCAGATGGTCTTGAGGAGAATGCTGCTAAGCAACATCCCCGCTCTCCCGGTAGTAGTCCAGGAAAATATCCTCCAGGTCAGGCTCCTGGCTTGAGACGTTCAGCACTTCGAACCGGGCCGCCGCCTTGATCAGCTCATCCACCGAGCCCGCCACTGTGCACTTCAGTTCGTTGCCCTCCACGGACATCTCCCTGACACCCGCTACGCCTTGGAAGTCGCTCAAAGAGACCGGCTCCCCAAAGTGGATTTCCAGCTGTCTAAGCGCCCTGGCCTTGAGCGTCGCCACGTCTTCGTCCAGGACCAGTCGTCCCTCGCGAATTATTCCCACCCTGTCGGCAATCCTCTCGACCTCCGCCATTACGTGAGAGGAGAGGAAGATTGTCTGACCCTCGTCCTTGGCCTCAAGAACCAGTCTGTAGAACTCCTGCTGCATCAGGGGGTCCAGCCCGCCGGTGGGTTCGTCCAGTATCAGAAGCTCAGGCCGGGCCATGAACGCCTGAACAAGGCCCACCTTCTGTTTGTTGCCCCTGGACAGGTTGCGAATCTTGCGGGTCAGGTCAAGCTCCAGGCGGTCCGTCAGGGACTCCACGTATCTCCAGTCCACGCCGCCTCGGAGGTTCGAATAGTAGGTGAGAAGCTCCCAGCCCGTCATGCCGTCGTAGGCGTTCAACTCACCCGGCAGAAAACCCACCTTGCTGCGTATCTCAAGGCTGTCCGTCCTGGCGTCCAACCCGAACACCTCGGCGCGGCCGCTGGTGGGCCGGATGAAGTCCAGGAGAAGCCGGATTGTCGTAGTCTTGCCGGAGCCGTTCGGCCCCAGGTAGCCCACCACGTGCCCGGCCTCGACTTCAAAGGTGAGGTCCACAAGTCCCCGATGCTTGCCGTAGAACTTGGTCAGGCCTTCGGTACGAATAACGCTGCTCGTCATAGCGCCTCCAAGCCATTCTCTACCTACGTTGGAGGATTTGCAATCCCTTCAGGACCGCAACGCGCATGATTCGGCAAGAGCTGGGTGTCCATTTCGGTGGACCGCATGTCGGGCTGCGAATCAGGGCCGCAGCTTGTCTCGCAGCCAGGTCCTCAGCAGCGGAAGCAGGTCGTCCTTGCGCTCCCAGAGGCCGTGGGACGCGCCCTCCAGGATGACCAGCTCCTTGGGTTTCTTCGCCCACGAGTATATCTGCTCAGAGCAGTGGGTACCCAGCCTCTGGTCCGCAGTTCCGTGGACAAGCAGGATTGGCCTGGGATGGATGTGGCGGACGCTCTGCGCGCCGTAGGTCTGGCTGGCCAGGGCAACAACTGCAGCTATGGACGAGCTGAGGGGCGCGACGGAGATGACGACCGCGCCGCTGAACGAGTGGCCCACAAGGGCAATACGCCGCACGCCCTGACCTTCCAGGAAGGACACCGCCGCCTGCGCGTCCCGGACGCATGCCGGAAGCTGGGCGTTCTGCCTGTAGCGAAGCATGAGGGATGCAATGCCGTCCTCCAGCAGGTCGGCGGAAACCGCCGAGGCTATCGGGCTGGCGCGCTGGCCAGAGCCTTCGCCGCGCCACGAGCCCGCCCAGAGGACCGCGGACTCCATAGCGTCGGTCCTGTAGAAGAGGCAGCCGACCTCTCCCAGGGTGGTCTGAAGCAGGACGCGTTCACCCGACTCACCCTCAAGAGGAGCCTCTACGCTGTAGTCGGTGACGCTGATGCCGGTCTCTACCAAAGGCCTCTCCGTAAGACTTCCAATGGCGACGCATCAACCGCTAGACGTCCACAATCATGGCTGGGTCGTCGTCCACCACGTCCAGCTGAAACCGCTGCCGGATTCCCTCCCAGGTCTCCCACTGGCCGTCTCTCAGATAGATGTAATAGCCGTCCGGCTCGCGAGAGTAGTCGATACCCTCCTCCTCCATGGCGTCCATGAAGTGCATTCGCTGCTGGGGCGGAGGAGGCGCCACGACGAAGGACATTCGATCTCCATTCGCTTTCGGCTCATATCACAAGGCTGCCCCGGTTGAAGGGCAGCCTGAGCGACAAAAAAAGACACGGCGGGCCGGCAAGCGGTCCGCCGTGTCCAGAGGGTTCTAGCCCAGTTCCATCAACTCCGCCATGCGGCGGCGGTGATAGGTGGCGTCGCCCAGGTAGTGCTGGAAGGTGCGAGCCCGGGCGGTGTAGTGGGTGAGACCCAGGTCCAGGTCTACGCCGACACCGGCGTGGACGTTGTGGGAGGCGTCACAGGCCTTGTTGAAGCCGTCGCTGGCTACCGCCTTGGCCATGGAGATGCCCAGAGAGGCGTCGTCCCGGCCGGAGTCCAGCCTCCAGAGGGCCTCGAACGCCGTCCACTTGGAGGCCTCGGCCTCGGTCAGGGCGACGATGATGTGGTCCTGAACGCGCTGGAACGTGCCTATGGGCACACCGAATGCGATGCGCTCGGTGCTGTAGTCCCTGCACATCTCGAAAGCCCTCTGCGCGCCGCCCGCCATGTAGGCATTGAGCACCGACGTGGCCTTGTCCATGGCGCTCTCGACTGCGCCCCAGCCGCCGCCGACTGCTCCAACCACGTTGGACGCGTCAACCTGAACGTTGTTGAAGCTGATTTCGCAGACCTTGTCGCCCAGCCAGCCGCTGTGCTGCCGGACGGTTACGCCGCTTGCGTTCCTGTCCACCAGGAATACCGAGATGCCATCGGCAGCGTTGGCGCCGCTGGACGTGCGGGCTACCACAAGAAGCTGGTCTGCCACGTGGGCCCAGGGAACGAACACCTTGGTGCCGTTGAGGGTGTGGCCGCCGCCGCTGCTGGAGGCCGACATCTTGACTGCGCTGGGGCCCCAGGCGTACTCGGGCTCCGTGATAGCTACTGTGCAGATCTGCTGGCCCCTTGCAATGGCGGGAAGAAGATTGCTCTTCTGATCGTCGCTGCCGGCCTCAAGGATTATGT
Source organism: Dehalococcoidia bacterium (assembly GCA_034421015.1). Lineage (GTDB taxonomy): Bacteria > Chloroflexota > Dehalococcoidia > Lucifugimonadales > UBA2985 > DAOUJW01. The sequence continues at coordinate 53,273 of DAOUKT010000034.1, forward strand.
TGGCGCTGAGCACCGCAGAATCCAGGAAGGGGCTTGAGCAGGCGTGATACCCCAGCTGCTCAAAGAGCACTGCTAGCGTGGTGTAGTCATTTCCCGTCCCGCCGTACTCGGAGGGAATCACCATGCCCAGCCACTGGAGGTTGGACATCTTCTGCCAGAGGTCCTGGTTGAACCCCGACTCGCTCTCGTCCACTTCCCGCACTCGCTGCTTGGGAAGTTCAGCTACCATAAAGTTGTTTGCAGTGTCCCTAAGAATCGTCTGGGTTTCGGTAAGCGATAGATCCACGGTGACCTCCTAAATTATTCTCTAGCTAGATCCCATCATTTCGTTGGACGCTGGCGAAGTCGACCTCCGCCCATTCCAACATCCCGCCGATTATACATCATGGAGACGCCATTGCGCCAGTCTCCTCCTCCTCTTCATCCTCATCCTCATCCGGCCAGGTAAGCGTCCCCTTGGCCTCCAGGGGATCGAAGCCGAGGTGCTTCACTATCGCCCTGGACTGTACCTCCGGCCCGGGAACCAGGTTCTGCCTGGACAGGCTTCGCTTCTGGTGTCCCTGGAACCTGCCCCTCACCGGAGCCAGCGGGTCGTCCGCTCCCAGCAGGGCGAATATCCCCATTAACTCCCTCACCACCTGGGACAGCCGCATTGCCGCCTGCTTCTCCACCAGCGCAATCTCCGCCCTGTGGTAGGTCAACTCCTCGCCGGCGCTTGCCATCCAGGCGTTCCGCACCCTGAAGATGCGGACAATCTCGCTGTTGGTGTACACCTCCATGAGCATCTGCTGATAGAAGGGCTGCTTGCTGAGCGCCACTCCGTACTTGGTGGTCTCCGAGGCGTACTTGAGCAGGTTTGCCACGTCCTGGTCCGGCTCCGTGGGGTACTCCAGCAACGGGTCGTCCAGAAGGGAGTCCTCTATGACCGACCACCCGTCGCCCTCTTCTCCTATGAGGCAGGTGGACGGCACCCACACGTTGTCGAACGCGACGACGCGGAGCTGTCCTGGAATGAGGGTGTCCGGGGTGTAAATCTCAATCCCCTCAAGCCCTGCGGGGACCAGGAAAGTTGCGGTCGCTTTTTCGGGGGGCGCGTCGGGGTCGGTCAAGGTCAGCGTCCACAGGTAGTCCGGCGAGCGGCCCGGGCCCTCAAAGAGCCCTTCGCCGTTGAGCACGTAGTCGTCGCCATCCAGGTACGCGTTTATGTGCAGGTCGCCGATGTCCAACTCCGCCTCCGCCTCGACCTGAAGATGCCACAGATTCAGCTGGGCCTTTGATATGAGGGGCAGGTATCTGTCCTTCTGCTCCTCGGTGCCCCACTGGTGGAGGGCCGTGCGAAGGGCGTTTCCACCCTGCTCCAGCGCCCACCGCAGCCCCCTCTTGCCAAGCTCCTCAATGAGCACGAGGGCGTGGTCCGCGGTGAGACCTGCGCCGCCGCGCTCCACGGAGTCAGTCGGAGCCAGCCAGCCCTTTGCGCCCAGCCGCTGCTGGAATGCCCTGCTCTGCTCCCACCCCTCGCCGTCCAGGGCGGTAACGTCCCCGGCGTCCTTCAGTTCATGGGGCAGGTTCTCCTCCAGCCAGGCGCTCACCTCGGCTCTGAACCGCTCCTGCTCCTCCGTGTAGTGGTACTCGAAATCCAAACCTTCCTCCAGTAACCCTGGTCACCTCAAACGACGCGCGCGGACATAGAGCCCGCTAACATAAGGTTGCCAAAACTCTGGCAAATTCAGGCCGCACAGAGGTTAGGGCTCCTCGTGCGAAGCCCTAACCTCAGGCTGATTCCGAACTGGTCCTAGCTTCCGTGCTTGGTTGCCGTCGCAGGAGTGGGAGCCGCTCGCTCCTGGGTCCTGCTGATGCCGATGCGGCGAGACAGAATCACCTTGGCGATGTTCGTGCTGCCGCCGGCGTGACGCTGACCGGCCTTGTCCCTCTGGCTCACTTCCTGGACTCCGCCGTGGGGGGCCCTTGGGTCGTGCCTGTCCAGAAGGGTGTACATGCCCATGACGTCGCGCACCCTGATGTTGTTCCGAAGCTGGTGCTCCCGGTTGTGCACGTCGGCCACGTTGCCCTCGAAGTTGATCTCCATCCGGTTCTGGTACATCCAGTACGTCCGGCGACCCAGAAGGTCGTCACGATGGAAATCTATAAAGGCCTCCATAGCCGTCTGCTGCACCACGGGGTCGCTGCCCAGCTTCTTGCCGCTGCGCTCCGTCTCCTTGGTGTACTCGATCATGTCAACGGCGAAAGCGTCCCTGGGGCTGGGAGCGGCGCGGCCTCGACCGCCGTGCTCCTGCTCCAGGTGAGCGCCCATGACCTGCCAGCCCTGGGTCTCGCCACCGATGAGGTGGTCGCCAGGCACTCGCACGTTGTCCATGAATATGGCGTGCTGGTCGTGTCCGGGCAGCAGCGCCATCTCCTTGACGTCCAAGCCCTCCGAAGGCACAGGGATGATGAAGTAGCCAAGGTTCCTGTGCCTGGGGGCGTCCGGGTCCGTCAGCATGGGGCCGTACAGAAAGTCCGGCCCCGCGGGGGTCCAACCGGGCCGCGGCTGGCCGCTGATGAAGACGTTCTGGCCCGTCAGGAGCCAGTCGTCGCCGTCGCGTACGGCGCGGCTCTGGTAGTTAGCCAGGTCCGCGCCGCCCTTCGGCTCCGTCAGCTTCTGCCAGCTTGTCTTCTCGCCCTTTAGCAGCGGGACCAGGAACTTCTGCCTCTGCTCCTCGGTGCCCCACACAAGCAGTGTGGCGAAGAGCAGGGACGAACCGCTCCAGGGGATCCGCGCCTGTCGGAACTCCTCGGCAAGGATGGCCTCGTGGTCGCCGGAAAGCCCGCCGCCGCCGTACTCCGACGGGTAGGTCGGGAACAACCAGCCCTTCGACGCCATCTCGATATGCTTCTCCCGCCAGAAGCGCCACTGCTCCTCACTGAAGTCCCGGCTGTCGATTGGCTCCTTCATCTCCTCCGGAACGTTCTGAGCAATCCAGTCCCTGACCTCCTGGCGGAACCTCTGCTGTTCCTCTGTGTAAGCTATCGCAAAATCCATTTGCCAGCCTCCTCTATTTACCCTTCACCCAATGATGAAGCCTGTCAGGCTCCTAGCCGCCGTGGCTGGTCGCGGTGGAAGGCGTGGGGGCCGCCCGTTCCTTGGTGCGGCTGACACCGATGCGCCGCGCAAGGATCACCTTGGCGATGTTGGTGCTGCCACCGGCATGCCTCTGGCCGGCCTTGCCGCGCTGGTTGACTTCCTGCGCGCCGCCGTGAGGTGCGCCCGGCTCCTTGGTTCCCAGAAGGGAGTACATACCCATGACGTCCCGCACGCGCCATGCGTTCCGCATGTCGTGCTCGCGGTTGTGGACGTTGGCTACGTTGCCCTCAAAGTTGATGTCCATCCGGCTCTGGTACATCCAGTAGGTGCGCTTCGCCAGCAGGCTGTCCCTGTGGGCGTCGATGACGGCGTCCATGGTGGTCTGCTGGACCAGCGGGTCGGAGCCGTTGACGTTCTTGGCGTACTCCACCATGTTGTCTACGACCTCGTCGCTGGGGAACGCCTGGCCGCGGCCGCCGTGCTCCTGCTCCAGCGTGGTGCTGGCTACCTGCCAACCCTGGTGGTCGCCACCGATGAGGTGGTCGGCAGTTACCCGGACGTTGTCCAGGAAGATGGCGTGCTGGTCGTGGCCGTTGAGCAGGTTCTGCTCCTTGATCTCAAGGCCCTCAGACGGCACCGGGATCATGAAGTATCCCAGGTTCCGATGGCGAGGCGCGTCCGGGTCGGTGAGCATGGGGCCCCAGAGATAGTTCGGGCCTACGTTCCACTCCGGCCTCGGCCTGCCGCTCACGAACACGTTGGATCCGGTGAGCAGCCAGTCGTCGCCGTCGCGTACCGCCCGGCTCTGGTAGTCGGCCAGGTCCGCGCCGCCCTTGGGCTCCGTGAACTTCTGCCACGACTGCATCTCGCCCTTGAGCATGGGTACCAGGAACTTCTGCTTCTGCTCCTCGGTGGCCCACACAAGCAGCGTGGACAGGATTATCCCCGCGTTGGGCGGATTGGCAGCCCTGGCCCTGTGCATCTCCTCCTGGAGGATGGTCTCGTGGTCGCCGGTCAGGCCGCCGCCGCCGTACTCCTTGGGATGCGTGGGATACAGCCAGCCCTTGGCCGCCAGCTCTCGATGCTTCTCCCGCCAGAACAGGTACTGCTCCTTGGAGAACTCTCGTCCGTCTACGGGCTCCTTCATCTCCTCAGGGATGTTCTCCTCGAACCAGGCCCGTACCTCCCTCCGAAATTCCTCCTGCTCCGGTGTATAGGGCAATGCGAAGTCCATTGGTCTCCTCCTTTCTAATGTGCCCTTGCCTTTCCAGTATTTGCGGTCAGCCTCTAGCTGCCGTGACTCGTAGCCGTAGACGGAGTCGGCGCTGCCTGCTCCTTTGTACGGCTGACTCCAATCCTGCGAGCCAGGACCACCTTGGCAATGTTGGTGCTGCCACCGGCGTGGTTCTGGCCGGCCCTGCCTCGCTGATTGACTTCTTGAGCCCCCTCGTGGGGAGCGCCCGGCTCCTTGGTGCCGAGAAGGGCGTACATGCCCATAACGTCCCTGACCCTCCAGGCGATGCGCAGGCTGGACTCCCTGCCATACACGTTCGCCACGTTGCCCTCGTAGTTGATCTGCATCTGGTTCTGGTACATCCAGTAGGTGCGCTTGAGCAGCAGGCTGTGGATGTGGGACTCGATGACGTTTTCCATGGTCGACTGCTGCGCCACAGGATCTTCGCCGATGACGCCGCCGTTCTGCGTAGTCCCCCTGGTGAACTCAACCAGGTTGTCCACAACCTTGTCCCTTGGGAAAGCCCGACCTCGACCGCCGTGCTCCTGCTCAAGGCTGGTGTTGGCCACCTGCCAGCCCTGGTGGTCGCCGCCGATGAGGTGGTCGCCAGGGACGCGAACGTTGTCCAGGAATATTGCCCGCTTCCTGTGGCCGATAAGCAGGTCCATCTCGTTGATGGTGAGCCCCTCCGACGGAACGGGTATCATGAAGAACCCCAGGTTCCGGTGACGGGGAGCGTCCGGGTCCGTCATCATCGGGCCGAAGAGCCACTCCGTCTTTCCGTGGGCGCCTATGAACACGTTGGACCCCGTCAACAGCCAGTCGTCGCCGTCGCGGACGGCCTTGCTCTGGTAGTCCGCCAGGTCGGCTCCGCCCTTGGGCTCCGTGAACTTCTGCCAGCAGACCTCCTCAGCCTTGAGGATGGGCGGCAGGAACTTGCGCTTCTGCTCCTCAGTGCCCCACACCAAAATGGCGGGCACTGCCAGGACGTTGTTCACGTGTGGTGGGATCCTGGCGCGGTTGAACTCCTCCTCAATTATGGTCTCGTGGTCGCCCGTGAGACCGCCGCCTCCGTATTCCGTGGGGAAGGTGGGATAGAGCCAGCCCTTGGCCGCTATCTCCTTGTACTTCTCCCTCCAGTATTCGCCAAGCTCGTCGGTGAAGTCCATCTCAGGATCGATGGGCTCCTTCATGTCCCCGTCTACGTTCTCCTCCAGCCAGGCCCTCACCTCCTGTCGGAACCGCTCTTGCTCTTCCGTGTACGGCAGTGCAAAGTCCACGACTAGTCCCCCTCTCTCTTAGCCTTCTCTTCGCTTGGGCGAATTCAGTTCACCCTGCCCGTTGCGCCCAAGCTCAGCCGACCACATCCTTCTACACGCAGTCCAACGCACTATACAACTTATGGAGCATCGTGGCAACCCCTGCATCCATTTTGGCCTCCCGATTGCGCGATTCGCGTAACTTATCGCGTCATGTCTACGAAATCATGCTTGGTCACCCACAAGCAAACCGGGCACAAAGAACAGGAGGCGGGAGTCTGAATCCCGCCTCCTGCCGCATTCTCCGCTGTATCGCGTCCGGCAACAACTACCGGTACACAGATCTAGCTTCCAATCTCCTCCACCGTTATGGTCAGCCTTGCAAGCGGATTCCTCCAGTCGTGCGCGGCCGGGTCGAGATCGGACCCCTCGCCTCCGTGGATACCTGCATGCACGTGGACGTGCCCCTCGGCATCCGCCTCATCTTCAACGTGATTGCCGCACGGCGGGCCCGGGATGTAGGCGCAGCTTTCGCTGTTGGCCTCGCTGCCCGCGTCGTAGGCGATCAGGTTAACAGTGCGCGATTCCGTGACGTCAAGTCCGCTTGCGCCGATGAAGGCGTCGTTCGTCGTGACCAGCATGCTGGCAAATGAGACCAGGCTATTGCCGTCCGTAACCTCGAAACTCTTGGTCACTGTGGCCCCCGGCGGAATCGGGCCGTCGTTCAGGGCCACCACCATCGCCTCGCTGATGGCCGCGTTGCCCTCAGGAGACCATTCAGCCAGCAGGCCTGACGCATCGGCGTCCTCGGCCATCTTCGCCAGGGACTCGCTTGCGGCATGGCCGAGTGTATACAGCGGCCCTGCGTCCTGACCGTGCCTGGCAACAAAGACCGGCGACAGAATCTGCCCGCGGGACAGGTTCGTGATGGACAACGTGACCATCTTCTGATCGCCATGAGGCGTCATCACCATTGCGTCCGCCCCGGGCCTGCCCTCCGGTCCGACAGGCCCGGTGGCTCCGATAGGACCGGCAGGTACCTGCTCACCCTGGGGTCCAGCAGGCCCTCGCAGGCCGGTGGCTCCCTGGGGTCCCGCTTCGCCTACCTGCCCGGCGGGGCCCTGAGGCCCGGCTATGCCAACAGGCCCCTGCTCTCCGGCGGGTCCCGGGGGCCCGGCCGGCCCCTGACTGCCAGTGCAAGCAGCAACCAGAAGCATACCCGCCGTCAGTATGGCAACCAGCCACAGCGGCTTTATTGCGCCTCTCAGCGCCCCAATCGACAATCTACCCTGCTTCACTACACACCTCCCAATCCAGATTGTTGCGGAGAATACTCCTGAGAAGGGACACCTTAGAAATGACACACTCAACACGTTTCAGGAAACGGTGAGGTAGATGAGACAACGGTGAGGTAGATGAGACAAGAGAAGAGCCACGTGTCCGGAACGCCCAACCTGACCACCTCCCATAACTCTTTTCGTTACGCTACTGCCCGGTTTCCGTACTAGCCCCTATGTATATTGTATCAAAAATAACCTCCCGGCGTCGCAGGTAAGCGGGCTTTCAGTCCAACACCGCTAAACGGGCATGCGCCGTGTCCCTCTGCCGGTCTTTCCATCAATACTGATACCATATCTCAGTTATTTCTATTGACTAGGAGTGTGAAATTCGGCTATAACTACTAGGGCAATCCTTGCGGGGCCTCTCTCTTGAAAGGAGATTACTCAGCCGTTGTACTCAATCATGGATCTGCACGTCCACACGATGAAGGGGAGCATGGACAGCTCCCTCACGCCTGATGAACTGGTTACAGAGGTCAAGCGCCTGGGACTCACCGGCGTTATGGTTACCGAACACGACGGCTGGCCCAAACCCGACTTTGAAGCATTTGTCAAAGACCTGGACATAGTGCTCATCCGCGCCCTTGAAGTGTACAGCCCCCTCGGTCACATCATCACCCTGGGACTGGATCACCACGTCACAGGCCCGGCCGGCGGAATTGACACCGTGCGAAAGCTGCGCGCCCACGTGGAGGAAATCGGCGGATATATGATCCTGGCCCACCCCTTCCGCTTCCTCTTTGACCCGGCCGGAATCCACACCCAAAACGTCCTGTTTGACGACCCCAAGACTGTCCCAACGACCGGCGAGGAGGCCGCCAAACACCCCATCTTCGAACTGGTGGATGAGGTGGAGGTGGTCAACGGTGGCAACATCGAAATCGAGAACAGGTTTGCCCAGGACGTAGTGAAGGCCCTCGGCCGCTGGGGAACGGGCGGCAGCGACGCCCACTCGACCCAGGGCCTGGCCAAGGGCGCAACCATCTTCAAGGGTGAGATCCGCAACCAGAAGGACCTCCTTGAGGCGCTGAAGGCCGGGGACTTCATGCCCATAGAGGGCTACCATGTGGGAAGAGTCAGCAACTACAGCCAGTACCCCGAAGTGCCCCAGACCGAGAACTTCTTCAAGACGTACAGGACTGATTAGCCACAGCTGTACTCCCCGTTCCCCTCGCAATACCACTTCTGCAAGGGATACCGCCCGGTCCGCTCCTGCAAAGGGAGCCCTTTGCGTAACCCCGGTTGGGGCACACGCCCCCCGATCATTCCTGCGGAAGCAGGACTCCAGGGCGTCCGGTATAGAAGGAAATAGATTCCCGCTTTGGGAGGGCTTTGAATAACCTCGGCTGAGGCGCGCGCCTCCCGACCATTCCTGCGGAAGCAGGAATCCAGGTGGCCCGATATAGAAGGAAATAGATTCCCGCTTTCGCGGGAATGACGATA
>DAOUKT010000035.1:0-26544 GCA_034421015.1 Dehalococcoidia bacterium
AATCTCTTGAGCACCTCCAAATCGGCATTCCTCCAACGTCAAGGTGCTCTCTGCTAAGGGGTGGGTCAATTCCTTTCCGGCACTACTGGGTCATTCTTACACCGGCGATGACACTGAGAGGAAACAGCCGACCTGCAGAGCGGCCACAGGACGACCTTGGCGTGGAGCGCGCGGCTAGCTCAAGGCGGCTATATCCAGTGAGAAACTGCGAGACGTGAGGCGGCCAGCCTGCTCAGAAAGGCAGTCCGGCGCACGTTGAAGCTGCGGGCAGGCTGCAAGAGGCCCGTCCGCAGTCATGTTGAACCCGTCGAAGTGCGTCTTGCACTCCGACCTGTACCTTTCCCGTATCGAGTACGGGGACATCCCGGCTTTCGAAGAGGCACTCGGGGGAGCGGCGCTCAACCCCTCCACCGCATCACGCAGCCGAAAGGCGCCTGTCCCTCATGGGAGACCGTTCGGAGAGCAGCGCTCGATCCTATGCGGCCTGTCCCGGGTCGGGGACCGGACCCTCCAGGTTTCTCGGCGGGAATCCCTGGAAAAAGCCAAACAACAGGGTCAATTATTGCCGGGCCGCAAGCCTCTGGCAAGCGTTCGGCGGCGATTGCTTACGGCGTTCCAACTGCAGTGTGACAACAGTTTGACACGAGTTTGACAGAGCCATTGCCGCCACCTCGGACGCGCTCACAACGCCATCCTCGGGGACCTATCCACTGGCGAGGACTCTTCTCAGCCACCGTATAACCTGCGCACGGAACCCCTCCCTGCGACTCTCCTCCATGGCACGGGTCCGCCTCTCAAGCTCGTCTCTTCTCTGGTATCGGTCCCAGGGGTGCAGAGCCGGAGGCAGGGTGAGGCCATACTGCCCGATCAATGCGACCTCTAGCTCCCGCAGTCTGTCCACGGACCGCTTGGCGCTTCTTGATCCACCACCGGCCATGACTTCCACCCGGACAAGCCTCCACTCCGCAATCAGGGCCGCCGCCTCGCCATACACATCCTCCTCGCCTGCCTCATGCTCCAAGGTCACCAGCTCCCGGTAGACCCTTGGAGATGGCCCCGTCGGTCGCTCACCCACCTCCGGGGCATCTGACATCTTCGCTCCCCGTCCGGCGTCACGCCGGTTAGTTCTTCGTTCCAAGAGAATGACGGCTTCCGACTGCTCTTCCAAGGCCTCACGCAGTTCCTTCAGTTCACCCTGAAGGGCCTTCACCAGCTCCTCGACCCTGATGTCTGAATCTCCAACCTTCGACTCCAGGGCATCCATGCGCTGCTGCAGAGTCTGGACAGTCTCCCTCTGCCTGGCAGCAGCAGCCCCTCCTCCCATCAGCAGGTGTCTCTCCAGGGCGTCCCTCAACCTGCGGTTCGGCAGGCCGGCCTCGAAGGCCCTGGACATACTGCGGTAGCTAACTCCCAGCGCTAGAGCCGTCTTTCTCCCCCCGTTCTCCTCGACCAGCTCTCTCAGAAGAATCATCAGCCGCATGTCACGCTTGCCCTCCAAGCTGCGGCCGCTATCTTGGACAATCTCCTCCTCTACCGTGGTCTCTGGTCCCTGCGGCGTTTTGTCCACTTTTGTGCCTGGCATTGTCCACCCACCTCTCTGAAGTCCTGCGGCGTTTTGTCCACTTTTGTATCTGGCTTTGTCAACCACCACCTGAACCCGCTGTGGAATCGCCTGCTTACTCGGATATGACTCCGGTGCGACTCTAAGCCCTCGACAAACTGCGACTCAGCTACGAGACAACCCTTCCCTCCATCTCACCTACATACGCATTCGCCTGTACAGCCCCATGACACCATGAAAGACCCTTGGGAGTGAACGTCCTGTAAGGGAGGCCTCTGCGCGGCCCCCCCTTACAGGACGTGGCGCCGGCTGACAGTTCTCCCGGGCTGGTGTGTCCATCTCTCCGACGGACCCCCGTCGGACTGCAGGTCTCTGACTCTCTGCCGGCTCGCTGGGCAGCACCTCCACCAACCATCCTGGACACCCCACCGGGAAACTCAGACCCGATACCGCTTGGCGACTAGCCTCCCTTTTGACCCCAAAGTGCAATTCCTGCACTGCAATGAGTGCAACCTGCTTGACACCGGCCCGCGAATGATTTGCTAGCGTCCTCGCCTCCCCGGCCCCTGGCTCCGCACCCAGTTCACGTTCGGAACCGCCGCTGATTGTAATCTACAACACCATTCATTTCCCCTTACAGCCCAGCTACTGTGAAATTGGCCTCTGAGCGATTGCACTTTTTCTCCGCCGGACTGTTCCCCATCCTTTCGGCGAGTGCCAAGCGGCAATGAGATCATATGCCCGCCGCGCCAATAATCTTTTCCCTAAGGAAGGATTCCATCGTCTCCCAGACCGGCGACTAACCGGATTGGGCGTGGGCCACTACTGTCCACGTTAACCCTCTCCGATGCGCTGACGAAATCCCGCCTCCCGTTGTATCCTGCGTCTGAGACGTACTGATTCCCAGCTTTGGCACAGTACAATGGCATCCGATTGCACTCGGTGACAAACGTATCGCCTGAACCTGTGACGTGTATCACCTCTACGGAACCGGCCCTTTACTGAAGGCGTTTACTCCGATGTGACTGAAGGGCTGCAGACATACACCTTTGCCCGCCCCTGCACGCCTGGAACCGGCCTTTAGTGTTCCACTTGCCCTCTCTTGTCCCAAACCTCATTCTCTGTACTACCCCCACAGGGCGCGCGCTATCCCGGAATACGGCCTAAACATTCCGGACCTCACAAATCACTCTCGACGCTGACAGCAGTCTCTTGCGAATCGCAATTCCCAAGGAGAGCCAGGTTTGGAACATCCAGTAGGCGGTAACGTCTGCCTAAGGCTTCCAAGCCATAGACACCACTCGAACACTCGCCTACCCCACTTCTGCCGCCCGATTCCCGCTCCTGTTCCATTGCCCTCATTCTCTGGCGCTTGGCGCGCCACGACCCACACACGCTGCCGACTTCCGGCTTCCAGGGTATGGCGTCGCCATTGTTCCACTGACTCTCAAGTCCTGTGAGGGGGGTCTCTGCGCGGCCCCCCCTTACGCACCATTACAAAGACGCTTTCGACTCCTCAGAATTGGTGGCAGGCATCAGGCCCCATCGACAAGGAGGCGAAGGCGTGGGAGCGCACTCGACCGACCGACGGACCTTTGGCAGCGTCGGGGGAACCGTCAGAAAACTGCTTACCTTGGCCTCCTGTCCCGTAGAGGGATGTCCGGCAGGATGTTGTACGCTCCTACGAAGCAGAGATGCCTACCTCACTCTCTTCCGGCCATCTCATGTTCACAACGTCCCACGTCCGACCTTCTGGGCGTCGACCCGAATCCCCGTAAAAACCTTCGACAATACATCCCGACTTTCTTCACCCTATGTCCCAAAAGTGTGGACCCGCGAGTCCTCCCGAATGCTTCATGGAGGCTCGCCTCACTGCTACCGACACTCGACTGCGGACAAACCGCCAGTGACGGCCCGATGCAAGCTCATACGCGCCCTGCGAAGAGAGCGATGAGCGGCAAGAACAGGCAGAACGGGCAACGTACGCCCAGTGAGGATTATTCCGAGTTTGGGGAGGTCAGGATCATCTCCAGACCCGCCCCCGACGCCGAGGACAGGCTGCGCCGCCTATTCACTATCCTGCTCAAACCCTCAGCCAGCCACGGGCATGCTGCGTCCGAGAAAGACTCGCCTACAGACGACCATCTGGAGACGGAACCTTAAAGCGACCTAAGCAGTCTCCCGACCGTCTGCTGATGGCGCCGGGGGATTCAGTCTCCAGCCCAGATGCCCCGCTCCATGTTGCTCAATGAACGACCAGCAGGAGTGAACAGGCGCGCCGCATGGAGCGGATATGCTCTTTGACTCCACCAGTCCGGCGGGGTAGAATAGAGGACAGAAAGAAGTGGGCCCGGCGGTGCTGGTAACACCCCGGGCCGTGGCGCCACCTGCGGTAACAGGTGATGCGAATAGATTGTACTACTCGCAGACCCGCTCCCGACAGGAGGCGGGTCTTCTTCATTTCAGGGAATCCGAGAGGAGTGAATCATGGCGATGAGAACCACCGATAGGGAGAAGGAAACAAAAAGGGCGGCCATATACTCCCGCGTGTCGGACAGGAGCCAGGACACGGAGGAAAAGGTTTCCATCTCCGAGCAGACCGCCGAGATGGAGGATTACTGTGAGCGGAGGGGGTTGACGATAGTGGCCCGCTACCAGGAGGTGGGCAGGGGGTGGTCCAAAAACCGCCCGGAGTTCCAGCGCATGCTGCAAGATGCGCGGGACGGCCGGTTCGAAGTCATCGTGTGCTGGAAGTTGGACAGGCTGAGCCGCGGGATGTACCCGGCAGCCGCCTTGATGGAGGTGGTCGAGGCGCACCAGATTCACCTGGAGTCGGTCATGGACCCCGTCGACATGAAGATGTTCGGGATAATGGCGGCCATTGGGAAGATAGAGCTGGACAACATCCGGGAGCGAACGACCATGGGCAGGCGGGGGAAGGCCAAGCAAGGCCGAATGCCCAATGGCTCGGTGCCCTATGGATACCGTATCGGAGAGGATGGCAAGCCGGTGGTATACGAGCCGGAGGCGAAAGTCGTGAGGCGCATATTCTGCCAGTACGTGCACGAAGGGATGGTGGGGCTGGAGATAGCCCGTCAGCTGGCCCGAGACGACGCTCCAACCTGGAGGCCCGGCTCGAGGTGGCAGAACTCCTACGTGCATTCCCTCCTGGGCAAGGAGGTCTACAAGGGCATATGGTGGTACGGCAAGGCCCGCTGGGTGGCCACCGAAGGCCGGGACAGGGTGATTAAACAGCCGGAGGACACGTGGATAGGGGTACCATTCCCGCCACTGGTGGACGAGAAGACGTGGGACAGGGCCCAGGCCCTCAAAAAGGAGCGGGCCTCCCTGTCCAAGCGGAACACAAGGGTTTTCTTCCTGTTGCAACACCTCGTAAGATGCTCCGAATGCGGTCTGCTCTTCGGCTGTCGGTCCAAGACCCAAGGGACCTCCAGGTATAAAGACAGGACATACAAATACGAGTACAATTCTCCTCACAGGTATTACAGTTGCTACGGAATGCAGCGGGAGCACATGGGGTGTCGGGAGCGCTCATACATTCGAGCCGACAGGTTGGAGGAGCTGGTGTGGAGAGAGGTCAAAGCGGTGGTACAGGACCCGGAACTAATCGTGAAGGGCATGGAGTCCTTGGGGGAGCGAGAGGATGGCGGGCTTGAGAAGCGGATTGCCGCTGCGGAGCGTGAGCTCCGCAAGGTACAAACGGAAGAGGAGAGGGCGATTGGCCTGTATGTATCGGGCAAGATCTCCGAGGACCAGTTCGACCGTCAGCGGAGGCTGATACATGAGCGTCTGGAATCCGCACGGGCAAGGCTCGATGACTACCGAGCTCAGGGGACAGCGGCAGCGGAGAAGAAGGTACTGACGGCAGGTATTGCCGAGTGGTCCCGTAACATAGGTGATCGGTTGGATGACCTGCCCGACGAGGAACGTCGGGACGTCCTGAGGCTTGTCGTGGACCAGATCTCCATAGATCACAACAACAGCGTTACAATCACCCTGGGCATCCCGACTCAGGATTTCGTGTCAATTGGGCAAGACGGCTCTCGAAGGAAATGAGCGGGGGCAACTACCCCTGAAGCCTGCCCGCTCAAATGGTTCGACTGGCTCACCCCCGTATCAAGTACGGGGCAGGCTATGAGCGGGTCAGGGATGATACTAAACCAGCGTCGGAATTACCAACACGTATAGAGAATACACACCCCCCACCGGCGGCACGGCTGCCATTGCCCACCCAACGCCCAAGGCGTAGTTGGGGGAAACACTACGGCTGACCGCAGTCAGCCTTCGATATCGCCGCAATCGGACTGCTTTCTGAGGAAAAACACCCTTCATATATGATATGCTGGAGCCTCAGGTACCAGAGATGCCCTCTGACAGGAGGAGAGTTATGCAGGATAACCAGGTATCCCAGCCACTTTCGGGCATGAGGGTTGTAGACCTCACTCACGGCATTGCCGGGCCGTACTGCACCAAGCTCCTGGCCGACCACGGCGCCGACGTCATCAAGGTGGAGCGGCCGGGCGCAGGCGACTTTGCCCGCGAGATGGGCCCCTTCCCGGACGACGCGCCCCATCCGGAGAAGAGCGGCCTGTTCCTTTTCCTGAACACCAACAAGCGGGGAATCACCCTGGATCTCAAGACTCAGGAGGGAGTCGATGCGGTGAAGGAGCTGGTGAAGGGCGCGGACGTCCTGGTGGAGAGCTTCAAGCCCGGGACTATGGAGCGCCTGGGTCTCGGCTATGACACCCTCTCAAAGATCAATCCCGACCTGCTGATGACGGCCGTCAGCAACTTCGGACAGACCGGCCCCTACCGGGACTACCTCCTCAACGAGGTCACCCTGTACGCCACGGGCGGCCGGATGAACGGCTCCGGGCTGCCGGACCGGTACCCGCTGAAGCTGGGCGGCAACCACGCTATATACCAGGCGGGAAACGTGGCTGCCCTGGCAACTCTCTTCGCATGGCGCGGCAGGGAGCAGCAGGGACTTGGCGGCCAGTACATAGACATATCCATGTTCGAGACCCAGGCAGGCTCCATAAACCAGCGTCTGATGAGCCTTGTGCAGTACCAGTACACCGGAGAGAAGACCGTCCGGCTGGGACCCATTAGGGCGGGATACCCCGGAGGCATATTCCCCTGCCTGGACGGCTACATCTCGGTTTCCGTGGGAGGGCCGCGATGGGCCTCTCTCTGCAACACCCTGGGCAGACCGGACCTCATCGACAGCTACTACGGGTCGGCTATGGGCCAGGTTGACCTAGACGCCAAGGATGAGTTCGAGGAGACCATCTGGCTCCCCTGGCTCTTCGAGAGGACCATGCAGGAGATTGTGGAGGTCGGCCAGGCAAACGAGATGCTCATCTCCCCCATCGTTACCATTGACTACGCGGTGGACAACCATCCGCAGCTGGCCTTCCGGGACTACTTTACGGAGATAGACCACCCGGTGGCGGGCAAGTTCCGATACCCGGGCGCGCCCATATACAACCCGCCCGGCTGGTGGAAAATCGACAGGCCTGCCCCCACCCTGGGCCAGCACAACAAGGAGGTTCTCGAGGGCCCCTCGGGCGTATCCGGCGCGTGGAAGGACTCTGCGTCGAAGGAGGCCGGCGCAGGCGGCTCCGCAGCAACCGCCGCGGCTCCTTCAGGCGAAGAGAAGAAGCTGCCCATGGAGGGCGTGCGAGTGGTCGACATGACTGTCATCTGGGCCGGGCCATACGGCACCATGCACCTGGGCGACATGGGCGCGGAGGTCATCAGGGTGGAGACCCTGCAGCGCATGCCGCCGGGCCGCGGCCAGTTCGCCCGGCCGGACCCGGAAGCCGAGAAGAAGCGTGTCATCTCTCTCTATCCGGACCGGGAGCCCGGCCAGCGCCCCTGGAACCGGGCGGGCGCGTTCAACATGCACGCCAGAAACAAGCACAGCATGACCCTGGACATCAACTCCCCTATGGGTCTGGAGACCTTCCGCCGCCTGATTGAAGAGAGCGACCTGTTCATCGAGAACAACGCCTTCGGGTCAATGGCTAAGCTGGGCATCGACTACTCCACGGTCAGCCAGTGGAACCCGCGGCTGATCATGATCTCCACCTGCGGCTTTGGGCAGACGGGCCCCTGGAACTACTACCGGGGCATTGGGACACAGTTCGAGTTTGCAATAGGCCACGCATCGGTCATGGGCTACCCGGACATGGACTTCGAAGGCTCGCCTGCCTCGGTTGCAACGGACGCCTCCTCCGGCGTGACCATCGCAATGGCCGCAATAATGGCGCTGAAGCAGCGGGAGAAGACGGGCAAGGGAATGTTCGTGGACATTGCGCTGGCGGAGAACTTCCTTCCCCACCTGGGCGAGCTCTTCATGGAGTACACGATGACCGGCCGCGTGCCTGGCACCCCCGGCAACAGGGACCACCTGCGCCGCTCCGTGCAGGGCGTATACCGGTGCGCCGGAGACGAGGAGTGGATCGCCGTTTCGATGGGGAAGATCGAGCAGTGGCGCGCATTGTGCGAGTTGATGGGCAAGCCGGAGCTGGCCTCGGACGAGCGATTCCTGGACATGGTCGGGCTGTGGGCCAATCACGACGATTTTGATCGCATCGTCTCCGAGTGGACGGCAGACAAGGACAACTACGAGATTTTCCACAAGCTGCAGGGCGCGGGCATAACCGCAGGCCCCATGATGCACGAGGCCCACGCCTTTGCAGACCCTCAGCTCAAGGAGCGCGGGTTCTTCGTGGAGATCCACGCGCCGGAGGTGGGCACACACATGTACCCGGGCTGCGCCTTCAAGATATCCGGGGCGCCCTTCAGGGTGCGCAAGCCCCCGGTCAGGCTGGGTGAGGACAACGACTACGTGTACCGGGAGGTGCTGGGCCTCACGGAGGAGGAGTACGACCACCTGAAGGAGCTTGGGCACATCGGAATGGACTTCGCTCCCCACGTGCCGTAGCCCAAGACATCACGTCTTCTGTCGGACAACGACGGCGGCAGCCACATTCAGGTGTGACTGCCGCCGACTCTTGCCATTCTCGCCCTTCCGTCATTCCGGTGCAGACCGGAATCCAAGAGGGTTGAACTTTAGTCTTTCCCTACCTCTCCCCTACCCCGAAGCGTTCTTCTCCTCCAGGGCCTCCAGGATCGCGCCCGGAGACATGGGAAGCCTCTGCATCCGAACGCCAACTGCGTTGTAGATGGCGTTGGCCATCGCCGGAATCGGGGGCACAAGCACCGTCTCTCCCACAGCCCTGACCCCGAAGGGATGCCGGTTGTTGGGCACCTCAATGATCTCGCAGTCTATCATGGGCAGGTCCAGACTGGTGGGCATTCTGTAGTCCAGGAAGCTGGAGTTGGCCATGGTGCCGTCCTCGGTCATGTAATACTCCTCGTGGAGGGCCCAGCCAAAGCCCTGGAGCACTCCGCCCTGCATCTGCCCTTCGACGAAGGGTGGGTAAATCGCCTTGCCGCAGTCCAGGAAAGCGGTGCAGCGAAGGATGTCCACCTTGCCCGTCTCCGGGTCCACCTCAACGTCCACAATGGTCCCCGCCAGCTGAGGCCCCACGCCGCCCTGGCGGTCGGACGCCGAGCATGTGACGGGGCCGCCGGTGTCCATCAGCTTTCCGGCAAGCTCCCTGAAGCTGAATCTGTCCTCCGGGTTCTTCTTGCAGATGAACGTGCCGTCGGCGAAGTCCACGTCCTCCGGCTGCACCTCCCACAGGAGGGCGGCGCGGGCGCTCATCTGGCTGATTACCTCTTCAGCGGCCGAGATTGCGGCCCTGCCGGTGTCGAAGGTGATGCGGCTGCCGTTGGTGCCGCCGGTGAAACCCACCGAGTCGGTGTCCACCACAGTAGGGTTCACGTCCATTGCGCCAATCCCCAGGACCTCGGCGGCCTGCATTGCAATGGACGACCGCGTGCCGCCGATGTCCACGGACCCGGTGATGAGGTTGATTGTGCCATTGGCGTTGACGTTAATGGTCGCAGAGGAGCCGCTGCCGCCGCCATTGAGCCGGTAGCCCACGGCCGCGCCCCGGCCCTGGTTGGGGCCATCCAGAGGCGCGTTGTAGTGCGGGTGGGCCTTCATCGCCTGCTCCACCTCCTCGCACCCGAACCGGGTGTGCGGGATGCCCGCGGGAGTCCTGTCCCCTTCGTGGACGGCGTTCTTCAGGCGGAAGTCCATCGCGTCCATGCCCAGCTTCTCGGCCAGCTCATCAATGACAGTCTCCACGGCGTATACCGACTGGGGCTGCCCGGGCGCGCGGTATGCGGATGTCTTCTGCTTGTTGACCACAACGTCAAAGCCGTCCACCAGCAGGTTGTCGACCTTGTACGGCCCGAAGGTGCTCATCGCTCCGCCGGCCACCGGCGAACCCGGGAAGGCCCCGGCCTCGTAGGCCATCCATATCTCGGCGGCGGTGATCTTACCGCTCTTGTCCGCGCCGATCTTGCACCTCATGTACGTGCCCGACGTAGGCCCCGTGCCCTCGAACACCTCCTTGCGGGACATTGCGATCTTGACCGGCTTGCCGGACTTCCTGGACAGCAATGCGACAACCGGGTCGAGATAGGGAGCCTGCTTGCCTCCGAATCCGCCACCGATCTCCATGGGAATGACCTTGATCATGGACTCAGGGATGGCCAGTATAGCAGCCGTGGAGGCGCGAATGGGGAATATCCCCTGGGTGGCCGTCCAGATAGTTATGTGGCCGTCGGAGGCCCAGTATCCCGTGGAGGTCTGGGGCTCGATGTAGCCCTGGTGAACGGACTGCGTGGTGAACTCCCGCTCCACAACAACGTCCGCCTCCTTGAAGCCCTGCTCAAGGTCGCCGCGCTTGAACTGGATGTGGTCGGCTATGTTGCTCCTGACGCCGGTGTCCTGGCCCAGGCCCATTCGCTCCACGCGGAACCTGGTGGTCATGTTGTCAAGGAGCAGGGGCGCGTCCTCCTTCATGGCCTCGCGGACGTCCAGAAGAGGTGTCAGCGCCTCGTAGTCCACGTCGATCAGGTCGAGGGCTTCCTCAGCAACGTGAGGGCTCTCGGCTGCGACGGCGGCGATTGCGTGGCCCTTGTACAGCGCCTTGTCGCTTGCCATGACGTTCTCCGCCACCGTCCGGATGCTGCCCCTGGTCTCGAAGTAGTCCAGAAGGGCGTCCTCAACGATGGGAAAGTCCCTGGCGGTGACGACGGCCTTGACGCCGGGTAAAGCCTCCGCCCTGCTGGTGTCGATGGAGCGGATGCGCGCGTGGGCGTGGGGGCTGCGGAGTATCTTGCCGTGCAGCATCCCGGCCAGATTGATGTCTGCGCCGTACTTGGCGCGGCCGGTGACCTTGTCAACGCCGTCGTGGCGGACCGGCCTGCTTCCAATCACCTTGTAGGGCCCGGGAGCGCTCCCCTCTCGTTCCGGTGCAATGGTCATCGAGATTTCCTCCTGAAAGAGTTTTCGTGTAGCATACCGCCGCGGAGCTTCCCCGGGTCACGACCGACAGCGCCCTGGGAGATGCGACCCGCGCGGCCAAGAATAGCTTACCGAAAGAACGGACGTTAGTCTAGCGGTAGCATGAAAGCCGGGCGCATGGTACTTGCTATAGTAACCAAATCCTTCCCTACCGCTCCTCCCTGCCCTTAGCCGATCCCCACTCAACCTCGGGATGAAGGTTGTCGGGGTTCACGCGGGCAAGCATATCTGCCAAGACGTATTTCTTCTGGCGCCTAACTACTTCACCTTCCTTGGGCCTATTCCCCATGTCTTTACCTCCCGGATAGAGTATAACCCCAAATGCGCCGAGGCTCCTTTATCTGATATGATTTCATCCACGGAGGGGTGGCCGAGTGGACGATGGCGGCGGTCTTGAAAACCGCTAACCCTCACGGGTTCATGGGTTCGAATCCCATCCCCTCCGCCATGAGCGGCCGCGCCGGGTTGACAGCCCCCGTTGGCGCAGTATCATCCCCTCAACACGGCAACGGCGTGCTATCGGAGCGCGGGCCGGAGGCTATCGTGGAGAGATATTGATTTCCAGCGTGGCTGTACCCATAATTGCGCGTAATGGGCAGACTCAGGGCGCAGTCCGCTCAGTCAACCAACAGCCATAGGGAAAGGCGTTGCCTCACATCATTGCCGGTCTGACCCCAGAAGCCGCCAGCGACATCTGCATGAACCGGTGCAGGGCAATGTGCTGCCGCGGGCCGCTGATCCTTCACCTCTCGGCAGCGGAGATACCAGTCTTCGAGGGGCAGGCCGCCGCCCTGGGCGTGACTGCGACCGTCGACGTGACAACCTCCGGCGAGGGCTGGGTGCGCTTCTCGGACCACGAGGGAGAGCGCTGCCCCATGCTGGAGGACTCCACTTCCAGATGCCGCATCTACGAGGAACGTCCCCAGCGCTGCCGCGACTTCCCGGAGGCCCTCACTCCTGGCTGCGCCATCTCCGGCGGCTGACCTCTGCAAGTCTGAATAGAACCCTGGTTCACACCGGGATTTGCGCCTGATGCGGCGCGCCGCTAAGATAAGCTGGGGAAGAGAATGAGTAACGACTCTCAAAAGCTCCTTGTTTGCGTAATAATAGGGATAATCACAGGCGCCCTGGTCTTCTTGGGAGCGCTGTCTCTGCTGCAAGGTTTAGCGGACTGGATTCTCAGTCTGGAACCGGTCCCTGTCGGAAGTGTAGGAGGGATCCTTGGTTTTTCCGCTGGTATTGGATTCTTCTTTTGGAGAATTAAATGACAACGCCGAACTTCAAGGACAAGACCATCTGGACCGGTGACAACCTCCATATTCTGAGGGGGTTGAACAGCGACATCTTTGACCTCATATATCTTGACCCGCCCTTCAACTCCAACAGGAACTACGCCGCGCCCATTGGCAGCAGGGCCGCCGGCGCAGCCTTCAAAGACACGTGGACTCTCTCCGACCTGGACGTGGCCTGGATGGGCCTCATTGCAGACGAGCACCCCGCAATAGCCAACCTCCTACACACGGCTGGTCTCACCCACGGCAAGGGAATGCAGTCATATTTGACAATGATGGCCGTCCGCCTCATTGAGATGAAGCGCGTCCTCAAAGCCACAGGTTCCATCTACCTGCACTGCGACCCCACGGCCTCCCACTACCTCAAGCTGCTGATGGACGCGGTATTTGGGTCGGGGAACTTCCAGAACCATATTGCATGGCGGCGCACCACCGCGCACAGCGACTCAACCCGGTATGGCTCTAACTCAGACCACTTGCTCTTTTACACCAAGAACGGCAATTGGACATGGAATCCCCAGTACCAAGCCTATGGTGAGAAGTACGTGTCTCGCTTCCGCCACAAGGATCCCGATGGCCGTGCATGGGCGGACGATAACCTTACTGCCAAAGGTCTATCCGGTGGAGGTTACACGTATGAATATAAGGGCATGACCTCTCTGTGGCGTGTACCACTGGAATCAATGGAGAGGCTGGACGCAGAAGGGAGATTGCACTTCACAAGAACAGGGGGAATACGCCTAAAGCGATACTTGGACGAGATGCAGGGAAGGCCGGTGCAGGCAGTTTGGGACGACGTCGATCCAATTAACTCACAAGCCAAGGAACGCACAGGTTTCCCAACCCAGAAGCCTCTCGCCCTTCTAGAGCGTATAGTAAAGGCCTCATCCAACGAGGGTGACTGGGTACTGGACCCGTTCTGCGGTTGCGCCACCGCGCCAGTTGCCGCGGAGAAGCTGGGCAGAAAGTGGGTTGGCATAGACATATCGCCCAAGGCCGTTGAACTGGTCAACTTACGTCTGAAGGACATGATGGGAGACCTGTTCCACAACCGCCTCGTGACCGTGCGGGATGACGTGCCGCGCCGCACGGACATAGACGCCCCGGTAAACTACCGCCAGAACAAGCACGTCCTCTACGGCCAGCAGGAGGGCAAGTGCAAGGGATGCCAGCTTGAGCTCCCCTTCCGCCTCTTTGAGGTGGACCACATTGTCCCTCAGTCCCTGGGCGGCGGCCATGAGATGGAGAATCTGCAGCTCCTGTGCGGCAGTTGCAACCGTATCAAGGGAGACCGCCCAATGGAGTACCTACGCTCAGAGCTCAGGAAGTTGGCGGTAAGAGTGTGAAAATGCCACCATGGGTCTGGTTCGTAATAATCGCTGGGATTCTGGTGATCTTCGCACCAGGGGATGTATTTGAAATTCTCTCCAATCTGGTAAGAGATATATGGACTTTGCTACGTGGAAGCTGAGCAAGAAAGTGAATGGAGGTGTACAACGATGATGTTTTGTCGTAGCTGTGGATACGCCTTTAATCAGTCTTGGAGGTCCGAAGTTATATGCCTAGACTGTCGTGTGGCTATGCTTGAAGAACATGTCTCTGAGATATTGTCAATCCTGAAGAAGCGTAACCTGGTGTCATGAGAGTGCTCTCAAAGTATAGTGCTGGCAGGTGAACCGGCCCAAGCTCGACAAAAGAGTTGGGGCCGTTTGCACGGCCCCTTCTCATTTGGCAATTGCGTTAGTCTGATACGCCTATTGGTAGCCAAGCTCCTTGTAGCCCGCCTCCAGCGCAGCCTGTATCTTGTCGATCAGCTGCCGCGCCGACTCCGGGCTGAGCTCCACGGCAACCCGCGCGCCCGGGCCCTTCGCCTCGTTCACGAAGTCTATCGTAAGAGCGTGGTCCATTGGAGCGTGGACCGGATGGTCGTAGTAGACGTTAGCCTGGTTCAGCGAGAACCAGCCCTGGGCCCCCTTCCCGCTTCCCTCAATCTCCGCCTTCTCAATGATGTAGGTGCACATATCCGCTCTCCTTATAACTGTCGTTCCTGCGAAAGCAGGATCCTCTATCCTGCCCCTTTAGATTCCTGCTTCCGCAGGAATGACGGAATAGTGGAATGACGCTTTATTTGTTCAGATGTTCCCTAGCTGAGATGCTTTCCGTAGAACTCAAACACCCTCTGCCAACCCTCCGTCGCGGCCTCCGGCCTGTAGCTGGGGCGGTCGACGGCGAAGAACCCGTGGCCCGCTCCCTCGTAGCTGTGGAACTCGTAGGTCTTGCCGTGCTTCTTCAGCTCCTCCTCCATCCGGGCCACCTGCGCCGGGTCCGGATTGGCGTCCTCGACTCCGAACAGGCCCAGAAGCGGGCACGCCATATTGGCCGTCATGTCTATGGGAGCGACTGGCGTGGCGGGCGTAAGCTGGTCGGCTGCGGCAACGACGCGTCCCCCGTAGCAATCGACGGCGGCGTCAAGGCTGGGGATGTTGCATGCGACGAGGTACACCTGGCGGCCGCCGGAGCAGTAGCCTATGACGCCCACCTTGCCGTTGGTATACGGCAGCGCTCGAAGGTATTCGGCCGCGGCCTCCACGTCGCCGATGCACCGCTCGTCCGGCACTCCGCCCGCGGCGCGGACGGCCGCGGCGGCGTCATCGCTGCTGGCCCCGGGCGCTTCCCGGTAGTGGAGGTTGGGGCAGATGGCGGCGTAGCCGTTGTATGCGAACTTCCTGGTTATCTCCTTGCTGGCCTCGTCCCAGCCCGGCATGTGATGAATGACAACCACCCCTGGATAGGGGCCTGCGCCCAGTGGACGGGCCGCGTAGCTCTGAACGTCGTCTCCGTTGTGTCCCCGGATGTGGACGGTTTCCGCCAACATTCCCTGATACATAGCGATTTCCCTCCAATAAAGAAGATGTTTGGGAATCCTGATACCGGATAGAGTATAGCACACGCACCCGGAGTATCGAAGGGATGGCGGGGTCCCGCGCGGGTATATGCAGTCGGCGTCGTGTCTGGTACGCTAGATAGAGGACACTGTATTTTATAAGAACACAGGCTTTACGGGAGGAGTTGGAATGGCACGTAGTTGGGGGCACTCTCTCTTCGTCACCCCTGCGAAAGCAGGGGTCTAGAGCATCCGAAAAGTCCAAGATAGATTCCGGCTTCCGCCGGAATGACGAGAGAATTGTACTTCTCTCAGTATAACATCATGTTATGCCAGGGTCTCCCTTACTGCGGACATCCAACCGGATTAAGGGCCTCGTTAGATAGATAAGGAAATTTTAAGGATTATTGGCTACACTTGAGATACTATGAAAAAGACAAAGCGCCTCTCAACCTTCATCCTGGTCCTTATCATCGCGGCCACGACCGCCGCCCTGGTCGCATGCGGCGCCGACTCTGAACCTGAGCCTACATCCGCCCCTACCGAGGCCATGTCGGAGCCTACGGCCACCACCGGCGACGGAGGCTCCATGACCGAGCCGACGGCGACCACCGGTAGTGACGCGTCGATGGCAGACACCAGCCCGACCGCCACAGCAACCGAGCCCAAGTCCCCGGAGGAGCCCTGTCCCACGCCTCGACCCATCGAGGAGGTCCCGGGTGAGAAGCCAATGGCGCCGGACCTGGTCGGGATAACCGGATGGATCAACACTGAGCCTTTCACAATGGAGGACCTGAGAGGCAAGGTCGTCCTCGTGGACTTCTGGACATACACCTGCGTCAACTGCATTCGCACCTTCCCCTTCCTGAGGGACTGGCACGAGAAGTACGCCGACCTCGGCCTGGTTATCGTGGGAGTCCACGCGCCGGAGTTCGAGTTTGAGAAGGTTTACGAAAACGTCGAGCAGGCGTCGGTCGAGCACGACCTGGGCTGGCCCATCGTTCAGGACAACGACTTCCGCACCTGGAGGGCCTACAGCAACCGCGCATGGCCGACCAAGTACCTGGTGGACAAGAACGGGTTGGTTCGATACGCCCACGTCGGCGAGGGCGCATACGGCGAGACGGAGGACAAGATCAGGGAGCTGCTGTGGGAGAGCGAGGTCTGCACGTCTCACATTCCTGCGGGCACGGTCAAGCGCCCCAACTACGACCCCCAGGCCGGCTCCGGCGCGCAGACCCGTGAGCTGTACGCCGGCCGCTACCGCAACCTGGGCGCAAGCCTGCCCTACATTGCCAACCCGGAGTACTACGAGATACCCGCGGACACGCCCACCCAGTACACCGACCCGGGCAGACACATGAACCACCGCCTCTATCTGCACGGCCTGTGGAACAACGGAGAGGAGAGCGTGACCCACGCCCGGAAGACGGATAATCTGGAGGACTACATAGCCATCAACTTCCTGGGCACCACTGTGAACACGGTGCTGGACTTTGACGGCGGCGATCCTTTCAAGGTGTACGTGACCCTTGCAGGCGAGCCCATAACCCCGGAGTTCAGCGGGACCGACATCCGGTGGGAAGACGACGGCAAGGCCTATTTCATGGTCGATGAGCCGCGGATGTACAGAGTGGTGGAGCTTCCCAGCTTCGGGGGCACGGAGTTGAGGCTGTCCTCCAACTCGGACAGGTTCAGCCTCTTCACCTTCACCTTTGGCTCATACGTCGAAGGGCCTTAGGCGGGGCGAGAGCGAAACCCCACGGGGAGCAGCGCTGATGCGTAAACTTGCAGTGAGCTATAACGGAAGGGTATTCGCAGCAATGGCCGTGGTCGCGGCCATTGTGGCGCTGCTGGCCCAGGGCTGCACAGGGGAGCCAACGGCTACCCCGACCCAGCCGCCCACCGCCACGCCCGTTGCTGTCGAAAGCACGCCTGCCGGGACGCCGGAGCTGTCCGGCCTGCTGGCGACTACGGACCTCGGCGTGGGCGACAACCGCATCTCCTTCCTGGTGCTGGGCGAGGACTCCATCGTCACCGTCCCGGAGGTCAGCGTGGCCTCCAGAAAGAAAGCCTCAGAGGTCGTGGTGGAGGAGGCCAGCGCCGGGTTCCAGCTGTGGCCATTCGGCACCCGGGGCAGCTACGTGACCAGCCTAACCTTCGACGAGCCGGGCGAGTGGGAGCTTGACGTGGAGGTTGCGCAGGAAGACGGCAGCGTCGCCGTGGCCCGCATCCCCCTGGACGTCAAGGAGACCAGCGTCACGCCGCCGGTAGGCTCGGAGCCTCCCACGGCGGTCAACAGGACCCTGGACGACGTAATCCTCCTGAACGAGCTGACAAGCTGGTCGACGCCTGACCCGGACCTGTACATGGAGACCATACCGGACGCCCTGGGCAGGGACCATCCCGTGCTGGTCGTCTTCTCCAGCCCGTCGCTGTGCACCAGCCCGACGTGCGGCCCCCAGATCGAGGCCGTGCAGGAGGTGAAGAACCGCTTCAAGAACCAGGCCAGCTTCATCCACGTGGAGGTGTACGACAACCCCGCCGAGATCCAGGGAGACCTGAGCAAGGCGCGGTACTCCCCGGTGATTGAGGCGTGGGGGCTGACGAAAATCGAGGACTACTTCAACGAGTCCTGGGTGTTTATAATGGGGCTGGACGACCTCGTAATGTTCAAGTACGAGGGCTATACTTCAGTTGAGGAGTTGGAGGAGGGCCTGAGGCAGGCGCTCCAATCCAGCTAGCGATCAATGGCGCTCAAACAATGCTCGTAGGGCTGATTTCAGATACACACGTGCCGGAGGCCGGCCCCGATATGCCAGCCCAGGTGTACGAGGCGTTCAAGGGCGTTGACCTCATCCTCCACGCCGGAGACATGCACGTCATCGACGTGCTGGACTGGCTGGAGGCCATCGCCCCGGTGCTTGGGGCACGCGGCAACGGCGACTACCCCACCGAGTCGAACAAGAACCGGCCGGGCGTCCCTGACGACCCGCGCGTGAAGGTGGCCCAAGTAATACAGATCGAGGAGCTCAGGGTTGGGCTGATTCACGGCTTCCCACTGCCCGATGATATCCCCTGGCGCACCCCGGAGGAGATGCAGGAGTTCTACTTTCAGAGTCCCGTGGACGTGGTGGTCTGCGGGGACACCCACGAGGCCCGCATCGACAGGCAAGGGGGAATGCTGATAATCAACCCGGGCAGCCCCACCCTTCCCAACCAGCTGTACGCCCTGGGGACCGTCGGCTTCCTTGAGGTGCACGGCCGGGAGGCGGAGGCCACTCTGCTGCAGCTGGAGTGACGGCTTAGAGGCTATTCAAGAGCTGGGGTCGTCCCCAACAAAGCGCCCATCTTCACCCATTCCTGCGAAGCTGCCCAACTGAGGCTCCTCTTCTCCACGAATCTTCCCTTGAAGGAGGCCTTTGAATAACCTCAGTTGGAGCGCGCTCCTCCCGACCATTCCTGCGGAAGCAGGAATCCAGGAGGTTCGATATAGAAGGAAATAGATTCCCGCTTTCGCGGGAATGACGATAAACGTATTGCCTCCAAAATGCCGCCTTAGTTACGCAAAGGTCTCCTTCCGCCGGAATGACGAGAAACGTATTGCCTCTGAAATACACCGGCAGTTACGCAGAGGGCACGGAAGCAGGAACCCGGAAGCCATGTGACTCCACCGCAGGCAGGACATCGCTTCAGAACGCGAAACAGGAAGCCCTATGCGGGCTTCCTGTTTCATTAACGCAAGCTTGCGGCCGCCGCTTCGGGCAGCAGGCGGAGGACTAGGCCCTGGGCTTTAGCTGGTCCACCTTGGCCCGTGTGCCGTCCGGGTCAGTGAAGAAATCGTAGTTGACTGGGATCCAGTCCTTCCACTCTTCCGGCGTGTCCTCCTCAACGAAGATAGCGGTCACCGGGCAGACCGGCTCACAGGCGGCGCAGTCGATGCACTCCTCCGGAGATATGTAGAGCATCCTGTCGTTATCGTTGTCCAATCCGTAGATGCAGTCCACGGGACAGACGTCGACACAGGCGCCGTCCTTCACATCGACACATGGCTCGGCAATGATGTAGGTCATTTTCAGCTACCTCCTAGGACGGGATTGTAACTCTCCGCGTTCCCTGGTTCAATCCCCTACCCACGCGTACGGGCGACTGCCAGGTTCAACGGGATGTTAGCATAGCCCCAAATATGGGTCAATAGATTTCGAACCCCCTGTATGCTATGCTGAACTCATGGCATCCCTGCTGGAAGCAAAGGACCTGACCAAGCACTACGGACGCACCATCGCCCTCGACGGTGTGTCCTTTGACGTAGGCGAGGGGGTGACGGCGCTGCTCGGCCCCAACGGCGCCGGCAAGAGCACGGCGATGAAGCTCTTTCTGGGCCTCATCCAGCCCACCTCCGGCACAGCCACCATCCTGGGCGAGGAGCCGTACCGCTCGGTGGAGGTACGCTCCCGCATTGGCTACATGCCGGAGCACGAGGCGCTGCCCAGGAGCATGACGGCATCCGAGTTTCTCATGCACATGGCCCAGGTGAGCGGCATCCCACCAAGCCAGGCGCGCACCCGCGCCGCGGACGTCCTGCGACACGTTGGCCTGGACGAGGAGCGCTTCCGGCCAATGGGTGAGTACTCAACCGGTATGAAACAGCGTGTGAAGCTGGCCCAGGCCATCGTCCACGACCCTGTCCTGGCGCTCCTGGACGAGCCAACCGCCGGGCTTGACCCGGAGGGACGCCTTGAGATGCTCCGCCTCATCAGCCGGACGGCCAACGCCTTTGGCATCAGCGTGATGATATCCACCCACCTGATGGGAGACGTGGAGCGCACGGCGGACTCGGTCATTGTGCTGGAGGCCGGCGCGCTCAGCCAGCAGGGAGCCGTAGCCAAGCTGACGGAGGAAACGGAGACGCTGCTTATAGAGGTGGCGGACCGGCTGGAGGAGTTCGCGGAGGCGCTGGCGGAGCGCGGCGTGAGCGCGGCGAGCAACGGCCCGTTGCTGCTGGTTGAACGCGCCCGTGAGGAGGACTACGATCTCATCCGGGACGCCGCCGTAGACTCAGGCGCGCGCCTGCGGAGGCTCTCGCCGGAGCGGCGAGACCTGACCGACATCTTCAGGAGCAGGCCGGAGTGATAGAGCGAGAGGCGCAGGTCTTTGACCTTGGCTACCAGCGCTACACCGGCCCACGGGAGGGGCGCAACCGCGCCCGCTTGGCGCTGTTTCAGAACGGCGTCCGCACCATTCTGGGCATAGGACGCGGCGGGCGGGCCAAGATACTGCCCGTTCTGCTCTTCCTGTCCGTGATGAGCCCGGCAGTGGTCTTCGTGGTGATCCTGTCATTCGTGGGCGAGGCCGGAGAGGGCTTCGTGCCGGGTCCATCGGACTACTACTCCGTCGTGAGCCTGGTGCTCATCATATTCTCCGCCATCATGGCGCCGGAGCTGCTGGGGCCTGATCGACGGGACAACGTCCTCCCCCTGTACCTCGTGCGCCCCCTCACGTCCACCGACTACATCCTGGCGCGCTTCCTTGCCTTCTTCTTCATCGCGCTGGCCCTTGCCTACGCAGGGCAGATAGTCCTGCAGGCAGGCCTGATACTCACGGCCGAGTCCCAGATAGACTACATGAAAGAGACCTGGGGAGATGTGCTGCGCATCCTGTTCGTGGGCGTGGTGGTTGCGCTGTTCATCTCCGTTGCGCCCATGGCCGTGGCATCGTTCACCACCCGGCGTGCCTACGCCGCCGCCGCGGTCATTGCCGGCTTCATGATAGTGAACATCACCACCAACGCCCTGACCGTGCAGACCTGCTCCACTACAATCACCGATAGCCAGGGAAATACGACGGGGACGGTAATGACAACGGGCCCAGGAGTCCAGGACGACGTAACTCAGGGGACCGTCACAACCCAAGGCGGCCAGACCACCACCACGGAATGCTCCAGGCCGGTCGGCGACTGGGGTCCATACATCGGGCTTCTTGACCTTGGAAGCGTCACCGACAACATAACGGCTATGGTGTTCGACACCGAGCCGGAGGGCCCAACTATGATCGCCGTAGCCGAGCTTGAAAACAACGCCTGGCCCATAGGCGCGTACCTGGCCTTCACCGGCATACCGGCCTTGCTGCTGTGGAACCGGTACCGGAGGATTAGACTGTGACGACGACAAACGGTGCCTCCATAGAGGTCCAGGGCGCGTCAAAGTGGTTCGGAAGCGTGGTGGCCGTCAACGACGCCTCCTTTGAGGTGTATCCGGGCGTGACTGGCCTCCTCGGCCCCAACGGCGCAGGCAAGACCACCCTGCTCAACATGATGTGCGGCCTGAGCCGGCCCTCCCGGGGCCGCGTGCGCGTCCTTGGAGAGGACGTTGCCGGCAACATCGCTCTGTACCGTCGCATTGGCGTGATGCTGGAGCACGACTCCCTCTACCCCTTCATGACGGGCCGCGACTTCGTGCGCCTGGCCGCCAAGCTGCAGGGAGCCGACCACCCGGACTCCATCGACAGGGCCGTTGCCGCCGTCAACCTGCAGGACGCCCAGAACAGGCCGACGGGGACCTACTCCCGGGGAATGCGGCAGCGCATCCGGCTGGCGGCGTCCATTGTCCACGACCCCCAGGTGCTTATTCTGGACGAGCCGCTCAACGGGACCGACCCCCGCCAGCGCGTGGAGTTCGCCGACTTCATCGCGGGGCTTTCGGCCCAGGGCAAGACGGTGCTCATTTCCTCCCACATCCTGGAGGAGGTGGAGACCATCGCCGACCGCATTCTCCTGGTAGTGAGCGGCAAGCTGGCGGCAACGGGCAACTACCGCGCCATCCGGGAGAAGCTGGACGAGCGCCCCTTCCACGTCCGCATCGCCGCCTCCAGGCAGAGGGAGATGGCCGCGGCCCTGGTCAAGCTGGAGGCGATAGAGTCAGTCTCCCTGGACGGCGACTCCATTGAGGTGCTCACCCACAACCTGGCGGAGCTTCAACGCACTGTGCCAAGGCTGGCGAAGGAGATCGACTGCCGCCTCTACCGCATCGAGCCCATGGACGAGTCCCTGGAGAGCGTCTTCTCCTACGTGGTGCAGCGATGACGGGCGCCCTCTTCATTCTGGCGCTGAGGCAGGCTGCCTCGCCGCGCCGGGCCATAATGCTGGCCCTCTTGGCACTGCTGCCCCTGGGGCTGGCCGTCCTCATCAGCGCGCTGTCGGACCCGGGCGGCGGAGACCTGATAGGCGGAATCCTGCTGACCCTGTTCCTGTACGTGGTGATGCCCCTTGTGGTCACGGTCCTGGCCACCAGCGCGTTCGGCAACGAGGTGGAGGACCGCACCCTGAGCCTGCTGACAACCAAGCCCGTGCCTCGCTGGAGTATTGTGCTTGCAAAGCTGATGGCTACGGTCATTGTGGCCGCGCCAATGATGATGGCGGTCGCGGCCGTAGTGACCGTCATGGACCCGGACGGCAGCGCAAAGGCCGCGATTGCAGCGGCGGTCGGCACGCTGGTGGGAGTCGTCAGCTATGCGTCGGCATTTCTCTGGGCGGGGATGATCACCACACGCGCCCTGGGATTCGCCCTTATCTACATTCTGCTGTGGGAGGCCCTCATCACCTCCTTCCTGGAAGGAACCCGATACCTCAGCGTACGCAGCTACACGCTGAGCACAATGCAGGGACTGGACGAGACCACCTTCAGCGACATCCCCTCCATTGATTTCCAGGCCGCTCTTGGCGGCGCGGCAATAGTGACCGTTCTCTTCTTCATCCTCTCGGTGCGCCGCCTCATCCGGATGGACATCCCCTGAGCAGGCGTCAACCCAATTTTCAGGAGTAGTCATGGACCTTGAACTGACCGGCAAGACCGCAATTGTGACCGGAGGCAGCCGGGGCATCGGCAAGGCGATAGCCCGGGAGCTGGCGATGGAGGGCGTGGACGTCGCTATCGCCGCGCGCAACCCGGAGCGGCTGGAGGCGGCTGCGAAGGAGCTGGCCGCCCAGTCCGGCAGGCGGATCGTGCCCCTTCAGGTCGATACCGGAGACGACGACTCAGTCAGGGAGATGGTGAGTTCGGCAGCCGAGGCCCTGGGCCGCATCGACATCCTGGTGAACTGCGCTGCCCAACCCGGAGGCACAACGCCCCCGGCGGCGCTGACGGACATCGCCTCTGACGACTTCTGGCCTGACATGAACATCAAGGTGCTGGGATACCTGCGCTGCGCGAGGGAGGCGGCCCCGTACATGGCGCGGCAGGGCTGGGGGCGCATAATCAACATTAGCGGGATGGCCGCCAGAAACGCGGGCAACACCATAGGCAGTATGCGCAACGTGGCGGTGGTAGCCATGACCAAGAACCTAGCCGAGGAGCTTGGCCCCAGCGGAATCAACGTCACGGTTGTTCACCCGGGAATGACCCGCACCGAGAGGACGCCCCGCGCCCTTGAGGAGCAGGCCCAGCGGCTGGGAGTCACGGTGGATGAGGCGGAGCAGCGCATGGCCCAGGGGAACAGCGTGCGCAAGGTCATCGACGCGACTGACATAGCCTACGTGGTGGCTTTCCTGGCGTCGCCCCGGTCCATAGCCATCAACGGCGACGTCATCGCCGCGGCCGGCGGCACAGGGCGGGCCATCCACTACTAACGCGGTGCGTTAGGGAACCGTTCCTGCGCAGGGAGACCCTTGCATAACTGCGGTGGCATCTTCAGGGAGCTACGTTTATCGTCATTCCCGCGAAAGCGGGAATCTATTTCCTTCTAAAGCGGACGCCCTGGATTCCTGCTTCCGCAGGAATGGTCGGGGGCGCGCCCTCCATCCGAGGTTATTCAAAGGTCTCCGAAAGCGGAAATCTGAAGTCTCCTATTAGGGCGGCCTAGACCCATGCTCCCCGATCGGGGTCGGGAACAAGCTTCGCAGGGGTGACGAATAGAGAGCGTCCCGATGGCAGTTACGCAAAGGTCTCCGCAGGCAGGGATCCAGAACACCTCGGAAAACGCCTGCATACCCTACGCCGCGCCCCCTGCGCTGGACACCAATCACCAAATACGGCTATGATGGTGCGCGAGGCTGCAGGGTGGGCGCTGCCCTGCCGCGGCCTCGCAATCTTTCAGCCCAGGGAGAAACGTATGAAAGTCCACGAGTATCAGGCCAAGGCGATACTCTCAGATTTCGGGATTCCCGTACCCAAGGGCGGAGTTGCCGCCACGCCCGAGGAGGCCGGGCGCATAGCCGGCGAGATGGGCGACAAGGTGGTGGTGAAGGCCCAGGTCCACGCCGGTGGCAGAGGGCTGGCGGGAGGCGTTAAGGTTGTGGATTCCGCTCAGGAGGCCCAGGAGTTCGCCCAGGGTCTGCTGGGCAAGTCCCTTGTCACTCACCAGACCGGCCCCGACGGTGTGCCAGTCAACCAGGTCCTTCTGGAAGAACCCGCCCAGATCTCCAAGGAGTTCTACCTGGCGGTGGTCATCGACAGCGCGTCCCGCGGGCCCGTCGTCATGGCCAGCGAGGCCGGCGGCATGGACATCGAGGAGGTGGCGGCCACCACGCCGGAGAAGATACTCCGGGCCAACGTCGACATGGTCGTGGGGCTCCAGCCCCACCAGTGCCGCGCCCTGGCCTACGGCATGGGTCTGCCCGGCGAGCTGATCCGCCCCGCGTCCACGCTCATCGCCAATCTGTACCGCGTATTCGAGGCCAAGGACTGCTCCCTGGCGGAGATCAACCCCCTGGCCCTGACCGAGGACGGCCAGCTGCTCGCGCTGGACGCCAAGCTCGACTTCGAGGACGACGCCCTCTCACGCCACGCCGACGTCCAGTCGCTGAGGGACACGGAGCAGGAGGACCCCCTGGAGCTGGAGGCCAGCAAGTTCGACATCTCATACGTGAAGCTGGACGGCGACGTGGGCTGCATGGTCAACGGCGCGGGACTGGCAATGGCCACGATGGACTCCATAACCATGGCCGACGCATCGCCCGCCAACTTCCTGGACGTAGGCGGCGGCGCAAGCGAGGAGCAGGTGGCCCAGGCCTTCCGGCTGCTCCTGTCCGACCCGCAGGTGAAGCGCATCCTGGTAAACGTGTTCGGCGGCATCCTTCGCTGCGACGTGGCGGCCCGGGGCATAGTCCAGGCCGCGGAGGAGACGGAGGCCCGGGTGCCCATCGTCGTGAGGATGCTTGGGACCAACGCCGACGAGGGCAAGGATATCCTGGCCGGGTCCGGCCTGACCATTACCCTGGTAAACGACCTTAACGAGGCGGCCGCCGCCATCAAGGGCGCGGCATCCAACCCGTAGCAATCACCCCAGTGTCTGCAAGGAGGACACCGTGAGCATTCTGGTCGACGAAAACACCCGCCTTCTGGTACAGGGAATCACCGGCAGGGAGGGAACCTTCCACGCCCTGCGCTGCATGGAGTACGGGACCAACCTGGTGGCCGGGGTGACCCCCGGCAGGGGCGGCACGACGTGGGAGGAGAAGGCGCCGGTATTCAACTCCATCAGCGAAGCCGTTGCCGAGACCGGCGCGAACGTCGGCCTGATATTCGTGCCTGCGGCCTTCGCGGTGGACGCCATCCTGGAGTCGGCCGACGCCGGCGTGCCCCTGGTCGCATGCATCACAGAGGGCATCCCTGTGATGGACATGGTGCGGGTCTCCAGGTATCTTGAGGACAAGCCCACCCGCCTCATCGGCCCCAACTGCCCCGGGCTCATATCGCCTGGGGGCAAGGCCAAGGTCGGCATCATGCCGGGCAACATCCACACGCCGGGCAGGGTCGGTGTCATCTCCCGCAGCGGCACCCTCACCTACGAAGCCGTCAACCAGCTCACCGCCCTGGGCATAGGCCAGTCAAGCTGCGTGGGCATCGGGGGCGACCCAATCGTCGGCACGTCCTTTGTAGACCTGCTGGAGCTCTTCCAGAACGACCCTGACACGGACGCGGTGGTGCTCATCGGAGAGATAGGCGGGACCAAGGAGCAGGAGGCGGCAGAGTACATCCGGGACCACTTCACCAAGCCGGTTGTTGCCCTGATTGTGGGCACCACGGCTCCCCCGGGCAAGCGCATGGGCCACGCCGGGGCCATCATCACCGGCAGCGCCGCCCGCGCGGAGGAGAAGGTGAAGGCGCTGCAGGAAGCCGGGGCCAGCATAGCGCCCTCCCCTGCAGACATAGGCGTCACGATGAAGGCGACCCTGGGTCTTTAGGCGCGCATTGTAAGACGCAACCATTCCTGCGGCGGCAGACCTTTGAATAACCTCGGCTGAGGCGCGCGCCTCCCGACCATTCCTGCGGAAGCAGGAATCCAGGTGGCCCGATATAGAAGGAAATAGATTCCCGCTTTCGCGGGAATGACGATA
>DAOUKT010000036.1:0-64731 GCA_034421015.1 Dehalococcoidia bacterium
CTGTCAGACCACATCACTCTCTGGACGGACTCACGCCGGCAGAGTATCTTATAAAATGCCACCCAGATGTGCTGGTCTCCCCTCAACCGTCTCATATGTACTGAACGAGTACAGTTCCTTGCAGGCGTCCAGGGGGTTGTGTACAATTGGCAGGCACATCGTATAACGAGGATGGGGTGGATTCCCGACGATGGAGCGAATCCATCCGCCGGTGATCGGAAGGGATCCGCGCCCGTGGTTAGTTTGAAGGAGGGGGCTAATGGCAACGCTGACTTGCAATCGTAGTCGTGTACTTGTAGTTATTCTGTCGCTGCTGGTGGCAGCCGCGCTTGTCGGCTGCACCGGACCCGCCGGCCCTGCAGGCGCAGCCGGTCCACAGGGGGCCGCCGGCCCCGCTGGCTCAGCCGGATCCCAGGGCCCCGCCGGTCCAGCAGGCGCAGCCGGTCCTCAGGGGGCCACCGGCCCGGCCGGCGCGCCGGGTGAGACCGGCTCGACGGGTCCTGTCGGCCCTCCAGGCCCGGCCGGCCCTGCTGGCATGGATGTGAAGTTGGACGCGGACGCGAGGAAGTTCGTCAAGATAGGGCCGGGAGAGGACATCCATATAAGGTCAATGGTAGTGCTCACCGGTCTCGGCGACCTTGGCACACCCTCCCGCCGCGCCGTGGAGATGGCTGTTGAGGACTACGGCCCAATCATGGGGCGCGCCGTCTCGGTGGGGGCAGGCCTTGACTCACTGTGCACGGCTGACGGAGGCCGCGCGGCCGCCGATACCGTGGTCGGCGATCCTAGAGTAATAGGCGTCATTGGCACGTCCTGCTCCATCGCGGCCAGAGCGGCCTCGCCCATCATCAGCAAGGCCGGGTTGGTCATGATCTCGCCGTCCAACACCGCTCCGTCCCTTACGTCTGATCTGCAGGGCAACCCTGGGCCCAACTACCATACCGGTTACTACAGGACGTCCAGCAACGATCTGCACCAGGCGGACGCCGTAGCGCAGTACGCCTACAACGACCTGGGCCTGCGCAACGTGGCCGCCATTCACGACGGCGACCCGTACACCTCGGGCCTGGCGGTCGCCTTCAGGCTGGCCTTTGAAGGGCTTGGCGGAACGGTCAGCGTCGAGACGGTGGAAAGGGGAGATACCAACATGGTCCCGGCGCTCACCCGGATAGCCGAGACCGACCCGGACGGCGTATTCTTCCCCCTCTTTGAGAAGGAGGGTGGATACGTTGTCCAGCAGATTGGCGAAGTGCCCGGTCTTGAGGATGCCGCAATGATAGGCGGCGCAGCCCTGCTGGTGTCGGGGTTCCTGGCCATGCCGGAGTCGGAGGGGATATACCTTCCCGGCCCGGTGCTGGACTTTGGGGACAACGTCAACGAGGCCACCGGCAGGAACGGCGGCGACCTGGTGGACGAGTACGAGGAGCGCTTTGGCGAAGTGCCAACGTCGGCCTACATGCCCCACGCCTACGACGCAACCATCATCCTGCTGCGGGCTATTGAGGAGGTCGCGGTTGCCGAAGGCGATTACATCTATCTGGACAGGGCCAAGCTCAGGGAGGCGTTGACCGCCACCGAGGGCTTTGAGAGTGTAATCGGGACCATCTCCTGCGATGAGTTCGGCGACTGCGGTACGGGCCTCATCAACATCTACCACCACTCCGACTCCGGCGTCACGGACGTTGCCGAGCTTGCCGTGGTGTACAGGTACGAGTCGTGACGGTCTCCGCCTGCTAGTACATGATGAGGTTTGCGGACACCAGCCGCTGGGAGGACGGGTCCACGGCCAGGGCCAGCCCTTCCAGGGTGTAGGCCCCCAGCAGTGGCGGAGCGTTTTCGTCTCTAAAGACCACAATGGTGACCACGCTCTCGCCGTCAATGGTAGCCCACGCCTGGCCGTACTCCATCTCCACACGACGCCCGTCGGCTAACAGGAACCTGCGGCTTCCCATGGGCTCAATGCCCAGGTCTCGCAGCAGGCGGGCCGGCAGCGTGGTGTAAAATGCGCCGGTATCGACCGTTGCTTCAATGTCCAGACTCTGCTGGTCGTCCATGCTGGAGATTCGCAGCGGCCACGTGAAGGTTCCCATAGCTTGAGCCTCCCAACCGAGGGTACTACCCTCTCATTCTAGCCGATTGCCCGGGGCCGGGGAAGGACAACCCCTCACGCCACCTGTCGCGCGCCTTGCCGCCTCGGGCCTCCGGCTCAGCTCAGGCGCTCAATCCCCGGGCAGGCGTCGAAACCGCCGTCGAAACTCAGGATGCGGCTTATACCGGCGTTGCGCATGACGGCTGTGTGCAGGGCGTCTCGCGCAGACAGGCCGTCTACCGCACCGATGAGGGCTCTGGCGGCGCGAACCTCGGACATGCCGAATGTCAGGGTGTCATCGACAATCGCATCCAGGCTCTCGAAAGCGGCATCTATGGCGTCGGGGCGGTGAATTGCCGTGTAGCGGTGGAGTATCTCCTGGTAGACCTCCGCGTCCGTTGCGAACTGCTCCCCGTCGCCCACAAGCCGCGTGAGGAGGGCCAGGGCCCGGTCCTTGTTGGGATGGGGAGCTCCCACAAGGTACATGGGCACGTTGGAGTCTACGAATATCACTTCAATCGCTGCTGGCCCGCCTCAATGTCAGCGAGCATGGTCTCTATGTCCCCGGTGGGGTAGCTGTGCAGGGACGCTTCGGCGATGGCGCGCAGCTTGGCCTCGGCGGTTCCCGGCTGGTCGCTTCTTGCCCTTCTCAGCGCTTGACGCACCCACTCCGCCACAGTCATTCGCTGCCTCCGCGCGGCGCCCTGAATCTCCAGGAACTCCTCTTCGTCGAGCAACACCTGCAGTCTCTTTGTCATGTGGTTAGTGTATTTAACTCATATAACCTTAGTCAAGAATCAGGCGGACGCTCGACGAGCCTACTCATATCACGAGAGCATGTACTTTCGCCGCTGACGGCCTGCAATTGTTCATCTTCTACAACCCTTGTAATGCGAGGTGGTCTAGACTTACAATTTGACAGCTTATCTCAGTGAAGGAACTCTATATGTCACCCGGCTATGTTCGCAAAACTAGACTGGCCGTCTGCCTCGTCGCCCTGCTGGCCCTTGTTGCCTGCGCCGGCGACGAGCAGCCCACCGCTGTCCCGGACTCTTCGCCGACTGCCGCGGAGATGCCGGAGGAGGAGAAGGTCCTGACAATCCTCTACTGGCAGGCCCCTTCCCTGCCCGGCCCGTACCTGTCGGCCGGATACAAGGACCGTGACGCCGGGGCTGTCACCCTGGAGCCCCTCGCCAAGTACAGCCCGGACGGCGCGCTCGTTCCGGCCCTTGCCGCCGGGATTCCCACCATCGAGAACGGCGGCGTCTCCCAAGACCTGATGTCCATCACCTGGAAGCTCAGGGAGGGGCTTATGTGGTCCGACGGCAGCGAGATGACCGCCGAGGACGCGGTCTTCACCTGGCGGTACTGCTCCCACGTGGACACCGGCTGCACGGCGGAAAGCGCCTTCGACGGCATATCTTCAGTGGAGGCCGTCGATGACCTCACCGTCAGGATCACATTCGATGCGCCCACGCCCTACCCTTACACCGCCTTTGTGAGCGCCGGCGCGCCAATCATCAGCCGGGTCCAGTTCGCCGATTGCGTGGGAGAGGCCGCGGCCGGGTGCACAGCCCAGAACTTCGCGCCACTGGGCACGGGGCCCTATCGCATCACCGAGTTCAGGCCCAACGAAGAGGCCGTCTACGAGCGCAACCCGCACTTCAGGGGGCCGGAGCCTTACTTCGACAGCGTTTTGATCGTTGGACGCGGCGACGCCATCTCTGCGGCTGAGTCCGTCCTGGAGAAGGGCGAGGCCGACTACGCCTGGAACCTGCAGGTGGCGCCGGACGACCTCGCGGAGATGGAGGCCGGGGACCGGGGCCGCGTGATCACGGCCTTTGCCAGCCTTGTAGAGCGTATTGTGGTCAACCAGTCCAACCCCGACCCGGCGCTGGGCGACGACCGCTCCGAGTACCTGGACGGACAGAACCCCCACCCGTTCCTGACCTTCACGCCGATTGCCCAGGCCATGTCCATGGCCATAGACCGCAGCCGCATTGCGGACGAGCTTTACGGATTCGCCGGAGAGCCTGAGTGCAATCTGATAGCCGGGCCTCCCGCCTACGTCTCCACCGCGAACGACGGCTGCCTGGCCCAGGACATCGAGGGCGCAAACCGGCTGCTGGACGCGAACGGCGTCCT
This sequence comes from Dehalococcoidia bacterium, assembly GCA_034421015.1. Lineage (GTDB taxonomy): Bacteria > Chloroflexota > Dehalococcoidia > Lucifugimonadales > UBA2985 > DAOUJW01. The sequence goes on from DAOUKT010000036.1 coordinate 4,235, forward strand.
GGACACGGACGGAGACGGCGTGCGGGAGTACAACGGCGCGCCCCTGCGCATCACCTACCAGACCTCAACCAACTCGGTACGCCAGGACACCCAGGCCCTCGTTCAGGGCTGGTGGAGGGAGATAGGCATTGAGACGGAGCTTATCGACCACGACGCAAGCCTCTTCTTTGGCGGCGACCCCGTTGCAGACAAGGAGTCCACGTATCGCCGGTTCTTTGCGGACGTCCAGATGTACGCGACCGGCCCCGACGTGGACCCACAGCAGTACCTTTCCGACTCCATCTGTAGGCACATCCCCACTCGTGGGGACAACTGGTCAGGAGGCAACATCGCCCGCTCCTGCAACGCCGAGTACGATGAGGTCTATGAGAAGCTGTCGCAGACGCCCGCCGGGCCGGAGCGGAACGCGCTGATCATGCAGCTCAATGACATCCATATCCAGAGCTACTACGAGATCCCGCTGGTGAACCGCGGCCTTGTCTCCGCCCACCTGAACACCCTCCAGGGTGTTCGGATCAACGGGTGGGACAGCGAGCTCTGGAACATCGGGGAGTGGCGCCGGTAGTCGCCGTGAGCCGGTGGCTGTAGTGAATCGCAAATCGCGTAGAAGGGAGGGCACACCATGACCGAACAGTCCCAGGAGTACACAATGGGATACGATGAGAACTTCCAGCAGCTATTGCGGCGGCGCAGCGCGGAGAGCCACGCCGCATACCTGCTCTCGATACTGAAGCCGGGCGATCGCGTCCTGGACTTCGGGTGCGGCCCCGGGACCATCTCAGTTGGTATCGCGAAGGCGATTGAGCCGGGAGAGATGCACGGCGTCGATATGGAGGAGTCGCAGATAAACGTCGCGCGGGCGGCCGCACAGGCCGGCGGCCACGCCAACGCCACGTTCCACGTCGGGGACGTGACCGCGCTCCCATTTGAGGACAACTACTTTGACGCGGCCCACTGCCACGCGGTGCTTATGCACGTCCCGGACACCCCCAAGGTGCTGGCCGAGGTGAAGCGGGTGCTCAAGTCCGGCGGCGTCATCGGCAGCCGGGAGATGTTCGTTGCGTCATCGTTCCTTGAGCCTGGCGCGGAGGAGACGCAGGGGGCGTGGGACACCTTTGCCAAGCTGCTGCAGGGCAACGGCGGGCATCCCCAGATGGGCAAGGAGCTGAAGAACGTCTTTCTGGAGGCGGGGTTCACCGACGTACGCGCCTCGGCTTCATTCGACTACTTCAGCTCGACGGAGGACGTCGCCTTCCTGCGGGCCTTCATAGACGACTGGTTCTACTCGCCCCGGGTGATAGAGGCGGCGACACAGTTCGGGCTGGCGACACGGGAGCAGTTCGACCAGTGGCGCAAGAGTCTGGACGACTGGCGCGACCACCCGGGCGCGTTCGGGGCCTTCGCCTTCGGCGAGGCGATTGGGGTCAAGCCGTAGGCATCCTCTATACGCCTTGGTAGGGCTAACCTCGGTTGGGGCACCCCCTTCCCGCTCATGGTGAGCCTGTCGAGCCATTTGAGCGGGGGGACTACGTACATTGTCGCCTTACCGCTCATTTCCTTCGACAAGCTCAGAGCCTGCCCTGTACTTGATACGGGGATGAGCGGTATCATCCGACAATATCAACGCCTGTTGAGAATACCCAAGCCGTAGGCTTGGACTGCCCCGGAGAGGCTCATCCGTTGGCCGGGAACAGCTCCGCCAGCCGTCCGCGCCGGTAGCCGAAGATTCTTCTCAGCTCTCCGGCAACGAAGAGCCGGTTGACCAGCGCGCCTCCAGGGACGCCGTAGTCCACGTGGTCGGTGACCAGAGTACCGCCCGGCCGCTCCTCGAAAGTGTGCCGGTGTACCCAGAAGCGGTAGGGGCCCCGGAGCTGCACGTCGCAGAAGGCGTGGGGCGGGTCCCACTCCGTGATCTCGCTGCGCCACCTGACGGGCACGCCTCGGAGCCTGATCCGGTACTCGATGATGGTCCCGACCGCCATCTCGATGGGCAGCGGAGAAAGAATGGAGAACCTGACCCAGGGAGGCGTGAGCAGATTGAGGTTCTCCGCCCTGGAGAAGAAGTCGAAGACCTCATCTATGGGGTAGCCCAGGAACTGCTCCTGGTGGACTTGAAAGGGCATGGTTGGTTTTGTTGGGGATGCTCAGGTAGAGGCGGCACTTGTGAGGACTCGTGGGGACATACTGCACTGATGGCAAGGCCAAAAATGAATTCCATCAATCTTGCAGGCAGGGATTGGTTCTTTGGGAACTATTCTTAGCCTTGTTATCACCTCCTGCCAAACATCTTGTCCAGCAGACCGTTTCGGCCCCGGCTGAGGTTTCTTTCCAGGAACTCCTCAAGCTCAGGGCGATTCAAGACAGTACGGCCTCCGACGCTTGCGCTATCGTCAATGAGGGTGGAGGGAACATTCTCCCAATCGAACTCTCGCCGCCCGTAGGTGTTGGTCTGCTCGATTACGATAACCTTGTCGCCTTCCAATACCCAGCCTGTTGGCTGATGGCCCTCCTTTTTCATCCTTGTGGCTGGCCTCAGCAGATGATCGACCTGTGTCTTGACTCTCTCGTGGCGCTTGTCCGCGTAGTCGGTCCATTTTATGGGCGCGCACCACTTCGGTGGGCTGTCCTCTAGCAGGTCGCCAATCAATCCAGAGAGGACAGTGGAGGAGAACTCAAGCCAGTCCTCGGGTCTGGGTGTCTCGTCGAGTCGAGCCAGGACTCTTCTTAAGTATTCTCGGTAGAGGTGCGTAGACAGTTCCCGGCCCACCTCTTTTATCTTTAGGTGTAGCTCGTGTCGGAGACTTTCCTTATAGGATGGGAGCGCAGTGGTAGTGTAAATCATCAGACTGCGCTTGACGATCTGGTCGGTGAAAGCCTTGAGATCCTGGTTCATCGACAGCACGAAGCAAGGGTACTCGGCAACTAGGGGCGGCACCTCGTCCTTGATAACATCCTCCCCATGGTCGCGTATGGCACGCCTGCCGATGTCATCGAAGACAGCGGGGAATCTTTTGTATGCATATTGGATGTCCTTGAGTCTGCCTTTCGTGAAATAGCGCTTCTCAATTTCATAGGGCTTTCCAAACATTGACGTCATCAGAGTGTCGATAAGACTGGACTTACCGCATGATGGCTGCCCATACACAATGGCGAATGATGGGAATCTGAATATGTCTCCGTCGTGGCCTGCCAAAGTCCTCATGTCACACATGAATGGCGAGAAATACAGCCACGACCATAGTATGAAGTAATCTCGTTGAAGTCTCTCCACTCCCATCCCGCCTTCGAAGGTGCCCTCATAATTGCTGAAAAACTCCACCAGCAACTTCGCGTCGCTGCGTGCGGCAGTGTGGTCGGCTTCCAGGGAGAATGGTTCCCCGAAAAGGGAGACAGTCTTCGACTGCCTGTCTATGGATAGCTCTCGATGGTCGGTCTCCTCCTCGGACTGGACAACACGGATACGACTGTACTCCTTGACTATCTTGTGTCTGAGCTCGCGGGTTATCTGTTGCCTTCCGTTGCGCGGCGGCGGGATGAGGTTGGCCACCACTGGATGAATGGCCGCCTTCACCTTTTCAATGCGCTGTATTTGTGTGGGTACGTTTATCTGGACGACGTCGCCCTGCTGCTCTGTCTCCGAGGAGTCAATCACCAGAGTCGAGTGGTCGTTGGGGTCTAGGACTGGCACCTCCACCAGGTTTATCTCCGCGTGCTCAATGCGATCGGAAGGCAGTGGTATCTCATTAGAAGCCTGGTCCCTTACGGACTCGTACATACCAAGGTAGTGACCCCAAGCGGCGGCGTCATCGTCAAAGCACACCAAAGTTTCTGACTGGCGTCCGCCAAAAGCGGTCTCCGAAAGATTTGCTGACCCGACTATGGCGCGCGTTTTGCCGGACTCGGTGTTTTCCAGGAGATACAGCTTGGCGTGGGCTATCTGCTTACGCAGTACTCGAAATCGAGCCTGCCCCTCCCTGACTCGGCTGAGAATGAAGGCGTGGCGTTGGTCCGGCAGGTTCTTGATCGCTGCCCTGGTGTCTCCAATGGCGACCTGCTGAAAGGCCATGATATCCCTAAGTGTGCGCAACGTGTTCTCACAGCCGAACACGCACTCGAAATCACGGAATTCGTGGTTGTCTAACAAGCGTACAATGGCGCTTACCCCCGCCGAGTATGTGAGAATGCGGATCCGGTCGAAGCCATCGAACAAGGCCCATGTGAACTTGGATTCGGACTCAAAGCGGACGCGGGCCACTCGGAGCCCGGTACCGTCGTCAAGGTCAAATCCCAGTTTTTCCCCTAGTCCGGGTGAGTTCATTCCTATGCCAATCTCCCTTAGTAGCCTTGAGGACTCGCCAGCGTTCAAGGCATTTTAGGACAAATTATGGTTTGACTGATGCCTGACCCTAGTTCACGCTCAACTTAAAGGTTGTAGAATCTACCGTTGTGAGGCGTCACAAGACTTATAGCATAAATGGTCTATGGTAGAGGACGTCAAGAGTAGGTAGCGCCAATATCTAACAGTTATATCACCCCCTGTTGCGTCAATAGAAAGTGTTACCGAAGAAGGAGTCGTTGCGTCATAATTCAGGTTACCGAAGTGGAGGGTAGATTTGCCGTCTTCCACAGGTCCTCAAGGGCGTTGTCTATTCGGTTCTTGAGCTTTACGGGATTGAGAGACTCATAGCGCCTCTGGAGGGATGCTCGTTGCTGGGGTGACAGCACGTTGTAGTCCAGGAGGCACTGGTAGGGGGTTCTGGCTTGGTCGTAGGTCTTGTGGACCTTGGCGCCGTTGCGACTCTTGTGGGTCAGCTTCATCACCGGCTGGAAGAAGTTGACGTACTGGGACAGGAGACTGTAGATGCGCTGGAGCTGTCCCAGGGCAGCCTCTGAGGTGTAGCGGTCATAGCCCACGAGCCTGCGTACTACTGACCAGTTCTTCTGCTCCACATGGGCGTTGTCATTCTTCTTGTATGGTCTTGAGCGAGTGAATGTGATGCCTTTGCGCTGGCAGTAGGTCAGCAGGTGATGGTTGATGAACTCGGAGCCGTTGTCGGAGTCCAGACCCAGGATGGGGAACGGGAGTGACTTGGACATCCTGTGGATGGCGCCGCCGACCCTCTCCTGGCCCTTGCCCCACACTGGCTGGCACTCCACCCAGCAAGTGGCTATGTCCACCGCACTCAGAGTGTTCAGGTAGAACCCCTCCGTGGACTCCCCACAGTGCGCCACCAGGTCCACCTCAATAAAGCCTGGTGTGTTCTCCTCCCACTCGCCGAAGGTGCGAATGGGTATGGACGCTTTGAGCAGGCTCCCCGGCTTGGTGGCGCTAAGGGGTCTTCTGAGGCCCCTGTCCTTGTGGCGTCGGAGCAGTCTGTCTACAGTGGAGGCGCTGATCATGCTCAGGTGTCTCTCCACCTCCGGGGTCACGTCCAACTCCCCATGCTCCATCATCCTGTGTGACAACTCCGCCATGAATGGGGCCAGCCTCTTACCGCACAGACGGTCCGACGCCTCCCACACCGTCAACACAGCCTCCCTCACATCTTCCCCATACACCGGAGGCCGGCCTCGCCTCTCCTTACTACCCACAGACCCTTCACCCGACAGAAGCCTCACCGCCGTCTTGCGATGATAGCCCGTCACACTGGTGAACTCCTCCAGTAACCGGCTCTTCTCCGAGCGAGACGCACCTCTATATCTGCTCCTCATCTTCTCCGTATACTCTATACTCTTTCACGCTGCTTCTCCTCATGTCCTCTCCCGGTAACATGATTTCTGAAGCAACGATAACCCCTTCGGTAACATTTATTATGAGGCAACTCGCACCCTAGACGCAGGCGCAAACTTGGAGTAAGATACGCTGGGCATTGCGTTCATTTCCCCTTCCCTCCTCAGGCGCATCCGCTGGCAACCTCCGGCGTAGAGACGAATACTAAATGCGTATCCTCATCAGGCTTCTCCGTTTCTCTTTCAAGTACAAGTACAGGCTGCTGCTCGCCTACGTCTGCACGGTAGGCGTAACGGCGTTTGCCCTGGCCATACCGCGCATCCTGGGCACGGCCGTGGACCAGGTGGTCAAGTCCGGGAATGTCGGCCCGCTGATATTCCTGGCCGCGCTGATCTTCGTCATAAGCGTCCTGAGGGGAGTCGCGGCCTACGGCCAGCAGTACCTTGGCGAGTCACTGGGCCAGCGCGTTGCCTACGACATACGAAACGAGTTCTACGAGCGGCTCCAGCGTCTCAGCTTCGGCTTCCACGACAACCAGCGCTCCGGCGACCTGATGTCCCGGGCCACGGCGGACGTGGAGGGCGTGCGTATGTTCATCCAGGGTGGCGTGATTCGCGGCGGGTACATGATTCTCCTGATACTGGGCGTCGGCACAATTCTGGTGATCTCAAGCTGGCAGCTTGCCCTCATGAGCCTGGTCTTCGTGCCGTTCATCGTGCTGCGCACGGCAACCATCATGCTGGAGATGCGCCGCAACTGGATGGCGGAGCGGACGGAGATGGGATACCTGAATACGGTGCTGCAGGAGAACCTGGCGGGCCAGCGGGTGGTCAAGGCCTTCGCGGCCGAGGACCTTGAGCGGGGCAAGTTCAACTATCACGCCTCGGAGGTTGCCCGGTACGGATTCACCGCGGAGAGGCTTCAGGCGATTACAACGTCGCTCAACAACTTCTTCCTGCTGGGCGGCACCGGCGTAATCCTCTGGTTCGGCGGGCTGCAGGTGGTGAACGGGGCCATGTCCGAGGGCGAGCTGGTCTCCTTCCTGCTGTACATGGGCCTGCTGGCCATCCCCGTCCGCATGACGGCGTGGATAGTCAACAGCTTCTCCAGGGCCATGTCCTCCGGCGAGCGCATCTTCTACGTGCTGGACGCGGAGTCCCCGGTCAAGGAGAAGCAGGACGCCCTGGACGTGGGGCGGGTGAATGGCGACGTGCGCTTTGAGAACGTGTCCTTTGGCTACAGCGATCTTGCGCCGGTGCTCAAGGATGTGGACTTCGAGGCGCCAAGCACGAAGATAGTCGCCATTCTGGGCGCGCCCGGCAGCGGGAAGACGACGGTCGTGCACCTGATACCGCGCTTCTACGACGTCACCGGAGGCCGCATCACCATAGACGGGACCGATGTCCGCGACCTCACCCTTGCCTCACTGCGCCACAACGTGGGCATAGTCCAGCAGGACGTCTTCATCTTCACCTCCACCATTCGGGCGAACATAGCCTACGGCTCCGTGGACGCGCCCTTTGAGGAGGTGGTCCGGGCGGCAAAGGCGGCCCAGCTTCACGACTTCATTGAGAGCATGCCCGACGGCTACAACACCTACGTTGGAGAGCGGGGAGTGACCCTGTCCGGCGGCCAGCGGCAGCGTCTGGCAATCGCCCGCACGCTGCTCCTTGACCCGCCCATCCTCATACTGGACGACTCCACCTCCAGCGTCGACACCCAGACGGAGCACCTGATTCGACAGGCGCTGGACGCGGTGATGCAGGGCAGGACCACCTTCGTCATTGCCCATCGCCTGAGCAGCGTCAAGAACGCCGACATGATACTGGTGATGAAAGAGGGCCAGGTTGTCCAGAGTGGCGTCCACGAGGAGCTTGTGAACGTGCCCGGCCCGTACCAGGAGATTTACGAGCTCCAGCTGCGGCCCCAGGAGGCCGACGTGAACGGCGACGGGGCACTGGTGAACCCCAACGGCGCGGCCGCCACCAGCGGGCTGGAGGCCCGGACCCTGAACGTGGAGGGCGGTTCCTAGCCATGCAGTGGGGAGGCCTTGGCCAGGGCGGCATCAACCCGAACCTTCCGGGCGTACAGGAGGTCCGCAGGATACGCGGGCGTCTGACCCTGGTGCTGGAGGACACCGAGTTCGGCAAGGTGTACGACCAGGGCGTGGTGTTGCGTCTTGCGCAGTATCTGAGGCCCCACTGGAAGATGACTCTCCTCAGCCTGGTGGCGATGCTGGTCTACATTGGCACTCAGGTAGCGGTCCCCGTGCTGGTGGGATTAGCCATCAACCAGTACCTGCAGGACCCTGAACTCTCAGTGGCGGAGCGGGTGTCCGGGCTGCACCGTATTGGACTGATCTTCGGCGGTGTTGTGATTCTCAACCTCGCGGGGAACTTCATTCACCTGAGAGGTCTGGCCAGGGTCAACATGTCGGTGCTGTACCAGCTTCGGAGCGACATGCATGCCCACCTCCAGCGGCTCTCCACCCAGTTCTTCGACCACAACGAGGTTGGCAGGCTGATGAGCCGCGTCCAGAACGACACGACGGCCCTCCAGGAGTTCATGACCGTCTTTGTGGTGGGATTCGCGGAGATAATCAGCCTTGTGGGAATCATAGTGATCATGCTGGTATGGAACGCCCAGCTGGCGCTCATCTGCTTCGTAGTCATACCCGTATTCGTGGTCATCATGATTTTCTGGCAGATCCGGGCCCGGCGGTCCTTCATGCGCATCCGGTACGCCATCGCCGGGGTTAACGCCAGCCTTCAGGAGAACATCACCGGCGTGCGGGTCACCCAGAGCATGAACAGGGAGAAGGTGAACCTGTCCCAGTTCGACGAGCTTAACGCCGAGCACCTGAACGCCAACCTCACCGCCAGCAGGCTCACCGCCGGCCTGATGCCGACGGTCGAGGTGCTCACCGCCATCGCCTTTGGCATCCTTATCGTGGTCGGCGGCAGGATGGAGCAGTCCGGCGCCCTGGAGCTTGGCACAATGGCGGCCTTCGCCCTGTTCGTGCAGCGTTTCTTCGAGCCCATCCGCGCCCTGGTCATGCAGTACGCCATGATGCAGCGGGCCATGACCGCCGGAATGCGCATCTTTGAGCTTCTGGACGTGCAGCCGGACCTGGTGGACAAGCCGGACGCCAGGACGCTGCCCCCCATCCAGGGTCACGTGAAGTTCGACCACGTCTCCTTCTCCTACAACCCGGAGGTGCCGGTGCTCAACGACGTTTCCGTGGAGGTGGCGCCGGGAGAGTCGATGGCGATTGTGGGGCCAACAGGCGCGGGCAAGACGACTATGGTGGCCCTGGTCACCCGCTTCTATGACGTCGCGGACGGCAGCATCACGGTTGACGGCCACGACCTCCGGGACATCACGCGCTCGTCCCTGGCCAGCCAGATGAGCCTTGTGCTTCAGGAGCCGTTCCTCTACTCCACCACTGTTGCGGAGAACATTCGCTTCGCCAACCGCAACGCGACCCAGCAGGACATCGAGAAGGCAACCAGGGCCCTGGGCGCCCACGACTTCATCACGCGGCTGCCGGACGGCTACGAGACGGTCCTCCACGAGCGGGGCAGCAACCTGAGCGTGGGCCAGAGGCAGCTCATCGCCTTTGCCCGGGCGCTGGTGGCGGACCCCCGCATCCTGATACTGGACGAGGCCACCGCCAACGTCGACAGCTACACGGAGCGGCTGATCCAGGACGCGCTGAAGGAGCTTCTGCGAGGGCGAACGGCCATCATCATCGCCCACAGGCTCTCCACCATCCAGGACGCGGACAAGATCCTGGTGATGGAGCAGGGGCGGATAGCGGAACTTGGCAGGCACAACGAGCTACTGGCCCGTGACGGGCTGTACGCCAAGCTGTACGCGATGAACTTCCAGGACCTGCCTGTCTAGGGCGCTGGCCGGCGTCCGCGCCGTTTCATCTCCGGCGGAATAGCGCCGCATATCATCAATCTGCGGGTACTCTCTACAGGCGTTGGGTATGTCGCGCGACACCGCTCATGCTGAGCTTGTCGAAGTAAATGAGCGGTGTCAGCCATGTCCGCAGTCTTCCCGCTCAAATGGTTCCCTTCGGCTTCGCTCAGGGTAAACTCTAGGCTCGCCCCCGTATCAAGTACGGGGCAGGCTATGAGCGGGAAGGGAGTTGCGTTCCGACCGACGTTGGCGTTACCAAACCGTATAGAGAATGCCTCGTATTACGAGACTACCAATTGCCCAGTTCAGGTGTGCTATACTCACTATGTATAGGTGTCCTCTTTTTGGGCACAATTATAGTGGGACTCCCTGGAGGAGGCGGAAGGAGAGCTGTAAATGGGTATTCAATGGTGGTTGCGCCTGGTGGGGTCGATCCTCGCCGGGCTGGGTGGATGGCAGGCAGGTTTGTGGCTAGGGGCGTCGGTGGACGAGCAGGCCCCGGTCCCGTGGGGCCTTGGGGGGATGCTGACGGGAGGTGTAATTGGACTGGCCGTTACCCCTTATCTTGTTCTCACCCCTTTCATTTGGTCTCGCAAGATATTGCTCGAAGCGAGCTTCAGCAAGGTGGTGGCCGGGACCCTGGGGCTTGTGCTAGGCCTGTTTGCAGCGGCCCTGCTTTCCATCAGCCTTTTCAGGCTGCCCGGCTGGCCCGGCGAGTTTGCCCCCGTGGTTCTGAGCGTGTTCCTGGGTACTCTGGGCATGTTTCTGATGTTGCTGCGAGAGCGGGACGTGAGCCAGTTCCTGCCGGAGCGCTATCGTAGAGGTGGAGCGGTTGGCAGGGGGTTTTCGGGCGGACGCTTCCTGATGGACACCAGCGCCATCATCGACGGCAGGATTGCCGACATCAGCAAGACGGGCTTCGTTTACGGGACCATGGTCATACCCAGGTTTGTGCTGGACGAGCTGCGCCACATCGCAGACTCCAGCGACTCCCTCAGGCGAACCAGGGGTCGCAGGGGCCTTGAGATGCTAAACAAGCTGCGCAAGGACTCGGACGTGCCCATCCAGATCCTGGATGAGGACGTGCCGGAGGTTCCGGAAGTGGACGGCAAGCTGGTGATGATGGCCAAGAACATGAGGGCGCCCATTATGACCACAGACTTCAACCTGAACCGGGTTGCGGAGCTGCAGGGCGTCAAGGTGCTCAACGTCAACGAGCTTGCCAACGCCATGAAGCCGGTGGTGATTCCTGGCGAGGAGATGATGGTGAGGGTCATCCAGGAGGGGAAGGAGATGGGGCAGGGAGTGGCCTTCCTGGACGACGGCACTATGGTCGTGATAGAGGGCGGCAAGAAGTACATCAACTCCCACCTGGACGTGTCCATAACCAGGGTGCTCCAGACTGCGGCCGGCCGCATCATCTTCGCGCAACCCAGCGCGAGCTAGGCGCGGCCGTGACCTCTGCCCCATCGCCGGAGGGCGTCGAGGAGCGCGCCGGGGTCGTCATAGTGGCCGCGGGCGTAAGCCGCCGCATGGGCGACGTGGACAAGGTCTTTGCTCCGCTACTCGGAAAGCCCCTCATCGCTCACACAGTCGCAGCCTTCGAGGGATGCCCTGAGGTCGGCGAGATAGTCCTTGTGCTGCACAGGGACAACCTGGGCCGGGGCCGCTGGCTGGTCGAGGCCGAGGGCTGGACAAAGGTCAAGGGGGTGTGCGCCGGAGGCGAGCGGCGCCAGGACTCGGTGAAGGCGGGGCTTGAAAGCCTTTCGCCCTGCCGATGGGTGATGGTGCACGACGGCGCAAGGCCATGCGTCACCCGGGACATCCTCCAGGGCGGTGTGCAGGCGGCCGCGGACACCGGCTCCGCCATTCCCGCCGTGCCCGTAAGCGATACCATCAAGAGCGTGGACCGGGACGGCGCGGTGCTTGGCACTACGCCAAGGGAGACGCTGCGGGCCGTGCAGACGCCCCAGGTGTTCCGCTACGACCTGCTGCTGTCGGTGTACAGGGGAGACCTGGACGCCGTGACCGACGACGCCTCCCTGGTGGAGCGGCTGGGGCACAGCGTGCGGGTGTTCGACGGCTCGCCCGAGAACATCAAGGTCACAACCCCGGTTGACCTGCTGCTGGCCGAGGCTATCCTGCGCAGCCGGGCCGGCCGGTAGCGGGGAGCGTTGGTGTCCACCCGCGCCGGCATTGGCTACGACGTTCACAGGCTGGAGCCGGGCGTTGCCCTGTGGCTGGGCGGCGTCCGGGTGGAGTACGAGGCAGGGCTGGCGGGCCACAGCGACGGCGACGTGCTGGTGCACGCCATTGTGGACGCCATGCTGGGAGCCGCCGGGCTGGGGGACATCGGAACGCACTTCCCGTCCTCGGACCCGCAGTACAGGGGCGCGTCCAGCCTCCTCTTCCTGAGCGCGGCCGCAGAGTTGCTGGCGGGCCAAGGGTGGCAGGTCGTAAATCTGGATGCTACAATAGTCGCCGAACGTCCGCGTCTGGCCCCTTACGTACAGAGTATGCGTGAAGCTATTGCCCAATCGGCGGGGTTGACCCCGTCACAGGTGAGTGTCAAGTGCACCACAACCGACGGCCTGGGATTCCCCGGCCGCGGCGAGGGCATTGGCGCGATGGCCGTCGCCACCGTTGAGGCGGTCACATGAAGCTGTACGACACGCTTTCCGGCGAGAAGCGGGACTTTGCCCCCATCGGCGAGAAGGTGACCATGTACGTCTGCGGGCCCAACCTTTACGGCCCGTGCCACATAGGCCACGCCCTGTCGTACATAGTCTTTGACGTGCTGCGCCGCTACCTGGAGCACAAGGGCCACCTGGTGCACCACGTCCAGAACTTCACGGACATAGAGGACCGCATTATTGAGGTGTCCCAGAGGGACGACCGCTCCATTGGCGAGTTGGCGGAGCACTACATACAGCGCTTTCACCGGGAGATGGACGCCCTGGGCATCAGGCGCGCCCACGACTACCCCCGCGCGACGGAGTACATCGACCGGATGATTGAGATGGTGCAGCACATGATCGGCAACGGCCACGCGTACGCCCTGGACGGCGACGTCTACTTCCGGGTCCGCGCCTTTGACACCTACGGGCAGCTGTCCAAGCGGCCCCTGGACGAGATGCTGTCCGGCACTCGCGTGGAGGTGGACGAGCGCAAGGAAGATGCGATGGACTTCGCCCTGTGGAAGTCGTCCAGGGACGGGGAGCCCGCCTGGCCCAGTCCCTGGGGAGACGGACGCCCCGGCTGGCACATAGAGTGCTCGGCAATGTCCCTGAGCCTGCTGGGTGACGTCGTGGACATACATGGCGGCGGGCAGGACGTGATCTTTCCCCACCACGAGAACGAGATTGCCCAGTCGGAGGTGTACACCGGCAACGCGCCGTTCGTGCGCTTCTGGGTGCACAACGGCCTGCTGCGCCTCCAGGACAGCGACGATGAGAAGATGACCCGCCACCGGGGCAACATCGTCAGCTGCCAGCAGATACTTGAGCAGTTCCAGCCCGACGGCATTCGCCTCTTCCTGCTGTCCTCCCACTACAGAAGCCCGATAACCTACTCCGACGACGGGATCGCCGCTGCGGAGAGAGCGCTGGAGCGGCTTGTCAACGCCCTGCGCGCCGCCCCCGCCGATTCAGCGGGCGCATTACTGGACGCGGCGCCCTTCCGGGAGCGTTTCGCCGTCGCCATGGACGACGACCTCAACACGCCCCAGGCCATAGCCGTCCTCTTTGACCTGGCGCGGGAGATCAACCGCGGTCGCGAGGCCGGGATGGACGTGTCGGGCGCGCAGGACGCGCTGCGAGACCTGGCCTCCGTGCTGGGCCTGTCTCTTGAGGAGCGGCGCAGCTCAGCGGGCACGGATGCGGACGCCTTTGTGGAGCTGCTGGTTGAGACGCGCTCCCGGCTGCGCTCGGAGCGCAACTGGGCGCTGGCCGACTCCATCCGGGACCGGCTGGAGGAGCTTGGCGTTGTCCTTGAGGACTCCGCCGCGGGGACACAGTGGCGGTACAGAGGCCCGCAGTGAACCACCTCCGACCCCGGCACGCGGCTTAAGGAGGGAGCGGTGTTGGCGCAGTCCATCGCGGCTGACCTGAAGCGCATTGTTGGGCCGGAAAACGTGCTCCTGGACGAGGCTTCCCTTGACTACTACTCGGTGGACGCCTTTGGCCGCTGGCGAGGCGAGCCACTGGCCCCGGACGCTCCACGCGTGTTTGCCGTGGCGCGCCCTGGCTCTACCGAGGAGGTTGCCGAGGTGGTCAGACTGGCCTGCCGCGAGGGGTTTCCGGTCGTGCCCTACGGCGGCGGCACGGGAGTGGCCGGCGCGGTGACTCCCCTACACGGCGGCATTGCCGTGGACATGAAGCGGATGAACCGCATCCTGGAGATAAGCCCAACCGACAGGACAGCGACCGTCGAGGCAGGCGTCATCCTGGGAGACCTGAACGATGCCCTGGGCAGGGAGGGCCTGATGCTGGGCCATGACCCTTACAGCGTACCAATCGCCTCCGTGGGCGGCGCGATCTCCACCAATGGCGTGGGGTACAGGGCCGCCAGGTACGGCCCAATGGGAGAGCAGGTGCTGGGCCTTGAGGTGGCGCTTCCCAACGGGGAGACGCTCACGACCAAGTCGGTGCCCAAGACATCGGCGGGGCCATCGCTGCATCCGCTGTTCATTGGCGCGGAGGGCGTCCTGGGCATCATAACCAGGGCCACGCTGAGGGTGTTCCGGTTGCCGGAGGCCCGCGTCTTCAAGTCGTTCGCGTTCTCCAGCTTCGAGGACGGGTTCCACGCCATGCTGGAGATGTTCTCACTGGGCCTCAGGCCAGCCCTCATAGACGTCAGCGAGGAGCCTCAATACAACGCCAACGGCGCCGATGAGTCGTCCACGGTGATTATGTACCTTGTCTTTGAGGGGTACGCCGAGGAGGTTGAGGCGCAGGTATCGCGGACGCTGAAGGTCTGCCTGGCGTCCGGCGGAAGGGACGCCGGCCCGGAGCCTGCCCGGCGCTACTGGGACACGCGCCACGACTCCGCCTATAACTACAGGGAGCGGTTCCTCAGCGGCAAGCCCGTCGAGAGGCAGACCCGGGGCTGGACCAGGACTACGGAGCTGCCCCACGTCGCCATTCCCGCGTCAAGGGTGCTGGAGTACAGGAGCCGCTGCCGGGAGCTGGCGGCCGAGCGCGGCCTCCACGTCAGGGAGTACTCCCTGTGGACGCAGCCGGAGCTCTTCTCGGTTATACTTGTGGACGTGGCCATGGAGGAAACAGGTGAGCCGGGGCAGCTGAGACGGACGGCGGACGAGGCGCTCTCCCTGGCCCAGGACATTGGGGGGTCCATGGAGTACGTACACGGCGTCGGCACCAAGCTGGCCCACCTGGCGGAGCGTGAGCTTGGAAGCACCCTGGAGGCACTGCGGGCCATCAAGTCGGCGCTTGACCCCAACAACATCATGAACCCGGGCAAGCTGGGGCTGTAGGAGGCCGCGATGCAACCGACGCTTCTGCGAACTGCGACGGTCCTCATTATTGTGGCGGGACTGGTCCTGGGCGGAAACCTGATCTACAACTTCTTCCTGAACATATTCGAGGCTAACGACATTCCCCTGTTTATCAGGCTTGCCGTAGTCGCCGGGGGGTTGGGCTTCGTTCTGCTGTTCCTGTACATAGTGTGGGACAGGATTCGCCAGCTCAAGGGGGAGGACTTTCGGGACAGGCACTGATGATCATAGTAACCACGGACGAGATTGAGGGCGTTCAGGTAACCAGGGTCCTGGGGCTGGTGCGAGGCAGCACCGTGCGCGCACGGCACCTTGGCCGCGACATCATGGCCGGCTTCCGGGGCGTGGTCGGCGGCGAGATTGAGGAGTACACCCGCCTGCTGGCCGAAGCCAGGGAGCAGGCTGTCGGCCGCATGACGGCCCGGGCGGAGGAGATGGGCGCCAACGCCGTAGTTGGCACGCGGTTCATGACCTCCCAGATTATGGGGGGAGCTTCCGAGATACTGGCCTACGGCACTGCGGTTGTCATAGAGGAGGGGTAGGCGACTACCGCAGCTCCGCAACAACCTCGTCTCCCACCTCAGCCCCAAGCTCACTCGCCGCGCTGCCATTCCTGACAGCGATCTCCAGGCTGCCGCGGCTTCCCACGATCGCCAGCAGGTCCGGGCCATCCTGGTACGACCGGCTTATGCCGCGTATCCGGCGGCCCTTTACCAGCACGTCCACGCTTCTCTCTCGGAGGAGTGGTCCGTCTATCGTCGTTATCAGGTTGCCGTAGCCGTCGACGTGGACTATGCGTCCGGCGATGGCGTTTTCACGCTCCTGAGGGTGGGGTATGCAGAGACATGTTACAGAGTACAGCCGTGGGCCTACGTCCTCGGTTGGCAGGCCGAGGGACAGGCGCGCGGCCGCGGGCGCGAACAGGTCGCGGCCGTGGAAGGTGTCGCTGAGGGGGGACAGCCGGATGTCGGGGTTGGCAAGCTCGTAGGCGGCGCATCCGTCGGGTACGGCGACCTCCACCGGCTCTGTGAATCCCTTTCCGCGTATGGCGGCATCGTACACGTCGCTGTCCCTGACGGCGTAGGTCAGCAGCCCGTTGTCGGGACCCAGGAAGCGGCCCTGGGGCGTTGCCAGGAGAATGGCCCGGCGGGACGTCCCTACGCCAGGGTCCACGACGGCAACGTGGATGGCGTCATGGGGGAAGTAGCGGTAGGCGGAGCCAAGTACGAATGCGCCCTCCAGCACGTTCTGAGGCGCGATGTGGTGGGATACGTCCACGAACGCGGCCTGTGGGTTGATGCGCAGGACGACGGCCTTCATCTCGGCGACGTAGGGGTCGCGCGTGCCGAAGTCTGTTGTGAGGGTGATCAGTGGCGGCAATTTGGCTCAAGACGGCTGTCGTCCCCTGCGGATGGAGACCTTTGAATAACTGCGTGGCACCTGCAGGAGAATACGCTTATCGTCATTCCCGCGAAAGCGGGAATCTATTTCCTTCTATACCGGACGCCCTGGATTCCGGCCTTCGCCGGAATGACGAGAAGAGTATTGCCTCCGAGATGCCGCCGTAGTTACGCAAAGGTCTGCCTGCGCAGGAATGGGGAGGCCTTCGGCGGCCCCTAGAACGGCCCCACGGCGCTTATGATGGCAATCAGCGTGAATACCACTGCCAGGGCGATTGTGAGCTGGAAGAGGGTCTTCTCCACACCCCGGCGGGTGCGGAAGGACGCCTGCGCCGAGCCGAAGAACCCCGATCCCTGTCCCCTCACCTGCATCAGGATAACTCCCACCAGCAGGACGGACACCATGATCATCGATATCTGGAAAAAGGACTGCACTATCCACCTCCCCTGGACGCCAGCTTCTCCTGCAACATGTCATTGACCAGGGCGGGGCTTGCCCGGCCCCGGGTCTCCTTCATCACCTGTCCAACCAGGAACTTGAGGGCGGTCTCCTTGCCGCCAAGGTAGTCCTGCACGGCCTGCGCGTTCCGGTCCAGAATCTCAGCGATGGTCCCGTCCAGCTGTCCGGCGTCGCTTATCTGGGTCAGGCCCTGCTCCTCTGCGATGGCCTGGGCCGGTTTGCCCGACTTGAACATCTCCTCCAGGACCGTCTTGGCCGCGGGCCCGCTGATGGTTCCGGCGTCGATGAGGTCCGTGAAGTCGCGCAGCAGGCCTGGGGTGACCCTGGAGTCGGCCAGGTCTGAGCCGGAGGCGTTGAGCAGGCCTGAGAGGTCGCCCAGCATCCAGTTGCCAATGGCCTTGGCCTTGGCCGCCAGCGCCGTGGGCTGGGTATCCTTGGCCTGCAGCGACGCCTCAAAGAAGTCGGCGGTGGCCTTGGACGCGGTCAGCTGCGCGGCGTCGTAGACCGGCAGGTCGTACGCGGAGATGAGCCGGTCGCGGCGAGCGGTGGGCAGCTCCGGCAGCCTGGAGCGAATCTCACTTACCCACTCCCTGCTGATGGAGAGCGGGGGAAGGTCAGGCTCCGGGAAGTATCGATAGTCGTGGGCGAACTCCTTGGTGCGCTGGGAGAAGGTGACGCCCCTGTCCTCCACCCAGCCACGGGTCTCCTGCACAACCCGGCCGCCCTCCTCAACCACCTGGACCTGCCGCTCAAGCTCGAACTGGAGGGCGCGGTAGACGGCCCGCAGGCTGTTCATGTTCTTGACCTCAACCTTGGGGAAGAGCTCCCGGCTGTCGACGGGCCGGATGCTGATGTTGGCGTCGCATCGGAAGCTGCCGTCCTCCATGTTGCCGGTGGAGACGCCCAGGTACTGGAGAATGGCTCGCAGGTTCATCAGGTACTGGCGGGCCTCCTCCGGCGAGCGCATGTCCGGCTCGCTGACCGTCTCCATGAGGGGCGACCCGGAGCGATTGACGTCGACGAGGCTGTAGTCCTCGCCGCCCGCGGCCTGTCGATGCTGGAGCTTCGCCACGTCCTCCTCCAGGTGCACCCTGGTGATCTGCACCCGCTTCTGAACGCCGTCCACCTCGATGTCGAGCCAGCCGCCGTTGGCGATGGGGCCGTCGTACTGGGATATCTGGTAGCCCTTCATGAGGTCGGGGTAGGGATAGTTCTTGCGGTGGAACTGGGTGTTCTCCGCGATCTCCGAGTTCAGGGCCAGCCCGGTCATGATGACGAACTCCACGGCCCGGCTGTTGATGACGGGGAGGGTGCCGGGCAGCCCCAGGCACACGGGACACACGACGGTGTTGGGCGCGGCCTGTATGTAGTCAGAGGGGCAGGAGCAGAACATCTTGCTCCTGGTGAGGAGCTGAGCGTGGACCTCCAGGCCAATGACGGCTTCGTATTTGCTTGCGGCTTCAATCATGGAATCGGGACGCTCCGTGAATGACTAGCGGCTAGTATAGCAAAGGGTGATTGGAGCTACAAGGAAGGCGCGCTCAATATCGCTCCCCGTGAAAACCTGCCCCGTTCCCCGACCGGAGTCGGGGACAGGGCTTGATACAGGGACGCGTGGTGTTGTCCGGCTAACACCGACGCATCTCGGGAATACCTTGGGTACGTGTCCTTGACAGAGCATCAACACAATTGTATTGTTGTGTATATGATACCCGGATTCAAAAGACACCGGCAGACCCAAGGGTATTATCGCTATAGATTTAGGAGGCCTCGCGTGATTAAGAACGAAAGGCAATACAGGCTAACCAAGGCGCAGGCAGACCGGTTTGTGCAGACGCTGCGCAGCTTTGAACAGCAATCCAGCGAGGGTCGGGGAGTACACCCCCTTATCGCCAAGGCTCAGGAGGATGCGTTAAGGAGCCAACTCTCAGACTTGGAGAGTGAGCTTCGGGAATACGAGTCTCTGAAAGCCGGCGAGTTTCAGCCGGACGGGCTCAAGGCGGTGGCCGAGTTGTCGACTGCCCTGATCAAAGCGCGTATCGCGCAAGGGCTGAGTCAGAAGGACCTAGCGGAGCGACTTGGGCTGAAGGAGCAGCAGATTCAGCGGTACGAGGCTACCGACTACGCCTCGGCCAGCCTCGCCCGAATCAGAGAAGTTGTCCGCGCCCTGGGCTTCGAGATGAGCCACCCAGCCGCTAATGTCCACATCCAGGTTGGAGAAGACGACCGACGTTGACCAACTCGCCATAAGCAAATGAGGCTTCGACTATGTCCAATCGCGTTCAAACCCTGATAGCCGAGTCTAAAATAGACCATGCCCCGCCAGGCCGAGCCTTCTGCCAACAACGGCTTGGGCCGCAAGCGCTGCGGGGCAAAATAAACGCCCCTCCCTAAGGAGGAGCGTCAGGCCAGCGATGCGATCGCTGGGGTGGTACTATAAAATTAGCAGGTATGTTTGTATCCGTCAATTGCCATGAAAATAGAAGACCAGTGGTGGAAGCAATGGGCAGCCGTCATTCCGGCGGAGGCCGGAATCCAAGAGGGGCGGGGGAGTGGATCCCTGCCTCCGGAGACCTTTGCGTAACTCGATCGGTGGCTCCATTGAATGTCATTCTGAGCCGAAGGCGAAGAATCCAAAGGGTTAATTGAAGATTTCGCAGCTTTACGGGCAGAGGCTTTGGATTCTTCACTTCGCTGCGGCTCCGTTCAGAATGACAGCTGGACCGCTTCTTTTGGGGACAATGCCATAGTTACGCAAGGGCCTTCCTCCGCAGGAATGATCAGGGCCTGCCCCTACTAGGGAGTGGTATCATACGGGATGACCAAAACACGCTGCGCGTATGGGAGACCCGAACCGCCATGCCCCGACAGACTGAACCATCCGCCAACGACGCCACGAGCGACCTGCTCAAGGCCATGCTGCCCCGCAGCAGCGTGGGCTCCGAAGACACGCAGGTCATTGCCGGTCGCCCGGGGCTGCAGCCCGACATCCTCATCACCGCCCACGACCGCGCGCCCGTCGTCATAGAGGCGGAGTACATGCCCGCTCATACGGTCGAAGGAGAGGCGAAGGACCGCCTTGGGCTGGAGGTCGCCGCCAGCGGCCGGCCCATCGAGGCTGTCATCGCCCTGAGATACCCGGAGGACATTCGGGAGGCCCACGACCTCCACGCGGCGCTGTCGTCTGCGCGCCTGTCCTACTGCGTTTTCACCGAGGGCGCGGAGGGCGCGCATCGCTTCCCGGAGTCGGGCTGGCTGGACGGCGGCCTTGAGGACCTGGCGGACATGGTTCGCCTCGCATCGGTCCCACAGCGGGCCGTGGACAGGGCAACCAACGCCCTCCAGGACGGCATCGACGGAGCGGCCAGGCTGCTGGACGAGCTGAGCGAGACTCGCCGGGGCGTGACCGACGCCATCGCCCGCCTGCTGGGCATGACCAACGTGCCACAGACCCGCCGCATGGCCTGCGCCATCATCGCCAACGCCCTGGTGTTCCATGAGCGCATTGCCGGGATGCATGAGGGCGTCAAGCCCCTGGCCGTGGTGTGCGGCGACGGCGTGGACAACCCCAAGGGGGAGACGCTGGCGGCCTGGGATGCGATTCTGGCGATCAACTACTGGGCCATCTTTGCCATTGCCAAGGACATCCTGGAGCAGCTGCCATCGGGCGACGCGGCGGCCATTCTGAACAGGCTGCGGGATACGGCCGAGTCTGTGAATGCGACGGGGGTGGACAACGCCCACGACCTGACGGGCCGCATCTTCCAGCGACTCATTGCCGACCGCAAGTACCTTGCCACCTTCTACACCCTGCCGGCGTCGGCGGCGCTGCTGGCCCGGCTGGCCGTCGCCAAAATGGAGGGCGTGGACTGGTCGAGAGCGGAGGCCATAGGCCGTCTGCGAGTCGGGGACTTCGCCTGCGGCACGGGCGCCCTGCTCTCGGCGGTGTACGAGCAGATAGCCGCCCGCCACGAGCGCGCCGGGGGCGACGCGGCCGCTCTCCACAAGACGATGATGGAGGACGTGCTGTACGGCTGCGACGTCATGCCCTCCGCCGTCCACATCACCGGCTCAACCCTCTCCGGCCTGGAGCCGTCGGTCATCTTCAACGACTCCCACCTGTACACCATGCCGTACGGTCGGATGCAGGACGGCAGCGTCAGCATTGGCTCCCTGGAGCTTCTCCAGTCCTCCAACGTCCTGACGCTGATGTACACCAGCAACCCGGCCATGCGCACCAGCGGCAAGGGCGAGGAGGCTGTCCAGCAGATCCGCGCAGAGGTACAGGACGAGGGCTACGACCTGGTGATAATGAACCCGCCGTTTACAAGAGCCACGAACCACGCCGGGGCACACTCCGATATTACCAACCCCGCATTTGCGGCCTTTGGGGCTACAAGCGCTGACCAGACGGCTATGGGAGACCGCATAAACCGGCTGGGGGACGACACATGCTACCACGGCAACGCGGGCATAGCTTCTGCATTTGCGGCCCTGGGTCACAAGAAGCTGAAGCCCGGCGGTATACTAGCCCTAGTTTTGCCCTTAGTTGCAACTACAGGACTATCTTGGGAGCGATTTAGGCGGCTGCTATCGAGGCATTACAAGGACACTGAAGTCCTTAGCATAGCTGCCAGTGGCATCAATGACCTTTCGTTCTCGGCTGATACAGGTTTAGCTGAATGCCTTATTGTTGCCCGTAAACTAAGGACTGAAGAAGAAAGTGTTACAAGAGGTCGTTTCACATCGCTAAGCCGTCGTCCCAATGGATTCATTCATGCCAGCGAAGCGTCGAAGGGAATAATCAACTCAGGGGAGGTTAGACGCATTGAGGAAGGACCATATGGAGGTACTTCTCTGACAATAGGGGAAGAGTGGAGTGGAGTCTCTATAAGCAGGCCTTTGGGAGCAGAAGGAGAGAATTGGAGTGCAGTACGGCTATTCGACAATTCCCTAGCTCAGACAGCTTACGCCCTGTCCCAATCAAGGCTGTGGCTACCGGGCAATGCGGCCTCGTTTGAGTTGAAGACCGCTTTGCTGGGTGACATCGGAAATCTTGGCCTAGTTCACCGCGACATTACAGGCACAGCCCCTCGAGGCCCCTTTGACAAGGTAGCTCCCAGTCCTACGGCAACTTACCCTGCCCTGTGGAGCCACAACGCCAGGCGGGAAAGTCGAATAGTTTGCCTGCCGGACTCACAGCTGATTGTCAGGCCCGGAATGGAGGAGAGGGCAGCCGAAGTTTGGGAAACCGCCAGTCAGTGTCATCTGAACCTCGGATTCCGTTTCAACACGCAGCCATTGGCAATTGCCTTTACCGATCAACCCAGCATAGGCGGCCGTGCCTGGCCGAACGTAAGCCTCAATGTGAGCGAACAGAACATTGCCTTAACACTGTGGGGTAATAGTACGTTGGGTATTCTCTGCTACTGGTGGAATGCCGGTCGACAAGACGCTGGACGAGGTGACATGACCATACGCTCAGCAGAGTACATACCTGTTCTGGACTTCCGCGTCCTCACCAATGAGCAGCTACTCATGGCCCAGGCCATCTTCAACGAGTTCCGTGACAAAGAGCTGAAGCCCGCCTACCTCGCCGACGCAGACCCCAACCGCGCCCTCCTGGACCGCCGCGTCGTCTGCGATCTCCTGGGCTTTGACGAGGAGACCTACGCCGGCGTGAGGCGGCTGGCGGCCAAGTGGTGCGCAGAGCCGTCGGTCCACGGGGGGAAGGCGCGGCCGGGGGGCTCGGGGCTGGTGGTGTAGGACGCGCAACCATGCCTGCGTAGGCAGGCATCCACGCCCCCGTCTCCCCTGGATTCCGGCTTTCGCCGGAATGACGATTATTCAGAGGTTTCCCAACACCATTGCGCCAAGACCTAATGTGCTATAATGATGATATGTTCTATTGGCTAACAGAAAAACAACTGGGCTTCGTTTGGCGTATTTTGAAGTTGCTACGCCTAGAAGTCTGGCTCTTACCTTGGGCCATAGTGCTCTTCTGCGCTGCGCTACTCAGTTATGAAGGATCTCTAGCCGGTCTCCCAGGGTATGAGATTGCTGCACGATTTGTTCTTGACGTATTTGCCCCAATCTTTTTGTTGCAATTCAAAATGCTAGTAGTGGTGTACGCCATTCACGCTTTGTGGTTACTGATCGGTCGCGACCAGATTGAGATACTTGCGTGCTATCTGAGCGTCAGTATTCACTCCAACATATCACAGTTAATCCGTCTCTGGTCATCACTATGGTCACAAATGAGCGCGTTAGTTCATCTCTTCGCGAGTACGCTCATCCTGTGGAGAATCCAACTGGCCCGGATGGTGACTCCACAGACAGGACATGTTGCTGGTTTATCCCCGCAACTGGAATGACCCGCCACCTTCTCCAACGGTAGAAGTCATTTACCAATACGCGTCTGGTGCAATGCCGTGACGCAGAAGGAGAAGGAAATTCCATGAATTCCTTTTTGAGTATAATAGGCATTGGATTCGGCCTTGCTTTCTTGTGGGTCGTGTTTTGGGCTTTCTTTGTCCCGGAGGTAACGCCCATTCTGACCTGGTCGGGGTATGAAGCACTGACAGCCCCGTTGTTCGTTGTTGGATGCTTTGGAGGTGCAGTGGGGTGGGCTTGGTACAACTTGGTAAAATAAGTAAACAATAGACAACGCAAAAACCACGGGCACAACGGCTTTGTGAAGAAGCCGTTGTGCCCGTAGGACATGAGAATCTGGGATCGGAATCTGCAATAAAGAGGCAAGCACATCATGGGAACATTCACCTGGCCGCTGCGCATCTCCAGCATGGACGGCCAACAGAGCCTGGACATAGAAGCAACGGTCGACACAGGGGCCTTCTACACAATGCTGCCCGCTCGCCTGCTGCGAGAGCTGGGAATCGAGCCTGTGGCTAAGCGCATGTTCCTGGTGGCTGACGGGCGCAGGGTTGAGATGGAGTACGGTCGGGCGTGGGCCACGGTGGACGGGGAGAGCGAGGTTACCATCGTGGCCTTTGGGGAAGACAATGCTCCACCCGTGCTGGGGGCCTACACCCTGGAGGGGTTGGCTCTTGCGGTGGACCCATCCTCACAACGGCTGGTCCCCGCCAATCTCATAATGTACTAGGGGCCAAAGGGCGCGGGGCTGGTGGCGTGAGGGGGCGTCCGTCTGTTTACAAGGGCAATGGCTTGGGCTTATGATCTGAATCTACGCAGGGAAGCGGCTGAAGTTTAGACGCCATCCATTCTCAGGCATACAGGGAAAGCTGGGGGTTAGGCCAATGGACGAAAACGGCGCTCAAAGTTTCTACGTCACATACAAGGACGGCTTTTTCAAAGCGTTCGCATACAACGCTGATAGGGGAGTATACACACTGAGAGAAGTTGACCGTGGGCTGGAAGAGTTGCTGCGTAAGTGTAAAGATGCCGGGTTTAATCACCTGGAAGCTCTGACAGACGAGGCCATTGATGTAGTTTATGAATGGTTGATAAAAGCCAAGCCTGTTATGGATTATGTCGAGGGCTTGTGGGAAGGCGAAAGCAGCGCGCGCGGCAGGATGGGATTCCGGCTTTCAAAGCAGGAGGAGGCGGATGCTAAAGCGGCTCAGAGGGCAGATCTGGAACGTTACGGCATCAAACCCATCCCGTCCGGCGACTACGTGGTCTCCAACGAATTGGTGAACAAGATCCGGGACGAGCTTGGGATCTGACATTTGCTGTCGCTCTATGACGTAAGCGCGCTGATAGCTCTGCTGGACGAGAATCACCCTGCTCACGATGCGGTGTACCAGTGGTTCAACCGCAACATTGAACAGGGATGGGCTTCTTGCCCGTTGACGCAGAACGGTTTCTTGCGCATCTTGTCACAATCCAGCTACCCGCGCCCGCTGAGCCTCACCGAGGCTTACGAGCGGTTGCAGGCATCTACGTCTACCTCATACCACCAGTTCATTGCCGACGATATCAGTCTGCTCGACGATACGCTAGTGCGATACAATGACCTGTACAGCTACCGGCAGATAACGGACGTCTATCTGCTGGCCTTGGCGGTGGCTCACGGCGCTCGTCTGGTAACGCTGGACGCCCACATTCCTCTCGGCGGTGTCTACGGCGCTAACGAAGACCATTTAGTCGTAATTTAGGCCATGCGCAGAGCCGTCGGTCCACGGCGGGAAGGCGCGGCCTGGGGGCTCGGGGCTGGTGGTGTGAGGGGGCGTCCGCGCAAGCCGCGTTAACGGCGGGCTTCCGCCAACCGGCGGCGGGCTCAGGATGAGCGGACATATACTGTCACCTGTCACCGTGTTGGAGGCGCCGGCGACGGTGGCGTCGGCCGTGGTGAAGGCGCCGGCCGTGGTGGAGGCGGAGGCGCGGGTCGTGGAGTAGCAGGCGGCGCGGAACCGGAACGCTCGCCGTCACGCTGCTGCGAATTTTTGGGGTATGAAGGCATACGCCTCTTTTTCGCACTGATCATTCAGCGAATGATCAATAGAAATGTGATAGCCAACGGCAACCCTGGCCTGCCGCCATTGCAGTGCGTTCACCTCTTCCTGCGTAGCGTCAACGTACCATAGCTGCTCCCACTCTATGGCAAGAGCTTGATACTGAGCGCAAAACAGACCCGCGGCCGCGGCCTTGCCGGCGTAATCACCTACGTAAAGCCACGCCGACAAACAAGCTGCAAGAAACATTGCGGCTACGGATACACCGGCCGGCATTTCAGAAAGAAGGGAACCCATAGCTCCCGATGCCGACACGATCAAGAGAAACGTGAATATCCGAAATCGCCACCTGAGCTTGTCCTCCAGGCGTTGGAAGTACCGCGCCAACCTGTCCGTTGCCAAAAGGCCATTCCAGATTTGCGTAGTCACTGCACTTCTCCTGCTTTTGATATACTCATATCCTTGCACTAAGCGCTGAGGCTGTCAACAATTGTCAGATGCTGGCAGAGGCGCCTAGAGCCGTCGGCGCACGGCGGGAATGCGCGGCCGGGGGGCGCGGGGACGGTGGTTTGAGGGCGCGAACCCATGCCTGCGTAGGCAGGCATCCAGGGGCGGTGGGTGTTGCCCGATCGGACCACTGTGGATTCCTGCCTGCGCAGAAATGGAGATGAGCCGGTCTTCTGTAATGCCTTGGCTTCCAATAGTGGAAGTATTGTCCATTTGGGTATATACTATGGCATCAAAGGGGTAGCCGTGTGTCTGAGCATCCTATCCCAAAATATAGCGTTGCTGGGCACCCAGCTGGAGGAGAAGCTTGAGGATATATGTAGGAAACTTGCCGTACGAATCCACGGAAGAGGACCTGGTGGAGGCCTTCTCCGCCCATGGAGAGGTCGAATCTGTCACCGTCATCCGGGACAGGGACACCGGCCGCTCTAAGGGGTTCGCATTTGTGGAGATGCCAACCAATGCGGAGGCCCAGGCGGCCATCACGGCCTTCAACGGGCAGGAGTTCAATCGACGCACCCTGACCGTCAACGAAGCCAGGCCCAGGGCCGAGCGCAGCTTTGGCGGCGGCGGTGGTCGTGGGGGCGGAGGCATGGGCGGACAGCGCTGGTAGTCCGACCAGCCACCTTCTGACGCGGCGGAGGAAGTCTGTTGGAGTCCGCCTCCATACGGGAGATAGACGTCCAGGTCTTCCCGGCCTTCACCGGAAGGGTAGCAAAATCGTGGCTGAGGATGGTGGCGGGGGAGACTCTCGAGTCCGAAGACCCGGACGGGTCGTCCGCCATCAGCCTCGTCATAGCCGACGATGATACCCTGAGACGGCTCAACCTGGAGTTCCGCGGGCTGGACGAGACCACGGACGTGCTCGCCTTTCCCCTGGAGGAGCCGGGCCGCGACCAAGGCCCGGCGGACGGGGTTTTCCCCGACTTTCCGGGCGAGGCGGCGCCAATGGGGGAGATTGTGATTTCCTATCCCCAGGCCAAGCGGCAGGCCCGGCAGGCGAAGAAACCCCTGAGGTCGGAGCTTGCCCTGCTGGTTGTCCACGGCGTCCTGCACCTGCTGGGATACGACCATGCAGAGCCGGAGGAGGAGAGGGCGATGTGGGCCAGGCAAGACGGGGTGTTGTCGAACATCGCCCTGAAGTAGGAGCGTAGTTGTCTTGACCCAGGTGTTCTATCGAAAGTGGCGCCCCAGGACACTGGAGGACGTCATTGGCCAGGACCACGTTGCCAGGACGCTGAAGCAGGCCGTGGTGCAGGGCAGGATAGCCCACGCCTACCTCTTCTGCGGCCCAAGGGGCACGGGGAAGACCAGCACAGCCCGCATACTGGCCAAGGCCGTTAACTGCACCAGCCCCGTCGACGGGGAGCCCTGCAACCGGTGCGCCTCGTGCGTGGCCGTGGACGAGGGCAGGGCCCTGGACCTGGTGGAGATCGACGCCGCAAGCCACCGGGGCATTGACGACATCCGCAACCTGAAGGAGAAGGTGCACTTCACGCCCGCGGAGTCGACGTACAAGGTGTACATAGTGGACGAGGTGCACATGATGACCTCGGACGCCTTCAACGCCCTGCTGAAGACGCTGGAGGAGCCCCCGGCCCACGCCATATTCGTGCTGGCGACCACTGAGGCCCACCGCGTGCCTGCAACTGTCATATCCCGCTGCCAGCGATTCGACTTCCACAGGATCTCCAACCGGCACATCGAGGAGTGCCTGGCCCGGATCTGCGAGAGCGAGGGGATCGAGGCCGAGCCCCAGGCCCTCAGGGCCATCGCCACCAACGCATCCGGGAGCCTGCGGGACGCCGAGAACCTGCTGGAGCAGCTGGTGGTCTCCTACGACTCCAATATCACGCTGGCAGAGGTCCGGGAGCTTCTGGGACAGGGCGACGATGAGCTGGCCCTGGCGCTGGTCAGGCACGCTCTCAAAGGAGAGGTCTCCGAGGGGCTGAAGACCATCGTAGCGGTGGCCGACCAGGGGCTGGACCCCCGCCGCTTTCACAGGCAGGCGCTGGACCACCTGCGGGGCGTCCTGCTCATCAAGGCCGGCGCGCAGGAGGCGCTTGACCATGCGCCGGAGACGCTGGAGGCCTTAAGGGCCGCGGCGGAGTCGTGCACGCTGGAGCGCGCCCTGAAGGCGGTCCAGATGTTTGAGCAGAGGCCCGCGTCCCAGGACGGGTTCCCAACGCTGCCCCTTGAGATGGCCCTTGTGGAGACCTCCATCGAGAGGGAGCCTGTGCAACCTGTCCAAAGAGAGACGCCCGCGGCCTCAAACGCGACGCCGCGAAGCGCCCCGGCCCCCGCTGCCAGCCCGCGGTCGGAATCGAACGCCAGGCCCGCCCCAACCCGCGCCGCACCGCCAAGGCGCGAGGCCGAAAGACCCGTCGCCAGGCCGGAGGCCGACCGCGCGCCCGCGGACCGGACATCGCCACCGCAGCCTGAGACCGTGGAGCAGGCCCCGCCTATCGCTTCCGGCGACCCCCTGCCCGAGGTTCACTGGGAGTCCATACGCAAGGCGATGAAGCTGTTCAAGGGGCAAAGATACAACATCGGGGCGCTGCTCATGGACTGCGGCACGAGGTACATCGAAGAGGACTCCCTGGTGCTGGTGTTCAAGAATCGGCCCAACATGGAGCGGATGCAGGGCGAGCTTGAGAACCCGGACACCCGCAGGCGGGTCCAGCAGGCCGTGGAGGAGGTTACCGGGACGCTCTACAACCTGAATCTGCGGCTGGCGGACCAGGGAAACGCCGGAACGGGGACATCCAAGGGACATCTGGTGCGAGCGGCCCTGTCCATGGGCGCGCGCATAGTCGAAGAGGAGGAGAAGACCAGTGAATAGAAACATGATGCGCCAGGCACAGCAGCTTCAGGCCCGGCTGGCGAAGGCCCAGGAGGAGCTGGAGAGCGCCGTGGTGGAGGCGACGGCCGGAGGCGGCGTCGTCAAGGTGACGGTGACGGGAAAGCTCAAGGTGCAGTCCATCGAGATTGCGCCGGAGGCGGTTGACCCGGAGGACGTGGACATGCTCCAGGACCTGGTCATGGCGGCGACCAATGAGGCCATAGACAAGGCGCAGGAGCTGGCGCAGACGCGCCTCAGCGCCATAACCGGCGGGATGAAGATACCGGGGCTGACCTAGAGGCCGCGCTGGACGCCTTATGACCTACGATTTCCTTCCGTCGGTGGCCGCTCCGCTGGCGCGGCTCATCGAGGAGTTCCACAAGCTGCCCGGGATTGGCCCAAAGAGCGCGCAGCGCCTGGCCTACTACCTCATACGGATGCCGGCCGAGGAGGCGCGGTCGCTGGCCGAGGCTGTCCTGGCGGTGAAGGAGCGGGTCATCTTCTGCACAATCTGCCAGAACATCACGGAGAGCAGCCCATGTTACCTCTGCTCCCACGAAGGCCGGGACAGGTCCCGGATATGTGTTGTGGAGGAGCCCCTGGACGTGCTCTCCCTGGAGCGCACCCAGGCCTACAAGGGGCTGTACCACGTGCTCCACGGCGTCATTTCTCCGGCGAGCGGCATCGGCCCCGACGACCTGAGGCTGCGGGAGCTGCTGGAGCGGCTGAAGGGCAACGAGGTCGGCGAGGTGATACTGGCCACCAACCCCAGCCTTGAGGGGGAGAACACGTCGATGTACATTCAGAGGATGCTGGCGCCCCTGGGCCTTAGGGTGACGCGCCTCGCCCGGGGCCTGCCGGTGGGCGGAGACCTGGAGTACGCTGACGAGGTCACCCTCAGCCGCGCCCTTGAGGGACGCCAGGAAGTGTAGCCCGTCGCAAGCCAGCCATGACCTACGCTCCGAAGACATACAAGACCGAGGCAATCGTCCTCAGGCATTTCCCATTTGGAGAGGCCGACTACCTTCTCACGCTGTACACGCCGGGAAGGGGTAAGGTGCGGGCCGTTGCCAAGGGCGCGCGCCGCATCAAGAGCAAGCTGGGTGGGCACATTGAGCCGCCCATGCGCACGTCCCTGTTCATGTCGAAAGGGCAGAACCTGGACTCCGTGGGCCAGGCCGAGGCACTGGAGGGGTTCCGGCCCCTGAGGGAGGACCTGCAGAGGCTGTCCCAGGCGTTGTACATTCTGGAGCTGGTGGACGCCTTCTCCCAGGAGGACCTGCCCAACTACCCCCTGTATCGACTGACCCTGGACTCTCTGCGGTCGCTGTCCCAATCAGCATCAGAGAACGCGCCTCCGGCCCTGCTGCCCTACTTCCAGATGCGGATTCTGGACTACACGGGCTTCCGGCCTGAGCTGCAACGGTGCGTGGAGTGCGAGGAGGGCCTGGAGCCCGGGCTTCACTCATTCTCGCCGGGCAGTGGGGGAGCCCTCTGCGATGCGTGCCATCCGTCCGGCGTCGGCATTCTGCCCATGTCCCTCAACGCCATCAAGGTGCTGCGTTTTCTCCAGAGGGAGTCCATGCCCAGCGCGGAGAGGCTGACCCTGGAGCAGGAGACCCTGGAGGAGGTGGACCGGCTTCTGGGGTCGTTGATCAGATACGTTCTGGACCGCGACCTGAAATCGTCCAGATTCCTCCAACAGGTGACGGTGGGAGGAAGCAGGGGATGACCCTTCCTGAGAGCTTCTACGAAGGACTGAACCTCGCCGGGACCGGCATGGCCCTGGTCTTTGTCACACTGGTTGTCTTCATGCTGATTCTGATGACGCTGAACAAGCTCTTCCCGGGCGAGGAGTTGGAACTGGAGCCGACGGCGACGTCGCCGGTTGCGGAGACTTCCACGGAGCAGCAGGCCGCCGCGGTCGCGCCCGAAGTGGAGGTCACGGAGCCTCCTGCGCCGCCCGAGCTCCAGCCGGCCGGAGTAATCCCGGGGTCCCAGATTGCGGCGATGGCGGTCGCCATCTATCTTGCAATGGAGCAGGAGGAGCAGTCCTACCGGCCCGTCGAGTGGCCAGAGCCGGAAGTCGCCCTGGTGTCGGCGTCAGCGCCAGCCCCGGACCAGGGCGCCGCGCCGGATGATATGCTCCAGCCTCGCAGCGGATGGGGCGCGTCGGGCAGAGCGGCCTTCCGCGAGACCCAGGGACGCAGGGCGCCGTCGTACAACCATCGGCCCCAAAGCCCCTTCAATCCCAGGGGAAAGGACGGCCGATAGCCATGCCTGCAGAGCTGCTGGGGGCCTTCCCAGACCTCACTCCCGGCAATGTTGCCATGATCTGCATTGCCCTGGGCATGGTGTACCTGGGGGTGTCCAAGCGGTACGAGCCTCTGCTGCTCCTGCCCATTGGCCTTGGCGTGATGCTGGCGAACCTCCCTTCGACCGGCATTGCGGAGGACGACGGGTTTCTCGGCCTGCTGAGGAAGGCCGGTCTGGACAACGAGCTGTTCCCGCTGCTGATGTTCCTGGGCGTCGGCGCGCTGACCGACTTCACGCCGATGCTCCAACGGCCCGTCACGGTGCTTCTGGGGGCAGCGGCGCAGGTGGGCATATTTGCGGCGCTCATTGCAGCGCTGTTCCTGGGCTGGGGGCTGGATAACGCCGGAGCAATCGGCGTCATCGGCTCAGCCGACGGCCCAACGACGATCTTCGTCTCAACGCAGTTGGCGGACGTGGACCTGTGGGGGCCGATTGCCGTTGCCGCCTACTCCTACATGGCGATGGTGCCCCTGATTCAGCCGCCCATAATGCGCCTTGTGACAACCCGCAAGGAGCGGATGGTGAGGATGCCCTACCCGTCGCAGACGGCGTCCTTCAAGGCGCGGGTGTTCTTCCCCATCATTGTCATCATCCTGGGAAGCCTCATTGCTCCCAAGGCCGCTCCGCTCATAGGCATGCTCATGTTCGGAAACCTGTTGCGGGAGGTCGGCGTTGTGGACAGGCTGTCCCGGGCCGCCCAGAACGAGCTGATAAACGTCACTACCATCTTCCTGGGCCTCACCGTTGGATCAACGATGACGGCGGAGCGGTTCCTGGACACTCAGACGCTGGGCATTTTTGCCCTGGGGCTTTTCGCATTCGCCATAGCCACCCTGACCGGGGTGCTCTTCGGGAAGGTGATGTACTACGCGTCGAGGGGCCAGATAAACCCGCTGATCGGGGCCGCAGGCGTTTCGGCGGTGCCAATGGCGGCGAGGGTGGTCCACAGGGTGGGGCAGGAGGACGACTCCGACAACTGGCTTCTCATGCACGCAATGGGCCCCAACGTAGCGGGGGTCATCGGCTCTGCGATTGCAGGCGGAGTGATCCTGGGATACCTGCTCTAGGGCCGGCCTTGGGCGCCGGCCGGCAGCGACGGCGCCTCCAGGACTATGCCGTTGCCCATGGCGCGCATGGCATCGTTCAGACGACTGACCGAAGTCCGGCGTCTGGGGTCGAGCATCCTCTGCACAACCTTCCTGTCTACGCCGAGACGTTCTGCAAGGGCGGCCTGGGTCAGGCCGCTGGCGCGGAATACCAGAGTTAGGGCGGCCTTTGCGGCCATGTCTATGGGCAACGCAATCATATACTCGCCGGGAAGCGGAGAGCTGGGCGTTGGGATAGGCTCCCCTGTCCTGAGGCGTCCATAGATGGCGGCGTCCAGGGCGTCCTCAGCCTCAAGGAGGGCTTCAGGCACATCCTCCCCGGACGTGAGGCACTCCGGAAGGTCTCGGAAGGACACCACAATTTCATCATCGCTGTGGCGTTTCAACTCCGCGGGGTATATGAACTGCAAAGCTGCCCTCTCGTCCATAGTGTATGTGATAGTCTGAAGACAACTCAAGCCCGCGTCGCAGTTGCCTCATGGTCGGAATTGGCTTACTATGTATCTGTACTGTAGAGGTCAACACCTATGAAATTCTCAGACTTCTATTCAGACGGCCGACCGGCCATATCATTTGAGTTGTTCCCTCCCCGCACCGACCGGACTTTGGAGGAGCTTGAGGAGCGGCTGCCCAGGTTGATAGACCTGGGGCCTTCGTTCATGACGGTGACCTACGGGGCGCTGGGCAGCACTCGCGACCGCACCCTGGAGATCGCCTCCAAGATTCTGGTGGAGTACGGCATGGAGATTGCCCACCACCTGACCTGCGTTGGCTCCAGCCGGGATGAGATCACGACGATTCTTGAGGACATTCGAAGCAGTGGAATCGAGAATATCGTGGCCCTTCGCGGGGACCCACCCCGGGGTGAGACGGAGTTCACACCGCCTGAGGACGGCTACGGCCACGGCAACGAGCTGGTCGATCACATAAGCCGCTTTGGAGGGTTCAGCGTCGCAGTGGCGGGCTATCCTGAGAAGCACTTGGAGGCGCCGGACTTCGAGACGGACCTGCGAAACCTGAAGCGCAAGGTGGACAGCGGCGCGGACGGCGTGATAACCCAGCTTTTCTACGACAACAGCGATTTCTTCAGCTTTGTCGATATGTGCAAGGAAGCCGGCATTGAGCAGCCCATAGTGCCGGGCCTCATGCCCATCCTCAACGTCCAGCAGATCAAGCGCATCACCGATATGTGTGGCGCGTCGATTCCCGATGGCCTGATGCGGCAGCTTGAGGACGCTGAGGACGACGAGGAGCGCGTGCACCAGATAGGCATCTCCCACACGGCAGACCAAGCCCTGGAGCTATTGGACCAGGGCGTCCCGGGCATCCACTTCTACGTGCTGAATCGCCACTTCCACATCGCCGAGATAATGGACCGCATTCAACCGGCGCTTCTGCGCAGGGGCGGGGTCGCATAGCATGACGGAAGAACTTCTCCAAGTAGCTCCCCTCCGTCTATATCGATATGACTACTATAGGCTGGGCGCAACGAGTTTGGCCACACTCGCTCAGCAAAGAGTCATCATCGGGGATATTCCCATCGAATTCGCTGCCAAGAGACCAGACGGTCTTATTGTCGAGCCTACTTCGCGGGTAGTTAAGGCTTACGTCGAGGTCAAGGATCGCGGAGGGTTACGCACTCCCACACAGAAATCTGAAGCTATCGAGCAGCAAAAGGATCCGGCCAGCCACCTTTGCAATCTCCTAATAGTAACGGATGGCGAGACCACCTTTTGGATAAATGCATTCACTGGTGAAGATGTAGTTGGAGAAGATGATGGCACGCTCCCGACTTTTGACGTGGGGAGGATATTGCAGGGCGGGACTAGTCAAGAGGACTTGATGTCCTTAGAAGACCTGATTGACCGGATCGCACTTTCCGTTACCCGTGAAAATAACACGATTGTTTCGCCAGCTCTTCTGGACCCGTCCCAACTCGCAAAAACAATTTGGCAGAAGATTTGGATACAGACTGGCAAGTCTCCAGAGAAATGCTTGTATAACGTTGTTGAGTTGTTCATTTTCAAGTTCCTAAGCGATCTCGGGGTTTTGCGGGGTCAACACTCATTCGACGCCGTTTATGAAATCCACAAGAAGCCGAGAGGTAGCCTAGCGAACCAAGAAGCACTGGACTATTACGCTAAGCTGTGCCGTCCAGAGATTCACCGACTATTCCCTGCTGGTACCGACGGCACTACGATCATAAACGGAACAATTTTCGTTAATGAGACTGGCGAGGCCAATCTTGCTCAATCATCGCTGTTTGGCGAAGTTTTGGATGAGCTATGGGCCTATACGCAGGAGCATGGGTCATTCAGATACATTCAGCGTGAATTCAAGACTCGCCTTTACGAAACGTTTCTGCGTCGGTCTGCTGGTGTGAAGTTTCTAGGACAGTTCTTCACTCCCAGAAACGTTGTCAGAGCAATGGTTGATATGTCGCCTGCTGATCGATTGGCTCCAGGTTCGCGGATATGCGATCCTTTCTGCGGTGTAGGGGGATTCATTCTGGAAATAATTGCCAACACCTCTCACATCTATTACGAGTTTGAACCCAAGAACGGCAAGGTGGATCCGGCGATTACTCTTGTCGGTTATGACAAAGGCACGGATGAACAGGAAGACGAACGGACCATTATTCTCGCAAAAGCCAATATGCTCATCTACTTCTCTGAGTTGATTGCTAAGCACAATAGCCCGGAATACCTGAAAGTCTACTCGGAGGGTGCTTTCAACACCGTCTTTCACCTTATTAGGTCGAACTTGGGGACGTTAGGCAAGTGCAGTGAAGAACCGTATGACCTCATATTGACTAATCCCCCATATGTAACCAGTGGATCAAGGAGTCTGAAAAGGGCCATCCGCTCGGAAGGATTGTCGCACTACTACACAATGGGAGGGCGCGGGACTGAACTGCTTGCTCTCGAATGGGTTGTACGGAATCTCAAGCCTGGCGGGACTGCCCTAATGATAGTTCCCGATGGGCTGCTAAATCAGCCAGCGGCTTTGAGTTATCTGATGAGAGATTGTGTGGTAAGAGCAATTGTATCGCTCCCTGTACGAACCTTCTATTCGACTCCCAAGAAGACCTATATACTGATTTTCGAGCGAAAGCGGCTACTCAGCAGTGAACAAACTGATCCCGTGTTCACCTTCCTAGTAAGCGAGATAGGCGAAACCAGAGACGCAAGGCGGTGGTTTCTAGCACAGAATGACTTAACTGAGTGCGCAGCTCTGTACAATCAATTCAAAGGAAGCCCGCAGGGATTCAGCAACAAGGCTAGGATAAGTCCCCGCTGCAAGGTCGTCCCGTTCGATACGCTCCGCCAAAGACAGAACTGGCTGGTTGACCAGTTATGGAGTAATTCAGAACTGCGGGAGCTGGCTGGAGAATCTCCTCTCAGTGTAGCAACAGACGGTGATCTTCAAGAGGCATTGCAACAGCTTGAGAATACGGTTGCACAATTCAAACTTGTCGATAATGACGTCAAAGGGAGCATATCATACAGGAATGTCAGACTAGGCGACCGTAGTCTATTTGAACTTTCTATCGGAATCCGTCACGAAAAGCAATTCATAGGCAGTGAGGGCGTTCCCGTTTATAGTGCTAACGTTTCAGAACCTTTCGGGTATTCGCTCGAGGATGTTTCGGCACAAGACTTCTCCCGTCCGGCTCTAATATGGGGTTTGGACGGCACTTTCGATTGGAATTACATGCCGGAGGGCCAACAATTCATACCTACGGACCATTGTGGCGTGTTGCGCGTTATAGACGACAGGATACTCCCCAAGTATCTCTACCATGCTCTAAGGGTGACTAGAGAAGATTACCGTTTTGACCGAACCTATCGACCCAACCTGAAGAACATCGAGGACTCAGTGACAGTGAGAATACCAGTGGACGAAACGGGGAGCTTCGACCTTGAGGCACAGATGCAAATCGCTGACAGGTATGACCAAGTCCAGTCATTGCAACGGCAATTGTCTGTACAACTCGAAGCCATTACCGCAATGAAATACGAGTTTCAAGACCGCGAAGTGTAGAGAGGATGAGCAAGGGCGCTTGGTCTAGCCATAATCAAAAACGGACGGCACACTTGTCACCGTCCGTTGATACGCTCATCTGATAAACCTAGAACCGGATATAACCCCCGGCAGGAGTTACCACTGGCTCCGTTCCCATACTAGATTGTGTATGAGGGGTTGTCAACCATTCCAGTCTACCTTGCTTTTGCCACCTGTCTCCTCCTGCCCCCTTCTCCGTTGACAGGCATCAGGGCATTCTCTAAACTGAAATTTGTAGGAAGTGGCGTTTCACTGAAAACGCCCGATGAACCGGCGACTCCGGGAGAGCTACAGTAGTGGCATACGTAGCTCTCCCTGTGTTTGAGGCAGTGCATAGCAGCTTGAAGGAGGCCCAATGAGCACACTGATGGAGCAGGACCCGGACGTGGCCCTGGCAATCGAGAAGGAATCTGAGAGGCAGAGACGGAATATAGTCCTCATCGCCTCGGAGAACTACACCAGCCGTGCGGTGCTGGAGGCCCAGGGCTCCGTGCTGACCAACAAGTACGCCGAGGGCTATCCCGGACGCCGCTACTACGGCGGCTGCGAGTACGTGGACATCGCTGAGCAGCTGGCAATCGACAGGGCGCTGGAGCTGTTCGGGGCGGAGTACGCCAACGTCCAACCCCACAGCGGGGCGCAGGCCAATATGGCCGCCTACTTCGCGATACTGGAGCCGGGCGACACGGTCCTGGGCATGCGGCTGGACCAGGGCGGCCACCTCACCCACGGCAGCCCGGTGAACTTCTCCGGCAAGCTGTACAACTTCGCCGCCTACGGCGTGGACAAAGAGTCGGAGCACGTGGACTACGACGAGGTCGAGCAGCTGGCCCTGGAGCACAAGCCCAAGGTCATCGTGGCCGGCTACACGGCGTACCCCAGGACCATCGACTTTCCCAGGTTCCGGGAGATCGCCGACAAGGTGGGCGCGCTGCTTATGGTCGACATGGCACACATCGCCGGGCTCATTGCGGCGGGCGTTCACCCCTCGCCACTGCCCCACGCGCACGTAGTTACCTCCACGACCCACAAGACTATGAGAGGGCCCCGGGGCGCGTTCATCCTGTCGACCCAGGACCGGACCCGGGCGATAAACAGCGCCGTCTTCCCCTTCACCCAGGGAGGCCCCATGATGCACGCCATCGCCGGGAAGGCCGTGGCCTTCGGCGAGGCGCTCAAGCCGGAGTTCAAGGCATACCAGAGCGGCGTTGTGGAGAACGCGAAGACGCTGGCCCAGGGCCTTACCGACGGCGGGCTGAGGGTGGTTTCCGGCGGCACGGACAACCACCTGGTGCTGGTGGACCTGACGCCCATTGGTATCACGGGCCAGGAGGCGGAGGACGCCCTGGGCAAGGTGAACATCACGGTGAACAAGAACGCCATCCCCTTCGACACGCGGCCTGCAAGGGTCACCAGCGGACTGCGGCTGGGCACGCCCGCGGTCACGAGCCGCGGCTTTGGCCGGGAGGAGATGCAGGACATATCCAGGCTGATAGTCAAGGTGCTGTCCAACATTGGCGACGCCGCGGTTGAGAAGGAGGTCAGGGAGGACGTCGAGGGGATAGGCTCCCGGTTCCCGGTGCCCGGCCTGGACTCGTAGCGATCTCTCGACCGGGTTCCGCTCTGCAGGAGACCTCGGCGTAACCCATACTTGGCCCCGTTTCCCGTCATTCCGGCGAAGGCCGGAATCCAGGGCGTCCGATATAGAAGGAAATAGATTCCCGTTTTCACGGGAATGACGGATGCTCTCGTCTCCTCCACGAGACAAGCCGGAGTTACGCAAAGGTCTCTTTAGGGGGGAAGGTTGAGGTGGGGGTGAGTCGTACGTGGGCGCACCGCCTGGCTGCCTCCATCCCCTGAGACGGCGTTGACGCCTCCACCTCCGCTGGCTATCATCGAGACACCATGGCGGAAGCAGAGAAAGTACCCCAGGCCTGGGGCTGGGCCACGCCGAAGGCCCTCCTGTCCTCCATGCGTCCGCGCCAGTGGACCAAGAACCTCATAATCTACTTCGCCTTCTTCTTCACGGTTAACCAGGGCTGGCAGCTGGACGACCTGGATGGGGCCGCCCTGCTCTTCGCCAGGACCACCCTCGGCTTTGTCCTCTTCTGCCTCACCACCAGCGCCGTGTACCTGATAAACGACGTTCTGGACGCGGACAAGGACAGGCGTCATCCCGAAAAGCGACACAGGCCCATCGCCGCCGGCACACTGCCTCCGGCCCTGGCCCTTGGCGCGGCGGTCGTGCTCGCGGCGGGGAGCCTGGCGCTGTCGGCCGTCCTTGAGCCGATGTTCGCGCTGGTAGTCGTGGTCTACTTCGCCGTCATGGTCGCCTACTCCACGTACCTGAAGCGCATAGTCATCGTTGATGTCCTGACAATCAGCGGAGGGTTCGTCCTGCGGGCCGTGGCCGGAGCGATCATACTGGGTGTTTCGATATCGCCGTGGCTATACATCTGCACCAGCCTGGGGGCGCTGTTCCTGGGCTTCGCCAAGCGCCTGAACGAATCCGTCCTCACCGGCGAGGACGCCGGCCTTCAGAGGGAGACCCTGGACGACTACAGCCCCAAGTTCTTGGAGCAGCTCATTGCGATTGTGGCCCCGGCGACGCTGGTGTCCTACATCCTTTACACCTTCACGTCCGAGAGCCTGCCGGACAACAACGCCATGATGCTCACCATACCATTTGTGATGTACGGCCTCTTCCGTTACCTCTACCTGGTCCACAACAGGAACCTGGGGGAGAGCCCGGAGGAGATTCTGCTGACGGACAGGCCGCTGATGCTGAACATAGCGTTGTGGCTGGTTAGCGCGTCGGCGGTGCTGGTGGTGTTCAGATAGATGAAGCGTAGTGACGTATCCAACGCCCGATTCCTTAAGGTTAGAGTGGATTTTGAACCCAAGGGACCGGCCTTATGGGTTTGTTACACCGGGGCCGCCTGAGGGGTGGGCTGACCTGTGAACAGACCCATTACCGATTTCCAGTACTGCCCAAGGTGCGGCGCTCGTCTGGATGAGTCCTCCATTGACGAGAGCGGCGTCCTGAGGTGCCCCGAGTGCGGGTTCTCGCTGATACGCAGGCCGGTGGTGGGCGTGGGCGTGATTGTCCTGGATGGCAACCGGATTGTCTTGGGACGCCGCAACATCCTGGGCGGTCGGCGCTACCAGGGCCACTGGTGCATCCCCTGCGGCTACCTGGAGTGGGGCGAAGAGGTGAGCGCCGCCGCGGCCCGGGAGTTCCTTGAAGAAACGGGGTTGGAGGTGGAGGTGACCGGAGTCTACGCCGTCCACTCCAACTTCCACAACCCATACGACCTGACGGTGGGCATCTGGTTCAAGGCCGACGTTGTGGGAGGCGAGCTCCAGGCGAGCGACGATCTGGACATCGTGGGCTACTTCCCCCTGGACGACCTGCCCGAGCCCCTGGCATTCCCCACGGACCGCATGGTCTTGGAGCAGCTACGGCGTGAGATGGAATGAGCCGCCCTGGGATCTGCTCTTTTCGTACTCCCTTACGCCGTTCAGGTAGTCAAGGCTCGCAGCCGCGACCAGGTTGGTGAGGCCGGTGCAAAGGTACTGGAAGCCGCGGCTCCGCCAGTGGTCGTAAGCCTCCGGGCTTCCGGCAATGGTCCCCGCGGCCTTGCCTGCGTTCCGGATCACCCTCCCGGCCTCCTCTATAGCTGCCAGCACCTGTGGATGTGTGGGCTGGCCGGGGTAGCCCATCGCGCTCGAAAGGTCCGTGGGCCCAAGGAACACCAGGTCCACCAGGTCCACGCTGGCGATCTCTTCCGTCCTGGCAAGGGCCTCCGTCGTCTCCACCTGCACGCACACCAGGGTCTCCTCGTTGGCCTCGCGGACGTACTCGGCCAGGTCAATGTTGGTTCCGTACCTGGTCGCCCGGTTGGCCGCCAGGCCCCGCCGTCCCATGGGTGGGTACTTGGTGGCGGTCACCACCAGCTCCGCCTCCTCCCTGGAGTTCACCATTGGTATCTGCACTCCGGCCACGCCCGTGTCCAGGTATCGCAGAATGTTCTGGGGAAGATTCAGGGCGACCCGGACCATCGCGGCCATCCCGGAGGCGTCGCAGGCGCGGACCATGTGCTCGCACGTGTCCAGGTCAACGGGGCTGTGCTCGGCGTCGATGATGATGTAGTCAAAGCCGGCGATGCCCAGCATCTCCGCCGCGGCCGGCGACGGCAGGTTGCAGAACGCGCCGACAACGGCCTCGCCCGCTCTCAGTTTTTCCTTGATGAGGTTCTTTTTCATTCTCACTCCACATTCTTGAGGTGCCAACTGCACCACTCTATCTGAGCAGGTATTTTGCGTCAATATTGGCGGTCTGCTTCTAGGGGCTTGCGCGCCGCCCGGGATATAGTTGGCGGCAGAGTCTTGGCGTGCCGCAAGGCGAGTTGACGGAGGGAGTATGTTGAAGATCATATCGTGGAACATCGGTCGCATGCGCGAACCGTGGCGTCGGCTGGCGGAGATGGATGCCGATGTCGCTCTTCTACAGGAAGCCGGCTCGCCGCCGGACGACATTGACCCACCGGACACAGGCCCTCGCGAGTCCTGGGACTCTCACGTGTGGAACTCCGACTGGTGGCAGGCGACCGGCAATGCGCTGTTCGATCGTTGGCCAAAGGTGGTGAGGCTGTCGGACAGGGTTGAGGTTGAGTGGTTCAAGCAGGTCGGCCCGACGGGCTGGCCTGTGAGCGACCAGATAGCCGTGAGCGGCATAGGCACGATAGCGGCGGCCAGGGTAACGCCGGTTGACGGCTCAACCGAGCCGTTCATTGTGGTCTCCATGTACGGGCGTTGGATAGGGGTCCACCCAAGCGTCAAGGCCGGGCCTGGATTCAACTTTGGCATTGCCGACGGCTCCGTTCACCGCATCATATCGGACATCTCGGCGTTCATAGGCCACAGGAACCCGGAGACGCATCGCGTCCTGGCTGCCGGAGATCTCAACATCGCATACGGGCACGGCTACGGCGACCCCCACTGGGAGGCGCGGCACAAAACCGTGTTCGACAGGATGGAGGCCCTCGGTATGGAGTTCATGGGGCCGCAGCTGCCGGATGGAAGGCAGGCGGAGACACTGGCGGGGGGTGAACCCAAGGAATCCCGCAACGTGGTCACGTACTACCTACCGGGGATGAACCCGGCAACTGCCAGCAACAACCAGCTTGACTACGTGTTCGCCTCCCGCGGCTTCCACGAGAAACTCAGGGTGCGCGCCCTGAACTCGGTTGAGGAGTGGGGCCCCAGCGACCACTGCCGGATAGAGATTGAGGTGTCTTGATCCCGCGCTTCAACAAGCCGCTCCTTCAGCAGTCTGTGGAGGGACCGACATGAAAATCATCTCTTGGAACATAGGCCAGATGAAAGAGCCGTG
This sequence comes from Dehalococcoidia bacterium, assembly GCA_034421015.1. GTDB lineage: Bacteria > Chloroflexota > Dehalococcoidia > Lucifugimonadales > UBA2985 > DAOUJW01. The sequence goes on from DAOUKT010000036.1 coordinate 45,934, forward strand.
GCATCTGCTGCTGGATATGGACGCCGACTTGGCGCTCCTTCAGGAGGCGTCGGTACCACCCCCGGAGCTGGCCGGGCGACTTGAGGTCGATCCTGGTCCCTGGGAAATAGCCGGGCCTTACGCAACCCCTCAGCGTTGGCGCACGGCGATAGTCAGGCTTTCGGATCGGATTAAGGTAGAGTGGATCGATACGAAGCCCGTAGCTGAAGCTGGCTGGCGAGAGCTTGGCGTAAGCATACCTGGGACGTTGACAGCTGCCAAGGTGACACCACCGGAGGGCGAGTCATTTTTCGCCATATCGATGTACTCGCAGTGGAGACGGCCCCACGAGCTGGCAGGAGGTAGTTGGATAGTTTCCGACGCATCTGCCCACCGCGTAGTCTCCGACCTTTCTGCGTTCATCGGCAGGCAGTATGGACACAGGATTGTGGCTGCGGGTGACTTGAACATCCTTTACGGTCACGGAGAGCGTGGCAGCCCATACTGGGCGGCGCGCTACCAGACAATCTTCGACAGGATGGAAGCGATAGGGGTACCCTTTGTGGGGCCCCAGGCTCCCAACGGAAGGCAGGCCGACCCCTGGCCTAAGGAGCTTCCGAGAGACAGCAAAAATGTGCCGACCTACTACACAGAGAAGCCGGAATCGGCAACCCGGCAGTTGGACTTTGTGTTTGCGTCCCGCTGGCTAGCGGACTCCGTTAAGGTGCGCGCCCTGAACTCGGTTGAGGAGTGGGGCCCCAGCGACCACTGCCGGATAGAGATTGAGGTGGGGTGACCCCTCCCAACTTGGATTCCAGTCTGCAGAGACCTTTGTGTAACTACGGCTGCATCTTGAGTGCAATACGTTTATCGTCATTCCGGCGAAAGCCGGAATCTATCTCCGTCTATATCGGTGGCTCTGGATTCCTGCTTCCGCAGGAATGGTCGGGAGGCGTGTGCCTCAACTGAGGTTATTCAAAGGTCTCTCTGCACGGGAATGACGTAAATAGCGGTTGCCCGGTTGCAATCGCCGCGGGCGCGCGTCGAGATTCGAAGCGGGACAGGCGTATGGGGCGTGGAAGTCGGAAGCGGCGCGCCAGGGACGCGTCCCTTGATTCACCATGCAGGCCGCGAGCGAGGGTTTTGGAAAGACAGAGCCTTTATCGTTGTGCTATGCTATCGGTCTGTAGCTCCTTGAACTCTCTGTGAACGGGAGGATTGCCATGGAAGCGCATCGGGAATCACAACCCCTCTCCGACCTACGCGTTGTCGACCTGACTCACGGCATAGCCGGCCCCTACTGCACCAAGCTCCTGGCCGACTTCGGCGCCGACGTCATCAAGGTGGAGCGGCCCGGCACGGGCGACTACGCCCGCCACGAGGGCCCCTACCCACAGGATATACCCCACCCTGAAAAGAGCGGTCTCTTCCTGCACCTGAACACCAACAAGCGGAGCATCACTCTTGACCTGAAGACGCCCCAGGGCGTGGACCTGGTCAAGGAGCTGGTGAAGGGCGCCGACGTGCTGGTGGAGAACTTCCGGCCCGGCGTGATGGCGTCCCTGGGGCTGGACTACGAGACGCTGTCCGGGATCAACCCCAACCTGATAATGACCTCCATCTCCAACTTCGGGCAGACCGGCCCCTACCGGGACTACATTGCCTCGGAGCTGACGCTGTTCGGGATGGGCGGCAGGATGAACGCCTCCGGCTTCCCGGATAAGTACCCTCTCAGGCTGGGCGGCAGCCACGTCCAGTACCAGGCTGGCAACAACGCCGCCATGGCCACGCTGTTCGCCCTGTACGGGCAGAGGTACCAGGGCATGGGCGGGCAGCAGGTGGACGTGTCCATACTGGAGACACAGATGGCCTCCATCAACGGGCGGATGGTCGGGCTGCTCCAGTACCAGTACACCGGCGACGTGGGAGTGCGGCTGGGCGGCGTGCGTATCGGCTACCCGGCCGGAATCTATCCCTGCGCCGACGGCTACGTGAACGTCACCGCGGGCGCGATGTTCTGGCCCCGCACCATTGCGATGCTGGGGATGCCGGAGCTTGAGGACTCCAAGTTCGCTCCTCCGATGGGCCAGCTGGACCTGGACGCCAAGGAGGAGTTTGAGGAGACGATCTGGTTCCCGTGGATTTTCCAGCGCACCAGGGCCGAGGTGGTGGCCGCCTGCCAGGAGTTCGAGATTCCGTCCGCCGGGATCAACAACTTCGAGGACGTGGTCGACAACCTGCCCCAGCTTAAGGAGAGGAACTACTTTGTGGAGGTCGACCATCCGGTTGCGGGCAAGTTCCGCTACACCGGAAAGCCCATATTCACCCAGGAGCCGTGGTGGCAGATTCGGAGACCGGCTCCACTTCTGGGACAGCACAACGACGAGGTCGCCGCGGAGGTGGAGAAAGCCAGGGCGACGGCGAGCGCGCCTGCATCGCCGTCGGAGCGGAAGGCCAAGCTCCCACTGGAGGGCGTCAGGATCGCCGACATGACGGTCGTGCTGGCAGGCCCCTACTCGACGATGTTCCTGGGAGACATGGGCGCGGAGGTGATAAGGGTGGAATCGGTCAACGTGAAGCCCGTGGGCAGCCGCGGCCCGGCGCGCGCGACCAAGGAGGAGGAGGCGAAGAGGCCCATATCGTCCTACCCGGACCGGGACCCCGGGGAGCGCCCGTGGAACCGCTCCGCCAACTTCAACGCGCACAATCGCAGCAAGTACTCCATGACGGCCGATCTGCACACGCCTGAGGGCAAGGACGTCATGCGCCGGCTGATTGAGAGCAGCGACCTGTTCATGGAGAACAACGCCCTGGGCTCCATTGAGCGCTTGGGCCTCACGTGGGACGTGGTGAGCCAGTGGAACCCGCGCCTAATTATGATTTCCACGACGGGCTACGGTCGGACGGGGCCGTGGTCGGGCTACCGGGGCTTCGGGATGCAGTTTGAGGCGGCCTACGGCCACGCGTCGGTCATGGGCTACCCGGACATGGACGCGGAGGGCGTCCCGGCCGCCGTGCCGTCGGACGCCGCCACCGGCGTGACAATGGCCATCGCCGCGCTCATGGCCCTGCACCACAGGGAGAAGACGGGCAAGGGGATGTACATCGACATTTCCCTGGGCGAGAACTTCATGCCCCACCTGGGCGAGCTGATAATGGACTACACCATCAACGGGCGGGTGGCCTCCACCCTGGGCAACCGGGACTACAAGCTGGTGCAGGGGGCGTACCGCTGCGCCGGTGAGGACAACTGGCTGTGCATCTCCATTGCTGACGTTGAGCAGTGGAGGAAGCTGTGCCGCTTGATGGGCAGGGACGACCTTGTCGAAGACGAACGCTTCGGCGATATGGAGAAGCTCCGGGCCAACCACGACGACGTCGACGCGGCCATTGAGGCGTGGACGTCGGACAAGGACCCCATAGAGCTGTTCAACCGCCTTCAGAGCGAGGGCATCATCGCCGGGCCGGTGCTCAACGAGGAGCAAGCCTACGCCGACCCGCAGATGAAGGCGCGGGACTTCTTCGCGCCCATCACGGGGCCGGAGCTTGGCACGCACCTGTACTCCAGCACGACTTTCAAGCTGTCCAAGGTCCCCTTCCCGGCGGTGAAGCCGCCTGTGCGTCTGGGCGAGGACAACGACTACATCTATCGCGAGGTGCTGAGAATATCGGAGGAGGAGTACGACAAGCTGAAGGCCCTGGGCCAGATAGGCATGGACTACGCCCCCCACGTGACGTAGGGGCGAATAAACCCACCATGAACTCAGACTAACAGTACACGGAGGAGCAGGAGAGGTTCAGGCAGAATGAGGATGACGGTGACAATTGACAGGGATGAAGACGGGGTCTGGATAGCAGAGTGCCCGTCCATCCCCGGATGTGTGAGCCAAGGCGACACCAAGGACGAAGCCCTGGCTAACATACGAGAGGCCATAGAGCTGTGCCTGGAAGTGCGCGCTGAGTCGGGTATGCCGCTAACCATTGAGACGCGGCAGGTGGAAGTGACGCTGTAATGTCGGGGCTGCCCGTTCTGGGCGGCGCGCAAACGGTGCGTAACTATCATGGCAAACAGCAGCGCATCGTCATTCCGGCGAAAGCCGGAATCCAGAGGACGCCCAAGTGAGACAGCCCTGCGTCTATATAATGGCAAGCAAACGCAACGGCACTCTGTACATAGGAACTACATCCAACCTCGGTCAGCGGGTCTGGCAACACAAGAACGATGTTGCAGAGGGGTTCACCAAACGGTATAGCGTGCACACTCTGGTCTGGTATGAAGGCCACGAAACAATGCTGAGCGCAATTACCCGGGAGAAACAGCTCAAGGAGTGGCACCGGGCCTGGAAACTTGATTTGATTGAGAGCAGCAATCCGTCATGGCGGGATCTGTATGAGGACGTGGTATGAGAGAGTTCGGACGGCTGGATTCCGGCTTCCGCCGGAATGACGGGATGAGGATATATCCGCTAGTCTTTCAGAAATGTCGGAGATAGCTGAGAGCCTCACGATTTCATGGGGTTTAAAGATTACCAACCCAGCTTGATGAAGGCCTGTGTCCAGTGGCAGTAGGTATCGCCTTGAGCAAGCCGCCGGACATCCTCATCACGGAGGAGATGCGCGGAGCAGGGCGTGATGCAGGCGGTGAGGGAGAAAGTCCGGCGTGTGGCTGACGCCCTGGGAGGCCCCCACCCGCTAACCGCGTCTAGGACGGAGGGCGCTTGGCCGAGCGCCAGGTGTGGATTGAGTACGCGGAGGGCGAGGCGAGTACGACCGGGAGCGCGGTGGTTGTTTTGCCGTCTCGCCAGCTTCACGCGTGAGGCCGGCGCTCACCCACTAGGCCCCCGGCGCCACCGCTACTTCCACAATGTCAGCGATGGCCTGGGGCGCGGGGACAGGCTCCCCATCTTGGCGCATACCCTCTATATGGAACTCAATCGCTTCCCGGATTTCCTCAAGCAGCTTATCGCGCGTGCTGGCTGTAGCCACGCAGCCGGGCAGATCAGGAACATAGGCCGCGTAATTGTTGGGAGCCTTTTCAATTATGACGGTGTATTTCATTGTCTGGGTTACTCCTTGAGGCCGGACTGTCTCAAAATACTGTCCCAAGTACCGGGGGGCAGATCGTCGCTTGGCTTGCCGGGTATAGTAACGCGGGTATTCTCTATACGTGTCGGTAATACCAATTCTTTCCCGCTCATGGTGAGCCCGTCCAACCCAATCACTCAATCGGCACCAAAAGCTCCGGTACTCGTGGGCTGTCCATTTGGAGGCTGCTAGCTGAGGCAGTCGAAATTACCAGGTGCTGCTGAGCTCTGTTCCATCCAATTGGCCTACACACACTTGTAGTCTGGTTCGAATCCGGTCTGATGGAGAGTGCGGAATCCGGGACCTCCAAAGCGCTGTCAATATAGTCTTCAAGTGCTGATTCTTTAACAAGTTAGTCCGGATTTCCTTTGGTCATGTTCTGACCTTGCTGTGTGAGTGCTGGCGTTAATTTGCTTGGTGTCACTAGAGTGTCTTGGTTGGATACGGCACATGCCTTGGCGGCCCATTATCTGGGTTGTCCCTTAGAGTCTAGGATCAACCGGCTCGCTTTCAAGTGCGAGTACCGCGAATGCGCACTCGTGCACCCTGTAGAGAGGCTCTCCCTCAACAAAACGCCGGAGACCTTCTACGCCCAGTGCAAACTCCCGAAGCGCCAGCGATCTCTTGGCGGAGAGGCCGCGATCTCGCAGCCGTTCTATGTTCTCTGATAGGGTGTACTCCGGACCGTAGATAATGCGGAGATATTCTATTCCTCTACACTTAATGGCGGGCTGCAACAGACCCCGCTTGCCAGTTGTTATGAAGGCCGAAGGCTTCACCACCATGCCTTCCCCTCCGCTGCCTGTTAGCTCGTTCCACCATCGTATAGCCTCAATCTCATCCGAGGAGCCTAGCTGCACCACCCTATGCTGGGTATCCTGAAACAACGTCGAGTCGGCCTGGCTCAACCGCGCGGCCATATCCATATGCCAAAGATGGTCCTTATCGGTGTGCAGTTGGCCCTCGCTCGCAAGCAAATTGAACGGCGCAAGTCGGATGTCGGCGAGTGACGTCACCGGCCAGCAGTACCGGGCATACGAGTCGCTGTAGAGTTCCGCGAGGCGAAGCCGCTCTTTGACTCTGACCAACGCGCCACCAGTGACTATACCACGATCCTCCGTCTGCTGAAGGATCGCTTCCGCGGCCGCGAGACCGGTCCATGCTGCCACACCGACCGCCGCATACTGCTCGCGAAGCAACTCTTGGGCCTTGACGGACCATGGCATGAGTTCGCTATCTAGCACTACCCAGTCTGTCTCCAATTCATCCCAGATGCCGGATGCCGTCAGCGCTGCACCAACACGTTCCAAGAATTGGGCCTCAAGAGCGCGGTCGTCAAAGAACCTTCGTCCCGTCCGCGTGTAGCAGACGCCTGTATCTTCGCCGGATATGCCGAATCGCCGTTGGATAGCTGCGGCGTCTCGGCCCACTACAACGATGGCACGCGACCCCATATGCTTTTCCTCGCAGACTACGCTGGACACACCGCTATTGCGGTAGTATGCAAACACCTCTGATGGGTGCTCAAGCATGTTGGGGAGTCTGGATGTGTCGCACGGGGAAATAGTGGGAGGCAGGTATACCAACCAGCGGGGGTCCATGGCAAATCGGCTCATCACTTCAAGCGCAGCCGCCGCGTTCTCCTCGCGAACCGTAATGTTGCCGCGCAGCCGCGTAGACACGATTCTTTTACCGAGCACATCGTCGATGTCAAGGAGGCCTACCGCGCGATCCTGGGCTGGCGAGGCAGTATCTTCAGGCTGGACAGTCTCTGGCACAGGTCTCGCAGGCTCATAGTACACGCGCGCTGCCGGTACCGACACAAGTTCCTTTTCCGGGTATCGGAGCGCGGTCAGCTTGCCGCCAAAGACACATCCCGTATCTATGTTCATTGTGTTGTTGAGCAAGGCGGGCTCCTCTACAGGAGTGTGACCGTAGACCACCATCGCCCGACCACGATAGCTGGCCGCCCAGTTGACGCGCACTGGTAGCCCGAACTCGTCCGTTTCTCCAGTGGTCTCACCATACAGGCAAAAATCCCGAACACGCGCGGACGCTCGACCCTGGTATTCCACCTTCATTCCCGCGTGGGTCACCACAAGGTCCCCGCCATCAAGCACATAGTGGCTTATCAGCCCGTCTAGGAACTCCGCCGCCTGCAGCCGGAATGCTAGGGACTCCTTCTCCAGCTGTTCAAGCGATTCTGCAAGTCCGTGGGATACCTGAACATTTCTGCCCTGGAGCTTGCGGACGAGCTTAGACTCGTGGTTGCCGGCGACGCACAGCGCCACGCCGTCCGCCACCATGCTCATCACAAGTTTGAGTACCTTGGAGACCCCAGGGCCGCGGTCTACAAGGTCGCCAAGGAATACTACCTTGCGCGCTTCCGGATGAGTCACCAGGAAGGCAGCTTCCCCGGCGGCGTCAACTCTGGTCTCCACCTCGTACCCGAGGCGCTCTAGGAGGATGAAGAGTTCATCGAAGCACCCGTGAACGTCACCGATGATGTCAAATGGTCCGTGTTCGTGCTGGAGATTGGTCCACATCGGCACACGCTCGATTGTAACCGCCTCCACCTCTTCCGGGGTGTTAAGCACGAAGACGTGGCGAAATCCCTCGCGCTTCAGCCCGCGCATCGAGCGCCTGAGCTGTTCCGCCTGCTGGCGCACAACGCGCGACCCAAACGTCCGGTCGGTACGCCCCTTGTTGCGGGCCACGCATAAGGCCTCAGGCATATTCAGTACGATTGCCACCGGCAAGCAGTCATTCTCTCTGGCGAGCGCCACCAGAGGCTTGCGCGCCTGCGGCTGAACGCTGGTGGCGTCAATGACTGTGAGGCGTCCGGCTTTCAGGCGCTTGTCTGCAATGAAGTTTAGCAATTCAAACGCTTCGGACGTTGCGCCTTGGTCATTTGGATCATCTGCCACTATCGCTCTACAGGCGTCTGAAGACACCACCTCGGTGGGCTTGAAGTGGCGGGAGGCGAAAGTAGACTTCCCAGTTCCTGTAGGCCCAATGAGCGCCACAAGACATAGCTCAGGAATGGCGATATTCATCTGGTGAAGACTCCCATCTGGGTTGGCGCACCGTATGTTGGGTGCTCAGGGCCAATGTCCTGGAAACGTATGTCGTAGCCGCGGCGTTCCGCCACCTGGCGCGACCAATCCTGAAACTGCCTCCGAGTCCACTCAAACCTGTGGTCCCCATGCCTGAATCCTCCCGGGGCCAGCCCGTCAAAAAGCGTGTTATATTCTACGTTGGGAGTAGTGATGAGAACCGAGCCAGGCCTCGCGGCCGCAAATACAACTTCCTCGAACGCCTCAAGACGTGGGGCGTCTATGTGCTCGATTACCTCCATTGCTACTGCGGCGTCATAGCCGGACAGCCGCCTATCTCTGTATGTCAGGGATCCGTGTAGTAGGTTGATGCGCTCCCGCTGGGGTGTGGGAAGGGTATCCAGGCGCAGGCGTTCGCGCGCCACTTCCAACGCTCGGTGTGATACGTCGAGGCCAGTTACCGAGCGAATTGCAGTCTCCCCTAGTAGCTCGCCTATCAGCTTCCCTTCACCGCAGCCAAGGTCGAGCACACTGGTTGCTCTGATCCCCCGGAGCGTGGCCAGCACCGCCTGTATACGCTGCTCTCCCAATCGAAGCGGGGCTTCAAGCCTTTCCTCTTCTCGTTCATGCCGTGCAGCAGTGACACCCGGATCAGCGTGGCCCGCGTCAAGTAGTTGGGCCAACGCCAGACGCACCAGGCCACGCTGATGCTTCAGGTAGCGGCGTGAAATGAGGTCCCGCTGCGGATGGCTGCTCAACCACCCCTCTCCGAAGCGCAGCAACTTCGCCACCTCATCATCGCCAACCCAATAATGCTTGTCGTCGTCCAGTACCGGCAGAAGCACGTATAAGTGGGCCAGTAAGTCCCTGAGCCGAATTTCCGACTTGAGGCGAACGCTGAAGTATGGGCTGGCGCCCCACTCAGGAAATCGCTCATCCAGTGGGTGCCCCTGAATCTCAACGGAGTAGCCGAGCGGTTCAAACAAATTCCGGATGAGTTCCTCTCCCTCTCTGGAAGGAATGACCGCTATCCGGGCCTCAAGGGGTATGGACGTCTCCGCTAACTCCGGGCGTTCCCTGCTTGTGCCGGCGAGCGCGCTTCCGAAGACGGAGGCAATGGCTACGCTCAATTGGGAAGACGCTACATATGGGCGGTCGTTCACGTACTCCTCAAGCGGGACCCCGGCATTGGAGGCGCCGGGCTTCCTGCGCGTCAGGCCTATCGGATCGATGTCCACGAGAAGCGCTACAGTTGCAAGGTGGCGCTCCGCTTCGGGATAGAAAACATTAGCCCGCCCAAATGGCAACGTGAAGGACTGAAATCGACCGGGGTTCTTGTGCACCAGGAACCCCAGATCAGTCGCAGGCTGGTGCGTCGTGGAGATGGTAAGCAGCATAGTCCCAATGGTAGGGCAGTAGAGTTAGGTTTTCAAGGTCAGCGCTATTCTGGTCGGGAGGGGGTGGCCGTCAGACCATTGTAGGGGCTTTGCGGACAAATTAGCGATTAAGTCACTATTCAGGTTGATAATGCTTGGCCTAAACTGCCAGAATAGACCCAAACAGGCAAGTTTCGAGGGGGTGAAAAGGGTGGACAACGCCGGGCAGCCGGGCCGGTCCCGCCTCAACACCGGCGCTTTCTACACATCAGCGGGGTGAAGGAAAAGGGCAGAATTACAGCGCCAGCGCGAACCAAATCTGACAGATTCATGATTCTATCAAGTCTGGTAGAGAATTGGGTGCTGCAATAGTACCACCGAAAGGCACACATGGTCAATCTCAAACTTGCTGGTAACTGCTGACTTTCGGTTGGCCATAGGGTAGGATTGTCGTTACTACTACGAATCAGGAGGAGTGTCTTGGAAGCCTATTGTGTCAAGTGCCGGTCCAAGAAGGAGATGAGTAACCCCCAGGCCATTGTCATGAAGAATGGCTGTCCGGCGACTCAGGGCGTTTGCCCAGTCTGTTCTACAAGGATGTTCCGAATCGGTAAAGCTACTTAAGGGTTGGTCTAACCGGGGAAGCGTTCGGGCTCCATTGCCGTAGGCAAGCGCAGCTACCATAGAATTATCCTAATCATCGAGCAGGCTATCGTTGAACTAGCCTGCAAATGACGACGCTTACTTTAAGCGGGGCTCTAATTTTCAAGACGCACCGAATAGGGAAAGTTTCAGATCTGTCTTCATGAGTGCTGTGTTGGGAATGTTAAACGCCTGTGGCTTCCCTCCTTTGTGCAGAATGATCCCTACAAGACCCTAGAATACCAAGGCCGTGCCAGCTTGCTACTTAGACGACCAGACGAAGGGGAGTGATGCCAGTGAGGCGGAGAGTGCAATTTAAGCTGGCACTCGCCATGCTTCGCGATGTTTGCCGCCCTGCTGCTGTCTTCGTAACTATATTGAGGAACCGGCAGATGCGTCGAGAATGGCGAGAGGCAATAAGAGAACGTTGCCCGTCTTGGCCGGAACTCCGCCAAAGAGCTGGCGTCACATTCTGGGTGAGTACCCTAGGCTTTATTCTGTTCACGGCATTCATTTGGTTGTACGACCCTATTGGCTATATATGGAGCAAGGCACTGCTAAATCTGGTTTATATGGCAGTTCCCCTCTCAACATTATTGGAGCAAAGGGATGCCAGGGCCAGTCGTCGATTCGATTGGTGGCACTCTGTATTTGTCCTAGTGAATCTTGCCTTCTTGTTGATAGCCATCAGCGATAGGCTTGATCGGCCACTACTGGGGGTAAATGTCTTTTTCTTGCTGATGTCGGCGCTGTCCCTACTGATTTTCGCGGACCTTGTTCGGCGGACACCTCTGCTGGGAGTTGCATTAGTGCCGTCTGCAATTATAGTGGAGGTACTCCTTGTTGTAATTGTAAGCTCCGAAGGTATTAGGTTGGAGTATGTGCTTATTCCGTTGCCTACTGTCTTAATGAGCAGTGCTGTCTGGATGTTTGCGGCACGATTCTTGCTGACTCACGCTCGTCAGCGACGCCAGACCGCCATATGGGGACCGGCGATGGAAAGTATCTCTATGGTCTTTATGTTCTTACCTCTCACACTACTCGCGATAGCTGTTCCAATAGTAGTTACGGACGACCGGACATGGTTGGCCGTATCGGTAACTCTCGTCGGCGTTTCATTCGGTGGCGTGGTGTCAACACCCCTAAGGCAGTTTCTGCTGGACTTGGGGCAGCTCCCTCCTATTCGAAGGTGGGAAGGGAGCACTGATGGGGAACCACATGAACTACGCGATAGATGACGTTTGCAGTAGAAGCACGCTCCGGCTCATGAAACCATTTACGTAATGCGATGGGGAGCTTTAGGAGGTGAGTGGCGGCTGGGCCGAATCTTGCGCTTCGTCGAGACTCCTGACGTCGAGAATGCCGAGGACTCAACTCGGATCAGGGAGCACCTAGACCGTCAGGAACTCGTTAAGGCCGCGGCGGCCGATACTGAGGGGCATCTTCTATCAGCATAGAACGGGCCTAGACGACGTGAGATCGTCCCCAGAGGCGGGCAGCACGTATACGACGCTGAGAGCGGTGTCGGAGACACCTGAGTGCAATCCGTCTAGGCGACAAGTCTGCCGCCTTCTGAACCGGACTCTGGGTCAGTAGCCGTAGACGGTACCATCTTGACACTGCGAGTACGTGACCTTTCAGCCACCGTGTGTAGGTCTATTCTACTCGTTCCCCACCAGACTTGATAAAAAAAGAACTTTCACTCTTCGGACACAATCGACAAGCAACACTTAGGTGCTCGTGGACAGTCGATTTGGGTACAGTCGCATAGGTAAAGCGGTTCGCCAAACGCCTCTCCGGGGCCTGTATTGGCGATGTACAGAACTATCTTCGAGATGTGGCTAGGAAACCTGTGACTCCCTCAAGGGCCTTGTCAGTCCTGTAAGTCCGTAGTTCAGCGATGAGCCGGTCGGCCTAACCCTGCCTGTGCGCAACCTTTCTTGCGGGCGCAACACCGTCCGTGCGAGGCGATTCTGATGTCTTCGGCGTAGGCGGTCCTACAGGATGCGGAGCAGAGGTGACCCTGCCCTAGGCCCCTATTGCTTCAGGGCAATGTGATGGCCTCACCATCGGAGCTGGTGATGGTCAGCCAGTATCCGTTGATGGCAAACCCCTCCGCATTCACCAGCAGGTCGGTGTACAGAGACTCCTGAGTGAACAGTTCGCGGCTTGGGCAACCCGCCTCGGTCCAGCTAAGCTCCTCTATGGTGAAGGAGGACCCCGAGGCGCTGTACCTGCCATCGTAGGAGTTGCATCCGGTCCAGCCACTGATGCCGCTCTCCTCGGAAAACTCAACCTCCATGTTTCCGATGGCTGGGCTACCCCCTAACGGAAAGCAGCGTCCAGGACGTACCCGACAGGCGTTGCTCCGATGTACCGGCCAGGGGTTGCTCTCCCGAGGCGCAGGCAAGCGCCAGAAGCGCTGCGGCGCCGACTATGACCGGTAGCAACATCCTTATCGCTAGAACCATGTCTCACACTCCCTTATATGACAAATCTGAGGAAGGTCAGATGCCCGCCCGCTCCTTTGCTCAGTAGCCGGTCAGTCCGACTTGCCCCAGAGTCGCCATCCCGTGGTGACCAGGACCAGAGGGATTAGAACGGCGATGACCATCCAGGTGACGTCCGAGTGGACGCTGACCGATTCACCCTCCTCCAGGGTGAGCAGGTGGACCCAGTTGCGGAAGAACCAGATGGCTAGGGCGGCGTTGGCATAGAAGAGGGCGTATGCGCCGAGCCGGGACACAGTGACCGCGTGTTGGCCGAACTGCGCCCGCATGTGGGCGAAATTGATCCCCAGGGCGATGAGTATGGCTGCGGCGGAGATGATGTTGAGGACGGCCCAGATGGGTCCAGCGTTGTAGAGGGTGTCGAAGATGAAGTGGGCGGTGTACAGCGCCGAGTACGCCAGCATCAGCCCGCCGGTTATCCGCACGATCATGGCCATGACCATCCTCCACAGAGTTTTCGTTGACGAAGGGCAACTTCACTGTAACCCCACGGTTCTCCGCCCGTTCCTGCCGGTCCCGCCGGTGAGTTGCCTCCCATGCTATCGCCGCCCGGCTGGTAGGCGGATGATGAACCGGCTGCCCCGTCCCACCACGCTGTCGGCCTCGATGGACCCGCCGTGGGCCTCGACGAGCCTGCGGGCGATGGTGAGCCCCAGCCCGGTCCCTCCTGTGCTGCGGGAACGGGAGGGGTCGGCGCGGTAGAAGCGGTCGAATACGCGGGGCAGGTCATCGGGAGCAATTCCCGGCCCGGTGTCGGCCACCTGCACCTCCACGGCATCCGCCAATGCATGAGCAGACACCGTTACCCTGCCGCCCTCCGGCGTGTGGGTGACGGCGTTGTCCAGCAGGTTGCCGACCGCCTGGGCGATGCGGGTTGCGTCCAGGTCCAACACCGGCAGGGTGTCGGCCACATCGACGTCCAGGGCAACGCCCTTGGCTTCGGCTCGGGGCCGCAGGGCGTCCACGCAGGACTGCACCAGCTCTTCCACGCGCGTCTGAGTCTGTTGCAACTGAAGCTCGCCGCCGTCAACCTGGGCCAAGAGCCGCAGGTCATCGACGAGCCGCGACAGCAGGAGAGACTGCTCGTGGATGGTGTCTACCGTTTCCGGCGTGGGTTGGAACACCCCGTCCTTGATGGCTTCCATATAACCCTGGATGTTGGAGGTCGGGGTCCTCAGCTCGTGGGCGATGTCGGCGGTGAGGCTGAGGCGGCGGCCCTCGGCCTCTTCCAGCTCTGCAGCCATGGTGTTGAAGCTGTGGGCCAGATGCCGGATTTCGGTGGGGCCGGTGACCTCGGCCCGTTGGGACAGGTCGCCCCGGCCCAGCCGCCGGGCGGTTGCTCCCAACCTCTGGACCGGGGCCAGCGTGCGCCGGGCGAACATCCACACCAGCGCCGTACCCAGGACCGCGACGCCGATTCCGGCCCACAGCAGGTAGCGGTCCACGTGATGGGCTATGCGGGAAGCATTCGGGTCGGCGACGGCGAATTGCCCAGCTCCCGTCTCAAGACCAGAATCTCCGGATGCGGTGATGGAACCCACGACCTCTCCGCCCGATAGAAGGGGGAAACCCTCCGCCTCATTCAGCCGCCCTTCACCTGCAGGGAGGTTCGATATGTAGGGAGCGTTGGAGTCGGCGACGACGTTGCCCTGGGCATCGTAGGTGGTGATGCGAAGCCCGGAGATGTCGGCGGCCTGCTGGACGATCGATTGCAGCTCAGCGTCGGGTTCGGCAGGGTCGTTTTTTTCGATGCTGTAGTTGGAGATGAACTCGCTGACACGCCCAGCCTGCGCCGTGGCCTGATCGGTCTCGAACCGTTCGACCTGGGTCTCCGTGGCAAGGCTGATAAGGATTCCCGCTGCGGTGAGGGTCAGGACGATGGTAAGCGCGAATCCCGTGACCAGCCGGAACTGTAGGCTGGAAAAGATGTCGTGCAGTCGCCCCATGCGCACGTCAGGCGCTCCCGCCATGGCGGAGCCGGTAGCCGCCGCCGTACACGGTCTGGATATGCCCGGCGCTCCCCGGGCTTTCGGTTTCGAGCTTCCGGCGCAGACAGGACACATGGGTGTCGACAGCGCGGTCGAAGCCGTCGAAATCACCGCCAAGTACCCTCTCAATGATGTCGTTGCGGGAGAACACCCTGCCGGGTTCCTGGAGCAGGAGGGTCAGCAGCCGGAATTCCGTCGGCGTCAGGCCGAGCTCCGCGCCGTCCACCGTCGCCTTCCGGGTGCGCAGGTTGACGCTTATCCCGCCGAAGCTAAGCTCCGGGTATGCGGACACAGCGCTCTCCCGGTCCGAACGGCGCAGGACGGCGCGAACCCTTGCCGCCAGCTCCCTGGGGCTGAAGGGTTTGGTGATGTAGTCGTCGGCCCCCAGGTTGAGTCCCTCCAGCCGGTCGGCCTCTTCCACCCGCGCCGTCAGCATGATGACGGGCGCCATCGATTCCACTTGCAGCCTCCGGCAGACCTCCAGCCCGTCCAGGCCGGGGAGCATGAGGTCCAGCACTACGAGGCTTGGCTGCTCCCTTCGCGCCAGCTCCAACGCCCATAGCCCGTCGCTCGCCTCCGACACCCGGTAGCCGTCCCGCTCCAGGTAACCGCGCGCCAACGCGACCACGTTAGGGTCGTCGTCGACGACCAGCACCAGGGGCTTCTCTCCGTCGTTCTTGTCGTAGGTGTTCCTGGGGGACATCACACTCTCCTCTCTGCGGCGAAGGCCGGGGCGAGACCGATTCCCGCCCCGGCCTTCGCCGCGGTACGCGGGGTCTAGTCAGAGGCGGGTCCGATGTGGAGCTTGTCGGGTTTCTCTTTGCCTTCCTTGTCCCGTCCGCTCCCGGTATCCCGGATGTCCCGCTCCACCGCGTAGAGCTCCTCGTAAGCCTGGGCGATGGCCCGGGCGACCCTCTCACCATCCACGCCGAGGATTGCACTGACCCTGTTTCCGTACTCCAGATACGACGGCCCCTCTGCGTGCTCAGACCGCGAATCCTCATCCCCCACTTCCACCTGGCCGTCCACTACGAGAAGGTCGAGATCGACATGGTCCGCCTGAACCATGGCATCGTGCGTCGACTGCGTGTCGGTGCCCAGAATCTCCGCGACCCTGAGCGCCAGATCGTCCGGCTCTCCCGTTTCTACCTCTGTGTTCTCGATGCTCTGAACCGAGATATTCCCATCCCCCACGACCACTTCTTCGGCATCGGGGTCACCCTTCCCGGCCCCGTCTCCACCTGAGGCCAGGACGGCGCCGCCGGTTATGGCCGCGGTCAGTAGCCCCACCGCAAGTCCCGCCGGTATCCATTTAATTCTCATTCCGATACCTCCTGTTCCCCAAACTTGCCGGGCCTCGTGGCCCCGCTGTAGTTGTCAATTTAGCAGCGAATCTTTAGGGAACTTTGAGGACTAGCGCTTGTTTTGGGGCACGTTCCCAAAGGAACGGCCGCACAGTTCACGCCGGGGATGCCGCGGCTCATCTGAGTTCGGACCTGTCCACGCCAGCGTCCGGCGGGGTCACCTGCGGCACTTGCAGGACGCTCCAGGCGGTCCACGGGCCGATTCGGTAGCGGCCACCGGCGTCCTCCGGCGCTATTGCCGAGGCCGCTCTCCATCTGACGGTCTCCAGCGTAGGGGCCGGTACGATGAAGAGGTCGATATACTCTTCATCCTCCGGAGTTACCGCCTCCCACAGTCCGATGCCCTCGAGCTCGACGACCGTGCGGTTGTACCCCTTGGCGTCTTGCGCCATGAAGAGAACGCTGCCGTCCACCTTGGCAGTTACCGTCGGCATCTTAAGTTCCGCGTCGACGTCCAACGCCGGCTCTGTGAGCTGCCTGGCCTGCTGGAGTCTACCCAGCGGCCCACGCTCCGACTGCGAGACCGTGGCGCCGAACGGCGCTGGTTCGGGAGATCCCGGCGCCGTGGCCTGGCCAGAGCCACGTCGGCCCTCGACTGGCGTGTCGGTTCCGAGCCGTCGAGCGTTGTCTGCGTCGCGGGGTTCCGCGGTCTTGAACTGCTGCGCCTTGGCCGCGGGAGCAGGCGATATCTCCTCCACCCTCCCCACGAACAGGACGGCCTCCGTCGCCCGGTCCCGGATCAGGAAGATGAAGGGCCTGTCCACAGTGACGGAGACCGGGTTCGGGGGAGCGGACTCTGCTTGCATCATCACGGCAGTGGCCGCGGCCGCCTCGGTGCCCGCTTCGTCCACAGACACGAACGCCTTGTGGACCACCTCCCGGATGTAGAGGCACCCCGGGTCTTCCGCTAGACACGACCGCCCGTCCATGCCGGAGAAGTCGGAGGCGGCGATGTCGAAGGCGTCCTGCATCCCCATGGACTTGAGGGTTTCGCTCAGCCGGAACTGGGACTCGAACTCGAACTTCGGCAGTTCGAGCGTAACGCGGCGGAATCCGAGGTTCGCGATAATCCGCTCTGCCAGGACCGCGTCCAGGGAGTCCTCGAACTCCCGGAACCGTCCCCTGTCCGGGACTATGACGGTCATGGACATCTCATGTCCGACGTAGGGCAAGTCCACGGCCTGGTATCCGTCCCCGGCCGCATAGCCGAAGTCCTCCGATGCTCGCATCATTGGGACATCGACGCTGCTCCCGTCCAGCAGTTGGAAGGACTGCGCACGCGTGTTGGCCTCATTGAAGGGGAAGAGCCAGGAAGCGTTGAAGTAGATGGCGTTGGTCAGCACCATCCTGGTCAGCGAGTTGATGACATCTGGCGGGATAAGGTCCCTGATTCTGTCCTCCGTGCTCTCCGCAACCCAGTCGTTGATCGCAAGTCTCGACTTCTCGGGGGCGGCGCTGAAGTTTGTGGGCCGCACGCCCGCTCCGTAATTCTCCGCCAGGACGTCCAGGAACGTATCCCGGAACGGGTGCCCTTGCTGGCCCCATACCGCGTTGACGATGTTCAGCCTGAACCCCTCACCGTCCCGGCCTTGAGAGTCCGTGCCGCGGGAGGCGAGATCCTGGTCCAGGGCGTTGAACGCGGCGTGAAGCCGGTCCTGGGTTAGGGAGTAGCGGAGCGTGTCCGCCATCTGCCTCTCCGTCTGCCCCTCGGCCCCCGCGTAGGTCATGGCGAGGGCCAGCGAGATGCTGTGGGGCGAGTAGAACAGGTTTCCATCCTGTCCCCTCAGCGTCTGATATAGGTCGAAGGAGAAGGCGCTGTTGCCATCGACCACGCCCGCCAAGTCACCGATCCCTGCCGACGGCGCGGCCCGCTCCTGGTCCGAGCGAATCTCATTTGGCGCGGTTTGGGAGGACGGACGAATCGTCGCGGCGGGCAATGGGCCGACAGTCGGGACAGGGGTGTTTGTGCTGGTGCTTTTTGGAGTCACTGTGGGACTTGTCGGTGAGCTGGGCTGTGGTTCGCCGCCGCATCCCGCAAGCGGGGCGAACGCCGTGAGGCACAGGGCCACAACGAGCACGGTGAGCCAGCCCGACTGCCTCGCACCATATAGGCCATTAGTGTTCTCACGCATCTTTCATCTCCTCATCAGGCCCCATTCTGCTTTTCCGCGCATTCGAGAGGGCCTGCTACCCCTTTAGACGTAGACGTTTCCAACCCGAAAGAGGCTCCCCAAATCGCGACGCTGCTCCGAGGCCGAAGCCGGACGTAGAATAGCGCGTGACCCCGAGCCTGACATCGGCGTAATCCTTGAGAAGGTCAGTGGTCTTCATTGTTCGCCCTCAGTCTCCCCCTTTGGCATACGGTAGCCGACGCGGGGCTCGGCGAAGATGTACTTTGGGTTGGAAGCGTCGTCGCCCAGCTTGCGTCGCAGTTTCATCAGGTGGGTGCGCAGCACCCGCAGGTTCCCCGGCTTTCCCGGGCTCCACACCCTCCTCAGCAGCCGGTCATGGGGCACCACCCGTCCGGCCTCCATCGAAAGCTCCGCCAGCAGGTCGAACTCGGTGGGCGTCACCGGCACGGGATTCCCAGAGACCGACACCCTGCGCTGGGCGTAGTGGATGGTCAGGTCGCCCAGTACGAAGGGCTCCTCCGGCACCGGTATCTGGGGTTCCCCGAACCGCCGAAGGGCCGCCCTCACCCTGGCCACCAGCTCCGTGGGCGAGAAGGGCTTGACGATGTAGTCCGTGGCCCCCTGCTCCAGCACCCTGGCAACCGTCTCGTCCCTGCCGTAGGCCGA
>DAOUKT010000037.1:0-186482 GCA_034421015.1 Dehalococcoidia bacterium
CTGTCAGACCACATCACTCTCTGGACGGACTCACGCCGGCAGAGTATCTTATAAAATGCCACCCAGATGTGCTGGTCTCCCCTCAACCGTCTCATATGTACTGAACGAGTACACAGTGTTGCGCTGCAATTGTCATTAACCTACAATGGGCGTCTAGGCGAGGCTCCAGGACAGCCTTTCAACCCCAACTACGAGGTGCGAAATGTCGAGTAAAGAAGAGTTCCTGGCCAATATGCGGGCCAAGCACGAAGAACTGGTCAAGAGCCTGATGTCGGTGCCGGAATCGCAGATGGGAGAGGTTGCTGCCTGGGGCCAGCGGCAGATGCCCCTTCGCTCCATGTTCTACCAGCTCATCAACCACGAGATCGAGCACACGGTCCACGCGGTGAAGACCCTGCGAGACCTGGGCATCGCCCAGTCGGAAGCCCAGGCCATCCTGGGTCGGCTGGAGGAGGCCCGCGGACGGCTGGAGGGCGTACTTCTCGGGATTTCGGACGAGGACTTCGACAGGGCCCCGGAGGGGGAGTGGTCGATGCGGCAGGTGCTGGAGCACATAATGGAGACGGAGGACTCCTATGGCGGCCGGCTGGCGCAGATTATCAAGGACACCGCCGCCGGCTAGGGCGTACTCCGGCCAAACACAGTACCAGGAGGACAAACCCATGCAGGTAACGCCACACGTTTACGCATGCCATGTGGAGGACGGAGCCGTTGGCCACCCGGGCGGCAGCACCAATTACTTCGTCGGCGACCCGAGCGAGGAGATGATCCTGATAGAAACGGGCCAGCACGACCGCTCCTGGACCCAGCAGATCCTCGATTTCTACGACGGCCTCGGCAAGCCCAAGATCACCTGCATCGCCATCACCCACGGTCACGCCGACCACTACGGCGGCGTGGACAAGGTATTCGATGTTATGCAGGCGCCTGTCCGCTGCCATCCCAAGCTGGTCAAGACCCTGGAGACGCTGGTGCCCAAGGACCAGATCGTGCCGATACGCTCAAGGGAGGTGCTGAGGACGGGAGGGGGCGCTGCGCTGCGGGCCATTTTCACGCCCGGCCACTCGGTTGACCACGTCTGCTTCCACTACTCGGCGGAGAGGGTGCTGTTCACGGGCGACACCGTTCTGGGGTCTTCATCGGCAACGGTGTCGGACCTCCACGCCTACATGAAGTCGCTGCAGCTCCTGACCAAATTCCGGCACGATGTCATCTGCCCGTCCCACGGCGCGGTGGTGCCCGCTCCTCGTGGCAGGCGGCTGGTGCAGTGGTACATCAACCACCGGAACCAGAGGGAAGAGGAGGTCCTTTCGTCACTGGAGAAGGGGATTTCCAAGGTCGACGAGATGGTGAAGGACATCTACCCCAAGAACCTGAAGAAGGGCCTTAGGCAGGGAGCGGCGCGCAACGTCCAGACCCACCTGGACAAGCTGATGAAGGAGGGCCGCGTCGAGCAGGTTGAGCCTTCCTACAAGCTGAAGAGCTGAATCCCTGTACGGCCTCCCAGGCGCTTCCGATATGCTCGATCGACCCAACCTGACCTACGAAGAGTTCCTCGTTCTGGCGCAGCTGCTGGGTATACACGCGGACGAAGGCCACCTGCAAGCGCTGTTCGGCGAGGTGGCCCCCATGTACGAGCGCATCGAACTGCTCAGGAGCGTTGAGGCTTCGCCCGACGCGCCGCTGTCCGCGCCGGAGGCCGCCGAAGAGGCGTAGCCGTGGCCAACAACGACCTGACTGCGCTGACCGTAGCCCGGCTGGCCCAACTCATCCGCAGCAAAGAGGTGTCGCCGGTAGAGGTCTCGGAGGCCTTCCTGCGTCGCATTGAGGAAGTGGAGCCCCGGCTCAACGCCTTCATCACCCGCCTGGACGACCACGCCCGCCGCTCAGCCGCGGCCGCCGAGGCGGAGATCATGGCCGGGGAGTACCGCGGCCCCTTTCATGGCATCCCCGTCGGTCTCAAGGACATCTTCTGGACCCGGGGCATCAGGACAACGTCCGGCTCCGTGCTGGACGCCGATTTCGTACCGCAGGTGGACTCGGCGGTGGCCTCACGCCTGACGGCAGCCGGGGCCTTCTGCATCGGCAAGCTGCACATGACGGAGTTCGCCTTTGACGGCACCAGCCGGAACAACCACTACGGGCCTGCCCGCAATCCCTGGGACACGGCGCGGATGGCCGGAGGCTCCAGCAGCGGCTCCGGCGTGGCGGTCGCGAGCGGCGAGGCGCCCATAGCCCTGGGCACGGACACGGGCGGCTCCGTTCGAGTGCCCGCGGCCCTGTGCGGCGTCACCGGCTTCAAGCCCACCTATGGCCTCATCAGCCGGTTCGGAGTGACGCCCCTTTCCTGGTCGATGGATCACGTCGGCCCGCTGTCCCGGACGGTGGAGGACGCGGCCCTGGCGATGAACGTACTCGCCGGCCACGACCCCAGGGACCGGGCGTCCGTAGACTCCCCTGTACGGGACTACACTCGGGACCTGGACCGGGGCGTGAAGGGGATGCGCGTCGGCGTGCCGAGGGAGTACGTGTGGGACATGGTGGACGACGAGGTGCGCCAGGCGTTCGACGGCGCTATGAAGGCGCTGGAGTCCCTGGGCGCGACCGTGGAGGAGGTCTCCATCCCGGACCTGGAGCTTATCAATCCGGCGGGAAGCGTGGTCCAGACCTCGGAGGCGGCGACCATTCACCGCCCGCGGCTGCTGGCCAGCGGCGACCGGTACGACCCGGTCATTCGCAGGCGGTTCGAGAGCGGGCTGTTCATTCCGGCGGAGGCGTACCTGACGGCCCAGCGGGTGAGGGCCCGGTGCAGGCAGCACATTATTGACACCCTGGAGCGCGTCGATTTGCTGGCCGTTCCCACGACCTCCATAGCCGCGCCCCTCATCGAACAGGAGCGGATTGCCGTCAACGGGCAGGATGTGTCCACCAGGGAGGCCGTGCTGCGCATCACGCGCATCTTCAGCGCGGCGGGCCTGCCGGCCATCTCAGTACCGTGCGGGTTCACGGGAGCGCGACTGCCCATCGGCCTGCAGCTTGTGGGCAAGCCTCTGGCGGACGCCACGGTGCTTCAGGCGGCACACGCTTACCAGATGGCGACCTCCTGGCATTTGGCTCGCCCTGAGCTGTAGCCCGGCTTGCGCAAACCTTGCGTAACTATGGCGGCATCTTGGAGGCAATACGTTTATCGTCATTCCCGCGAAAGCGGGAATCTATTTCCTTCTATATCAGACCCCCTGGATTCCTGCTTCCGCAGGAATGGTCGGGAGGCGCGCGCCTCAACTGAGGTCATTTGAAGGTCTCCTTGCCCCGGGGCGCGTCCAGCCTGGATATGCCCGCCAGCCTGAGGCAACTCTACGAAATTTCTCCTGGATGGCCCCGCAACGGGCGCGACGCGCTTTGAATTCCCATCGGATGCGGAAGAAAGGGTTACATTGGAGGGCCGGAATTGCGTAAAATAGAGTCTTAACCCAGGCAATGCCAGGAGCGCCGGTCGCTGCGGAATACTCCCAGGTCTGGGATGGAGGGTAGGGTCTCCTGGCTAGCCGTCCATGAAGGGGGTGAAAATGGCTGATGGCGCGCTATCCGGGTTGAGGGTCTTGGAGCTCGGCGACTTCATCGCCGCGCCCTACTGCACCAAGCTCATGGCCGACCTCGGCGCGGAGGTTATCAAGATCGAGCCGCCGGGCGTCGGCGACTACGCCAGGCGCTACGGCCCGTTCCCAAACGACGATCCCCATCCTGAGCGGAGCCTCCTCTTCGCTTACATGAACACCAACAAGAAGGGCATCACCCTGGATGTTGGGGAACCCCTGGGCAAGAAGGTGTTCATGGAGCTTCTCAAGGAGACCGACGTGCTGGTCGAGGGAAACCCGCCCAAGATCATGGAGGATCTTGGGCTTACCTACGACTCGATCAAAGACGTCAATCCGGCCCTGATTGTCACCTCCATCACGGCCTTCGGGCAGACTGGGCCGTACCGCGACTACAAGGCAACGGAGATTGTGTCCTTCCACATTGGCGGGCTGGGCTACGGAACGCCGGGGGAAATCGAGGAGCCGGAAACCCATCCGCCGTTGAAGGCTGCCGGCCACCAGGGCAACGTCCAGGCCGGCATCACCGCCGCATCTGCGACGATGTGCGCCCTCTTCGCAAGGGATTTCTCAGGCGAGGGGCAGCACATAGACGTATCGATCCAGGAGCCGCTGCTGTCGGCCATAGCCTCCGACATTATCGCTCACACGAACAGGAGTGAGACACCCACCCGGATAGCCGCTCTGGCCCTCCGCGTCCCCGGCCGCAAGCCGTTTCTGGCCAGGGACGGCTTCGTCACTATCACAATGGTGCAGGACCACTTCTGGGACTCGCTCAAAGAGGTGCTGGGCCATCCTGAATGGACGGAGCTTGAGATATTCAACGAGCGGGAGTCGCGCAGGGACAACATGGACGCCCTGTACCCGCTGGTGGAGGAGTGGACCCAGAACTACACAATGGAGGAGCTGTACCAGATGCTCCAGGTGGAGGGGCACATCCCGTCCTCTCCGGTCCACGCGGTGGAGGACGCCGTCAACCATCCCCACTTCGTGGAGCGCGGGACGTTTGTGACAATGGAACACCCGGAGATAGGCGAGTTCAGATCGCCGGGGCCGGCGTACCGCTTCTCCGAGACGCCCTGGCGGGTGGTGTCGCCCGCGCCGTCGCTGGGACAGCACAACGAAGAGGTGCTGTGCGACAGGCTTGGGTACTCCAGGGACGACCTGGCGCGGATGCGTCAGATGGGAGTCATCTAGACTCAACGCCGTTGAGCAATATTCCGGGGGGAGGGCGAGAAATGAGCCGTTTGCCGTTGGAAGGAGTCCGAATAGCCGATTTCACCCAGGTGGTGCAGGGCCCCTACGCGACCATGTTGATGGCTATGATGGGCGCGGAGGTCATCAAGATGGAGACCGCCAGCCGCTACCCCGGCGACACCCGGGACGCCGGGCCCTTCGTCCGGAACAACATCAGCAAGAAGAGCGTCTCCATCGACTTCAAGCACCCCAAGGGAGTGGAGCTTGCCAAGGAGATTGTCAAGGTCAGCGACCTGGTCACCGAGAACTTTGGGACGGGCGTCATCGAACGGCTGGGCCTGGGATACGAGGACCTGAAGAAGGTCAAGCCGGACGTTATCATGCTGTGCAGCACCGGCCTGGGCCGCAGGGGGCCGTACAAGAACGCCATTGGCTACTACGCGGAGGTCGCCAACTTCGCGGGCCTGTCGTACCTGTCAGGTTACAAGGAGGGCAAGCCCGGGCAGGTGGCGGGGATCTGGGCGGACCACCTGACGGGAATGCTCATCGTGTTCGCGGCGCTTTCCGCGCTGCGCCACCACCGCAAGACGGGGCAGGGCCAGTACATCGAGATGTGCATGGCCGAAAACGTCATTGCCGCGCTGCCGGAGCGGTTCCTTGACTACACGGTCAACGGCCGCCTGCAGCCGCCCATGGAAAACCGCGACCACTGGATGGCACCCCACGGCGTCTATGCTTGCGACGGCTTCGACAAGTGGGTGGCCATAGCCGTCAGCAATGACGAGGAGTGGGCCTCCTTCTGCCAGGCCACGGGACACCCGGAGTGGACCGACGACCCGCGCTTCGCCGATACGCTGAGCCGGTGGCACAACCAGGATGATCTGGACAAGCTCGTCACGGAGTGGACCTCAGGCCGCACCAACTACGAGGTCATGCACACTCTGCAGGAGGCGGGAGTCGCCACCGGGCCGTCGCTGAACGCCGAGGGCCTGGTGAACGACCCCCACCTTATAGAGCGTGGGCGGTTCGTCCCACTGGGAGAAGTGGAGGGCAACCCGTACACGCACCTGGCCCAGCCCTGGAGCATGAGCGGCGCGCCAAATCCGAACTACAGTCGCGCGCCCAGCCTGGGCGAGCACAACACGGAGGTGTTGAAAGACCTCCTTGGCATGTCCGAGGCGGAAATTGCCCAGCTGACGGAAGAGGGCGTACTGAAGTAGGGCAGGGCCAAAGCAAGTGCCTGTAGGGGCGGTTCGCGAACCGCCCCTACGATTGCCCGTTCACGCCCCTGTATCGGGGCACGATGGCATGCTTTCGGAGACCTTTGCGCAACTATGACAGCACATTCAAGGCAATACGTTTATCGTCATTCCCGCGAAGCTTGCCCCGAACTTTATGCGGGGGCGGGAATCTATTTCCTTCTTTATATGATGCCCTGGATTCCGGCTTCCGCCGGAATGACGGGGGGTTAAACCGGGACTACAGCTGCGGCCTCCTCTCGAACCAGCCGGCGTGCTGCTGGTAGGCGTAGGCCGCGTTCATAACCGTCGTCTCGTCAAAGGGCTTGCCGGCAATCTGCAATCCGATTGGCAGCCCTGCGTTGGTGAAGCCGCAGGGCACTGATATGGCGGGCAGGCCCGTCTGGTTGTAGGGCGCGGAGTAGCTGGGACGGCCCAGGGCCGCCAGCGGGTCGACCTCGTCGAACCTGGACGCGGGCGTGACTGACATCGGCGACGCTATCACGTCCACCTTCTGCAGCGTCTCCGCGAACTCCCGCTTGAGCAGGTTGCGGGCCCTCTGGGCCTGGATGTAGTCGTGGGCGGTGAAGAGGCTGCCCTGGTAGAACCTTGTCCTCACCATCTCCCCGAAGTTCTGGGGCTGGGACACCATGTTGTCCCGGTGGTAGGCAAAGGCCTCGCTCAGCATTATCACCGTGTTTGATATTCCGGCGTATGCAAGGCTTGGTATCTCCACCTCCTCCAGGCGCGCGCCAAGGCTCTCCAGGTCTGCCAGCGCCTTGTCCACGGCCTCCAGCGTCTCCTGGTCCAGTCCGGCCTCGGTGTCGAAGAAGTAGTGCCGGGGCATACCGATGACCATGCCCCTGACGTCGCCCCTCAGGTGGCCAAGGTAGTCCGGGACGGGCGCGTGGCTGGAGGACGGGTCCCTGGGGTCCGGCCCTGCGATGACCTGCAGCACAAGAGCGGCGTCCTCGACGGTCCACGTCATGGGGCCGCAGTGGTCGAGAGACCAGCTGAGGGGAATCACCCCGTAGCGGCTCACCCGGCCGTAGGTGGGCTTCAATCCGACGATCCCGCAGAGGGAGGCTGGCCCTCGAATGGAGCCGCCGGTGTCCGAGCCCAGAGACCCCATGCACGTGGCCGCTGCCACGGCCGCGCCCGATCCGCTGCTGGAGCCGCCGGTCACGTGGTCAAGGTTCCAGGGATTTCGCGCCTGCTCAAAGAGGCTGGTCTTGGGGCCGCCAAGGGCGAACTCGTGCATGGCCAGCTTGCCCAGCAGCACGCTGCCGCCCTCCCGGAGCCGTGCCGTTGCAGTGGAGTCCTCGGTAGGCACGCGGTGCTCCAGCACCTTGGACTGGCCCGTGGTGCGGACGCCCTTGGTGTCATACAGGTCTTTCAGGGCGAAGGGTATGCCGTGGAGTGGGCCTCGATACAGCCCTTGCAGCACCTCGGCCTCGGCCACGCGCGCCTCGGCCAGGGCCTCCTCCGGCAGGACGGTCACGTAGGAGTGGAGCCTGTCGTCCACCTCGTCGATGCGCTCAAGAAAGGCCTTGGTCAGTTCCACGGGAGAGATCTGGCCGGATGCGATGAGAAGGCCGGCCTCGCGAATTGTCAGGGTGCAGAGGTCATTGTGCGACTGGCTCACGGCTTCACCTCCTAGTCCGCGGTCCACTGGGGCGGGAATATGCCGCCGACCTCTTCATTCTCAAGGTCTGCGGAGTGCAGGGTCTCCAGTCGCTCCTTGTTTCGCCGGTAGTAGGGGAGGAGCTTCTCGATTTCTTCTTCCGGCAGGTCCAGACCCGCCCTCTTGGTCAGCAGGCGAATGGCGTCCGCTTCGTTTTCTTCCATTACTCGGCCTCTCATATCAGGATTGCGTTGGCCGTAGTGTATGGGAGTAGCACGCCGGGGTCAATAAGCGGACAGGGGTTGGTGATTGCGTCCTTTATGTGGTAAATTATCCGTTGGAATCCTGAATCTCGAACAGGAGGTAGTATGCTGGACTATAAGCCGAACATAGTCTTGTCGAACACCGACTACAGGGTAGTCGGCACCAGGCCCATTAGGCACGACGGGGTGGACAAGGTGACCGGCCGGGCGCGCTACGCAGCCGACAACCAGCTGCCCGGGATGCTGTGGGGCAAGGTGCTGCGCAGCCCCCACGCTCACGCCAGGATCAAGAGCATTGACTACAGCAAGGCTCTGGAGCTGCCCGGTGTCATGGCCGTGGTTACCGGGGGGGACATGCCCGACATCTCCCCGAAGCTCGCCGACCTGGAGGAGGGCGCAACCACCAACTACGGCTTCATCACCCGGAACATCCTGGCAAAGGAGAAGGCCCTGTACAAGGGCCACGCCGTTGCGGCAGTGGCGGCTACAAGCCCCCACATCGCCGAGGAGGCTTTGGACCTGATTGAGGTGGAGTACGAGGTGCTTAAGCCGACGCTGACGGCCCTCGACGCCATGAAGGATGACGCCCCCATTCTGCACGAGGCCCTGGTCCAGCAGTCCAGCGCGACGCTGAGGGCCGGAGGCTGGGGAGAGGGGCCCAGCGAAAAGCCTACCAACGTCGCCAACCACTTTGAGCACCGGCTGGGAGACGTGGACAAGGGCTTTGCCGAGGCCGACGTGGTCGTCGAGAGGGAGTTTTCGACGAAGCGCGTACACCAGGGCTACATTGAGCCCCATGCCGCTACGGCCATGTGGGGCCAGGACGACTACGTAACCATCTGGACAAGCACCCAGCAGCTTTTTGGCGTGCGTGACAACGCGTCTGCGGTCCTGGGGCTGCCGACCTCCCACGTGAAGACCATCGCAATGGAGATTGGCGGCGGCTTCGGAGGCAAGGGTGTGGGCGGCATGTACCTGGAGCCGGTGTGCGCCCTGCTCTCCAAGAAGACCGGCAAGCCTGTCAAGATCCAGATGAACAGGACCGAGGTGTTCGTTGCAAGCGGCCCGACCTCCAGCGCCGACCTCAGGGTCAAGATGGGCGCCACCAAGGACGGGAAGCTCGTAGCCGCCGAGGGACACCTGGTGTACGAAGCGGGCGCATTCCCCGGCTCGCCCGTGGGCGGCGGCGCGCGCTGCATGTTCGCCCCTTACGACATCCCCAACGGCTACATCGAGGCCTTTGACGTTCTGGTCAACACGCCCAAGACAACGGCCTACCGCGCCCCCGGCGCTCCCATCGGCGCATTCGCCGTTGAGACCATTGTTGACGAGATCTGCGAGAAGATCGGGATGGACCCCATGGAGTTCCGGCTGCTGAACGCCTCCAAGGAAGGCACCCGACAGATCACCGGCCCCGTGTTCGGCAAGATCGGCAGCGTGGAGACATTCCAGGCGGCCAAGGACCATCCCCACTACTCCGCGCCCATCGACGGCAAGTTCCGCGGCCGCGGCGTGGCCGCAGGCTTCTGGGGCAACGGCTCCGGCCCGGCCAGCGCGATCGCCAGCGTGAACCCGGACGGCACGGTTAGCCTGGTGGGCGGCGCGCCGGACATCGGCGGCACCCGCGTGGTCATGGCAATGCACCTGGCGGAGGCCCTGGGCCTGGAGGCTGAGGACGTGAGGCCATCCATCGGTGACACCGACTCCATTGGCTACAGCACCGGCGCAGGCGGAAGCGGCGTTGCTCAGAAGATTGGCTACGCCGTCTACGAATCGGCGCAGGACGTAAAGCGGCAGATGGTGGCCCGAGCGGCCAGCATCTGGGAGGTGCCGGCGGACGAGGTTGAGTACGAGAACGGCGTAATCCAGAGCAAGTCCGACCCGGAGTTGCGGCTTACCTTCAAGCAGCTGGCCTCCAGGCTGAACGCCACCGGCGGCCCCATCACCGGCCGGGCCAACCTGAACCCCGGCGGCGCGGGCAACGCCTTTGGCGTGCACATCGCGGACGTTGTGGTGGACCCGGAGACGGGCAAGGTGGACGTGACTCGCTTCACGGCCGTGCAGGACTGCGGCAAGGCAATCCACCCCGGCTACGTGGAAGGCCAGATTCAGGGCGGAGCGGTGCAGGGCATTGGCTGGGCGCTGAACGAGGAGTACTTCTACAACGACGAGGGTCAGATGATGAACTCCAGCTTCCTGGACTACAGGATGCCCATCAGCCTTGACCTGCCCATGATAGACACCGTCATCGTGGAAGTGCCCAACCCCGGCCATCCATACGGCCTCCGGGGCGTGGCAGAGTTGCCCCTGGTGCCGCCCATGGCCGCCGTGGCCAATGCCGTCCACAACGCCATCGGCGT
Organism: Dehalococcoidia bacterium; assembly: GCA_034421015.1. Lineage (GTDB taxonomy): Bacteria > Chloroflexota > Dehalococcoidia > Lucifugimonadales > UBA2985 > DAOUJW01. The sequence goes on from DAOUKT010000037.1 coordinate 10,276, forward strand.
GAGGATGGAGAAGCTCCCCATGTCCCCGGGCGCAATTCTGGAAGCCCTGTGGGAGAAGGAGGAGAACGGCGGCTAGGCCCCGTTCGAACTATCGAGACCTGAGTGTGACGGCCTTCTGCGATGCGAGTCGCGGGGGCCGTCACACCGCAATATTACGGAACATTTCAAGTCGCCTGCGGGACGGAGAAGTCCGCCGCCCGAGGTCGATGACCAGGAAAAACAATGACTACTGAACCTCAGCTTAACGAGCAACCCGACAAGCCCTGGCTGGCCTACAAGCGCGCCATGATAGTAGTGGCCCACCCGGACGACGCGGAGTTCGGGTTCGGAGGCGCCCTGTGCAAGCTGGTGAAGGAGGGCATGGAGCTAGCCTACGTCCTGTGCACCAGCGGCAACAAGGGCAGCGGCGACCCGGAAATGACCTCAGAACGCCTTGGGCCAATCCGCGAGGACGAGCAGCGCGAGGCCTGCCTCATCACCGGCACCCGGGACGTGACGTTCCTCAGGTACGGCGACGGCGAGCTGGAAGCCACCCTGGAGCTCATCGGAAAGATAGTCAGGGAGATACGACGCTTCAAGCCGGACATCATCTTCTGCCAGGACCCGGTGTGGCGGGGCCGCCACAACCATCGTGACCACCGGATGGCCGGACAGGCCACCTTCGACGCCTGCTACCCCTACGCCAGGGACCATCTCCACTTCCCGGAACACATGCAGGAGGGTTTCGACACTCACAAGGTCACGGAGATATACACGACTATGGGCGAAGACCCGGAGGTAGTCATTGACGTCTCGGACGTGATCGACACGAGGATAAGGGCGCTGAAGGCGCACCGCAGCCAGATTGCGGACCCGGACTCGATTGACGAGCGGATCAGAGGCCGCACTTCGGAGGTGGCGGAGAGGTACGGCTACAAGTACGCGGAGGGCTTCCGGCGGCACACCTTCGGCTTCCGCCCACCGCCGACGCGCAGGGACTAGCGGGCGGGGGTAGTATCCCAATTTCCCGTCATTCCTGCGCAAGCAGGAATCTGAACGCATCGGCTGCGAAGAGGTAGCTTTGCCTTGAGGAGGCCCTTTAGATTCCCGTTTTCACGGGAATGACGGAGCAAACGTTGCTAGGCTACAGCGGCAACGAGACCGGCCTTCTGGCCTGGGCGCTCCTGGTAACAGCCTCCGTGAACTCCATGTAGGCAACCCCGTCATGGAAGCTGGTGCGCGTCACCGGCTCAAGGCCGCGAATGGCGTTGATGAACTCCTCCTCCACGCGCCAGCCGCCCTCCTTCTCAGGGTCTATCGGTATCTCGGACAGGGCGCGGTCGCCGCGCTTGCCGCCGGAGAGGGTCATGGTCCGGGCGTCCAGGTGCAGCGTGCCCTCTGTGCCGAAGAGCCAGACTTCACCCGCGCCCCCCAGTCCCGTCACCGCGCTGAAAGCCAGATGCGCCTGCGCGCCGCCGATGGTGCACAGGATGTCGAGATGGTCTGGCACAGTGACCGGGGTCATCTGGCCGTCGTCGCTGAGCCTTTGGGGAACGACCACGCGGGACATTGCGTACACCTCGGTTGCCGGGCCGACCCATCGTATAAGGGCCTCGTACCAGATGCCCATCGTCAGGATGTTGTAGCCGCTGACGGCCCGGTCCTGGCGCCAGTGAAGGGGGCCCCGGAAGTCGGGAAAGCTGTTCTGGGTCACGCGGACCTCAATCGCTGTCAGGTCGCCAAGGTAGCCCTCCGCGACCAGGTCCTGGATGGTGCGGTCCACCTTGAAGGTGAACGGGGAGGGGACAACCTGGGTCACAAGGCCGGGATTGCTGCGGGAGGCCTGGAGCATTGCCTTTGCCTCCGCCGCGTCCATTGCCATGCGCGCCTCCGTGAGGACGTGCTTGCCGGCGTCCAGCGCGGCGAGGGTGACGATGCAGTGCATGTAGGGCCACGTCCCAATGCAGACAGCGTCCACGTCCGGGGAGTTGACCAGGTCTTTCCAGCTGTCGAACACCCTGGGAATGCCGAACTCGTCTGCGACGCGCTGGCCGGAGGCCGCGCTGCGATTGGCCACCGCCACAACCTCGACGCCTTCTATGGCCTGGAAGCCCGGGATGTGCCGGAGGCGGGTGTTGGCCCCGGCGCCCACAAGTCCGATTCTGATTGCTGAGTTATCGCTCATGGTCACTCTCCGTAGATGTGGTTGTAACAACACTGATATACTAAACCAAGCCTGCCCATTAGCCAACGTCTTGTTGGCGCCAATGCCTTATGGTAGCATGGCAGCAACCCGTCAGCCATTCTCAGGAAAGCGGTGGAATCCGCGGGGCTTCAGAGGAGGTGGGCAGTGACGATGACAGTAGACGTGATTGACATCTTCGGAGATGCCCGCCTGATGCACAGCTCTGCCATAGAGCAGTGGGATCAGGGTGAAATACGGGACGCAGCGGAGAAGGCGTGGTGCGCGACGGTGCGAGCGACCCAGGCACTGGTACTGGCGCTCACGGGGACGATGCCCGAAACTTCAACTCAGACCCGCATACAGCTCGACATCCTGGCAGACAACGACAGCCGCTTCAGGACACTAACAGGACGCTATCTCTCTAGGCAGACCACATTGCATGGCGAGTGCTTCTACCTTGGCCTGTGTGAGCCGCACCAGACCATAGAGCGCCGAGTCCGCGAGACTGCAAACTACATCCATGACGCCGAGGGACTGGCGGCCTTGCCCCCCGTAGGGCCAGGCGCTTCATAGCTACCCGGAATTGACACCCCTCCATCCCGTTGCTATGCTCCGCGTACTTCATCCCCGGGGGTGACTCATGGGCATTGAGCTTGACTACGTATTCCATCCACGCTCCGTCGCAGTCGTGGGAGCGTCCACTACCCCCAATCAGGGCAACGACTTCTTTCGCTTCAACCTGAACCACCCATTCAAGGGGACGCTGTACCCCATCAACCCCAACGCGGAGGAGATCGAGGGCGTGTCGTGCTTCCCATCGGTGGAGGACGTCCCAGGGCCCGTCGACTACGTCATATCGGCCATACCGGCCACACGCGCGCTCCAGCTCGTCGACCAGTGCGCCCGCAAAGGCGTGAAGGTGATCCACTTCTACACCGCGCGGATGAAGGAGACGGGCAGCGACGAGGGCATCCAGCTTGAGGCGGAGCTGCTGCGCCGGGCCAGGGGAGCCGGCATCCGGCTGATTGGCCCCAATTGCATGGGTATGTACTACCCGAAAGAGGGCATCACATTCAAACCCGGGTTTCCATCGGAGTCCGGGCCGGTGGCCGCGATATCCCAGAGCGGCGGGAACAGCGCCCAGATAGTCAACCTGGCCGCGGCCAGGGGAGTCCGTTTCAGCAAGGTGCTCAGCTATGGCAACGCAACCGACCTGGACGAGTCCGACCTGCTGGAGTACCTGGCCGAGGACCCGGAGACGGAGATTGTCGCGGCCTACATGGAGGGCGTGAAAGATGGCCGCCGCTTCTTCGACGTGCTGCGTCGCACAACGCCGAACAAGCCCGTCGTCATCCTCAAGGGAGGCCGCACCCAGGCCGGGGCCAAGGCGATTGCGTCCCATACGGCCTCTCTGGCAAGCTCCGGCGAGGTGTGGGAGGCCATGTGCCGTCAGGCCGGAGCGCTGTCGGTGTCCAGCATGGACGAGCTGATAGACATGATGGTGGCCTTCCGCTTCATGCGCCCCGCTCAGGGCACGAGCGTGGGACTGGGTGGCGGCGGGGGCGGCATGAGCGTGCAGTCGGCGGACGCGTTTGAGGAGGCGGGCCTGAGCGTAGTCCCGCTGCCAACCGACATCCAGGAGGAGCTGAAGGCCCGGGACCCTGTGAACTGGGAGTGGATTGGCAACCCCATCGACGTGTCAATACTGGGAGCGGGGCCCTTCAACTTCCGGGACATTCTGCAGATGATGGCGGACCACCCGGACTTTGATCTGCTGGTCTGCGGAATAGACGAGCAGTTCAACCTGAACCGGCCGGAGGACGTGCCCAGGACCAGGCAGACCGTCGATATGTTCATTGAGGTCAGCCGTCAGACGTCCAAGCCCATGGCCGTGGTCCTGGGCGGAGACCTGCCCACGGCGGAGTGGAAGCAGCAGGCGGTGGCCGGGTTCAGGGAGGCGTGCGTTGAGGCCGGTCTGCCCGTATTCCCGACCACCGGCAGGGCAGCGCGGGCCATCAGGCGCTTTGTGGACTACCACCGGAGGCGGGAGGCCTCAGAGTAGTCTGCCTCGCAGCCTCATATTCCCGTCATTCCTGCGAAAGCAGACCCTAGAATAGCCTCAGTTGTGGCGCCCGCCTCCCGACCATTCCTGCGGAAGCAGGAATCCAGGACATCCGAATAGACGAAGATAGATTCCGGCTTCCGCCGGAATGACGAGAAACGTACTTCTCTCGGAATGACTCCGGTTAGGGGTTCGGCTGCACCAGGCCCAGGAACGTAAAGTTGGCGGATGTTGGATGCACCCAAGCCTCGTTGGGGGTTCGCTCGTTCTGGGTTATCCTCCCGCCGCCTTCCTTGATCTGCTCCACCGTCTTCCCAATGTCGTCCACCTCAATGCTCACCATGTAGAGGCCCTCGCCGTTGGGATTGGAGGGAATGGCTCGCTCCTTCATAAACCGCCCCAGGTTGCTATCGTCTCCCGAGGGCTGGATCAGCTCGATCATTCGCTGCTCCCCGTGGCCCAGTGTAGCTGATCTGAACCCGTAGGGGCGTTCGGTGACCGGGACCACAACCTCAAGACCGAAGAGTTTCTGGTAGCGCTCAATGGCCTCGTCCAGGTTGGTGACTGCCACTGAAAAGTATCGAATGCCCTTAAACATGCTGTCCTCCTTGGTTCGTGTTGGCTTGGTGTTGGTAGCGATTCCCGCCCACCGGGAAGGCAGGGGATATGATTCCGTTACTCCCCGCTGAAGTAGCGCCGCGGCGCATCGATGGTCATGGCGTCGATGTGCTGCTGGCTGACGCCCAAGTCCCTGAGCCTGGGAACGACCTTCCGCGAGATGAAGCAGATGCCGTCGGGATTGTATGACGCGCGGTCGGCCTCAATCTCCGAGCTGTCTGCATAGCTGAGAGAGAAGTCGTGGGACATGGTGACGAAGTTGGCCAGGCCCATGTCCACCAGCTCCTTGATTATCTGGGTGCGCTCCTCCCAGTTCAGCCCGCCCGCGCGCCCGCCGGGATAGTGGTCCATGCCCAGCAGGCACCCTTTGCGGGCGATGTTGGACAGGTAGTCCAGGTCTGCGGTGTCGTTGCTGTGTCCGATGTAGACCCGCCTGAGATCGACGCCCTCCTCCTCGAAGATGGCGATCTGGTCGTTGCCGACCTTGGCCAGGGCCGCTGTGTGGGTTGAGATGGGGATGCCCGTCTCGTTGCACGTCTTCGCGGCGGCGCGGAGCACTATGTCGTTTGCCGGCGTGACTCCCTCCTCGGACGTGGCGACCTTTATGACGCCGGCCTTGATGCCGGTACCCTCGATACCGACCTCTATCTCCCTGATGAACACCCTGGCCAGCTCGTCCGGCGTGATGCGGCTGACGGCCCTGGGAATGTCCAGCCATATCCCAGTGCACGGGATGATGTGCACCTCCGACTGCTCGGCGACGCGCCGCAGGACCTCCACGTCCCGCCCGAGGTCCATGGTTGTCACGTCCACGTAGGCGCTGACGCCATCTGCGGCGGCGTCCTTCAGGGCCTGCACGGACAGGGACACGAATCTGTCCCGGTCGATAAGCTCAGGGAATGTGTGGGGGATGCCCGCGGAGCTGACCATGACGTGCTCGTGCATGAGGGTGAACTTCAGGTCGGCAACGTCCACGGGACCGAGGACGGTGTTGACTGTCGGCATAGCGTACCTCCTGTGGTCGGAGTTGGGGGCAGGCGAGATCAGTTTCTGGCAGCCGCCGGCTTCAGCCTGTCCACGTACTCCTTGCGGAACTTGGCGACCTTGGGCGAGATGACCACCTGGCAGTACGGCTGAGCGGCGTTCCGTCGATAGTACTCCTGGTGGTAGCCCTCTGCGACGTAGAACTCGGGGAGGGCGGTGACCTCGGTCACAATTGGGTTGCCCCAGGTCCTGGACGCTTCAAGCTCGGCGATGGTCTGCTCGGCCGCGGCCTTCTGCTCGTCGTCGTGGTAGAAGATGGCCGAGCGATACTGCGGGCCAACGTCGTGGCCCTGCCGGTTCAGCGTCGTTGGGTCGTGGATGGAGAAGAACACCCCCAGAATGTCCCTGTAGGACGCCACCTGGGGATCGAACGTTACCTGAACAGCCTCCGCGTGCCCGGTCCTGCCGGTACACACCTGCTCGTAGGACGGGTTGACGATGTGCCCACCGGTGTACCCGGACACGACGCTCTCGACGCCCATCATCTGCTCGTAGACCGCCTCAAGGCACCAGAAGCAACCTCCTGCCAGGGTAGCGATCTCTCTTTCGTTTCCCATAGCTCTGCACCCCCTGCGTTATTCTAGGTGTCATTCCCTTGAAAATAGATGGCTTGAGTATTGTCGCCTCGCTCTGACCATTCCTGCGAAGGCAGGAATCCAGGGGAGGCGGGATGTGGACTCCCGCCCGCGCGGGAGTGGTTTGGGCCCAGCGCTCCTCTATTTTCATCACCCTTGTATGGCCTCAAAAGGCCCTAGTGATTCGTTCAATGACAACACCGCTCTCCGAGCCAAGGCTTTGGATTCTTCACTTCGCGTAGTTTATCCTGAGCGTAGCCGAAGGGCTCCATTCAGAATGACAATTGGGCGGCCGGCTATAGAACGACGCCAAAGTCACCTCAAAGCCTCCGCCAATCCCCGAAACTTAGCCCCCAAGGTGCCTGTTGTAGAACTCAATCGCCTTGTCCCAGGCGTCCATGGCCTGCTCGGGCCGGTAGTTGGGCCGGTGGTAGTACCAGAAGCCGTGGCCCGCTCCGTCGTAGCGGTGGAACTCGTAGGTCTTGCCGTGCTTCTTCAGTTCCTCCTCGTGCTGGTCCACCTGCTCCGGCGTGGGGCTCTGGTCGTCGTTGCCGAAGAGGCCGAGGATGGGACAGGACAGCTGGCTTGTGAGGTCGATGGGGGCGACGGGCATGGCTGGCGTCAGGTCCTCCTGGGCCATGACAACTCTGCCACCCCAGCAGTCCACCACGGCGTCGAAGCCCTGGACGCTGGAGGCGACCAGGACGGAGTGGCGCCCGCCGGAGCATGTCCCGATGATGCCGACCTTGCCGTTGCAGTAGGGGAGGGACTTGAGCAGCTGCATCGCCGCCTCGCAGTCGCCGATTACGCTCTCGTCGGAGACGCCGCCCGCGGCGCGGGCCTGGGCCGCAATGTCGTCCGGTGTGCCCTGCCCAAAGCGATGGTACAGGTCGGGGCAGATGGTCACAAAGCCGTGCTCGGTGAATCGACGGCCCATCTCCCTGTTCAGCTCATCCCAGCCCGGGAGGTGGTGCGCCAGCACGATGGCCGGATAGGGGCCGGACCCCAGGGGGCGGGTGAAGTAGGCGTTGATCAGGTCGCCGTTGTGACCTTTCATGGTCACCGTCTCGGCCAGCATTCCGCTGTATGCGCCTGTGTTGAACTGGTTCCACATAGTGCCTCCTTATTGCATTGTTGCCTTATGGACTACTGCTATCCGTGTGCCCGGATGCCCAGTCCCATCAGGCGAGCATCCAAGGTGGATAATAGCAAAGACTCCCTGGCAGGTCTATAGAGACCCTGTGTGCCGGGGAGTCTCATCACTTGAGTGCGCGGGTATGCGAACGGGATCGACCATCCCGCGAAGGGGGTACCGCTCATCTTCACAGACGCCTCTGGATTCCTGCCTCCGCAGGAATGGTCAACTAGGCCGCAGGCTAGACGGAGGGGAGCCCCTCTCTAGGCCTGATCTCGTTGCGGAGCTGGTTCAGGTGCTCCTCGTAGTGGCCGGCCCACATCTCGAAGAGGCTCAGGGGGGAAACCGGCTCGCCGTTACGCTCTCCACCTCGCTCAAGCTGCTCAGGGGTCAGATCGTTGAGCTGTTCAATGGCGCGGTCTATGTCTCCAAGAGCGTTGTCCCGGACCCGCCTCCAGCCGGCCTCCGGGTCGAATCCACCTCCGCCGAGGTTGGGTTTGTCCTCGTCCAGCAGACGATTGACCATGTTGCGGATGTAGTCGCCGGTGGCGTGGCGCAGCAGGTCTACCATCGACCACTCGGTGCCGCGGTTGCCGATCTCCGCCGTGACGTCCGAGAGGCACATTTCGTAGTCGTTGCGTACGTTGTTCAGTCGCTCCAGCACTGCCTGCTTGGATGATTCAGTTGAGCCCTGGGTCATGATGCGGCCTCCTTAAAATATAGCTGGATTCCCGCGAAGGCGGGAGTGACACTCAGACCACCTTCTGGATTCCTGCTTTCGCAGGAATGGAACTCAGACCACCCCTGCGAAGGCAGGGGTCTATCCCCGTCCTGATGCCACCCCCTGGATTCCTGCCTGCGCAGGAATGGTTCCGGTAATTTGGTGGAGACGGGGGAGAGTCGAACTCCCCGTCCAAAGAGCTCTCCGCTAGAATGTACTACAGGCTTATCCGGTACTTGCTTCTCGCTCCCAGGGGCCCCTACCGGCGCAGGTCCCTTGGGAACCAGCCGATAGATCTTGGTTCCTCCCTATCGGTGTTGGGAGGAGCAGCACCTCGACTTTATGGCGCCCATGTCCCGCCTTCGAGGAGAGGAGAGGATGGACGTGGCCTGCCTAGTTAGGCGGCCAGTGCGAGTTTCTTCTCGCCAGTTACTTTTTTGCCGCCTGATTAACGAGGTGGACGGCGCCTCGGCCTGCAATCCTGCGAAGTCACCCCCTGTCGAAACCACGCGTCCCCATATACAAGAAACCTCTTAAGAACGTCGTTCCTGCGAAAGCAGGAGCCTCTGGCCTCACACCTTTAGATTCCTGCTTTCGCAGGAATGACGAGACTCAGAGAGGTTTCTCGCTCGTATTATACCACAACGCCTAGCCCCTGGAAGCCTCGCGCATGGCCCGGCCGATCTCCCTGTCCTGCTCCCGGTCTATGATGGCCTTGCGCTTGTCGTAGAGCCTGCGGCCCCTGGCCAGGCCCAGGGCAACCTTGGCGACGTGGTCCTTGATGTACACCCGCAAGGGCACCAGGGTCAGGCCCTTCTGGGACGCCGCCCCGGCAAGCTCCGCAATCTGGCCCTTGTGAAGCAGGAGCTTCCTTGGCCGGGTTGGCTCGTGATTGTGGATGTTCCCTTGGGCGTAGTGGGCAATGTGTGCGTTGTGGAGCCACATCTCGCCGCCGTCCGCCCGCGCGAAGGCCTGCTGTATGTTCACCCGGCCGTCCCTGATCGACTTGATCTCGGTGCCGGTGAGGACCAGGCCGGCCTCCACCGTCTCAAGAATGTCGTATTCGTGATAGGCGCGGCGGTTCACGGTCACGGGCCGTGAGGGGTCCTTGGCCTTGGTGGCCTTTGCGCTATTGGTCTTTTTGGAACGTTTGGATGCGCTCATTTCTTAGAAACTGACCTCCGGTCGCAATCAGCGACTCGCGCCCTCAAAGATGGCCTCAAGCTCCTCCAGCGCCCGTTCAAGCTGCGGGTCGTGGTCGCCGCTGGGGGCCTCCGACACCTCTGCGTCCGGGTCCAGGCCCTCTCCTTCGATAAGGCGTCCGTTGGGAGAGTACCAGCGACCGGTGGTGAAGTACAACCCGGAGCCGTCGCTGAGGGACTTGGCGAGATTTGCGCTCCCCTTGCCAAAGGTGGTGGTCCCGACCAGCACGGCTCGCCCACGGTCCTGAAGGGCCGCCGCAAGCACCTCGCTGCCGCTGGCGCTGTTCTCGTTGACCAGCACAACCAGGGGGATATCCAGGGCCAGCCCGTCCTCATCCGACTTGAAGTCGTGCCTGTCGCCGTTGCCGTGCACCAGATAAAGCACCAGGTCCTCGTCCAGGAACTCGCTGGCTACGTTGATGGTGGTGTCCAGTGAGCCGCCCGGGTTGTCCCTCAAGTCCAGGACAATCGACTCAACGTCCTGCTCAATCATCTCCTCCAGGGCCTCTATGAGGAGCTCATCGGTGTTCAGCGCGAAGGAAGTGATTCGCAGGTGGGCTACGCCATCGGGGAGCATACTCCACTGGACGCTGTCAATGGTTATGGCGTCCCGGACCACGTCTATGGCGGTGGGTTCTGACCTGCTCTCTCGCTCCACAAGCAGCCTCACCGACGTGCCCTTGGGGCCCCGCACGCGTGAAACCGACTCTATTAGACTCCAGCCATCGGTGCTTACGCCGTCCACCTCGATTATGACGTCTCCCGCCATCAGGCCGGCCCTCTCAGCCGGGGCTCCCGGGATTGGCTCCACTATTGTGAGGCGGCCGTTTATCAGGTCCACGCGAGCGCCTATGCCCTCGAACCTGCCGCGGTTGCTCTCCAGATAGCGGTCAAACTGCTCCGGGTCCAGGTACGCCGTGTACGGGTCGTCCACGACGTCGAGCATTGCCTCAATGGCCACTCCGCTCAGCGCAACCGGGTCCAGGGGAGCCAGGCTGACCCGTTCGGCGTCGATCATGGCGTCAATCGCCGCCCGGCCAAGGGCCGCCGGGTCGATGGTCTCCCTCTCAACAAACTGCTCCGACAGGCTGTTCCACACCTCCACTATGGGCAGGTCACTTGTTTCGGGGTCGGACTCGGACAGGCTGAGCCACACGTCCACAACATCGCTTATTTCAGTTGGCGGCACGGGCGTAGGCTCGCCCCGGGCCCCCGACCGACATCCGCCAAGCGCGATGACAATTACAAGGGCCAGGAAGAGCAGGGCAGGGGCTATGGGGAACGTTTTGCGACTCATCTTCAGCCTGCGCCAGGGCTTTACTTCAATCTTATCACATCCCGCCCGGGGCGTTCCCGTGTAAGAAGCAGCTAGCCAGTCAGGAACTAACAGACCCACATCCGGTCTTTGTCGCGTTTCCCAACGAATCAGGCTATCTGTCCAACCTGCGCCTTCCGGTACTGATCGTTCCGTTGGGGCGGTCCGTATACTATGCTATACTCCGGCCATCACTACCTACAGGGAGAAAGACAATGGCAAAATACTTGTTCCAGGCAGACTACACCGCTGAGGGCCTCGCGGGGTTGCAGCGAGAGGGCGGCACTGGCCGCCGCGCAGTGTTCGAGCGAATGTTTGCCGATATGGGCGGTACGCTGGAGGCCTTTTACTATGCCTTTGGCGCGGATGACCTGTATATGATTGTGGACTTGCCTGACGACGCCTCGGCAGTGGCCGCGTCAATGGTGGTATCGGCCGCCGGCGCGATCAGCTTCAAGGCTACGGTCCTGGTCACACCCGAGACGGTAGACGAGGCGACGCGGCGCACCGTGACCTACCGACCGCCAGGGTCCTGAGAAAATACAGGCTGCCAGCAACCGGCAAGAGCGGTACAGCCAAGCGATAATGACTGCAACCCAAGGCCGCTTGATTGTGTCGAATTTCACTTGCTAAACCACAGGCCCTATGCTATATTAGCGCAAGCCTACATTGATTAAGGAGCTAGCCTGTGCTTGAGGACTATTTCCGCCAGTATGGGCTCATTGCGATATTCACCGCCATAGCGGTGATAATGCCGGCCAGCCTGCTGGTCCTGTCGTGGCTCTTTTCCTTCATACGGGTACGCCCCAACAAGCCGAATCCCACCAAACTTGAGCCGTATGAGTGCGGCATGGAGATCGTTGGGGAGCGGTGGCCGCGATTCAACTTCCGCTACTACATGTTCGCCCTGCTCTTTGTGGTCTTTGACGTGGAGACTGTTTTCCTTTACCCCTGGGCAGTGCACTTCAACCAGCTGGGTCTTTTCGCTCTCATAGAGATGCTGGTGTTCGTGCTCATTCTGGTGGTCGGTTGGGCATACGCCTGGAGGTACAAGGCCCTGGAATGGAGGTAGCCAATGACTCAGGAGAGTAGACTGGACCAGTCTGTAGTGCCAATGCATCCGGACGTTACCGTGCCTCTTCACTCCACTACGTGGGAGATGGACAGGGAGGAGGGAGCGGTAATCAACGATATGAAGGCCACTCACATCGGGCCCTTCGAGATGGACTACATCCAGGTGCCGCCCGAGCTGGGCCGGGACGTAGTGGTCACCTCCATCGACGCGCTGCTCAACTGGAGCCGCAAGTCATCGCTGTTCCCACTCACCTTCGGGCTTGCGTGCTGCGCCTTCGAGATGATTGCCAGCGCAATGTCACGCTTCGACATCTCGCGCTTCGGCATGGAGGCCATGCGCGCCTCGCCCCGGCAGGCGGACCTGATGATCGTGGCAGGCACGGTTACGTGGAAGATGGCGCCCGCCATTCGCCGCCTCTACGACCAGATGCCTGAGCCGAAATGGGTCATTTCAATGGGCGTCTGCGCCACAAGCGGCGGCCCCTACTACCAGGCTTACAGCGTGGTGCCCGGGGTCAACCGCATCGTGCCCGTGGACGTGTACGTGCCCGGCTGCCCTCCGCGCCCGGACGCCCTTCTCTACGGGATCATGCAGCTCCACGAGAAGATCAAGAAGCTGAGCCTTGCGGACAGGTCAAAGGGATAGCCGAATGACGATTGACCTGGCAGGAGTGGATGTCGCCCAGCGGGTGGCGGATGCCGTCCCCGGAGCGGTTGAGGAGTCCGACTCCAGGAACGTCTGGGTCAGGCCGTCGTCCATCAGAGACGTTTGCAAGTTCCTGAATGAGGACAACGACCTCAATTTCAGCTTCCTGGCAGCCGTGTCCGCCGTTGACTTCATCGACCACTTCGAGATGGTCTATCACCTGGTCTCCATAGCCAACAACCACAGGATTGTTCTCAAGTCCAGGATATGGGACCGTGAGAATCCAACTGTGCCGTCCGTCGTGGACATCTGGGAGGGCGCGAACTTCCAGGAGCGTGAGGTGTACGATCTGATGGGAGTCCGCTTCGAGGGCCACTTCAACCTGAAGCGACTCCTCCTCTGGGAGGGATTCCCCGGTCATCCCCACAGGAAAGACTACCTGGAGCCGCCGAGGTAAGAGAGCCACATGGCGATTCGCACAGAGCCAATCACCATAAATATCGGCCCCCAGCACCCCAGCACCCACGGGGTCTTCCGTATGCGCATCACCTTCGACGGCGAGGTGATTCTGGACGTTGAGCCTATATTCGGCTACCTGCACAGGGGGTCCGAAAAGCTGGCGGAGGAGCGCACCTATGCCCAGGTGGTGACCCTGACCGACCGGCTGGACTACGTTTCATCCATGTCCAACAACCTGGCCTACGTGCTGTCGGCCGAGAAGCTGTCCGGAGTCCAGCCGCCGGAGCGGGCCATGTACCTCCGAGTCATTGCCGCGGAGCTCCAGCGCATCTCCAGCCACCTTGTGGCAACCGGCTTCTTCCTAAACGACCTGGGCGCGCTGGCCACTCCCCTGATGTACTGCTTCAGGGAGCGGGAGAAGATCTTGGACCTCTTCGAGATGCTGTGCGGAGCGCGCATCACCCTAAGCTACATGAGGGTTGGCGGAATCTTCCAGGACGCCCCGCCGGAGTTCTGGCCCGCCCTGAGAGATTTCCTGGGCTACATGCCCGACTACATCGACGAGTACGAGCGCCTCATTACAGGGAACGAGATTCTCCTCACCCGCACCAAGAACGTCGGCATACTGTCCGGCGAGCAGGCGATAAACTGCTCGGTCAGCGGCCCCGTGCTCAGGGCCAGCGGCGTCAACTGGGACCTGCGGAAGGCGGACCCTTACGAGATCTACGACCGGGTGGAGTTCGACGTGCCGGTGGGCACGGTGGGCGACAACTACGACCGCTACCTGATGCGAATTGCGGAGATGCGCCAGTCGCTGCGCATCATTCAGCAGTGCGCGGACCAGATACCGGAAGGCCCCGTCAAGGCGGACGTGCCGTGGCTCATCCGGCCTCCGGTAGGGGACGCCTTCGCCCACGTGGAAGCGCCCAAGGGCGAGTTGGGCTTCTACCTGGTCAGCGACGGCACTATCTCTCCGTACCGCTGCAAGATTCGCTCTCCGTCGCTGATCAACCTGACGGCTCTCAAGGATATGCTACTGGGCTGGAAGCTGGCGGACATGATCGTCACATTCGGCAGCGTTGACATAAACATGGGAGAGGTGGACCGGTAATGGGCCCTATCACCTCCGCCAACTCCTTCTACAGGAACCTGTACCAGTTCTTCGATGAGCTGATCATCTTTGGAGTGGACCCCGTGCCCAGCTGGCTGGCCTACTTCCTGGCCGGGTTCATCATTGTGTTCATTGTCGTGAACGCGGTGGTTATCGTGACTACGCTGGGGACTTGGGTCGAGCGACGGGTCATTGGCCGCATCCAGTCGAGGCTGGGGCCTAACAGGTGGGGGCCTTGGGGACTCCTCACGCCCGTGGCCGACGCCCTGAAGCTGCTGACCAAGGAGAGCACCAGGCCCGCGGGAGTCGACCCGTGGATTTACAACCTGGCGCCCCTGGTGTTCATCATGCCCGTTATCCTGGTCTTCGCAGTCATACCCTTCGGCAAGAACACCTACGTGGCAAACCTGAACATAGGCATTCTCTTCATCATTGCGGTCACAACCGTTCCCACTTTGGGTATGTTCATGGCCGGCTGGGCTTCCGGCAACAGGTACTCCCTGTTCGGGGCCATGCGCGGCGTTGCCCAGCTGATCAGCTACGAGGTCCCAATGGTGCTGTCGATAGTTGGCGTGGTGCTGCTGGCCGGCTCCCTGTCGCTGGTGGACATTGTGGAAGCGCAGAAGGTGCCTTTCATACTCGTGCAGCCCCTGGGCTTCTTCATATTCGCAGTGGCGGCTTCGGCGGAGATGAACCGCTCACCCTTTGACATTGTGGAGGCGGACTCGGAGCTTGTGGCCGGTTTCCACACCGAGTACAGCGGGATGAAGTGGGGCACTTTCCAGCTGGCGGAGTTCATCGCCCCCTTCGGCACCTCGGCGATAATCGCAACCCTCTTCGTGCAGGGATGGGAGGGACCCATCCTGCCGTCCCACCTGTGGTTCTTCATCAAGATGTGCTTCTTCTGGTTCATACTCCTGTGGATCAGGGCGACTCTTCCCAGGCTGCGGGTGGACCAAATCATGGGGTTCGCATGGAAATTCCTCTTCCCCTTGAGCATAGTGAACCTGTTTGTCACGGCGACACAGGTGCTGTTATGGCCGGACGCCACCATCGCACAGATGTGGGCAATGGCCGGGATCAACTGGGCAATCGCCATCGGCGCGCTGGTGATTTACTCACGGCTGGCCGGCGACAAGCTGAGGACCCGGGCGCCACTGGCGCCTGTCCCGCAGAGAGCTCCCAACGCGGCAAGCGAGGTGAGATAAATGTACGGACTAGGCATCGCAAAGGGCCTCATGGTGACCCTGAAGAACCTGACCAGAAAGCCGTTCACCATCCAGTACCCGGAGGAGGCCGTCCCACAGGCGCCTCGATTCCGCGGGGAGGAGTTCGCCTGGTACGAGGAGCGGTGCACCGGGTGCGCGAGCTGCGCGAAATATTGCCCCCTGGGAATCATCAGGATTGTGACCCACCCGGGCGGCCTCAATATGCAGGAGGGCCAGTCGTACACTGTCGATACCTTTGACATCGACATAGGCCGGTGCATGTTCTGCGGCCTCTGCGTGGAGGCCTGCCCCTACGACGCCCTGTTTATGGGCAGCGGCTTCGAGCGCGGCAGGTACAGGCGGGACGACCTGGTTATCGACCTGCACGAGTTGAAAGAAGCGGAAAAGCGCCCCAGCACGTGGTTCCGCCCACAGCTTGAGTCCAAGAAGTACAATCCCCAGACCGGGCAGCCCCTCTCCTGGGACGAGGTGGGACGCTAGATGCTTCCACTGGACATCGCCTTCTACTCCATGGCGGCGGTGATGGTAGCCTCCGCTCTGGGCGTGGTGCTCATGAAGGACATCTTCCGAGCAGCGCTCTTCCTGGTGCTCTCCTTCCTGGTGGTGGCGGGGTTGTTCGTGCTGCTGAACGCGGAGTTCCTGGCGGTGGTGCAGGTGCTCATCTACGTCGGGGCCATCTCGATACTTCTGATATTCGCCATCATGCTGACTCGCAACGTCCACGAGGGCAATCCGTCCAATGGATTCGACCATCCCGCTCGAATATTGTCGGGCTTGGTGCTGGCGGCGCTGGTGTTCGTGGCGGTAACCACGGACTGGAACACCTGGGACAGCCTTGGGCTGAAGGTGCTTCCGGGCGACTCCGCCGAGGACCTGAGTAGCACGGAGCAGGGTGTCCGCGACGTATTCGGCAACACAACGCCCGTTATCGCCCGCCTCCTTTTGAGGGAGTACGTGCTCCCCTTTGAGGTGGCGTCCGTGGTGCTTCTGGCGGCGGTGATTGGCGCGCTCGCCCTGGTGCGAGAGAGGGAGAACGAGGCTTGAGCCTGGAAAACCTCCTCATCCTGTCGGCCATTATCTTCAGCATTGGCCTCTACGGTACTCTGTCCAAGAGGAACGTGATTGCCGTGCTCATGTCCATTGAGCTTATGTTCAACGCCGTGAATATAGCCGCCATTGCCTTTGCGCGCTACGTCGTGCCCAGGGGCATCGCAGTGGACCCCGTGGCTGCTGAGAACGAGATAGGCCGGGCGTTGACCGAGGGCGTTAATCTAGGAGAGACGGTGCTGAGCACGCTGCTGACGGGGCAGATATTCTCCATCTTCATCATCACAATTGCGGCCGCAGAGGTGGCCCTGGGTCTTGGCATAGTGATAGCCCTGTACCGCAACAGGGAGACCGTCGACGTGACCAGGGTCAATCTGATGAGGGGTTAGAAACATGTGGGTCGATTTCAAGAAAGCGCCAAACCTGATGATTGCGGAGATGTGGAAGGAGATCCTCGAAGGAGAGGGCCTGCCTACCCATCTGCTGCCGGAAGGCGATATCCTGTCCTGGGGAGAACGGGTGCCGTTTCGAGTGATGGTTCCCAGGGGCAGGGAGCACGTTGCCGAGGAGATTCTGCGGAAGCTGTAGGGGACACCCCATTGCAGTTCGACCGGCAAAAGATAATGTTCAAGGGAGAAGCGTAAGGAACTATGACTGAAGCAGCGGCCTGGGCCATTCTCTTTCTGCCTCTGGCCTCTTTTGCAATTATTGCCTTTGTCATCAGGCCCTTCTTCAACCGCTTCCAAGCCCTGAGCGGCTATGTGACCATTGCGGCCATTGGCGCGGCCTTCGTCCTGTCCGTACAGGCCCTGATCGCCGTCTGGGACGGACATGGCGAGATTGGCTGGGACCCCCACTCCTGGATTGTAATTGGAGACATGGAGATTGCCCTCGGCATCCTCATGGACCCCCTCACGGCCGTGCTGCTGGTGGTGATAACCGGCGTGAGCCTGCTGGTGCAGGTCTACTCCCAGGGGTACATGCACGGGGACCCGGGCTACTCCCGCTACTTCAGCTTCATGTCCCTGTTCACGGCCTCCATGCTGGGGCTGGTGCTGGCCAGCAACATCATCCAGTTGTACGTATTCTGGGAGCTGGTCGGGCTCTGCTCATACCTGCTCATCGGCTTCTGGTACAACAGGCCATCGGCGGCGGCCGCGGCCAAGAAGGCGTTCATAGTCACCCGGCTTGGCGACGTGGGCTTCCTCCTGGCAATCCTCTATCTCTTCCACAACAAGGACGCCTTCATATCCCAGGGCCTCAACCCCTTCGAAATCTCCCACATCAACCTGATAGCCGCCGGCGGCGAGACGATGGCCGGGGCGCAGATCGTTGCGCTGGGCACCGGCGTCGTCACCTGGATTGCCCTGGGCATCTTCGCGGGCGCGGTGGGCAAGTCGGCCCAGTTCCCGCTGCACGTGTGGCTCCCGGACGCAATGGAAGGCCCCACGCCGGTGAGCGCCCTCATTCACGCCGCAACGATGGTTGTCGCAGGCGTGTTCCTGGTGGCCCGTTTCTTCCCGCTCTTCGAGGCTTCAACCACGGCCATGAATACGGTGGCGATTATCGGCGGGTTCACCGCTATTTTCGCAGCCAGCATGGGGCTGGTGATGAACGACATCAAGCGGGTGCTGGCCTACTCGACTGTGAGCCAGCTGGGGTACATGATGCTGGCGCTGGGCGTCGGCGCATACGAGGCCGCCATCTTCCACCTGTTCAATCACGCCTTCTTCAAGGCCCTGCTGTTCCTTGGCTCCGGCAGCGTGCAGCACGCCTCCGGCACCTTCGACATGCGATTCATGGGAGGCCTCAGAAAGCACATGCCCTGGACCTACGCCACCTTCTTCATCGCCGCGCTGAGCATCTCCGGCATCTTCCCCCTGGCAGGCTTCTGGAGCAAGGACGAGATCCTGGCAGGGGCCTTCAACCACGGCGGCGAAATCGGCAGCATAGTCTTCATTCTGGCCATAGTGGCCGCGTTCATGACGTCCTTCTACATGTTCCGCGCCCTGTTCATGACCTTCCACGGGGAGTTCAGGGGCGGCGCGGAGGCTGAGCACGCCGGGCAGGCATCGGACCACGGCCTGCACCTAGCCGAGCAGGAGAGCCACGAGGGGGAGCACGCCGTGCACCTGAAAGAGTCGCCCCTGGTGATGGCAATACCGATGATCATACTTGGCGTCCCGTCAATCGTCTCCGGGTTCCTGGGCAACCCCATCAACGCATCCTGGGGCCTCGGGATTGTCGAGGCGCACTGGTTCGCGCACCTCATGGGCTACGTTGACCTGGTCAACGTCGAGCCCGCTGCATTCGATATTACGATTGCTTCCGCGTCCACGGTGGTGGCGCTGGCCGGCATCGGGCTCGCCTATCTGATGTACCAGAGCCGCGCCGTCAAGCCGGAGGCCGTTGGGTCGGCGCTGAAGCCAGCCTACGTGGCCGCCTCCGACAAGTACCACTTCGACCAGGTCTACGAGGACTGGATAACCCGGCGCTCGTTCTACAGGGTGCTGGCCGGAGGCACGGACTGGTTCGACAGGAACATCGTGGACAAGTTCGTGGAAGCGATAGGTTTCCTGGGCCGCAACCTGGGCCGAGCCGTCGGCGCGCTGGAGACGGGTCAGGTGCAGGCTTACGGAATAGGCATATCCGCGGGCGTGCTGCTAATCGTCGTGGGATTCCTGATATGGGACTGAAACAAGGTATATTGAGGTAGATTAGTGCTCTCTATCCTGGTTTTCCTCCCCCTCGCGGGGGCGCTGGTCATCCTCCTGCTCAGGCGGGCGGAGCATATCCGCGTGTGGGCCGCGCTGGTCACTATATCGGAGCTGGCCCTTGCGATTGTCGCCTTCGTCGACTTCCGGTCCAGCGAAGCCGGTAAGAATGGCGGCATGGCGCTTGTGGAGCGGTACGAGGACTGGATCCCCGCCCTCGACATCCAGTACCACCTTGGCGTGGACGGCCTGAGCATGCCCCTTGTGCTCCTGACTGCACTCCTTGGGATGTGCGCCGTCTTCGCATCCTGGAACGGCATCCAGGACCAGGTGAAAGAGTATTTCATGTGGCTGCTGCTCCTGCAGACGGCGGTCATGGGCGTGTTCGTCTCACTGGACCTCATCCTGTTCTTCATCTTCTGGGAGCTTGAGCTTCTGCCCATGTACTTCCTCATCTCCAAGTGGGGCAGCGGGCGCAGGCAGTACTCGGCGATGAAGTTCCTGGTCTTCACATTCCTGGGCAGCGCCTTCATGTTCGTCGGCATCCTCGCGCTCTACTTCTCCGTTGGAACGTTCAACATCGTGGAGCTGCCGGCTGCCGTGGCCGGCGCCCAGCTTCTCCTGCCGGCGGTCTCCATCTTCGGCCTGCTCTTCATTGCATTCGCGGTCAAGCTGCCCGTCTGGCCCGTCCACACGTGGCTGCCGGACGCCCACACCGACGCCCCCACAGCCGTCAGCGTGATGCTGGCCGGAGTCCTCCTTAAGATGGGCGGATACGGCATGATTCGCATAGCGGTGGGCATTCTACCCGCACCGGCCCAGGAGTACGCATGGCTGCTGGCGACGCTGGCGGTCATAAGCGTGCTGTACGGCGCAATTGTGACCATCAGGCAGACCGACCTCAAGCGGCTCATCGCGTTCAGCAGCATAAGCCACATGGGATACGTTCTCCTGGGAATATCGTCCGTCGTGGGCGTGAGCGGCACCGTGTCTCCCGTGGGACTGACCGGAGCGGCCATGCAGATGTTCACCCACGGAACCATCACGGGCCTCCTGTTCCTGATGGTGGGTATGGTGTACGAGAAGGCGCACACCCGCCACATCCCGGACATGAGCGGCCTGGCCAACCGGATGCCGCTGACGGCGATAGTCTTCGTGCTCGCCGGGCTGGCCTCCCTTGGCCTGCCGGGAACCAGCGGCTTCGTATCCGAGCTCCTGGTCTTCCTTGGCACGTTCGAGGTGTGGGCGTGGATAACGGCGCTGGCGGTGTTCGGCATCGTCATCACCGCCGGGTACATCCTGTGGACGCTCCAGCGCGTGTTCTTCGGCCCTCAGACCCAACGCTTCGCCGACATTGGCGACGCCACGCCTGTGGAGATGATCCCAATGGCGGCCCTGGTAATATCGATAATGGTTGTCGGCGTCTACCCGGCGATATTCACGGACCTGTTCCAGATTGGGCTTGAGCCCATAGTCGAGTCACTCCAGCTTCTGGGAGCGCCATGAAGGTGAACAAAGCATGACCCTCCACGACGTATATCTCCTTTCACCGGAGCTTTCTCTGGCGGCCGTTGGGCTTGCCATAATCATCCTTGACCTGGTGATAGAGCGAAAGAGCGTGCTTGCGGCCTTGGCCGTGATCGGGCTGGTCGTGCCCCTGGCGTTCAGCATCGCTCTCTTCGGCGACCTGAGCGGCGAGCCCAACGAGCAGATGACGGGGATCTTCGGCACCCTGGTTGTGGACAAGTTCGCCCTGTTCTTCAAGTTCCTGGTGCTGGGCATCCTGGCCCTGGTTATCATGGCTTCCGTCGACTACGTGTCCAAGATGCGCTACTTCCAGGGCGAATACTACGGCCTGATGGTGTTCTCGGCCGGCGGCATGATGCTCCTGGCCTCGACCACCGAGCTTATCTCAATCTACATTGCCCTGGAGCTGACGGCGCTGCCCCTTGCCGCTCTCGCCGCCTTCCTGCGGGACTCCCGCTCCAGCGAGGCCGGGATCAAGTTCCTTCTGCTCAGCGCGATGAGCTCCGCTGTGCTCCTGTACGGCATGGTGCTGACGTTCGGGTTCACGGGAACGACCCAGCTGCCGGAGATATTCGAGAGGCTGGGATCCTCAATTGAGTCCGATGTCTCCTTCGGCAGCCCGGCGCTGTTCCTGGGCGTGATTCTCATTGTGGCCGGCTTTGGATTCAAGATTTCCTCTGTGCCGTTCCAGATGTGGGTCCCCGACGTCTACGAAGGCGCGCCCACGCCCATCACGGCCTTCCTGTCCGTGGCCAGCAAGGCGGCGGGCTTCGCCGTCATCCTGCGGGTGTTCTACCTGGCTTTCGGCGAGATCAGCCTGGACTGGGGCATACTCTTCGCCGCCCTCAGCGCGCTGTCGATGACGGTGGGCAACCTTGTGGCCATAGCCCAGAGCAACATCAAGCGTATGCTGGCCTACAGCACCATCGCGCAGGCCGGATACCTGATGGTCGGCGTGGCGGCAATTGCCGTCCGGGTGCCGGAGGGGGAGACCCCCATCGGCCCGAGCAGCGTCCTCTTCTACCTGGGCGCATACGCCGTGACCAACCTGGCGGCCTTCTTCGCCATCATCGCCATCACCACCCGGACCGGCAGCGACCTGATCAGCAGCTTTGCAGGGATGGGGAAACGAGCGCCCGTTCTCGCCCTGGTGCTTGCCTTCTCTCTGGTCTCACTGACGGGCATCCCACCGACCGCGGGCTTCATGGGCAAGCTGTACCTCTTCAGCGCCGCCGTCAAGAGCGACCTGGTGTGGCTGGTGGTTGTTGGAGTGGTGAACAGCGTCCTCTCCGCCTACTACTACGTCAAGGTCATCCGGACCATGTACATGGAGAAGCCGGAGTCCGAGGAGCCTGTGACGACGACCTACGTGCCGCAGGTCGCGATTTACGCATCCGGAATAGGCATCCTGGCGCTGGGCATCTTCCCCGGGCCGCTGATCGAGTTTGCGGAAGCTGCAGCCGAAGTCCTGTTCCTGTAGACCTTGGGGTGGCTAGCCCTGCACCGACTCACCCGGTAAAGTCACCTTGGCCAAAAGCTCATCGTGGGAGATGAGCGCAGCGCCCAGGGCTTCAGCAAACCGTCCGGCAACCTCTTCGTCGTCATCTGCGAAGTGATGGACGTCGTACGGCCCCACCATGACGAAGGGGTACATGGGCTGGTGGCGGTAGCTGTCGTCCCACTGGGCCCGGGAGCCGTGGCTGATCGGTAGAGTGACAGAGTGTGTGACGTCCATCCTCACGTTGCCCGTCCACTCCTCCTTGACCAGGTGCAAGCGGTTGGACTCGTCCCGGCTGGCGTAGCGGAGCAGTTCGTGAAGGTTTGCATGCCACTCGAAGTTCTCGCATATATCGCAGCCGTTGATTTTCAGGAAGGGCCTGAAGCTCGTAGTCGCCGTCTGTCTTTCCAGCATAGGGGCAGGTTCCCTCCGATTGAATGCGTCCTGCCGAAAGCCGACCTGAAGTCGACCCTCAGCCATCTGATCTGTCCCCTTAATTTAGCACTGGGCATTTGGCGGTGTCCAGTTCGTTTCGTTGACACCCCACAAGCGTTGGCTATGGCGCGCGACACCGCTCATCCTGAGCTTGTCGAAGGAAATGAGCGGTGGCAAATACGCCTACAGCCTTCCCACTCAAATGGTTCGACAGGCTCACCATGAGCGGGAAGGGAGTTGCGCTACATCCGACGTTGGCATTTACCAACTCGTGTAGAGAATATCGTCCAGTTCGTTTCGTTGACACCCCACAGGCGTGATGCTAGACTGCCCTTGCCGATGCCGGAATCAGTTTATCCCGTACGGACGTACACGACGCCTTGGCCTGTGAAGGAGCTGCGATGAGTAGCCCAGGGAACATCGGCATTGTATACAATCCCCGCGTGGCCCCGGCGGAGCCCCTCGCCCGGCAGCTGGCGGAGAGACTTGACTCACTGACACGCACCTGGGTGATTGCAATGGCCGAGGTCGAGGCCGCACAGCTGCCCGCTGACACCTCCCTCATCATCACCGTGGGCGGCGACGGCACCATTCTCTGGGCGGCGCAGATGGCCGCTCCCAACGGCATACCCATCCTGGGCGTTAACCTGGGAAGGGTTGGCTTTATGACGGAGCTGAAGGCGGATGAGGCGGTGGACAGGGTAGGGGACTACCTGGACGGCCGGGTGTGGGTGGAGGAGCGCTCCATGCTCCAAGCGAGGCTTTCCCCGGGCGGAGCGTCCGATGAGACTGAGCAGACGTTCCACGCCCTCAACGACGTGGTCGTGGGGCGAGACACCCTGTCCCGGGTGGTCCATCTTGAGGTCCACATTGACGGGGCGCTGTTCACCACGTACCGCGCAGACGGCGTAATCGTGGCCACGGCTACGGGCAGCACCGGATACTCCATATCGGCGGGCGGGCCCATTCTGCACCCCCAGTCCCGGGACCTGCTCATCAACCCGGTAGCCACGCACCTGGGGTTGCACACGCCAATCGTTCTCTCGCCGGACTCCATGGTCGATGTCGCCCTCCGCTCCGACTACCAGGCGATGCTCAGCGTCGACGGGCGGATGGACGTGCCTCTGGAGCCGGGTACAGTCGTTCACATAGCCAGGAGCCCGCAAACTGCCACTTTCCTGCGCTCCGGGCCTCCAAACCAGTTCTACGCCCAACTCACGGAGCGACTCAGCCCTGACTTCCGCTCCACCACGCCGCGGGTAACGTCCTTCACGTAGGAGCCCAATTGCTGGATGAACCGACCATAGAGAGCCGACGCGTCTACGACGGCCGGATTATCGGCGTCAGGGTGGACACCATCAGCCTGCCAGGCGGCGGGACCTCCCAGCGGGAGATCGTCGAGCACGGCGCGTCCGTCGTAGTCGTACCCGTGGACGACCAGGGACGCGTGCTCCTGGTGCGGCAGTACCGCAAGCCGCCGGAGATGGCCCTTCTGGAGGCCCCGGCCGGTGGCCTGGAGGAGGGCGAGTCGCCGGAGGACGGGGTGAGGAGAGAGCTACAAGAGGAGATCGGCTTCATTCCGGGTCGGATACAGGGCATGGGCGGCTTCTGGATGGCCCCGGGCTTTTGCACGGAGTACATGTACGCCTTCATCGCCACAGACCTCACACAGTCCGCGCTGCCGCCGGACGAAGACGAGAACATAGAGGTTGAGACAGTCCCCCTGAGCGAGACGCCGGAGCTAATCCGCTCCGGGGAGATACAGGACGCCAAGTCCATTTCGGCGCTGCTGATGGCGATACACATGTACGCCGATTCATTGTAAATTCCTTCACTATCTGGTATATTTAAGGGCGATTTTTCGCAGGAAATGAGGAGGGTCTAGCTATGCTGGGACACGATGTCCTGGTGATAGGAGCAGGACTGGCGGGCCTCAGGGCTGCTTTGGCCGCCAGCAACAAGGGGGCAGACGTGGCCGTCGCCACCAAGGTCCATCCCGTTCGCAGCCATTCCAACGCCGCCCAGGGCGGCATCAACGCGGCCCTCACTCACCGCGGCGACAACTGGGAGGAGCACGCCTTTGAGACGGTCAAGGGCAGCGACTACCTGGGAGACCAGGACGCCATTGAGGTCATGTGCCAGGAGGCCGGACAGGCCATAATCGAACAGGAGCACATGGGCGTCATCTTCAACCGGGACGAGACGGGCCACCTGGGCACCCGCAACTTCGGAGGCCAGCAGCGGGCCCGGACGTTCTTCGTGGCGGACTTCACGGGCCAGGCCATGCTCCACGTGATGTACGAGCAGATAATGAAGGCCGGCGTCCGCGTCTACGAGGAGTGGTTCGTCAACTCGCTGGTCATTGAGGACGGGGAGTGCAGGGGCGCAGTGGCGATGGACATGATGACCGGCCAACTCCACGTCATCAAGGCCAAGGCCGTCATTATGGCGGCGGGCGGCCTGGGGCGCGCCTTCGAGCCGACCACCAACGCGCTGATATGCACCGGCGACGGGATGTCGCTGGCCTACCGGGCCGGAGCGCCTCTCATGGACATGGAGATGGTGCAGTACCATCCAACCACTCTCAAGAGCAACGGCGTTCTCATCACCGAGGCCGCCAGGGGAGAGGGGGCATACCTCCTCAACTCCAAGGGGGAGCGGTTCATGGAGGGGTACGCTCCGAACATGCTTGAGCTTGCCTCCCGGGACGTGGTATCGCGGGCGGAGCAGACTGAGATCAACGCCGGAAGGGATATTGACGGCTGCGTCCTGCTGGACCTCCGGCACCTGGGCCGCCAGAAGATACACGAGCGGCTCCAGTACATCAACGAGGTCTCTATGGACTTCCTGGGCATCGACCTGGCTGAGCAGCCGGTGCCGGTACGCCCGGGAATGCACTACCAGATGGGCGGAGTCAAGACAGACGTCGACGGCGCGACGGTCGTGCCGGGGCTGTACGCCGCGGGCGAGTGCGCCTGCGTCAGCGTACACGGCGGCAACCGGCTGGGCGCCAACTCGCTGCTGGACACGATAGTATTCGGGCGCAGGTCCGGAGAGGCCGCGGCGATGTACGCCCAGGAGACACCGGACAGAAGCGTGTCGGAAACCCGGCTGTCCGTGGACGAGAATGAAGTCAAGGACCTGCTGTCCCGCGGGGACAACGGCGATACGCCCGCAAAGATACGATACGAAATGGGCGTGACGATGAACGAGCACGTGGCCGTCTTTCGCACTGAAGAGGGCATGAAGACGGCCCAGAAGAAGCTTCAGGAGCTGCGGGACAGGTACGGCAGGGTCCCCGTGCAGGACAAGGGGAGCGTATTCAACACCAACCTGATCTTCGCTCTGGAGCTTGGCTTCATGCTGGACTGCGCAGAGACAATCGCAGTGAGCGCGCTGGAGCGGAAGGAGAGCAGGGGGGCGCACTTCCTGGTGGAGAAGCCTGAGAGGGACGACGAGAACTGGATCAGGCACATATCGGTGGAGCACTCGGCGGACGGCCCAAAGCTGGGCAACGTGCCCGTGACCATCACCCAGTGGCAACCCCAGGTCAGGTCGTACTAGCAGTGCTCTCGATTCGCCGATACTCCCGCGTCGCTGCCAATCGCAGCAGCCATTTCACATCCAAACCGGAGACTCCCGGGAACGCGAGTCAGTCCCTTCTACAGGAGGACCTGTAATGGAAGTAACCCTCAAGGTTAGGCGGTTCAACCCCGAGTCGGAGAGCAAGGAGCCCTACTTCCAGGAGTACAACCTGGAGGTGGAGGAGTACGTGACCGTCCTGGACGCCCTCATCAAGGTGAGGGAGGAGGTGGACGGAAGCCTGGCGCTCAGGTGCTCCTGCCGCGCCGCCATCTGCGGCTCCTGCTCGATGCGCGTCAACGGACACGCCAAGCTGGCCTGCAACACCAAGATTGTGGACGTGGCCCCCAAGGACCACAGCGTGACGGTGGAGCCTATGGGCAACCTGCCCGTCGTCAAGGACCTGGTCACGGACATGAAGCCCTTCTGGGACAGGGTCAGGGCGGTGCAGCCCTGGCTGCAGCCCCAGGGACCGGAGCCTGAGGAGGAGTACGTAGCCCCCGGCGAGGACATGCTCCACCTGACGGGCGTGATGAGCTGCATCATGTGCGGCGCATGCGCATCCGACTGCACGGTGCTCGAAGTCGACCGCAACTTCCTTGGGCCAGCGGCTCTGGCAAAGGCGTATCGCTTCGTCGGCGACCCCAGGGACGACGCCGACAAGGAGCGTCTGGACAAGTACAGCCAGTACGGCGGCATCTGGGACTGCACTCGCTGCATGGAGTGCGTACAGGTATGCCCCAAGGGCGTTGCGCCCATGGACCGCATCATGGCCCTCAGGGATAAGGCAATGGAGGCCGGTTTCACCAACAACAACGGGGCGCGCCACACCAAGGGCTTCACCGACCTGGTGAAGCACAGCGGCCGCCTGGACGAGTTGCAGCTGCCTATGAGGACCTACAGCATGTTCGACATCCAGGCCATGATAGGGATGATTCCCGTTGGACTGAGGGCGTTCCGCAGGGGCAAGATGCCCAGCCCATTCCACAAGTCCATCCCGGGCGCTGAGAACGTCAGGCGCATTTTCAAGAAAAGCGGAGAGTGAGAAATGAAGTACGCTTTCTTTCCCGGCTGCGTATCTCGCGGCGGCTGCCCGGAGCTCTATCCGTCGGCAGTCAGCGTGTGCCAGCGTCTGGGACTTGAGCTGGAGTTGATGGAGGGCGCGGCCTGCACCGGCGCGGGCGTGCTCCAGGAGAAAAACCAGAAGCTGGGAGACACCCTCAACGCCCGGACCTTCGCCATGGCGGAGGCTATGGACCTCCCGATAATGACCATCTGCAGCACCTGCCAGGGCACCATGGCCCAGGCCCACAAGCGCCTCACCGACGACCCGGAGTACATGGCCGAGATCAACCAGACCCTCGCGGAGGAGGGGCTTGAGTTCAAGAATACGGTGGTGGTGAAGCACCTGCTGTGGATAATGGTGGAGGACATCGGGCTGGAGAACCTCAAGGGGTACGTGACAAGGCCCCTGCGAGGCATGAAGGTGGCCCCCTTCTACGGCTGCTACATCATCCGGCCGACCAACGCCCTGGGCTTCGACGAGCACCCGGAGCGGGAGGACTCGCTGGAGCGCGTCATCGAGACGCTGGGAGCGGAGGTGGTCGACTTCACGGGCAAGACCAAGTGCTGCGGCTTCCCCATCCTGACCATAAACGAGGCCAACTCCGTCACGATGGTTGCCAACCACACGATGGACGCCAAGGACCTGGGCGCAGACGCGATGGTGACTCCCTGCCCGCTGTGCCACCTCAACCTGGACGGCTTCCAGCCCAGGGCTTCCTCGATGAGGAAGACCAAGATAGACCTGCCGATTCTTCACCTGCCGCAGATGGTCGGACTGGCAATGGGCATGGACCCGAAGTCAATGGGGCTGAACAAGCACATCATATCCACCGGCAAGATGCTGACCAAGGTGGCCGTGGAGGCGTAGGGCCAAGCCCGCTAACATCGAACCAATGAAGAGGCCCCGTTCCTCAATAGGAACGGGGCCTCTCTCATTACCTTTCTACCATTCCTGCGAAGGCAGGAATCCAGAATGCCTAAGGTAGAGAACGGTAGACCCCTGCCTGCGCAGGGGTGGCCTTCCGCGTTACTCGGCCTTGGCCGTGACCTCGCGCTTCCACTCCATCTTGCCCTGCTCAAGGAGGTCGTTGCCGTGGGTGTCGTTGACCACGATGACGGGGAAGTCCTCCACCTCAAGCCTGCGTATGGCCTCCGTGCCCAGGTCGTCGTAGGCGACCACGTCCACCTTCTTGATTGCGCCGGACAGGAATGCGCCGGAGCCGCCAATGGCCCCGAAGTAGACGGCGTGGTGCTTCACGAAAGCCTCCCGCACCTCTTTGCTCCTGCCACCCTTGCCAATTGCAGCCTTGATCCCAAGCTCCAGCATCCGGGGCGTGAAGGGGTCCATGCGGTAGGCCGTGGTTGGGCCCGCTGAGCCGATGACGTCGCCGGGGCGCGGCGGCGTGGGGCCGACGTAGTACACAATCTGACCCTTGAGCTCGAAGGGCGGCTCCTCGCCGTTGTCCACCTGCTCAAGCAGACGCCTGTGGGCCGCGTCCCTGGCCGTGTAGATCACCCCGGTCAGGAGCACCTGCTCGCCGGCGTTCAGCTCGGCGAGGGCCTCGTCGGTCAGGGGTGTGCTGACTTTCTTCATTATCTCGTCTCCTCAGAAACCTCTGCCCCCACTTTTAGATTCCTGCTTCCGCAGGAATGACGGAAAGGGAAGCAGGAATGGCGGGAGGGTAAGCGGGATTGACTGGTGGGGCAGAAATCAACTGGTAGTGGGATACCGCTTTGCTTATTCAAGGGTTTCCTTAAATCACCGCCGTCTTCTGGCGGGCGCTGTGGCACTGAAGGTTAACGCCTACCGGAAGCGCGGTGATGTGCGTGGGGTAGGTCTCGATGTTCACGGCCAGGGCCGTCGTCTGGCCGCCCCAGGCTTGGGGACCAATTCCCGTGGCGTTGACGCGCTCCAGAAGCTCCTCCTCCAGCTCGGCAACCTCCTGGTCGGGGTTGTGCTCGCCGACCTTGCGGAGCAGGGACTTCTTCGCCAGGTACATCACGTACTCCGCGGAGCCCCCAATGCCCACACCGACGATCAGGGGAGGGCAGGGGTTGCCGCCGGACTCCTCAATGGCGCGCAGGGTGAAGTCAATCACGCCCTGCTTGCCGTCCCCGGGCCGCAGAATAGCCAGGCGGCTCATGTTCTCGCAGCCGCCGCCCTTGGGCATCACGGTAATCTTCAGCTGGTCGCCGGGCACTATGTCCGTATGGATAATCGGGGGAGTGTTGTCGCCGGTGTTGAGGCGGCGGGAGAAGGGCTGACGGACGATGGAGTTCCGCAGGAAGCCGTCCTTGTAGCCGACTCGCACGCCTTCGGCCAGGGCGTCGTTCAGGTCGCCCCCGGCGATGTGGGCCTCCTGCCCAAGCTCCAGGAACAGCACCGTGGTGCCCGTGTCCTGGCAGAGGGCGATATGTTTCTCCTGGGCGATGTCGGAGTTCTGGAGGATGATGTCGAGGACGCCCTGGGCCCTGGGAGACTCCTCATCCTGCCGCGCTTTTTTGAGCGCCGTCAGCACGTCCTCCGGCAGGTAGTAGTTGGCGTCCTGGCACAGGCGCGCCACCGTCTCGGTTATGTCTGATACGTGGATATCCCTCATTGGACTAGGAACCTCCGGCGGAAGCGGTCCTGCCGTGCATGACCTCCACAAGCTCCCTGACGGCGCCTGCGGAGTTGTCCAGCGCGGCCCTCTCCTCGGACGAAAGCTGCACCTCGATTATCTCCTCGATGCCCGCGGAACCCAGCTTGACCGGCACGCCAATGTAGAGGCCGTCTATGCCGTACTCGCCCTGCAGGTAAGCAGCGCAGGGGAGGATTCGCTTCTTGTCCAGGATAATGGAGTCCACCATCTGGACCGTGGCGGCAGAGGGCGCGTAGTAGGCGCTTCCGGTCTTCAGCAGGCCGACTATCTCCGCGCCGCCGTCCCTGGTCCTCTGCACGATTCGCTCCACCGCCTCCTGGGGCATCAGCTTCGAGATTCCGGTGCCTCCGACGGTGGTCGACTCCACCAACGGCACCATCGTATCGCCGTGGCCTCCCAGCACGTAGGCCTGGATGTCCTCTACGGACGCACTCAGCTCCTGGGCCAGGAAGGTGCGGAAGCGGGCCGTGTCGAGGATACCGGCCATTCCCACAACGCGCTCCCGGGGGAAGCGGCTGACTTCAAGACACTGCTGCGCCATGGCGTCCAGGGGATTGGAGACCACGATGATGACGCTGTCCGGCGACTGCTTCGCCACCTGCTCCGTGACGCCCCCGACAATGTCCATGTTGGTGAAGAGGAGGTCGTCCCTGCTCATGCCCGGCCTGCGGGCCACACCTGCGGTGATTACCACCACGTCCGACCCGGCGGTGTCTTCGTAAGAGTTGGTGCCGATTATCTGGCTGTCCGTTCCCAGCACTGGGCCGGACTCCAGCATGTCCAGGGCCTTGCCCTGGGGCAGCCCCTCTACAATGTCCACCAGGACCACGTCCGCGTAGCCCCGCTCAAATAGACGCTGGGCTGCCGTAGCCCCAACGTTGCCTGCCCCCACTACCGTTATCTTCTTGCGCATGTAAACTCCATCTCTCCTTTATCTGTGCAAAATGCGACCCAGGCGCCGGATGGGTCCAGCGTCCGGGTCGATTGGTCTAGTGAGTAGTCTAGGAAGACCCCGTGTAGCGGGCCCAGCGATCCTCAAGGTCCGGCTCCTGGATGGTCGACATGAGGTAGTCGCCGAACTCCTTGCCCGTTGCGCCGGAGCTCCGGCCGGTCATGACCACCTTCCTCTCGTACTGGCCGCACACGTCCAGGGCCTTGTGCAGCTTGCCGCCAAGGTCCGTATAGCCAATGTGCTCCAGCATCATGGCGGCGGCCCTCAGCACCGAGCTTGGGTCTGCGAACTGCGCCCGGTTCTCCCGCACCATGCGAGGCGCGGAGCCGTGGATCGCCTCGAACATGGCATACTTCTTGCCGATGTTGGCGCTTCCCGCCGTCCCAACGCCTCCCTGTATCTGGCCGGCCTCGTCCGAGAGTATGTCTCCGTACAGGTTGGGCAGGGCGATGACCTGGAACTCGTGGCGGCGCTCAAGGTCCAGCAGCTTGGCCGTCATGATGTCGATGTACCAGCCGTCCCACTCGATGTCCGGGTAGCCGCTTGACACCTCCCTTGCCACATCCAGGAACTTGCCATCGGTGGTCTTGACCACGTTGGCCTTGGTGACCACAGTGACCTTGTTCTTGCCGGTACGCTTCGCATGGTCAAAGGCCAGCTCAAGGATGCGCTTGGATCCCGGTGTGGTTATGACGCGAAAGTCCATCGCGAGGTCGTCTGTGACGTTGATACCCTGACTGCCGACGGCGTACATGTCCTCCGTGTTCTCCCGGAAGATGACCCAGTCAATCTTCTCCCTGGGAATCCGCACGGGCCGGACGTTGGCAAAGAGGTCAAGCTCCTTGCGCATGGCAACGTTGGCGCTTTCGATGTTCGGCCATCCGTCACCCTGCTCCGGCGTATGGGTAGGGCCCTTGAGGGTGACGTGGCACTGCTTGATCTCTTCCAGAACGTCGTCCGGAATGGGTTTCAACTTTTCGGCGCGGTTCTCAATGGTCAGCCCCTCAATGGTGCGAAACTCCACCTTGCCGGAGTCGACCTCTGTGGCCAGCAGGTGCTCCAGGACGCGCTGGGCCTCCGCCACGATGGTGGGGCCAATGCCATCCCCGCCCAGGATGCCAATTATGATCGGCCTGATGCTTCCGAAATCCGTCCACTCGGCGCCCTCGTTGAGCTGGTCAACGCGCGCCAACTGCCCCTCCAGCACCCTGCCGAAGTGCTCCTTAGCCGCTTCAACTACATCTCTGTTCACCAATTCCGGCCTCCTTTGCCTAGAATCGATTTGTCCGGGAGACGCGGCGATGACCACTGGCCAGCCGCCGGTCCCGCCGGACCATTGTCCGGACTTATTCTAGCCTATTACGGCCAGTATGTCGTTCTTTACCACCCTTGCGCCGGGCTGCAACCTCAACTCCTTGACGACGCCGCTCACCGGGGAGGGAAGGGCGTTCTCCATCTTCATTGCTTCCAGGAACAGCACTGTGGATCCCGCCGTCACCTGCTGGCCCACCTCGACCGCATACCTGAGCAGAATGCCGGGCATCGGCGCGCGTATGGCCGTCCCACCGACAACTTCCGTGTCAGCAGCCGCTGGCGCGGGCTGAGGGGCAGCGGGCGGCGGAGCCTGGACGGCCTGGGGCGGCCTTTGGACCGGCGCCGGCGCCGACACGTTGTTGCCGGCGGGCGAGGTCACCCTTGTCCCGTGGCCGTCTGCCATCGGCTCGACCTCTACCTGGTACTGCTCTCCGCCAACGTAGACCGTAAACGCCCGCGGAGACCCCGCGGGGGCCGCCTGGGCGGGGGCTGCCGCTTCCTCGGAACCCTTCTCCACCAGAAGGCCCGCCTTGGCCTTGGCAATCAGGTCCACCTCACGGTCAAGGTCCTCCTGAGTCCTGGGCTTAACGTCGTCCGGCACTGGCTCGAGGCCGTACTTCCACTGGAGGAATCGCAGCCCGGTCACGGGGTACAGGGCGTAGACCAGAACGTCTCCGATGTCTTGGGCAAGGCCGTCGGTCGCCTCCTTTGCCTTCTCCATCTCCGGCTCAAGGTAGTCTGCGGCCCTTCCAGTAATGGGCTCCTGGCCCCTCTCGTAGTCCTTGAGCACCTGCTGGGCCACGTCGGGGTCGATGGGGGTGGGCGTGCGGCCGTACAGTCCGTAGACGTAGTCCTTCACCTGGCCGGAGACCATCGCGTAACGCCCGAAGAGGACGTTCTGCACGGCTTGGATGCCGATAATCTGGCTGGTGGGCGTCACCAGGGGAGGGTAGCCTAGCTCACGGCGCACCGTGGGCAGCTCTTCAAACACCTCGTTGAGGCGATCAAGGGCGTCGGCCTCCCGGAGCTGGGAACTCAGGTTGCTCGCCATTCCGCCTGGCACCTGGTGGCTCAGCACCGTGGTGTCCACGACGGAAGCCCGGGACGTGTCGAAGTGCTCCCTGTACCTGGGAGCAATGGACTCGAAGTACTCCGCCAGCTTGAGCAGATGGTTGAGGTCAAGGCCGGGGTCGCGCTCCGTGCCCATGAGTGTGACGGTCAGGGGCTCAATGGCCGGCTGGGAGGTCCTCATGGCGAAGGGGGACAGGCATGTGTCCACAATGTCGATCCCGGCTTCAATGGCCTTCAGGAGCGTCATGGAGGCCATCCCACTGGTGTAGTGGGTGTGGAGATGGATGGGGATGTTGATCTTCTCCTTGAGGGTACTGATCAACTCATAGGCGTCGTAGGGGGCCAGCAGGCCAGCCATGTCCTTGATGCAAAGGGTGTCCGCCCCCATGTCCTGGAGGGTCAGGGCCTTGTTGACGAAGTAGTCCAGGTTGAACACCGGCCCGCCCATGCGAGGGCCCGTCACCGAGTAGCAGATGGCTGCCTGGAAGTGCTTGCCCGTGGCCTTGACCGTCCTGGCGGCGACCTCAAAGTTGCGCTCGTCGTTGACGGCGTCGAATATCCTGAAGACGTCTATGCCCACCTCGGCTGCGTGCTCCACAAAGGCCACGACCACGTCGTCGGCGTAGTTCCTGTACCCCACCAGGTTCTGCCCGCGGAGGAGCATCTGCAGGGGCGTGTTGGGCATGAGGCGCTTGAGCACACGGACGCGCTCCCAGGGGTCCTCCCCCAGAAAACGGGTTGTCACGTCGAATGTTGCGCCGCCCCAGACCTCTGCGGACCAGAAGCCGGCCTTGTCCATCTCCTCAGCGATGGGCTCCATGTCGGAGGTGCGCATACGGGTGGCCGCAAGGCTCTGGTGAGCGTCTCGCAGGGTGGTATCGGTGATTTTGAGCGTAGTTTGAGCCTTGCTAGATGTCATCGCTTTCCCATCCGCACCGGTGAGGGGTTGGAGTCGGTTCCCGCCCCGGAATAGGCCAAGCCAACCTACAGAGGGATGCTGCCGTGCTTCTTGGGCGGCAGCGCATCGCGCTTGTTCTCAAGCATCTCCAGCGCCTGGATGATCTTGGGGCGCGTCTCGGCGGGATCGATGATGTCGTCAATGAAGCCGCGGCCGGCGGCAACGTAGGGGTTGCTGAACCGGTCACGGTACTCCTCGGTCAGCTTGTCCCGGGTTGCCTGCTCGTTCTCCGCCTGCTTGATGACGTCCCGGTAGATGATGTTCACTGCGCCGTCGGGGCCCATGACGGCTATCTCCGCGGAGGGCCAGGCGTAGTTGACGTCGCCCTTCAGGTGCTTGCTGCTCATGACGATGTACGCGCCGCCGTAGGCCTTGCGCGTAAGGACGCTCACCTTGGGAACAGTGGCCTCGGCATAGGCGTAAAGCAGCTTTGCGCCGTGCAGGATGACGCCGCCCTGCTCCTGGTCGGACCCGGGAAGGAAGCCGGGGACATCCACCAGAGTCACCAGGGGAATGTTGAATGCGTCGCAGAAGCGAACGAAGCGCGCCGCCTTGATGGAGGACTTGATGTCCAGGACGCCGGCCATGTGCAGCGGTTGCTGAGCGATGATGCCCACGGACTTGCCGTTCATCCGGGAGAAGCCCACCATGATGTTCCTGGCGTAGTCCCGGTGCACTTCCATGAACTCGCCCTGGTCAACGATGCGGCGAATAACGTCCCGCATGTCGTAGGGCTTGTTTGGCTCGTCCGGCACAATGTCCTGAAGATCGTCGTCCGTCCTGTTGACGGGGTCCATCAGCGGGAAGAAGGGGGGGTCGTCGCCGTTATTCTGTGGCAGGAAGCTGAGTAGACGCCGCACCTCCTCCAGGCACTCTTCGTCGTTGTCGTAGGCGAAGTGGGCCACGCCGCTCTGTTCGGAGTGGACCTCCCAGCCGCCAAGCTGCTCGTGGGAGATGTCCTCGCCTGTGGCCGCGCGGATCACGTCCGGCCCGGTGATGTACATCTGCCCCGTGCCCTTCACCATGAAGATGAAGTCTGTCAGGGCAGGGGAGTAGACCGCTCCACCGGCGGCCGGCCCCATGATGACGGAAATCTGCGGTATGACGCCGGAAAGCAGCGTGTTGCGCA
Source organism: Dehalococcoidia bacterium (assembly GCA_034421015.1). GTDB lineage: Bacteria > Chloroflexota > Dehalococcoidia > Lucifugimonadales > UBA2985 > DAOUJW01. The sequence goes on from DAOUKT010000037.1 coordinate 45,565, forward strand.
GAATGATCTCGCCGAATCCGGCAAGGCTGGCGACACCCTCCTGAATCCTGGCGCCGCCGGAGTCGTTCAGACCCACGATGGGCGCGCCGTTCTTGACTGCAAGGTCCATGACCTTGCATATCTTCTCGCCCACCACCTCAGATACGGAACCGCCCACTACTGTGAAGTCGTGGGCGTACACAAAAGTCAGTCTTCCATTTACTTTTCCGTAACCCGTGACCACGGCGTCGCCGGGATGGTGAGTCTCGCCAAGCCCGAAGTCGGTGGCGCGGTGGGTTACGAATGTGTCCAACTCCTGGAAAGTACCCTTGTCCATGAGTACGTCGATTCGCTCCCGAGCGGTCAGCTTGCCTCGCTCGTGCTGCTGATCTATGCGCCGCTGGCCGCCGCCGAGGGCGGATTGCTCACGCAGTTTGCGTAGCTCCTCCAGCTTGTTGTTGGAGGTTGCTCTATCTATAGCCATGCCTGCCTGACTCCTTTCCAAAGTGCGGAATCTTGCTTGTGACGCCAAGCACTTTGAGAATGCTATGGTATCAGATTATCCTTCAATACGCAATTTTAGTCCATATCTTTTCCGCTAACTATTGGGGCAAGCTATTGTTTCATACGCAATATAGCGTTATTCTCTCTTGGAGCGCGCCGTAATCCCGCCTGCACACCGCATATGACCGACAAACTCGTAATCCCGCTCCTCACGCCTTCACCTCAGGCCGCTCCGTTCAGGCCAAACGTAAGGGTGCGCCATTGATGATCTGGATCAGGCGCATCATAGCCGTACCCATTGGGATGGTCTTCCTGTGGCTTCTGATTGGCGGTCTGCTCATTGTCCACGTGCAGGGGTCGCTGCTTTCGCCCGATTTCCACAAGGACCAGCTGGAGAAGGCGGACGCCTACAACTTCGTCCTTGACGACCTGCCCAAAGCCGCGGTGATGGAGCTTCGCGAGGAGTACCCCGTCAAGACCGGGACCGGCCAGGGCGAGGAGACGACGACCGACGTCATGATCCCGGTCATCCTTGAAGAGGCGCCCGATTCCCTTCGAAACGTGGTCCCGCCCGATTGGCTCCAGGAGCAGGTGGAGCAGGTAATAGACGAGGTAGGTGGATACCTGACCGGCCGGCAGGACGAGTTCTACGTAAGCGTGCCGCTGCGCGACCGGGCCGTCGCACTCAGCCAGGAGGTCCGGAGGCTGCTGCCATACGACACTATGTACGACCACGTCATGATCAAGCTGGTGAGACCCGGCATTGACGAGGCGCTTGAGAGCGGGGACGCTGCGCCCTTCGGAGAGTCCATCACCACCGATGAGGTGGCCGCCTCGCTGGAGAGGACGTTCCCAAAGGACTGGGTGAGCGCTCAGGCGGATGAGGCAATGGATGAGGTCACGGCGTATCTGGTCGGAGACAAGGACAGCATGACTATCAGGATCGCACTGGAAGAGCGCTCCGACACAGCGCTTGAAGAGGTCAAGACCCTGCTCAGGAAGGCCGACGATTTTGAAATCGTCTACGAAGGGGTGATCAACCCGGTGCTGGACGACAACGTCCCAGAGGTGGTCTACCTGCCCCTGGATGTGACTATCACGAGGGAAGAGGTAAAGCAAGCCTTCCTGGACCAGGCGCCCCTGGACTGGCTGAGAGAGCAGGCCGTGGCCATTGTGGACGACGTGGGGCCGTACTTCATCGGACAGAGAAACGATTTTCGTGTTGTTATTGCCATGGATGAGCGCAAGGACAACGCCGAGAGAGTCATCAGTGGGCTTGCCCAAATCAAGGGAGAGGAACTCCTGGATGCGCTCCCCGAGTGCGAGGACTCCGCAGCCGCGCTTCAGGCATTGGACCATCTCCGGACCGTGACTCTGCCCCGGTGCCTTCCGCCGGGCCTGTCCCAGGGAGACCTGGATGAGTTGCTGGACACGCTGTTCGACAGCGTAGACCTTGATGAACTGCTGCGCGGATTCGGCTACGAGATTCCTGACGACATCGTCTACACCCATGAGGAATTTCTCGAGGAGCTTGAGGAAGCCGGCGGCCAGGAGGCCCTTGACGCGCTTGACGGTCTGAGGGAGGCCTTCAGGGAGGGGTGGACCTATACGGACTCCGACCTGAAAGCGGACCTTATCTCCGGCGGCGACGCTAGCGATGTCCAAACGCTGGAAGACGCGCGGGAGCTGCTCCGGGACGGTTGGACGTTCACCCACGCCGACCTGCGGCAGAGTGGAGGTGAGGAAGCGGTCTCAGACTTTGACCGCTTCCGGGACGCGCTGACCCGCTTCCGGCTGGCGCGCATACCGCTATTCCTGATTTGGGTCGCGCTGCTGGCGGCCATTGGGTTCCTGGGAGGCAGGACGTGGTGGAGCAGGCTCGCCTGGGCCTCCGCGACGCTCAGCATATCCGCCCTGGTGGCGACCATAGCCTACACCGTCGCGCTGGAGGCTGCCATACCGCAGGCATTGGAGGCATGGCGCGAGGAAGCGTTGAGAGACGGGAATCTCGGGCCAACAGCCGCCTTGCTGGTGGACAAGGCATCCTCCACGGCCGGTATGGTGGCGGATTCCTTCCTTGGCGACAGGGTGAGGACCTCCAGCGTAATGCTGCTGGTCCTCGGCCTGGCCTCCCTGCTGACGGCGCTGATTATCCGCAGGCTGACCCTGCGCTGAGGGCCAGGCTACTCCTGGTTGCCGGCTCCCCAGTGGCCCGGCCGTCTCGTGCTGGCCCGCCACCTCTGGAGGGTGCGCCAGTTCTTCAGGGCAATGCGCCAGGTGGGAAGGTCGTAGGGGCGATTGGTGAGGCCGCGCACCCTGTCCATGACCTCTTCGGTAAGAGGGGGGCCGTGCCCGAAGCAGGCCACGTCCGCCTCAAGCTCTCTCAGCAGATGCAGGGAGGAGTCGAGGGTGCGCCGCTTCCGGCGGTCCCACATAAGCGGCCTGCTGAGCCTGTCGATGTTGTTGATAACGGAGTCTCCAAGGAAGAGCACCTGGGACTCCTCCTGGGACCTCTCAATGATGGGACAGATGCTGCCCGGAGTGTGTCCCGGCGTATGGATGATGCGCATTCCTCCAAGGATGGGGAGCACATCGCCGTCATCCACCGTAGCGTCCACAAAGGTGTCGTGGAACTCCCTTCGCACCCTGGAGCGCCCCACGCCTCGCTGCGCCCATCGGTACCAGATGGGAGGAGATTCGCCCTCGTCGCCCTTGATGAGAAGCAGCTTGCCGTCGGGCCCCGGCTCCGTCTCGTTCTTGTGTGCCACGACTTGTGCGTTGGTCAGGTCCTTCAGCTCAGCCGCGCTGCCTGAGTGGTCGAAGTGGAAGTGGGTCACGAGAATCCAGCGGAGGTCGTTGGGGCTTCGTCCTATCTTCCTGATGTAGTCGACTATGGCCTCCCCGTTGCCGGAGATACCCGTGTCGACCACAGCCATCTGCTCGTCCACCAGCAGCACTGCGTTGCTTCCGTTTACATTTTCAATGCGATGGACCCCAGGGGTTATCTCCATACTTGAGCGTTCCTTTCTTCAGGGCTTCACGTCCCCCAGCGGGATGTTCACGACGCGTCCCGTAGCGGAGGACTCGCGGACGGCGTCCAGAACCTGCTGGCAGCGATAGCCGTCGTAGAAGTTGGGAGCGGGCGAGACGCCCTCGCGGATGCCGCGGAAGAACTCACGAACCAGCAGGCGAAAGGGCATGAGGCGGTCGTCCCGGTCGTCTGAGAAGGGTTCCAGCCGCTCCGGGATGGGCAGCTGCGACAGGGCCTCGTCGCCATGCTTGGCTCCCAGAATAGTCCCGTGGGGCGGCGGGTTGTACCCGTTGCCCGTATGGGGCGTCACCAGAGTGCCGTCCCGCCCGTACATCTCGATGCTGCCGCCCGGCCCGAAAGAGGCGGTGTTGGCGCCCGTCATGTTGGCCCACCCACCATTCTCGAAGGTCAGGGTGAAGTTGAAGGTGTCGTCCGCGGTGGACTGCACGATGCTGCCGGAGTCGTCGGTGCGCTCCGGGTAGTGTGTGAACACCCTGCCGGAAGCCGACGTGACCTCGCCAAACCAGTGGCGCAGGCAGTCGATGTAGTGAGAGCCCAGCGCGCCCAGAAAGCCGCCGCCCAGGTCTGCGTCGTCGCGTTCGGTCATGGGACGGGGCCGAAAGCCGCGCTGGGGGCCGTTTGCGAGCTTCACCAGGGCCATGTTCAGCGGGCCAAGATAGTCCTCCTCTATAAGCTCCCTGGTGCGCATCCTGCCCGATGCAAAGCGGAACTCGTGTGTGATCATGGCCGTCACGCCGGTCTCGCGGGCCTTCTGCAGCATCTCCAGCGCCTGGCCCTGGTTGAGGGCAAAGGGCTTCTCGCAGAGGACGTGCTTGCCGGCGTCCAGGGCCGCCATTGTCATGGGGTGATGCAGGTGGACGGGGCTGACGACGCTGACGGCGTCCACGAAGTCCGCTTTCACCATCTCCTCGTAGTCCGTGAAGGCGTGGGGGATGCCGAAGCGTTCCGCCGCCTCCTGCGCTCGCTCCGGGCGGCGGGCGCAGACCGCCGTCACCTCGGCCCCCTCCGACTGGAAGCCGGGTATCTGCACCGTGGTCCCGAAACCCACGCCTATGACTCCGATGCGTACTGGGCTGCTGGTCATGGCATCATTCCTTCCGGGGGCATTTGAGATGCCCCTCGGGTCTTCCCAGGTGAAACGCTGCAACCGTCATTCCCGTGAAAACGGGAATCCAGAGCGATGCAAGTTAAACTAGCTGGCTCCAGTTGACGCGCTCCAGATTCCTGCTTTCGCAGGAATGACGGTGTGATTGTGTCTGGGCGTGAGTATGGCGAGAGACCAACTGCTTCGAAAGTCACACCGAAATCGCTTGTTCCCATAAATGTCCCCTGCCTATCCGGCCGCCGTCGCACCGGCTTTCTCCTGCTCCTGGCGACGCTGCTCCCGTGACGTGATCAGTCGCACAGCCTCTTCAGCCCCCATGCGACCCACCGGGCCGGATGCGTACATCGCACCCAGGACCACGCCGCCTCGTCCCAGGAGAAACTCCGCCGGCTGAATGTAGCCGCCGCGGTTCTCGTCCCACCATGCGTCGATGAGGGCGGCGTCCTCACGCGTAGCGCCGTATGCGATGGGGAAGGAGAGTCCCCTGTCGGCCACTCCCTGCGAATCCTCAAGGCCGCTGGTGCTAACGGCGTAAACGGTTGCGCCAAGCTCCTCAAACTCCGCCTTGCGCTCCTCCCATGCGGCTAACTGCCGCTGGCAGTAGCTTCACCAGTGGCCCCGGTAAAAGAGCAGCGCAACGTAGCGGCTGGACATGTCATCAGGAATGGTGACCTTCTCGCCGCTGACCAGATTCAGCGTGATCGATGGGAACCTGTCACCCTGCTGCAGTTTCTCACCCATGTCTCCTCCTCTATTATTGTAAGAATGCGATAGACCCGGTTCTGGCACGCCCGGAGGGATTCGAACCCCCGACCCTCGGTTCCGAAGACCGATGCTCTATCCGCTGAGCTACGGGCGCATGTGTATGAATTCTAACGCTTTTGGGGCTGGTATGTCATTCAGGGCTACTGCCAGTTCAGCCGCAGTCCCGGCCTCTCCCACTTGAGCGTCGCCACGTGCCCCACTCCCGACAGTGTGATGTACAGCGTACGAAAGTCCTCTCCGCCGAAGCAGCAGTTGGTCACTCGCTCGTCTCCGACTTCGATTCGCGAGAGGGGCGTTCCGTCGGGCGCGTGTACGGAGACCAACCCTGAGCCGTGGGCGGCGATCAGCAGGTTGCCGGCCTCGTCGAGGCAGAGGCCGTCCGGCTGGGCCGGCTGCGGGACCGTGGTCAGCAGTACCCTGTTGGGCCAGCCGTTCCGAGGGGCGTAGGCCCGCGCCCCGGCGTCCACCTGCGCCAGCACGCCCGGACTCTCGATGGGAATGGCCCAGATGCGGCTGGTCAGGGACTCGTTGACATACAGGGTGGATCCGTCCGCGCTGAGCGCGATGCCGTTGGGAAAGTAGAAGTAGTACTGGAGCTTCTTGACCCCTGTGCCGTCCGCCAGGGCGTAGTAGACGTGGCCGGACTGCACACCCTCACGAGTTGCATAGGCCGGGTCGGTGAAGTAGAAGCCGCCGTGCGCGTCGAAGACAAGGTCGTTGGGGCCGTGAAAGGGCTGGCCCTCGCAGTCGTTGTACAGGACCTCGATAACGCTGTCCCGGTCAATCCTCTGGATGTAACCGGGCTCCGCTCCGCCGTTGTTGGCGATGTACAGGTAGCCTTCCGGGCCGTAGGCAGCGCCGTTGGGCGAGCCGCCAGTCTCGGCGAAGGTGCGCTTGGAGCGGTCCGGGGCTATGGCCGTGATCCTGCCGCCGCCGGTCTCCGTAACGTAAAGCGTGCCGTCCTTCGACCACACTGGGCCTTCGGGAAACTCCAGACCGTCAGTTAGCGCTTCCGGCGGTATGGTCCACCTCCTGTATGCTTCTATGCCTCGTAGAACGGGCTGGCCGCACGCCTCAAGTTACCGGCCCTTGTACTGGGCGGCCCTCTTCTCGACGAAGGCCCTGACGCCCTCGGCGTGGTCCTCTGTGTTGCGGAGCATCGCCTGCCCATAGGACTCGAACTCCTGGGCCTCTTGCAAAGCGCCAATCCGGCTCTTGTAGACGGCCCTCTTGCCCATGCCCATCGCGATGGTCGGGCCGTTGGCTAGACGCTTGGCGAACTCCAACGCCGTCGGCATCAGCTCTTCGTGAGGCACGACCCTGTTGACAAGCCCGATGCGCGCTGCTTCCTGGGCGTCGATAATCTCGCCGGTCCAGATGAGCTCCAGTGCCTTGGGCGCGCCGAGGATGAAGGGCAGGAAGAAGGTGCCTCCGCCGTCGGGCATGTAGCCTCGCCGAATCCAAAGCGCCCCGAACTGGGCCTGGTCGGAGGCGATCCTTATGTCGCACATGCAGGCGTAGGAGAGACCGATGCCAACGGAGTGGCCGTTGACCGCAGCGATAATAGGACGGTCGCAGTTCCAGAACGCCACGGACACCACGTCCTCCGGGTGGCTGCGCCTCCAAGCGGGCCTGGCATCCGGGTTGTTCAGGCTCTCGTTCATGCCCTTGACGTCGCCGCCCGCGGAGAAAGCCCGGCCGGCGCCCGTGAGCACAATGGCCCGCACGTCCGGGGTCAGGTTGTCCAGGATGTGGATCATGCTCTGGGTCATGGCCGCGCTGGAAGCGTTCAGCCTCTCGGGGCGGTTCATGGTAATGATGCCAACTCCGTCTTGCACCTCGTAGAGTACGTCCTGAAGCTCCACGGATTCACCTCCTCAGCGATGATTGGTTCTCGACAATGAATCAGGAATGTATAGCAGTGTTTCGCAATCTTTGCGCAGGGCCGCACTGCAAGGGCAGACAATTGCCAAGCGACCCAATATTAACACGCAACGTGGGACGGCGCAATTCAGGCAGCTGTCTGCGTGTTGCCTTGCCCGCCGAACGCGCTATAATGGGGTGTGCTGATTCGAACCGCCATCATCCTGTCCCTGGCTCTTGCGGCGATTCTCATCGCGGCATGCGGCGCAGACCCGGAGCCAACGCCCACACCCACAGAGACGCCGACACCTACCCCGGCACCCACCAGCACACCCGCGCCCGAGACGGCCGAGGCGTCTACTCCATCTTCCGAGGAGCGAATGCCCCAGGACAACGATACGGTTGAGGTCCACTATCACGGCACCCTGGACAACGGCGAGGTCTTTGACTCGTCCCGGGAGCGTGCGCCCTTCTCCTTTGTGGTTGGAAGCGGACAGGTGATATCCGGCTTCGATCAGGCCGTGCGCCAGCTGACGGTGGGCGAGACCATCACCGTGCGCATGGAGCCGGAGGAGGCCTACGGCATGCCACGGGACGAAAACGTTGTGGAGGTTCCGCTATCACTGCTCCCGGAAGGATCAGGGGTGGGAGACACCGTAGTCTTCTCCAACGGCGTCCGCGGCGTGATCACGGACATGACCGAGGATGACTTCACTGTGGACGCGAACCACCGGCTGGCGGGTGAGGCCCTGACTTTCGAGATAGAGCTCCTGTCAATCAATTAGCGATGAATCGATGGAACCAAGAGAAATCAGGCGGACGTTGTATCCGTCAGAATGAGTAGGCGCTATGACAACCCTTGCTACCGACCGGCAGATTGCCGTACTAATCGACTTTGAGAACGTTGGCCTGAGCTCAATCCAGTGGCTGTTCGACCAGGTCTCCGACGTGGGCCGCATCACGGTGAAGAGGGCCTATGCCGACTGGGCCGATAATCGGAACAAGTCCGCGGGGGAGCAGCTCCTCCAGCTTGGAATAGAGCCTATCCACCGGCCCCCGTCCGCGGCGGCGGGCAAGAACTCCAGCGACATCCGGCTGGTTATCGACGCCGTGGAGCTGTCCTTCCAGTCTCCCATAGACACCTTTGTGATAGCCTCCTCGGACAGCGACTTCGCCCCACTGGTGAGCAAGCTCAGGGCTTCCGGCAAGGTGGTGATAGGGGCGGGAAGAAGGGAGGCCACGTCGCAGACCCTTGTCATCTCCTGTGACCGCTACCTGTACCTTGACAACGACCAGGTCCAACCCAAGAAGCCCAGGCGCGGCAGGCCCCCCAAGAGACCGCAACAGCAGCCCGCCAGCGACCTTCTCAGGCGCGCGGTGGAAGCCTCCATGGACGAGCACGGCAGGGTTGTGGGAAGCAGGCTGCGCCAGACCATGCAGCGACTTGACCCGGGCTTCAGCTTTCGGAGTCTCGGTCACTCCACCTTCACGAGATACCTGGAGGCTTCGCCAGAGGTGAAGGTGACGCGACCGGGAGCCTCCGGCGACGTGACCGTCGAGCTGGCGGAACACGCAGCCGCGACGACCACCACTCCTGCGCCGGCCGCCCCGACGCCAGCCACTGAGCAGCCCGAACAGGCTCTTGCAGCGCAGGCCACCCCGACGCCGGCCACTGAGCAGCCCGAACAGGCTCTTGCAGCGCCGGAGTCAAATGACCAGACTGCAGAGGAGCCCGAAGACCCGGACGAGTGGGGGCAGAGAATAGACGACATCTGGCAGGTCCGCGCCGGGGAGCCCGGCGGCCGGATTCCGGGACCCAGGGCGGCTTCGGATGCGGCGCAGGTCCTGGGAGTATCAAAGCTCAGCGTGTCGCCGTACAAGACGCTCCAACGGCTGCTGGACTCCAGCGATTACCTCAGCGCGCGGTGGAAGCGGGACCGCAACAACGTAGTCCGGCGATAGGGCAGGGAAGCGCGCCGACGGCTAGATCGGTATTCTCTACAGGGGGTGGTCATGGCGCGCGACACCGCTCATACTGAGCTCGTCGAAGTAAATGAGCGGTGTCAGTCATGTCCACAGTCCTCCCGCTCAAATGGTTCGACAGGCTCACCATGAGCGGGAAAGAAGTGGTATTACCAACACGTATAGAGAATACGGCTAGAGCTGGTTCCTGGACGTGGAGAAGGACGTCATCTCCTCGATTGCCGGGTAGAAGTTGTCCATGCCGCTCCTGCGCACTCTGCCGTCCTCGCTGACAACGACGTCTCCTGTGTCAACCAGCAACTCAAGGTGGCTCACAACCTCCGGCACCGCCGCGTAGAAACCCACACCGGCGAGCTTGCGCGGAGGAAAGAGCTTCTCCGTCACCTTGGACACGGTATCGGCGCCCTCGGACAGGATTGCCATCACCTGCTCCAGACGCCGCACGTGGTGGCGGACTATGTCCTGGGCGCGCCGCAGGTTGCGAATGTGAAAGCGGTCGTGGGTGTACAGCCTGTGAGCGGGGAAGATGGTGGTGTAGTAGTCCAGCTCCAGCACCTTGCCCAGGGACCTGAGATAGCTGGCCAGGCCGTAGCACTCGCCGCTGTCCGCGAACTCCTCCGGGACAATGCCCACCAGCTCCTGTGGGTAGGCCTGCTTGTACGTCGGGTGTGGGGAAATCTGGGGGAGGATGTGGTCGCCGGAAAACACGACACCGTCCATGCTGATGCTGATCTCGTCCACCGCGTGGCCCGGCGTGTAGAGGAACCGCATTCCTTCAAACTCCTCGCCGTCCCTTATGCGATGAACGGGCAGGTTCTCCTCCAGAATCCGGCGTCGACCCCTTGTGTAGCTCTGGACGTAGCCCATCCAGCGGTCGTGGTCCTCCTGGCTCCCCCTGCTGCGATACCAGTTCTCCTCTCCCTGGCGTGAGTCTCGGATGATCCTGTGCAGTGGCGACTCCTCATTCAGGCCCCCGCTACGGTAGCTGTACGGGATGAAGTGGAAGTACATCTCGTGGGCCCACAGCTCTGCGCCGCTGGCCGCGAGGAGGTCGTAGAGGTTCCCGTCGTGGTCCTGATGGCCGTGGGTGATGATGACGCGCTTGATGTCGGACAGCGAGAGGCCCAGCGTCCCCAGGCCGTCCTTGAGCGTATCCAAGGCCCCGTGAGGCCCGGCGTCGATAATGGTCCACCCCTGGCAGTCCGTCAGATATGCCCACGTGGGTCCGGTCCTGGAACGGTAGTGGTGGGGCAGGGAGATGACGAATACCTGCCTGCCGCTCTGAAGTGTGAAGGCGGCGACTATGCCGTACCCGCTCTTCTCGCCCTCTTTCAGAACCCGGATGTCTTCAAGGTAGGGGTTGGCCGACCTGTTCCAGGAAATCGCTTCTGATATCGTTGCCAAGGTTTAGTCACACTCCGTAAGCAATGGGACAAATGCGGGCTGCAGGGTAAATGGGTGAGCGGAGGGATTTGAACCCTCGATCTCCAGGGCCACAACCTGGCGCCTTAGACCTAACTTGGCCACGCCCACCACGCAGAACCAAAAGCGACGACTATTATACACTACAAGGCAAGCGCCCGACCTGCGCCATGCTCCTTCTGCCGCTCCAGAGTGAGACGGTATTCAGTTTCCAGGCGCATCCAGACGTGGGCCGGGATTTCCAACGCCCGCTCCAGGTCCAACGCAGTACGCGGGGTGATGGCCTTCCTGCCGAGGATTATCTCACGGACGGCGCTGACCGGCCTCTGCATACACGCCGCCAATTTGCGTTGGCTCATTTCCCTGATTTTCAGTTCGGCTTTTAGCAACACTCCCGGGGGGTAAACGGCGTCCGGGTCCTCCGGGTTCCTGGGAGGCATCTTATGCCTGCTCTGTGATATGCGCCAGTACTCCGCCAACACGGGCATAACGTCCGTTATGGGCTTGGCGCGGGCAAACCAGTCGTCATCCAACTCAAAGTCATCCGGGTCCTCAGCGATTTGCCGGTTGATCTCCTCGTCTTCTTCAGGAGTGGGCCAAACGGTATCCGGCTTAAGTTTGGGCATATTTGATAATCTCCCTTGTGCTAGCCCTACGCAGGCTGATAATACGTATCCTGTTTTCTCTTCGAGTAAAGACTACCGTGTAGAGTCTGTCGAAGATGTAACCAGTAGCCATGAAGCGTATCTCTGAATACCGATCACTCCTCTCAATTACAGCCGTGTCCCAGTCGAAGTGTTCAACAGACGCGAAATCCACGTCGCGTCTTGCCAGGGTATCTTCGCGCTTGGCCTCATCCCACTCGTACTCCACAATACAATTCTATTCACTCAGACTCAGCTTGTCGATTGCCCATATCAGGTGACATGACCCCTTGCAGCCTGCCACTCTCCTTGCATGGCAGCCAGGAAACCTCACCTCTGAGCCAGGGACTCCGCCAGGTTGATGAGAGTCCGGGTGGGCACTCCCGTTGCGCCCTTGACCTGATACCCGGACTCCTTATCCGACATGAAGGTCCCGGCTATGTCCAGGTGCACCCAGGGCGTGTCCTCGCTGAACTCCGCCAGGAACTGCGCCGCAGTTATCGACCCCGCCTTCCTGCCGCCGGTGTTCTTCACGTCGGCAACCAGGCTCTTGTTCTGCTCCTTGTACTCCTCGTACATGGGCATCTGCCAGATGCGCTCTCCGGACGTCTCTCCGGCCTGCACGACCGCCTGCAACAGGTCCTGGTTGTTGGTGAAGGCCCCTGAGCAGACATCGCCAAGTGCTGTCACCATAGCGCCGGTGAGCGTAGCCACGTCCACCAGCCTGGTTATGCCCATCCGGCGGGCGTAGCACAGGGCGTCCGAGAGCACCAGGCGGCCCTCCGCGTCGGTGTTCTCCACCTCAACGGTCTTGCCGCTCATGGTGCGCAGCACGTCGCCCGGCTTCTGCGCGGAGCCGCTGGGCATGTTCTCGGTGGCCGCGGCAATGGCCGTCACGTTCAGCCTCGGCTTGAGCTGGGCAATGGCTTTCATGGCCGAGACGACGGCGGCGCCGCCGGACATATCGCCCTTCATATCGCCCATGCCGTCCGCGCCCTTCAGGGAAATGCCGCCGGTGTCGAAGGTAATGCCCTTGCCAAGCAGTCCCAGGTTGTTGCCGGGATTGTCCGGGTCGCCCTTGTACTCCATCACGATGAACTTGGGAGGCTCGACGCTGCCCCTGGCCACCCCAAGGAGCCCGCCCATGCCAAGCTCCTCCATCTCCGGTTGGTCAATTACAGTCAGCTCCAGGCCGTGTTCACCGGCAATCTGCGTGGCAATCTCCTCGATGTGGGTAGGCGTCATGTGGTTGGAAGGCTCGTTGACCATGTCCCGGGCCAGCATTGCCGCCTCCGCAAAGGCCCTTCCTCTGTCCAGCGACTCCTGCATTGACGCGAGCTTCCCTGAGTCAGACTCGACCACGGCCAACTCATTCAACCCCTTATCTTCATCCCCCTGGCTGCTCATGTGCCTCTTGAAGGTGTAGAGGCCCAGCAGGCTGCCCTCTGCGATGGCCTGGGCCGACTCGCCCGCGTCCATCCCTCCGATGCCCGCGCCGTGAAGGATAGTGCCGACCTTCTCGATGCCGGCGCCCCGCAGCCTCCGGCAGACGGCTCCCATCACCTGCCGCACAACCTCCGCATTGAAGCGGTCGGCCTTGCCCAGGCCCGCCACCACCACGCGGCCGGGCGGAATCCTGCCCAGGGTGTGAATAACGGTGATTTCGCCCTTCTTGCCCTTGATCTCGCCGTCGGCAATGAGCTTTGAAATGGCCCCGTCCAGGGCACTGTCCGCCGCGCCGGTCGCGCCCCCTGGGGACGTGACTCCCTCAAAGAGGTTCACAACCACTGCGCCAGCGTCGAACTGCGTAATATCGCCTGAAACTGCCTTGATCTCCATGTTTCCTTCCTTTCTAGATAGCGATGAGCCGTCTTATACTCTCACCCAACGCTGTATCTCCCGAACAATCTTCTCCACGACGGGCTTGATGTCCCTGGACGTATCGACGGCCAGGTGATTCCGGCGTATGGGCTCCGCCGATGACGCCATACGGTCGTAGACTGAGCGGCCGGCGGAGGAGTTGTCCTCCGGGTCGGCAGCCCCTTCGTCCCTCCGACCGAGCCTATGGGCCACCACCTCCGGGGGAGCCTCCATCCGCACCAGGATAAGCCTGGCGTTGGCCCTGTGCGCAATGTTGTAGAGCCGCTCCCTGTTGGACTCCACAAGGTTTGTGGCGTCCAGCAGGACGGGGATGCGCCTGCACGCCATCTCCTCTATGAGCGCGTGGCAGGCCCTGAACAGCCGGGCGCTCTCCTCCGCCGAGTAGTCCGGCTCGGGAAACAGGGCGCGCCGCATGACGTCCGTCTCCACAACCGCGATCGGGAAGCGCTCCGCCAGGCGACGGCTGAAGTACGACTTTCCGGTCCCCGGCAGACCGCTGACCACAACCAGCACCGCTCGCGGCAGCGGGTCCGGCACCGATGGAAGATGCCACTGCAGCAGGCTTACGTCGTCTGACAGGAGAGCTTTCTTCATACCACCATAGATGAAGGGGGCCACGATGCGAGAGCGTCCAATGTCGCGCCTTCATTATATTCCCGCGTCCTCGCGCAGGCAACGAGTGGAGGAGGCGTGGGTATTCCACCCCAACGGAGCATAGATGGTATTCTTGGCGTATATTGGTCATGGCAGCTTTAGAGCGCCGTATCAAGCCAAAGCTGGAGGATTATGCCAACAAATTTCTATTACGTCTATGCCCTTAAAGATCCCAGGTCATCGCCAGCGAAGCCCTTCTACATCGGGAAAGGCACGGGCAGTCGAGCCTACGATCATCTGGTCACGCCGGATAGAACGCGAAAATACGCTCGTATTCAAGAGATTACTGCCACAGGCCGCAAGCCCCTGGTAGACATTCTGGTTGATAACCTGTCTGAGACTGAAGCACTCCGCATTGAAGCCGAGCTCATCGCAGCATTCGGTACGGAAGAGACGGGCGGCCTGCTTACAAACTCGGTAGTACCTGCCGGATTGAGTCCAAAGAAGAGCTCCAGTATTGTTGTTCCACAAGGTGCAGTTGAGCAAGCACAACTGGCATTGGCATTGCTTAAAGAAGCTGTCGAAAAGCTCATTGCCGCCAATCCGGATGGTATAACAAACTCAGAAGTAGCCGGGTGTTTGGGCCTCCGCAGCGATTATCGCGGGAGGCAGAAAGACTACCTCTCCTACAGTGTTCTTGGGCTGCTGCTCAGAGAAGGCCGCGTGGCGCGTCGCGAAGGGCGTCCTCCACGGCACATCTCTTCATCTTCTGACCATCTAGCGCAAAAGGTGTGAGGCGGTGTAGGCCGCGCATCTCACTCCACTGAGTGGAAGGCGATACCCATAAGCCCCGGGCCCGTGTGGGACCCGATGACCGGGGTTGTCTCGCTCACCAGCGCCTCAACGCAGTTGAACTCCGAAAGCAGCCTCTGCCTGAGAATCTCTGCGTCGTCCGGGGCGATTGCGTGCATAACATTCGCGCGGAACGGCGCGCCGCCCGTGCGCTGGCGGACCAGGGCCAGCAACCGTTCCATAGCCCTCCGCCTGGTCCTGGGACGGTCCAAGGGCCGAACCCCACCGTCCCTGAACTCCAGAAGGGGTTTCAGCTTCAGGACGGAGCCTGTGAATGCCGCCATTCCCGGTATCCGGCCCCCCTTCCACAGGTAGTACAGCGTATCCAGAAAGGCCAGCAGCTCGACGCCACGCCCCACACGCTGGGCCTCCGCCTTGACCTCGTCCAGGTCAACGCCTCCCGCGGCCGCTCGCGCCGCAGCCAGCGCCACCAGCCCCTCGGCGGCGGCCGCTGCCTGGGTGTCCACAACCTCGATCCTGGTATCCGGCAAAGACCGCTGGGCCATCTCCGCAGAGGCCAGGGCCACGTTGTACGTGGCGCTGATGGAGGACAGGACCGTCAGGCACAGAACGCTGTCTGCGATAGACGCGGCGGCAGAGAAGGCCTCCAGGAAGCTGGCGGGACTGGGGGCGGAGGTGACGGGTAAATGCTCGCACTTGGGCAGGAGGTTGTAGAACTGGCTGGGTGATATGTCGACGCCGTCGCGGTATGTCTTTCCATCAATGGAGAGCTGCATGGGAACAACGTGCAGCTTGAGGTCGTCCACGAGGGCCGGGGGAAGGCAGACTGCGCTATCGACTACCAGGGCTACTTTCGCTTGCAAGATAAGCACCCCATCGCAGAAATGAGGGCCTGTGTCCGTTGAGGTCGGTATCCTGACTTAGCCGGCGCCGGTGGAAGACCGCTCGACGTCCATGGAGTCCAGCCACTCGTCGTCGCTGGCTATCCTGGACTCCAGCAAGTACGGGCTCAGCAGGAAGGCCACGCAGATCGCCGACATCAGTATGAGGCCGAGAGGGCCGGCCTCGCTCCTGTAGCTCAAGTAGACCAGCGCGAACACAACGGGAATGGCTATGAGCAGCAGGCCCAGCTTGTACAGCCTCTGCCTGATTCGGCAGAAAGTGGCCGTGGTGATTGCCAGGGCCAGCAGCCCCATGGCGGTGTAGCCGTCCGTCAACTGGAACTGTTCGGTCTGGTAGGCCAGCATCCCGCCCCGGCCCTGGAGGAAGACCAGCCACGTGGCAATGAACGGGAAGGGAAGACCCATGAGGGAAGCGAATATCCAGTCGGTCCTGACGACCCGCACCAGCACGGCTGACAAAACGGGAATCGCCAGGGGAATGTAGATCAGGATGCCCAGGTACGCCAGGGGATGTAGTGGAAGGGTTCCTTCAGTCACCAGGCTCCACACTCCGGTCACCAGCGCCATGAAGGCGAAGAACCAGACTGCAACCGGAGCGGCCATGCTGTAGCCAACCCAGGGATACACCCACACCGGCCTTCCGCTCCGCCACGCCCCCACCGCTATTGCGAGTATGGCGGCGTATCCCAGTGCTATCCAGACCGGGTTTGACCAGAGGTGTAGAGAGAAGTAAAGCGCCGTGAGTATGTGGGGAACGCTTGCAAGAGCGGCGTCGCCCAGGGACGTGCGGCTGTGGGTGTTGTACATCCCCTCAGCGATGGCGTTGGGGCTGCCCAGTCCCCGCAACGCCTCCTCCATTGAGGCGTCCTCGGACATACCCTGTTCCTGCAACTCCAGAGCCCTCTCTTCAACGTGGCTCTGGATCTCCCGGAGGATCTCTTTCTCCTTCCGGGGACCCAGATGCAGGGATTTCCTGAGGTGTTTAAGATAGACCCTGACTTCAGAGCTCATTGCGGTTGTCCGGTGGTTGTTACTGGGATGCGTTAGTCTCGATGATCATGTTGGCCGCATGGGAGAAGCTCTTCCACTCCTCCAGCAGGCTCTCAAGGAACTTCTGGCCCTTGGCCGTCATGTGATAGTAGCGGCGATTCTGGCCGCTGGCCGAGGTGCGCCACCTGCCGTCTATCAGCCCATCCTCCTCCAG
Source organism: Dehalococcoidia bacterium (assembly GCA_034421015.1). Taxonomy (GTDB): domain Bacteria; phylum Chloroflexota; class Dehalococcoidia; order Lucifugimonadales; family UBA2985; genus DAOUJW01. The sequence continues at coordinate 62,276 of DAOUKT010000037.1, forward strand.
ACGATGCAGAGCGGAGTACAGGGTGCCCTCCTTGAACCGGAAGTACCCGTTGCTCCGGTTGTCCATCTCCCTCACCATCTGATAGCCGTACATTGGCTCCAAGGCAAGCAGGGAGAGCAACAGCGTCTCGGTGCTCCCTTTCAGTAATTCTCTTCGGTACATAACTCCCCCATACCTTTACAGGTTGAGGCTATTATTGCCCATACCACTTGTTGGGTCAACCCTTGCGCCGCCTCTGGGCCAATCCCCTTACGTGCGTGTCATTCGCGTCATCGCCCCTGCATCCCGCCGCGTGCGTGTGATATATTTGAGCAAAGCCGTCACAGCGAGGAGATATGTTCACCCTAGGCATACTGACCAGCAGCGATATGGGTTCCAAGGGGGAGCGAGAGGACACCAGCGGGCAGACCATAAAGGACATACTCACGCCCCTGGGCTTCACCGTCCAGAACTACGAGATAGTGCCGGACGAGGCCTCTATCATATCCGCCAGACTGACGGAGTGGGCCGATAGCGGGGAGGTGGACCTGATTGTGACCACCGGAGGGACCGGCCTGGGTCCGAGAGACGTTACCCCTGAAGCCACACAAGCCGTGATTCATCGCCCCGTGCCCGGTATTCCAGAGGCCATGCGCCAGGCCGGCATGACTCAAACCCCCTTCGCCATGATAAGCCGGGGAATTGCGGGCGCACGCGGCAGCTGCCTGATCATCAACCTGCCGGGAAGCCCCAGAGGGGTCAGGGAGAACCTGGAGGCGGTGGTGGCAGTCATCCCCCACGCGCTGGAGACTCTCAAAAGGGCCAGGACGGAGACGCACCCAACGCAGTAGCATGAGCATGGACATCCACATCCTTACCCTGTTCCCGGACATGTTCCGGGGGCCGTTCGACGAGAGCATAGTCAAGCGCGCCGTGGAACGCGGCCTGGCGTCCATCCACATCCACAACCTTCGCGACTACGCCCTGGACAAGCATCGCGTGGTGGACGACTACCCATTCGGCGGCGGCGGCGGCATGGTCCTCAAGCCGGAGCCCCTCTTCCGCGCCGTAGAGGACTTGAGGTTGCGAATATCGGAGGCCGGTTCCCCCGAGCGGGCGGCCGAGGCCCTTGTCGTGCTGCTCACGCCCCAAGGCAGGGTGCTGGACCAGGAAGCGGCCGGCCGTCTGGCAATGAGCCGGGACCTAGTCCTCATCTGCGGCCACTACGAGGGTGTGGACGAACGCGTGAGGGAGCATCTGGTCGACTGCGAGATCAGCATCGGGGACTACGTGCTGAGCGGCGGGGAGGTGCCGGCGATGGCGCTGGTGGATGCGATGGTCCGCCTGCTGCCCGGAGCGGTGGGCGACACAGCCTCCATCGAGGACGACTCCCACGCGTCGGGCCTTCTCCAGTTCCCCCAGTACACCAGGCCGGCCAAGTTCAGAGACTGGGAGACGCCGCCGGTTCTCCTCTCCGGAAACCATGAAGAGGTGAGACGCTGGAGGCGGCTGCAAGCCCTGCGCCGTACCCGGCGCCATCGCCCCGACCTGCTGGAGAAGGCGCCCCTCACCCCGGAGGACATTCGCCTGCTGGAAGAGACGGAGGGCTAGGGGATGGAGGAACGCATAATGACCAGGCATCCCCAGGGCAAGAGTGGCGTCAACATCAGCAGGCGCAAGTACGAAACCATGCGGGACGCAATTGTCGACGCGCTGGCCGCCTCCGGGCCAATGACCCACACGGACTTGGTCAAGGATGTGGAGGCCCGGCTGGCGGGCGAATTTGAGGGGTCCGTAAAGTGGTACCTGGAGACAGTGAAGCTCGACCTTGAAGCCGGTGGAGTCGTCGAGCGCGTGCCCGGCACGAGGCCCCAACGTCTCCGGCTGTTCTCCTGAGCCTCGCGCCCAGGGCTGGCTGGCTGAGGTCTCGCACTGACCAAGGCCATTCGTTCCCGCTCATCCTGAGCCAGTCGAAGGAAATGAGCGGGAAGATTAGCTCGCTGGCTATAATCGAAAAGCCCTGTAGCACTGACAACCGCCCATTGACATTTTTCTGAGTTCCAGAATCTGCCCCGGAAATTCCCCGAAAAGGGTATTGCATTGGGGAGTTTTGTATGTTAGATTTGGTGGCGTCAGGAACAAATAGGCACTAATAGGTGGAATAAGGTGCAAAGTGGCTCGCTTACCTTCTTTGGAGAACAGGAGCACCGGGTGGACCCCCAGGGCCGTATCTCTCTGCCCGCTCGCTACCGTGAAGCCTTCAGGGGAGGCATTGTTCTCACAAGAGGATACGACCGCTGCGTCGCAGCTTACACGCCATCCAGGTGGGAGGTCATCGCCGGTGAGATGGCCAGCCTCCCAATGAACAGGGCCAGGAACAGAAGAATGCGCAGGGTTACATTCACATCCGCATACCAGCTGGAGACCGACAGGCAGGGCCGCGTGCTCCTGCCGGCGTCCCTTAGAAGCTACGCAGACATTGAGGACGAGGTGGTCATCGCCGGTATGGGGGATTTCTTCGAGATCTGGGCCAAGGAAGCGTGGCTCCTTGAGAGCGAGGCGCTGGAACAGGAAGCCTGGTTCCTTGCCGAGACGACAGAGGATCATTCGTGAGTACAGCAGTTATGGCATACCATATTCCCGTCATGGTGCAGGAGACGCTTTCCGCCCTTCAGGTGAAGCCCGGCGGCAGCTACATCGACTGCACGGTTGGAGAGGGTGGACACGCGGCCGCCATACTGGCCGCAGCCGCTCCCGGCGGCAGGCTGCTTGGCCTGGACGCGGACGCCGAGGCTCTCAGCACGGCGGAGCAGACGCTGAGGGACCACTGGCAAGGGGCCACCCTGGTGAACCAGAGCTACAGCGACCTGGAGGACGTGGCCGTCCAGCACGGGTTCAATCCGGTCGACGGCATCCTCTTCGACCTGGGTCTCTCGTCGCTCCAGTTGGAGGGAGAGGGCAGGGGGTTCTCTTTCAGGCTGGATGAGCCGCTGGACATGCGGTTCGACACGCGGCAGGAGCTGACTGCCTGGCACGTGGTCAACGAGTACTCCGGTGAGGAGCTTACCGGGGTCATCTCCAGGTACGGGGAGGAGCGCAGGGCCGAGCGCATTGCCAGGGCGATAGCCTACTGCCGGCCCATCTACTCGTCCCTTGATCTGGCCCAGGTGGTGGCCAGGGCCGTAAGGCGTCCATTCGGCCGGACTCACCCGGCCACGCGGACCTTCCAGGCCATTCGCATGGAGGTCAACAGGGAGCTTGACAATATAGACACCGCGCTGCACCAGGCCGTGTCTCTCCTCAAGGCAGGAGGGCGGCTGGTCGTCATCAGCTACCACTCCCTTGAGGACCGGCTTGTCAAGCTGTTCCTGAGGTACGCAGACAGAGATGCAGGAACCATGCATCGCCCAACGTTGCGGATAATTTCCCCCTCCCGCGAGGAGGTAAGGACCAATCCGAGAAGTCGAAGCGCCCGGTTACGGGTGGCGGAGCGCAAGTCAGAAGGGGATACCCCTTCTATAGATCCAAGTCCTGGTACGGGGGAAAGGCCACCGGAGTACTAAATCACGCCCCAACGCGAGCAGGTGACAGGCGGCCAATTCTCTGCGGTAAACCCTCTATCTCCGAGGCCTTACCCCCAAGACCGGGCGGATCTCTTTTGGGACACCAATAAACCCAAGGGAGGCGCAAGACATGAAACACGAGACTGTACATGCGGCGATTGATGTAGGCACATCCAAGGTGTGCACGTTCATCGGCCATTCCAACGGCCTGGACGACATGCAAGTCCTTGGTATTGGGCTGGTGCCGTCACGCGGGATGCAGAAGGGGAGCGTCAGCAACATCCCGGACGTTCACCAGGCAATAGAGGCGTCAATCCAGAAGGCTGAGCACCAGGCCGGGATAAAGGTCACTTCAGTCAGCGCCAGCATATCCGGGACCCACCTGGGCTATGCAAACTCCAGGGCCGCTCTGGGCAATCGCAAGTACGAGAGCCCCGTCAGCCCGGACGATCTCAAGCAGATAATGAGGGCCTGCTACACGGACAACAACGGCATGAACTCCAGAATCCTCCACGTGATTCCAAGGGATTACTCGGTGGACGGCAACTGGGGAATCCGGGACCCAATCGGCATGTTCGCCTCCTCGGTTGAGGTGGAAAGCCACGTGGTTTTGGGGGACCCGACCTCTATAGACAACCTGGTTGAGGCGTTTCGCAGGACCAAGGTCCGACTCAAGGGCCTGATTATGGGGCCGCTGGCAAGCGCGGAGGCCGTCCTGTCCGAGGATGAGCGGGAAATGGGCGTTGTCCTCGCAGACATTGGCGGCGGGACAACGGACATTTCCATCTTCATGGAAGGCAGCATCTGGCACACAAAGGTGGTGCCGGTGGGCGGATTCCAGTTCACCCGGGACATCTCCATTGCCTTCACAACCTTCTTCCAGGCTGCCGAAAACGCCAAGCTACAGTATGGCGACGCCATACCCGGATCGGTGGACCCTGATGAGACGGTAACCCTGCCGGGATTCGGCAACGAGGGGGCCACTGAGATCTCCCGGGAGACCCTCTGCCAGGTGATCAACGAGCGCATGGACGAGCTCCTTCGCATAGTCCAGCGAGAGGTCAAGCAGTCCGGGTTGTCCGGCGCGCCGCCAGGCGGCCTTGTTCTCACGGGGGGCACTGCAAAGCTGCCCGGCCTGGAGGAGCTGGCGGCCGACATCTGGCCCGGACCGGTGAGGATTGGTGTGCCCACAGCGTCCGCATGGGTGCCGCAGAACCTGGAGGACCCCGCCTTCGCCACAGGGCTTGGACTTCTGCACTGGGACGCCAAGCAGCAGCATGGAGGCGTCAGCAACGGGAACGGCCACTCCAAGCAGAGCCACCGCGGGAAGCACTGGCTGAGTATCTTCAAGCGAAAATCCCAGGTCTAGCACACGAACATCAGAGGAGGTCAAGCGATGGCAGGCCAGTCATTCGAGAACGATGGAATAGCCCGTATCAAGGTTGTTGGAGTAGGCGGTGGGGGGTGCAACGCGGTCTCCCGGATGTTCCGGGAGCGGGTGCAGGGAGTTGAGTACGTGGGCGTAAACACCGACTCCCAGGCTCTTATGCGCTCCGAGGTCCCCCTCAGGATCCGCATGGGGGAGAAGCTGACTCGCGGCCTTGGCGTCGGCGGAAACCCTGAGAAGGGCAAGGAGTCCGCCGAGGAGAGCAGGGAGGAGATTTTCGAAGCCGTCAAGGACTCCGACATGGTATTCGTTGCTGCAGGCATGGGCGGCGGCACCGGAACGGGAGCCGCGCCGGTGGTGGCCGAGATTGCCAAGGAGGCCGAGGCCCTGACAATTGCAGTCGTCACCAAACCCTTCAGCTTTGAAGGAAGCAAGCGCAGGAAGCTGGCGGATGAGGGCATAGCGCGTCTGAAGGAGAAGGTGGACACCCTGATCATCATCCCCAACGACAGGCTTTTTGCCGTGTGCGACGAGACCGTGACCATGGAAAACGCCTTCCGGCTGGCGGATGACGTGCTCCGGCAGGGCGTTCAGTCAATTGCCGAGCTTGTCACTGTGCCCGGCGAGGTGAACCTGGACTTTGCCGACGTGAAGACGGTTATGAGCAACGCCGGACCTGCGTGGATGGCAATCGGCCGGGGAACCGGTGACAACAAGGCAGTGGAAGCGGCCAAAGCGGCGGTGAGCAGCGCCCTTCTGGACGTTTCGATTGAGGGCGCCAAGGGAATTCTCTACAACGTGACCGGGGGCACGGACCTGTCACTGCTGGAAGTGCAGGCCGCAGCGGACGTTATTCGAGACGCGGCAGACCCCGACGCCAATATCTTCTTTGGTATGGTCACGGACATGAAGATGGAGGACGAGGTCAAAATAACCATAATCGCCACCGGATTCTCATCGGAGGAGCGCGTTCCGGCGAGTGATGAGCAGATCAACCAGCTGATTATGGACGTGATGACCAGTGAGGCGGAGCTGGACATTCCCCCGTTCCTGAGAAGACAACCCTCCGGCAACCGGAGAACCAGGGTTTAAGAAGACGCCAACGGCATATTGACCTTTGTCGTTGCCGGCATTATTTCGAGGCCACCTCCTCAGGTGGCCTCGACTCTTGTGAAAAGAGTTTTGTCAAGCCCTTGCCATTTCAGCTATGTTGCGTAGAATATATAGGACTCAATTCAAAGGATAGTTGATGCGAAGATTTCCACTGAAACGCTTCATCCTGGTCGCCATAATAGTCGCGCTGGCGGCGACCTCGCTTGCTATCCAGGAGATACGCGTTTCCGGCGCGGGCATCAACTTCGTCCGGGGCTCCGACAGCATCCTGGGCCTGCGGCTTGGCCTTGACCTCGAGGGCGGGAGCCATCTGATCTACCAGGCGCTGCCGGAGGACGGAGCCGAGTCGCCAACCGCCGACCAGATGGAAGGCGTCATCCAGACCATCGAGCGCCGCGTGAACGCCTTTGGCGTGGCAGAGCCCATCATCCAGAGCATGGGCGCAGACCGGGTGCTGGTCCAGCTGCCGGGAGTCGGCACAACAAAGGCGAGGGTCACTTTCCAGCAGGACGTTGGCGAGCAGTCCGTCCGCGCCGTCCTGGCCGACTTTGACCGCTCAAGCGCGACAATTGAAAGGGAGGACAACCGGAACTACGTGATCGAGCTTCCCTCCCTCAGGCCACAGGAGTTGGACGCTGAAGGCAACGTGTTAGTGGCCGCCGAAAGGGACCAGATCCGGGAGGCCCTGGAGAGGGCATTCCCGGCATCCACTCTGTCGCTCCAGTTCTCTGGCCCCGTAGATGTAGATACAATAAGCTCGACGCTGGGCCGGGAGGATGCGTCCGTGACCAGGGAGTCGGACACGTCCTACAACGTGCAGTTTCCGTCCCTTGAGCCAGCGATTCTGGACGCCGAAGGCAACGTCGTTCGGCCCGCTGAGGGGGCTACCATAATTGCGTCGCTTCGGCAGCAGATCCCCTCGCTCACCACCTCAAGCGTTGAAGAACTCTCATTCCTGATCACCGGAGGCGTGGAAGAGGCCAAGAGGCTCATCGGTCAGACGGCCCAGCTGGAACTTATGGAGCGGGTCTGTCTCAACGACCCGGAGGACATCACCCAGAGCTGCGATGACCCGGAGTACCACGTGGACACACCCCTCAGCCTGTCAGGTGAAGATCTGGTCAGAGCCTACGCCGGGTCCCACCCGTCCCTGGGCATTCCCATAGTGAATATCGAGTTCAACAGCGATGGGGCCACTATTTTCGCCAGGCACACCCAGGACATAGCCGGCACGAACAACCGCACGGCCTTCTTCCTGGACGGCGAGCTGCTGATCGACCCCGTTGCGCGACAGGTGATATCCGGGGGGCGCGCCTTCATCCAAAGCCCCGACTTTACGCCGGAACGCGTGCGGACCATAGCCATTCAGTTGGAGTCCGGTCGTCTTCAGGTGCCGCTGGAGTTGATCCAGGAGCTTGAGGTGGACGCCACCTTGGGAGAGGACTCCCTGAGAAAGAGCCTCGTTGCAGGGGTCATCGGCCTGGGTATCGTTCTGCTGTTCATGGCCCTCTACTACAAGCTGCCCGGTGTGGTGGCCTGCCTGGCCCTCGTCGCGTACGGGATAATTGTCATCTCAATCATCAAGCTGTGGCCCATTACGCTGACCCTGGGCGGAATCGCCGCCTTCATCCTCTCACTTGGAATGGCGGTGGACGCCAACATCCTCATATTCGAGCGTATCAAGGAGGAGCTGCGAAGCGGCCGCTCTCTGATGGCGGCCACTGAGACGGGCTTCAACCGCGCCTGGCCCGCAATCCGGGACAGCAACGTCTCCACCTTCATCACCTGCGCCATACTGTTCTGGTTCGGCAACCGGCTGGGCACCGGCCTGGTGACTGGCTTTGCTGTGACGCTGTTCATCGGAGTGGGGATCAGCATGTTCTCGGCGCTGACGGTGACCAGGACCCTGCTGAGGATAGTAGCAATCACACCACTGGGACGGTTCCTCTCCCTCTACGCGCCGGTGGGAAGAGTCGAAAACGCCCCAAGGCCCGGCTCGCCGCTGGGAGACAGGAGATAGGCGACCTTGGACTTCGTAGGAAAGCGGCACTGGTTATTCCTGGTCTCGTTTGTGGTGGCCGCGGCCAGCGTGGCCTCGCTGGTGGCGCCGGGCGGCCTCAACACGGGCCTGGAGTTCACCGGCGGGTCCTCCATGACACTGGAGTTCGCAGAGCACGTGGAGCAGGCGGACGTTAGAGCGGAGCTCAGCCGCCTTGGCCATCCGGAGGCCGTAATCCAGCAACTGGGCGACAGGAGCTACTTCCTGCGCACCAGGCTCCTGGAGGAGTCCGTGGAGGGCCGTCCCTCCGGCAGGGAGAGAATCGTCAGCGGCCTGGAGGCGAGCCTGGGGACCAGCGTGGAAAGCTCCGATCTGTTCTCGGTATCGCCCAGCATAGCCTCCGAGACGGTCCGCAACGCCATAATCATCGTGGTCATCGCCTCCGTAGCCATCATGGTGTACATCACCTGGGCCTTCCGCAGGGTGCCCTCGCCATTCAGGTACGGGCTTTCCGCGATTATCGCCCTCATCCACGACGTGGTCGTTGTCCTTGGCGTCTACTCGATTCTGGGACGCATCTTCGGATTCGAGGTTGATGCGCTGTTCATCGCCGGCATCCTGACAGTTATCGGCTACAGCGTGAACGACACCATCGTGGTCTTCGACCGCATACGGGAGAACATAATCAGGGGCATTGGACGAGACCTGGGCTCCGCCATTAACGTCAGCATCCAGGACACCCTGGGCCGCTCCTTCAACACCAGCCTGACGCTGCTGTTTGCGATTCTGGCGCTGCTTCTCTTTGGCGGGCCTACGATACGCGACTTCCTGGTGGTGCTGCTGATAGGCGTAATTGTCGGGACGTACAGCTCCATCTGGATAGCCAGCCAGGCGCTGTTCTCGTGGGAGAGCGGCGACGCCGGCAAGCTGTTCAGAAGGCTGCCGCTGCCCTTCGGCTCACGGGCAGGGTAGGGGAGTGGTTTCTGTCGGCCCTTGTTGTACAATAGACTCCAGGTGGGGCCTACGCTTCAAGGACCCGATTTCGAACTAGAAGATTGGAATGCTTCGGCAAGAAACTTACAGACAGCAGAGCAAGGTCTTTCTCGATAGCGCCAGAGAGTTCCTCCGAGAAGGCAATCTGTATCAGGCGTCAGAGAAGGGTTGGGGCGCTGCCTCTCAAATGGTGAAGGCGCTGGCCGAGCGGCGCGGCTGGGACCACAGGCATCACAGCCTGCTCCAGCAGGCAGTGGACTCCCTGGCTGCGGAGACTGGAGACCAGGAGTATTTGCTGCTCTTCAGCAGCGCGGACAGCCTTCACAAGAACTTCTACGAAGGAATGATGGCCCAGCCGACTGTAGCCCTGCATCTGGTGCAAGTAACCAGGTTTGTTGAGAAGGTTGAGCAGCGACTTTAGCCGGACCTGAGAATGGTCTGAACAAGTCCACTCCACTCCCGCGTAGCCTGCCCCGTACTTTGATACGGGGGCGGGAGTCCACACTCCACCCCCTCTGGATTCCTCCCTGCGCAGGAATGGTTGTGACTTGTTCTCAGAGATTTCTACGGCTTGATGATTACCCGCCCGAAGGTCTCCTTGTTGAGCATGGCCCTGTAGGCGTCCACCGCCTCGTCGAAGGAGTAGCTCTGGGACGCGACAGGGCTGATGTGGCCTTGCTGCACCAGGTCTGCCACCTCCCTGAGCTGCTTGCGCGTCGAGCCGCCCGTGCCCATGATGTGGGCGTCCCTGAATATGATCTCGGCCGGGTTTATCGCAATCTGGCCCGGCCCTATCGCGCCCACAATGACCATCCTGCCAAACTGCCCCAGGCTCCGGAAGGAGCTGTTGAACGTCACGCCGGCCACGTTCTCCACCACAACGTCCACGCCTTCGTCTCCGGTCATGGCCATGACCAGCTCACTGAAGTCCAGGTCATCGACCAGCAGCACTTCGTCCGCGCCCGCCTCGCTGAGGCGGTCCATCTTCTCCGGCGACGTGGTCACGGCAAAGACCATCGCGCCCATCGCCTTGGCAATCTGGATGGAGTGGACGCCCAGCCCGCCGCCTGCGCCTGTGACCAGGGCCCGCTCCCCGGCCCGAAGCCCGGCAACGTCCTTGATTGCATTAAGGGCCACTCCAATGGGGCAGCTGTACAGGCTTGCGCCGTCCAGGTCCGTGCCCTCCGGCAGCGCGACAAGGGCGTTCTGGTGCAGCTTCACGTACTCCGACAGCCCCCCGTCTATCCTGTGGCCGATGCCCCGGCCGTTGACGCATCGCTGCTCCATGCCACGCCGGCACTGGTCGCAGTGGGCGCAGGGCTCCGTGAAGATGGAGGCCACCGGGTCGCCGACCCTGAACCCATCCACCCCATCGCCAACCTGGGCAACCGTGCCGGAAATCTCGTGGCCCAGGACAACCCTCTCCTTGACCCCCCGGCGCAGCACCCCCTGCATCACAAGCACGTCGTGGTAGCAGAGGCCGCAGGCGTGGACCTTCACCAGCACGTCGCCGGCCTCCAGGGCCGGGATGTCCCGCTCCTCAATGGCAAGTCGAGGCGTCTCCCCGGGTTCTTCCAGTACAAGGGCTCTCATGGCAGCTTTCACCTCGCATTCATCAGCGAAAAGTCGTTGGTACACCAGCATAGCACATCTCACAGGGCGAAGAGTCGCCGCGCCCTTCGATTCGGGTCGGAGTCGTACTATAATGGGGCCACACTTGGACCACCGACCACAAAGAAGGAGGCGCCATGAAGGTTGGAGCCCACGTTTCCTCCGCCGGAGGGCTGGACAAGGCGATTGACAGGGGCCGGGAGATTGGCGCGGAGACCATCCAGATATTCGTCTCCTCGCCCCAGGGATGGGCCTTCAAGCCCATAGCCCCCGCCATAGTTGAGAAGTTCAGGGAGAAGGCGGCGCAGTCCGACATCGCCTCGACCTTCCTCCACTGCATATACCTGGTCAGCCTGGGCGCGCCCACGGAGGAGCACCTGCAGAAGTCCGTCGGCGCGCTGACCAACTATATGCAGACGGCGGGCGAGATCGGAGCGACGGGCGTCATCTTCCACGCCGGAAGCCACCGGGGGGCGGGCTACGAGGCCGTTTTCGACCAGGCCGTAAGGGCGATGGAGGACGTGCTGAAAGCGTCGCCGGAAGACGTATCGCTCCTCATTGAGAACAGCGCCGGGATGGGCGACCACATCTGCTCGTCCTTCCAGGAGATTGGACGGCTGATGAAGGCCGTCGACAGCCCCCGGGTGAAGGTGTGCCTGGACACCCAGCATCTCTTCGCCGCGGGGTTCAACATTGTGACCCGGGACGGGCTGGATCAGACGATGGATGAGTTCGACCGGGAGATTGGGCTGGACAACCTGGTGGTGGTGCACGCGAACGACAGCAAGACGCCCCTTGCCAGCGCCGTGGACCGCCACGAGAACATAGGCGAGGGGCACATGGGTGTTGAGGGGTTCAAGGTCATCATGGGGCACCCGGCCTTCCGGGACACCCCGTTCCTGCTGGAGGTGCCCGGAGCCGACGGCAAGGGGCCCGGCAAGGCGGACGTGGACGTCCTGAAGGCCATCCGCGAGGAGCTGGGGATAGAGGGGTAGCACGTGACCACCCCTGCGCAGGCAGGGGTCTACAGGGCGCTAACCGGACATGTGGATTCCTGCCCCCGTATCGCAGTACGGGGCAGGCTTCGCAGGAATGGGCGGGGGATGGGAGACGTGGATTCCCGTCCGCACGGGTATGACGGGACGGCCGGCACCCTCACTTAGACAGGCCAGCGTGAGCGGACTGAGGTTATCCCCTCGCGTTGAATCAGGCAGGGCGTTATTGTACAATGCTTCACACATCAGCCTGGAGGTGCGCCGCTCGCATGCAGCCAGTCCGTCGATTGCCAGGGATGAGGTACGAGAGCCCCCAGGACCTCGCACGCAGGACGGCCGCGCAGGACGGGCTGCGGGGCCTCTTCTCGTCCCACGGCTACCAGTGCATAGACACGCCCCTCCTTGAGCCTACGGAGCTGTTCCTGCGCAAGTCCGGCGGCGAGCTGGCGGCCCGCATGTACACCTTCACAGACCCCGGCGGAAACAGGGTGAGCCTCCGCCCGGAGTTCACGTCCTCGGCCATACAGTACTACCTGGAGCGGGCCGGTACGGAGACCCTGCCCCTGAAGCTCCAGTACAACGGCCCCGTCTTCCGCTACGACGAATCCACCGGCTACAGGCAGTTCCACCAGATGGGGGCCGAGATCATAGGCTCCGACGACCCTTCGTCCGACGGCGAGGCGCTGGCCCTGGCCCGGGAGGGCCTAGCGATGCTGGGCGTGGAGCAGCCGTTGTGCACAGTCGGGCACATCGGAGCGCTGCACCTGATGCTGGACGGCCTTGGCATATCGCCCAGGGCCCAGGAGTTCCTCATAGCGAGCTTCCACCATCTCCGCGAGGGGGAGGAGGGGAGCAGGCGCGTTCAGGACCAGGCCCGCTCCCTGGGACTGATGACCTCCGGCGACGCGGCCCGGGGACTGCGAATGCTCATTGAGGGCCGGGACGAGACGGAGTCCTTCGACCTGCTTCAGGACCTGTTCCAGGAGTCTCTCACCGGCCTCTTGGGCAGCCGCACCATGGAGGACATCCTCACTCGCTTCACGGACAAGCTCCAGCGCGCCGACGACCCCCAGGGCATAGAGAAGGGCATTGCGCTGCTGTCCCGCCTGGCGTCCATTTCTGGCGAGGAGGAGAGCGTACTGGAGCGGATCCGCTCAGTGGCCGGGGAGTTCGGGCTGAGCCCGTCGGTGCTTGCGCCCCTGGAGGGGGTGCTCGCGGCCTTCCACCAGCGTTGCCCCTCTGCGTCCGTGAGCGTGGACATCGGCCTGGTGCGGGGGATAGCGTACTACACCGGGATGGTCTTCGACATAACTGCCGATACGCCCCAAGGCCCGGTGTCCCTGGGCGGCGGCGGTCGCTACAACGGCCTGGTGAAGGCCCTGGGCGGCGACGATGACGTGCCCGCCCTTGGCTTTGCCTACACGATTGAGAACATCCTGGACTTGCCGTCTGGAGAATCGGAGGAGAGACATCTTACGTCTAGCAATTCCCAGCGACGGTGAGCTCCACGAGTCGACCCTGGGCTTCCTGCGAAGCAGCGGCGTCCCTATAGACCGCCCCAATCCCCGTCGATACACGGCGTCCATCCCCAACCTGCGGGACACCAGCGTCCTTTTCCAGAGGACGGGCGACATTCCCCTGAAGGTGGAGGAGGGCAGCGCCGACCTTGGCATCACGGGCCTGGACCGCTTCCTGGAGTCGAGAGCGGAAGGCGGCGACTCTTTCCTTGTGAAGGAGGACCTGGGCTTCGGACGGTGCGAGCTGGTCATGGCAGTGCCGGACTCCTGGATGGACGTGACCTCCATGAATGACCTGGCCGACCTTTCGATTGAGCTGCGGGAGCGGGGCAGAGACCTGCGCGTCGCCACAAAGTACCCTCGCCTGGTGCAGCGACACCTGTATCGATACGGCGTCAACTACTTCTCCCTGGTGCAGTCCAGCGGGACGCTGGAGGCCGCGCCGGCGATGGGCTTCGCAGACATCATCGCAGACATCTCATCCAGCGGCACCACGCTCAGGGAGAACCGCCTCAAGACCATTGTGGACGGCACAATTCTGAAGTCCCAAGCCTGCATAATAGGCAACCGGCGTCTGCTGGCGCAGGAGGAACCGTCTCGGCTGGAGACCCGGGGGCTGCTGGAGCACATTGAGGCGTACCTGCGCGCCCGCGACTTCTTCAGCATTACGGCCAACATCAGGGGAGACACGCCTGAGGAGGTGGCGGCCCACGTCGCCAGGCGGCCGGAGGTTGCCGGCCTCACGGGGCCCACGATCTCCAGGGTGTACAGCAGGGACGAGGAGGTATGGTACGCCGTGACCACGGTCGTGCCCAGGGACAGGCTGCTGGAGGCGGTGGACCACCTGCGACAGATCGGCGGCAGCGGCATAACCGTGTTCCAGGCCCACTACGTGTTCCAGGACCAGTGCTCCTCCTACGAAAGCATGCTCCAGGCGCTGGACGGAGTCTAGACGATGCCCAACTTCAGCGCGCACCTGGGCATGGCGAAGGACGCCGCCTCACGGCTGGACCACCCGACTCTGAACAACAACATGGGGGCCTATCTGCTGGGGTCGGTGTCCCCGGACATACGCATCATCACCCGGGGAAAGCGGGATGTCACTCACTTTGTCCCGCTGGACTTCGAGAAGGTTGGGGACGGAGTCGAGGGCATGTTCAGCTCGCACCCCAGTCTGTCCCAGGCCGGCAACCTCAACGAGCCGACCAGGGCGTTCATCGTAGGTTTCGCCAGTCACCTGTTCGCCGACGAGCTGTGGATAATCAACCTGTACCGGCCGTACTTCGGCAACCGGGACGTGTTCGAGGACAATCTGTTCGGCAACCTGATGGACCGCGCCCTTCAGCTGGAGCTGGACCGGAGGGAGCACCTGGCGATGGGCGGGACGGGGAAGATCAAACCCTTCCTGGAGAACGCCGAGAAGGACGTTGAAATCGGCTTCATCTCCGCCGAAACGCTGGTAGAATGGCGGGAATGGGTGCACAACTCCCTGGGTGGGGAGTTCAACTGGGACAGGCTTCGGTTCATGGCGGGAAGGGTGGCCCGGCAGGAGGGCGCCGAGTCTGAAGAGCCGGTGAAGGAGATGGCAGAGGAGTTCCTGAAGTCCGCTGAAGAGGGTTTGGAGCGAATATTCTGCGCGGTGCCCGCGGAGCTGGTGACGGAGTTCAGAGAGAGGAGCATCGAGGACTTGTTGAGCTTTGCCAGGGGGTACCTGAAGTGAAGGTCGTTCGCGGCATGGACGAAGGGCGGAAGGCCCTCGCGAGGGCGTCCGGAGACAATGCCACGCCCCAGGAGCTGCTGGACGGCATCAAGAGGATTTTCGGCGAAGAGCTGACCCCGGAGGGCGCCGTCAGCCGGATAGTTTCGGACGTTGCCCACCGCGGAGACGAGGCCGTGCGCGAGTACACCAAGCGCATCGACGGCGTGGACCTGGAGGACATGGAGCTTGACCGCGATGCGATCACGCGGATTGCGGAAGCTGCGCCCCAGGAGACGCGGGAGGCCCTGCGCCGGTCCGTTGGCCGCATACGCGACTTTCACGTCGCAGGGCTGCCGCGCTCGTGGGTGGACATGGAACGGGGATTCGGCGAGATCATCTCTCCAATGGAGCGAGTGGGCATCTACATCCCGGGCGGCTTGGCGTCCTATCCGTCCACCGTGATGATGACCGCAATCCCGGCCAGGGTCGCAGGCGTGAAGGATATCGTGCTTGCAACGCCGCCCCAGGGCGACCGCGGGCCGAACCCCGCGGTGATGGCGGCTGCCCTCATCTGCGGAGTGACCAGAGTGTTCCAGGTGGGAGGCGCGCAGGCAATCGCAGCCCTCGCATACGGCACGGACTCCATCCCCAAGGTGGACATGGTCTGCGGCCCGGGCAACATCTTCGTGACCCTTGCCAAGAAGCTGGTCTACGGCCAGGCCAAGATCGACGGCCTGGAAGGGCCAACGGAGACCCTGATTGTGGCGGACGACACCGCTAACCCGGCCCTGTGCGCCGCGGACCTTCTGGGCCAGGCGGAGCACGACCTGCTGGCTACGCCCGTCCTTATCACCACCTCGGAGAGGCTTGTCCCCCTAATCCTGGAGGAGCTCCAAAGGCAGATGGAGACTTTGACCCGGAACGAGATAATCAACGCTTCCATAGAGGCCCGGGGCGCGATCGTGGTCGTGGACTCCCTGGACGATGCCATTGACCTCGCCAACTACTACGCCCCGGAGCACCTGTGCCTGATGGTCAACGAGCCGTGGCGCAGCCTGGACAGGGTGAAGAACGCCGGGGGCATCTTCCTGGGCGACTACTCCCCGGAGGTCATGGGCGACTACGTCGCCGGCCCAAGCCACGTAATGCCGACGGGGGGCACGGCCCGGTTCCACTCCTACCTGGGAGCGTCGGAGTTCCTGAGACGTATGCCCGTTGTCGATCTGGACCCCCAGACGTCCCTGCGCCTGGCGAAGACCGCGGCCACCATCGCGCGGACGGAGGGGTTCGACGCGCACGCCCGGGCCGTGGAGATCAGGGCGGAGATCCTGGGCAGGACACCCTGAGATGGCAGCCCAACGCAGGGCGTTGACAAACGGCTCTATAGGTGGGACTCTTTTGATATACAAACTCATGGTCGAATTAGAGAGGGCCGCAAGTGACGACCACGTCTGACGTCCGGGCCATTTTCCAGGACGCTCACAATATGCACCAGGCCGCCATTTCCCGAATGGAGCAGGGTGATATACGCGACGTCGCAGAAAAGGCGTGGTGCGCTACTCTGCGCGCCACAGAGGCCCTGGTCCTTGCGCGCGCCGGCCAACCGCCAAACACATCCACGGCGGCAGGCAGAAGGCTGCGGGCGGCCGCGGAGGCCGACCCGTCCCTCGGAGACCTTCGATACCGCTACCTTCACCGGCAAGTGGCGCTGCACGGCGAGTGCTTCTACCACGATTACTGCGACCCGCAGGAGACGGAACGACTCATCCGGGAGACAGAAGACTTTATCAGGGACGCGGAAGAGCTTGCCGGGTCTGCTTCCTGAGGAGCATTGTGTGATTGGCCGGAAGCAAGTGAAGTCAAGCAAAACACCGCTACACGCCCAACGCCGGTCAATGATCGCCGGATGCGCGAATTCTCCCGCCTGCAAGCTCAGCGCTGCCAGATGAAATCTCCCCAAAGCATGGACGTAACATCCCTATTCCGCCGGGACCTCAGGAGCCTGGAGCCCTACGTGCCCGTTGACTCCCCGGAGAAGCTGGCGGAGATTGCCGGGATTCCGCCGGAGCGAATTATCAAGCTCAACGGCAACGAGAACCCCTACGGCCCTTCGCCCAGAGTCCAGGAGGCCCTGGGGCGCCACCAGGGGTACCACATCTACCCGGACGCCCAGCAGAAGGCCTCTCGCAGCGCGCTGGAGGAGTACACGGGCGTATCCTCGGAGTACATCATCGTTGGGGCGGGCGCGGACGAGCTGATCGACCTGCTGCTCAGGGCAACCCTTGACGCCGAAGACGGGGTCATCGACTGCCCGCCCACCTTCGGCATGTACACCTTCAGCACCCAGGTCAACGGCGGCAAGCTGGTCTCAGTGCCAAGGGACGACCGCCATGACGTTGACCTTGACTCGCTGAAGGGCGCCATTGAGCCGAACACCAAGGCCGTGTTCCTGGCTTCTCCCAACAATCCCACCGGAAACCTCGTGCCGGAGGAGGTCGTGCTGGGCTTGCTGGAGGCGGACGTCCTGGTCGTGGTCGACGAGACGTACTACGAGTTCAGCGGCCACACCGTAGCCCACCTCGTATCCGAGCACCCCAACCTGGTCGTGCTCCGAAGCCTGAGCAAGTGGGCCGGCCTGGCCGGACTGCGCCTGGGTTACGGGTTCATGGACCCGCGCCTGCAGCAGCTTCTGATGGACATAAAGCAGCCCTACAACATCAGCGCCGCGGGGGAGGTGGCCCTGCTGGCCTCGCTGGCAGACCTGCCGTACCTGAAGGGCAACGTGGAGGCCATCATTGAGGAGCGTGACCGGTTGTCATCAAGGCTGTCGGCGATTGACGGCGTCAGCGTGTGGCCCTCCCACGGCAACTTCCTGCTGTTCGACGTGGCCCCCGGCAAGGCAACGACGATATTCCAGGGACTGGCTAGCCGGGGCATCTTTGTGCGATACTTCAACACGCCCAAGCTCAGGGACTCGCTTCGGATTTCCGTCGGAAAGCCGGAGCACACGGACATCATCGTCGAGGCGCTTGAGGACGTCCTTGCGGAGCTGGGATAAGCCCGGAGACACATCGTGACCAATCGTACTGCCAGTCTCACCAGAGACACCAGAGAGACCCAGGTGAGCGTGACAATCGACCTGGACGGAACGGGCCAGTACTCGGTGGACACGCCCAACGGGATGTTCAACCACCTCATTGAGCAGCTGGCGCGCCACGGCCTCATGGACATCACCGTCACGGCCAGGGGCGACATCTCCCCCGGCTGGCATCACCTGGTTGAGGACGTGGGCATTGTCCTGGGCCAGGCGTTGCACCAGGCTATAGGGGAGGGGAGGGGCATAGTCCGAATGGGGCACGTAATGGTTCCCCTGGACGAGACCCTGGCCCTTGTCGCCGTGGACGTGGGCGGCAGGCCCTACGCCGTGGTCAAGACGCCCTTCGTCGACTCCCACGTCGGCGACCTGCCCTCGGACCTGGTGCGGCACTTCCTGGAGGTGTTCGCGCTGGAGGGTCGGCTGAACCTTCACGCCGAGATCATGTACGGGGCCAACGAGCACCACAAGGCCGAGGCCCTGTTCAAGGCGCTGGCAAGGGCGATTCGACAGGCCGTGGGCGTGGACCCGCGCATTGCCGGTGAAGTGCCCAGCACCAAGGGCACCATCAGCGACTAGGGGCGACCGCCGGGCAGGTCAGTCGGCTGCTTCCGAACCCAGAGCCTCCCGCACCAACGCAACCTCATCCGCGCGGCTGCCTGCGCGCCCGTCCAGCCTGGCGCGCTTGAGCATATTCAGCATCTCCCCGACGGCGGGGCCCTGGGGCACGCCCATCTCCATGAGGTCTCTTCCTCCCAGCGACGGCTTGACGTGGCGCAGCTTGTCCAGGAACAGCGTGAGGTTGGCCCGGGCAGTCTCGTCCACAACTACCAGGGCAGACGCTTGGACCGCCGCGGGCTCTGAGGCTGACATGGCGTCGAATAGCTGCACTGGGGAAATTTGATCGTCTGACAGCAAGGGTAGCCTCTCCTTGAGGGCTATGGTGTGACGCACAATCCTGGCCCAACGCGGCGGCAGGCGCAGCCGCCCGATCAGGCTCTCTCCCTCCGCCGGACTCATGGCGTAGGCCATCGCCCCAAACCACACAATACCGTCGACGCGTCCATTTGCTCTTGAAATTGCGGTTCGCACCGGCTCCCCGGACTTCGCCAGTGACGGGTGAAGCCCCGCCAGCACGCCCAGCTCGTCGGCGCGCAGGAGAATGCTTGAGGCGCACTCTTCGGCGAGCCAGCGCTGGATCTCCCTGAACAGCCGGTCGCCGCCGATGGTGTCCAGCATGGGCAGACTGTCCCTGAGCAGGGCATCGGTGTGTTCATCCAGCCGGAAGCCCAGACGCTGCTCGTAGCGGACGGCCCGCAGGATGCGGGTGGCGTCGTCGGCAAAGCTGCCGTCGTGGAGCACGCGGACCAGCTTTCGTTCCAGGTCGTCAGCGCCGTTGAAGGGGTCCAGGGGCTGCCCCTTCGCCTCCATATGCAGGGGAACTGCCATTGCGTTGATGGAGAAGTCACGCCGGGCCAGGTCCTCCTCAATCGTGCCGTGGGCAATCTGCGGGAGGGCGCCGGGCCTGCTGTACCGCTCCGACCGGGCGGTGACCAGGTCAAGGGACACGCCTGCCACCTTCACCTTGGCGGTGGAGAACTGGGAGCGTGACACCACCTGGCCGGACAGCCGCTTGGCGACGATGGAGGCCATCGTCTCCGCGTCGCCCACCACGACGAGGTCCAGGTCTTCGACGGGCCTGCCCAGCAGCATGTCCCGGACTGTGCCGCCAACCAGGTACATGGGCACGCGCTCGTCCCGGGCGATGTCGCCCGCCGACTTGAGAAGCTCCATCTGCCCCGGCGGCAGGCTGGCCTCCAGCAGTTCCATGAAATCCATCGCATTCCTCGCCATGACGCCTGCGCCGATTATAGCACGGGGCCGATTGAGGCCCCCGGCCTGCTTTGACTCTACTATCCCGCGGGCTTAGAATGTCCCAAATCCCATGCGAGAGGGGAGGCGCTGACCCAGATGCCGATGGAATCGTTGGAAGAGCGCCTGGGCGTATCCTTCGGCGACGGGACGCTCCTGTCCCAGGCGCTGACACACCCGTCCGCCGTGAACGAGGCCCCGCAGGAGTTCTCAGCGTCCAACCAGAGGCTGGAGTTCCTGGGTGACTCCTTCCTGGACTACGTGGCGGCCCGCGAGCTCTACCTGCGCCTGCCGCTGCTGCCCGAGGGCCGGCTTACCGAGCTGCGCTCGGCCGTAGTGAGGGGCGAAGCTCTGGCAAGGGTTGCCCGCAGCATCGACCTGGGTGCATATCTGCTCATGGGGCAGGGGGAGGAGGGGAGCGGAGGGCGAGAGCGGGACACCAACCTGGCCGCGGCACTGGAGTCTCTGGTGGGGGCAGTCCTCCTGGACGGGGGAATGGATGCCGCTTACGACGTCACCCTGCGGCTTCTGCAGCCCGAGCTTGAGAGCGTGCTGCGCGACGGCGCGCCCCGGGACCCCAAGTCCCGGCTTCAGGAGGTGATGCAGGGCATGGGCAAGGGGTCTCCGGTGTACACGACGGTTGACGAGTCCGGCCCAGACCACGAGAAGACGTTCTCGGTTGAGGTGCGGATGGACGGGCAGGTGCTGGGAAGGGGGGCCGGTCGCCGTAAGGTGGACGGGGAGCGGGCCGCCGCGGAGGAAGCGCTGCGCACGCTGGAAAGGGAGTAGAAATGTTAGGCCAGGTACACGACCACGTAATCAGAGAGCTGGGCGACAGCAGCCGCACGGACACCATTTTCGTGCTGACCGCCATCGTGGTGAACCTCATTGTCCTTGGGGTCAACTCCTCGGTCTCTGTCGCTGCTACGGCGGAGGAGTCCACTGCCACCTACGACCTGATCCTCGCGGTGTTCATCGCCTTGACCTTTCTGCTGAACGCCATAGCCGTTGCCGCGTTGATACTGGGCAGGCGCAACCGACGCATGCTCCTGGAAGGGCTTGTAGCTATGTATCGCGACAACGAGGTCGACAAGTATTACGACCCGTCCCTGATGTCCAACTACGGGACCCGGTACCTGCTCTTTGCAGGGGTAATCCTGACGCTGGCCGTGACGGCAATCGTTGTCCCGTTTATCATCCGATTTACGATTGTGGTGTGACCTCTTCGCGCGGCCGGGCCAGGGGCTAGCCGGTCGCATTAGGACGCTGCGGCGTCACCAGAAGGAGCAGAGAGGGCAGCACCAGAAGCGCAGCCGCCGCGGCCATGAACACCATGACTGCCGTGAGTATGCCGTAGGCCGAGAACATCGGCATCGGGGCGAAGCCCATGATCGTGAAGCCCACCACGCTGGAGGACGCGGACCCTATGAGAGCCATGCCCGTGCTCCTGGCGGACCGCTCCACAGCCTGCATTCCGTCTCCGACGCGCGCCATCTCCTCCCGGAACCGCTGAGTGAGGTGAATGGAGAAGTCCACGCCCACTCCTATGGAGACCGCGCCGATGGTCGCCGTAACGAAGTTCAGGTCAAACCCCAGCAGGTACATCACCGCGTAGAGCCACGTCACCACGAGGCCTATGGGGATTATGGTAACTAAGGCGTAGCGCAGCGACCGCATGAACAAAGCCGCAACCAGGAAGCAGGCCACCACTGCAATTGGGAGCGAGGTCAACAGCGAGCGCACCGCAGCGTCCAGCGAGGCGGCCCTTGTGAAGGCGGAGCCGGTGAGTCCGGCCCTTGAGATGGTGGGCACGTCCTCAAGGAAAGCCAGGTCGGCCTCCACGGCCTCCCGCGCCCTGGCAACAACAGACTGCTCTCTGGTCCCGGGAAGGCCGACCAGTATCTGGAGCGCGTCGGGTTCACGCCTGGTCGGGTCGTGGGATAGGCTGCCCTGCACCTGGGTAGGGGTGAACGCCGGCGTGGACTCGTCCAGGGGAATGCCGTGTTGAACGATGAAATCGAATGCCGCCCTGGTCTGGGCGTCGGTATCCGGCATCTTGTCTCCGTCCAGGTCGGTGATGGCCTGGCCCGTGACCTGCTCCACCCGGGACAGGGCGTACTCGCCGTTGAGGAGACTCTCCATGAGCTCAAAGATTGTCCAGCTATAGATGGTGGGCTCGCCATTTGAGCCCTTGGCCACGTAGGGATTGGCCTTCAGCCTGGCCTCAAGCTCCCTGAGGGCCGCAATTGAGTCGCTGGCCGAAAGATCGCCCTCAATGTAGATGATGCCGGGCTCTCCCTGGGTCTCGCCAACGTGATAGTCCAGCTTGTCCAGGCCCACTACGAAGTCCGAGCTGCTGTCGAAGAAGTCCTTGACGTCCAGCTGGGCCTCCAGCCGCAGCGCTATCAGAACCGCGGCGACGGTCACAAGAGCGACTATCGGAAGGACAAGGAGCCGTTTTCGAGCAAGCCCTGCGACAATCCAGGCGGCGCTGCGGGGCGCGATTTCCACGCGAGGAGCCGCGTCCTGTGAGACCGGGCCGGCGCCGCGCTTCCTTCGAGCGTCCAGTCGCATGATGACCAGCGGCACGAACACGCCCATGATGACGAACGAGGATATAACGGCGATGCCCGCGGCAATGCCAAACCCGATGATCGATTCAATGCCGGATACGGTGTTGGAGAAGAAGGCCATGCCGTCGGTGAGCATGGCGAGCACAAGCGCGCCCATGACGCCGGCAAACCCGACCCTGAGCGCCATGCGAGGCGGCAGGCCGCTCCTCCGCTCCTCGCCGTAGCGGTGAAGGGCGTGGATTGTGAAGTCCACGCCCAGGGAAATCATGGCTATGGGCACTATCAGCTCCACGACGAGTCCTGCCTTGAGGCCCATGAGGTTTGATATGCCCTTGAGCCACACAATCAGCATCCCAAGGCCCGCGGCGGAGAGGAGCACGGCCCGCAGGGAGCGCAGGCTTACGCCAACTATCACCAGCACGCCCACTACGGTTGCGAATATGAACGGGACGGTGGTACGGCCCTCGTCCTGGGACTCCAGGTTGGGGTCGAGGGCAACCCCCCATAGGCGGTAGCGCTCCTCGTCGCCCCTGAGGACGCGCTGCACGTTGCGCCCGAAGTGCTCCTTCTGCACCGCGGTCTCGTCGCCGCCTACGTTGATGGACAGAGGCCCTCCGCCCAGCCGGTCGTTCTCCGCAATCACGAACATGATGAAGGCGGGGGAACGCCAGCTGCGGTACTGCCCAAAGCGCTCCGACTCCTCCAGAGTGAACTCCGCTTTCTCCGACATGGACTCCATCAGGCCGAAGGTGGGGGAACCCTCCTGCAGCACAAAGTGGAGGGCAATCTTGACGTCTTCCTCGCTGGCGCGCTCCAGGTCCGTGCCCATCTGGACAAGAGCCGCCTGCACCGCGTCGGCGACCGTGTACAGGCCGTGAACGGGAAGCTGGGTGTTGGGATTGTTGCCCTTGTACAGGTAGGGCTGTGTCTCCAGGTTGGGAGGGCTCAGCTCCCCGCGCTCGTCGGCCTGGCGCAAGGCCTCCTCATTACGGTACATCTCCCACAGAGCCGCCTGGGTGAGAATATCGCCGTCCGGTCCGTCCCCGGACTCCACGATGTAGGAGGGCACGAAGAGGGCGGGAGGGAAGCGCTCGTCAACAAGGTCTCTGAGGTCGAAGACTGCGCCGCCGGGCTCGGTCGAGGCCTGCTCACCGGGGGCCATAGTTACGAGGGGAATGACCAGCAGCAAGGTAGCCGCGACCACTCCGACGACAATCCAGCCGGACTGCCGCTCCAGAATGGCCCCGAACTTCCCGGCAAGGGTTTCTCTCATGGCGGCGTGCTTCTATTCAATGACCAGTTGCAGTAGAATTCCAGGTACAGCAGGGATGGGCGAACCGGGTCCCCGCTCCGAGATTCACCCTCATGTACCCTCAATAACATTATCAGCCATAGACAGACGCAGCGAAAGCGTAACCCAATGAAAACGTTCCTCCTACCGGCGCTCATTCTTGCTACGATTCTCATCGCGCTGGCGGGCTGCGCCTCGGATGAACCATATCTTGAAGAGCAGTTTCTTGCGGATGGGGCTGATGACTCAGCCTGGAACCGCGTGACGCTCGAAGACCAGTCGTTGCCCCAGCCCGCAGAGGCGATGATGCCCAAAGACCTGGATGACCAGGTTGCAGAAGACCCTCCTTCCGATAACGGGGATGCCAAAGTCCAGCCGTCCCTTCCCGCCCAGGACCGCATCATCGTGCACACGGCGTTCATGTCGCTGGTCACGGAGGACGTGGCCCTGACCATAGGCCGTATTGGGGACACCGCAAGCAGCCTTGGCGGCTGGGTCGTGAACTCGGACCGTTCTTCGCGGCACAGCGGCTCCATCGCCGTCAGAGTTCCCGCCGAGACCCTGGACGAGGCCCTGCGCAGGATAGGGGACATGGCCGAGGTGGAGGCCCGCTCCATCACCAGCCAGGACGTGACCGACGAATACGTGGACAGCCAGTCGCGGCTGGTAAGCATGAGGGCCACGGAGGAGCGCCTGCTGTCCTTCCTGGAGCGCGCCGAGACCGTGGAAGACGCCCTGCGCGTTCAGAGGGAGCTTTCGGACCTGCAGCTGAGGATAGAGGAGACCCAGGGCCGGCTGAACTTCCTGTCCCAGACCGCCGCCTACTCGCTCATACAGGTCAGCCTGAGGCTGGCCCCACAGACCATCGAGGTGGACGCCGGGCCGGACACCTCCGCCCGCGTTGGGCAGGCCGTCAGGTTCCGGGCATCCTTCATCCCGCCGCCGGACATCGACGACTACTCCTTCACCTGGGACTTCGGCGACGGCACGTCGGCTTCCGGCGGGGGCACAATACCAACCCAGAGCGGCGAGCGACTGACGGCCACTGTGACCCACTTCTACGAGGAAGACCTGGACTCCGAGTACATTGCCACCATCACCCTGACGGGGACCGGCGAGGGCGGCATAGCAGAGGGATCCGACTCCCTTGAGGTCTCGGTCAGGAGGGTCCCGTCCATCTCCGTGTTCGCCGGAGAGGACCTGACCGTCGAAGAGGGCACGCGGACGGAGTTCACGGCGTCCTTCACCAGGCCGGGTGAGCTGTGGGACTACCAGTACCAGTGGGACTTCGGCGACGGGTCGCCGTCGGTCACAGGCAGCCCGGACGAGGGCAGCACGCGCATCGAAGTGGAGCACGCCTTCGCCGACCACCGGCCCCGGGTGTACACCGCCGTGCTCACGGTCACCGCCATGAGCGACGCCGGCGAGGTGTCCGGCTCCGACACCATTGACGTGTGGGTGACGGAGGCCGAGCGCTTCCTGGTAGGCGGATGGGACGTTGCCGAAACCTTCAAGACGGCGGTGCGGTCGCTCTCCACTCTTGTAAGGGAGCTTGTCAGGTTGAGCATCTGGGTGGCCGTCTTCAGCCCCGTCATTGCCGTAGGAATCGCAGTCCTGTTCCTGCTGCGCCGCTTCCTCAACAGGCTTGATCCGTCGATCGGGCGGCGCAGGGATATGCGAGAGGTTGTAGAGCCGCCGCCGGAAGAGCAGGCCGCGAGGGAGTAGGGGAGGGGTCGGTTCAATATACAAAGGGCAGAGGAACCGCTCAGACCCTTCGACAAGCTCAGGCTGAGCGGAAGCTTAGTCTTCCCGCTCATGCTGAGCCCGTCGAACCATTTGAGCGGGAAGATTAGCTCGCTGGCTATAATCGAAAGGCCCGGAGGGGGCCACCCGCGTTGCTACCCCCGTATGCCCGTGCTATGATGAATTGACATGTTCAGCAGGCTACTAGGCAGGCGGGAAAAGGTCCAGGAGGGTCTCAAGAAGAGCCGCGAGTCCTGGCTATCCCGCGTGGTCAACATCGTGCAGCGGCGGCAGCTGGACGAGTCCCTGTGGGAGGAGCTTGAGGAGCTTCTCATCTCCGCCGACGTGGGCGTCGCCACGTCTATAGCCCTCATCGAGAGGATCAGGGAAGAGGCTTCCGCCCGCAGCCTGAAGGAGGCCGAGGAGGTTATCGACCTGCTGAAGCAGGAGCTGATCGCCCTGATGTCGCCCGGGGACGGCGCCGGCGAGCGGGCGCAGTCCACCGGCCCGGGGCAACCCCGTGTCATCCTGACCATCGGCGTGAACGGGGTAGGGAAGACCACCAGCATCGCCAAGATGGCCCACTACCTGACGGAGCAGGGCAACAGGGTGCTCCTGGCCGCCTCCGACACCTTCCGCGCGGGGGCAATCGAGCAGCTCCAGACGTGGGGCGGCCGGCTTGGAGTCGACGTCATTGCGCACAGGGCAGGGGGCGACCCGGCGGCCATCGCCTACGACGCCCTGGAAGCCGCCCGGGCCCGGGGGATGGACGTGGTCATCGTGGATACTGCCGGGAGACTTCACACCAAGCAGAACCTGATGGAGGAGATGAAGAAGATCTCCCGCGTCCTGTCACGCCTGGACCCCCAGGCCCCCCACGAGACCATCCTGGTGATGGACGCCACCACTGGGCAGAACGGCTTGGCCCAGGCCCGCTCCTTCAGCGAGGCTATGGGCTGCACCGGTGTGTTCCTGTCGAAGCTGGACGGGACGGCAAAGGGCGGAACGGTCGTATCCATTGTGCAGGAGTTGGGGCTGCCTGTGGTGTTCATAGGAACGGGCGAGGGCATGGAGGACATGGCGCCGTTCCATCCCGCGGAGTTCGTTGAGGAGCTCTTCTCTCCCGTCGGCTAACGGGAAGACTGGGATGTCGGCGGATATACCCCTGAGTGAGTGACGGGGTCTGACGACGTGGCAAACGCCATCACATGGCTCCTGGCCGCAGAGCTGATTGGCCTTATAGCCTTTCCACTGGCCTTCGCGCTTCTTCCCGGCCTCAAGGACCGGGGCTTCTCCGTAGCCAAGCCCCTGGGCCTCATACTGCTGGCATGGCCCCTCTGGATGCTCGGCTCCCTGCACATTGCGCCCACCACGCCCATCACACTCTGGGCCGCGCTTGGCCTGATGGCGGTCGTTTCCGGCTGGACAGTCGTGCGGCGGCGCGCCGAGATGCTGGAGTTCGTCCGGCGTGAGAGGGGCGCAATCCTCGCGACGGAGGCCGTGTTCCTGCTCCTGTTCGCGGCGTGGGTCCTCTACCGCTCCTATGACCCCAACATCGACTCTACCGAAAAGCCGATGGACTTCGCGTTCCTCAACGCCTCCATCCTGGCAAACTACTTCCCGCCGGAAGACCCGTGGCTGCGGGGCCACGACCTGCCGTACTACTACTTCGGCTATCTGATGATGGGCAACCTGACAGAGATGACATTCATCCCGCCTCGCATCTCCTACAACCTGGCCCTGGCCCTGATACCGGCGATGGCAGGCGCGGCCGCGTTCGGTCTGGTGTACAACCTGGCAAGGACCCACGGATCCACCGCGCTAAGGGCCGTGAGGGCCGGGCTCCTGGCTCCGGCGCTGCTGCTGTTCGTAAGCAACCTGGTTGGCGCGCTGGAGTTTATCAGAATCCGGGGGCTGGCGCCCGGGGCCTTCTGGGAGTGGCTTGCCATCAAGGACCTGGGACAGGTGGCGGAGGTGTCGTGGCGGCCCGTGGAGCACCTGTGGTGGTGGCGCAGCACACGCGTCATCGACACCCTCAACGAGGAGGGCGGCAGCCTGGACTACACCATCACCGAGTTTCCCTTCTTCAGCTTCCTGCTTGGCGACCTCCATCCTCACGCGATGTCCATCCCCTTTGTGCTGCTGTTCATGGCCTTCTGCCTCGGCGTCTTCCTTTCGCCAGGGAGGGTGGCCCCTCGCTGGCTCCTGGAGCGTCCTCTGACTGCGCTGGCGGCCGGACTGCTGCTGGGGGCGCTGGCCTTCGTGAACATCTGGGACATCGTCACGTTCGCGGCGCTGTGGGCGGCGCTCCTGGTCTTCAAGGCCGCGCGGCAGGAGGAGGGCGCGTGGACGAGGGCGCTGGCCCAAGCCTGGCTTCCGGCCGGGGCCACCCTCGCGCTGGCGATTGCGATGTACCTGCCCTTCTACCTGAGCCTGGACAGCCAGGCTTCGGGCATCCTGCCGGTGGGCGAAGTGGGCACGCGGCCCGTGCATCTCCTGCTGATATGGGGCCTGTTCCTCGCAGCGATTATACCGCTTGCGCTCATTCAGCTTTCGGCGGCCCTGTCGCCCGTTGAGGGCGCATCGACCGGCCTTCGCTCTAGGCTCGGCGCGCTGGCCCGCTCCGGGGAGTTCCGGCCCCGGGCGACCGTCGTCCTGGGCGTGGTCTTCGCCCCAATAGTCGTATGGGCCACGTGGCAGCTGGCCTGGAGCACCTTCACGTGGTCCACAGACCCCCTCGTAGTCGTCGCTGAACGCTTCCTGAACACCGCCCCCTTGTGGCTGACCCTGCTGGCCGGAATCTACAGCATGATCGTGTACGCTGAGTCCGGGAGGTCTCCGGCGGTGGTCTTCGTCCTGGCCGTCGTGTCCCTGGCTCTGCTTCTGGTGATGGGGCCGGAGTTCCTGCGCGTGGATGACCTGTTCCACAACCGCATGAACACCATCTTCAAGCTGTACTACCAGGCCTGGATTCTCCTTGCGATAGCTTCAGCCTTTGGCCTATACTTCTTGAATTCGACCAGACCCCCGTCCGGCAGGGCGCTCAGGTGGGCCACGACTGCGTGGTGGGTCTTTGTGGGAGGTCTCTTTCTGGCATCCCTCTACTATCCGGTGGAAGCGGCCGCAACCAAGAGCGGCAACGACGGGCGGAGGACTCTCGACGGCCTGGCCTACATCTCCCGCTCCAGCCCGGGCGAGTACGCCGCAATCCAGTGGCTCAGGGAGAACGCCTCCGAGGGCGATGGCATTGTGGAGGCGGTGGGCAACAGCTGGAGCGCCTACGGCCGGGTGTCCTCCAGCACGGGGCTTCCGGCCGTCCTGGGCTGGCCCTGGCACGAGCACCAGTGGCGCGGGTCCCGGTCGCCCTTCCAGGGCAGGGAGGAGGATGTGCGCGCCATATACACCACGCCGGACGCCCTCGAGGCCCTTGACCTGCTCAAGAAGTACGACGTCCAGTACGTGGTGGTAGGGCCGCGGGAGAGGTCGTCCTACGGCACGGCAGGCCTGGCGAAGCTCCCGGCGGTGGGCGACGTTGTCTTCGAAAGCGACGGGGTGACGATTTACCGTGTACGGGAGTGACGCAACAGGCATGACTCACACCGACATCTCCACGGCCAGCGATCAGAGAGGCGGCCCGCTCTCCCTGCTGGCGTCCCACTGGGAGGTCATTGCCTACGTTCTCCTGGTCGTCATAGCGGCGTCCATGCGCTTCTGGGATCTGGGCGCAAGGGCAATCGGCTACGACGAAAGCCTCCACATGTACTACAGCTACCGGCTGGCGGAGGGCTTCGGCTACCAGCACAACCCCCTCTCTCACGGCCCGTTCCAGTACCACGCAATCGCGGGGCTGTTCTACCTCTTCGGAGACAGCGAGTTCACGGCGAGACTGCCGGCGGCCCTGTTCGGTGTCGCTCTCGTCATACTGCCGTACTTCTTCCGCTCCCGCATGGGCAGGGCAGGGGCCCTGGTCACGGCAGTCCTGCTGGCCTTCTCGCCTATGATGCTGTTCTACAGCCGCTACGCCCGCAACGACATCTTCATGTCGGTGTGGACCCTGGGCCTGATAATCCTGATGTGGCGCTACATCGACGAGGGCAAGCAGCGCTACCTGTACCTGGCCGCCGTCGTCCTTGCACTGGCCTTCGCCACCAAGGAGACGACGTTCTTCGTCGTCGGCATCCTGGGCAGCTACCTGCTTGTGGCAACCTGGAGGGACTGGCTGCCCTGGCTCTTCAGGCGTCCCGTCGCCCAAACCGGCGGCTCCACCGAGCCCGAAGGAGAGTACGGCTACACGCCCGGGTTCGGCTACGGGTACGCATCCACCCGCCGGCGGACCACGCTGTCCGCCTTCTCCCGGCCCGGGGCGTTTCTGCTGCTGCTGTCCACACTGATGCTGCCCCAGGCGTCGGCGCTGGTGGGCCAGTTTCAGAGCGCGCTGCGGAGCTACGGGGTGGTCCTGGCCGGAACGGATAATCCGGTGGGCGCGCCGGCCGGGGACGTGCTGTGGACGGTCCAGGACGTGGACATAACCAAGGGCATGGTGATAGCGGGGATCGTCGTCATTGCGGCCCTATGGTTCTCGTCGCTGGTGGGCTTGTCCTGGAGCCGGAGCGTCTGGGTGCGGTGCGCCGCCGTCTTCTACGGCGTGTGGCTGCTCCTCTACACCACGTTCTTCACCAACTGGCTGGGCATTGCGAGCGGCTTGTGGCAGTCCCTGGGCTACTGGATTGTGCAGCAGGACGTGAACAGGGGCGACCAACCCTGGTACTACTACTTTGTCATTGCGCCCATTTACGAGACCCTGCCCCTGGTCTTCTCCGTTGCCGGAATCGTGTACTACGCCTTCCGCGGCGACCGGTTCGCTGGATTCCTGGCCTACTGGACGATCATTACCGTGCTTCTGTACACCTGGGCAGGGGAGAAGATGCCGTGGCTGCTGGTCAGCATCACACTACCGATGATTGTGCTGTCGGGGAAGCTCATTGGAGACATCATCACGGCGGTCCCCTGGAGTCGCGTCATCCGCTCCGGAGGCCTGCTCCTGTTCCCGCTGACCGCCCTTCTGCTCTACCTGGTGATGAGGCTCGCGCTATTCGACATAGAGCGGGGCAGGCTGTTCAACTTCGTCGAGTTCTGGACGCTGTTCGCGGTCGCCCTGGTCATCTTTGGCCTGGGCCTGCACTTCCTGCTGCGCTCCGGCGCGGCCAACGGGCTGAGGATCGTGGCGCTGTCCTTCGCACTGGTGCTCCTGGCCCTGTCCGTGAGGACGGGCTGGCACGCCAGCTTTATCAACGGCGACGTGCCCGGTGAGATGCTGGTCTACGCCCAGGACTCCCGGGAGGTGCCCGGCATCATGGCGCAGGTCCGGGAGGTGGCAGAGCGCACCGGCGAGGGCGACCAGATGCGCCTGACCGTCGACAAGGACATCTACTGGGGCATCGTATGGTACGTACGGGAGTACGAGACGGTGGACTACGCCGACATGCGAACCATCGACAGCGACCCGGAGGGCGCGGTGGTGCTGGCCAGCTTGCGCAACAAGGACAGGCTTGCAAGGTACGTGGGCAACTACGGGCCGGGGCAGGAGTTCCTCTACCTCTGGTGGCCCCCAGAGGGATACAAGCCGTGCAGCGACAGGCGGGACGAGCCGTGCCTGGGTCTCGATGAGGCCGCCACCAGCCTGGTCGACCGGGGCAAGTGGCGGGAGTTCCTGGACTTCTACGTCTACCGCAAGACGGACATCGAGCACCTGTCCCACGGTGCGATTGCATACTTCCCCAGGGAGATGCCTGAGCCTTGATGGCCGTCAAATCGCGGTATTCTATACAGGCGTTGGGAATGGCGCGCCTCCCTGCCTTTCTTCCTTCGGAGACCCTTGCGTAACTGCGTCGGCATTTTCAGGAATGTACGTTTATCGTCATTCCTGCGAAAGCAGGAATCTGAAGTCGCCTATAAGGGACGGCCCAGACCCCTGCCCCCGTATCGGAGTACGGGGCAGGTTTCGCAGGGGTGGCGAAGAGAGGGCCGCCCCCGTATCCAGTACGGGGCAGGCTCTGAGCGGGAAAGAAGCGGTATTCTCTACGCCGTGGGCTGTGGCCGGTATGGCTCGACCCGTATTCTGTCTTCACCCTTGCGCGCTTGAGCCAGATCGTAAGCAGTCTGACGGCTCAACCAGAAGTCTGCGCTGGACCAACCGGCCTTCTCCAGGCGGATGGCCATGTCGGGAGAGATCCCCGCGTGACCGTTCAAGACCCGCGAAAGGGTATGGCGGGCAACTCCCAGGACTTCCGCTGCCTCTGTGACGCTCAGGCCGAGAGGGTCCAGGCAGTTCTCCCTGACGCTGCGACCCGGATGGGGCGGGTTCTTCATAGGCATGGCCTCTCTCCTTATCAGTGGTAATCGACGAGATCAACGTCGTACACGTCCCCAGCTTCAAAGCTAAAGGTGATCCGCCAGTTGCCAGAAATCGAAATGCTCCACAATCCTCTCAGGTCCCCTCTGAGTGGATGCAGCCTGTATCCCGGCAGATCGAGATCGCTCGGCTTGCCGGCGGCATCCAGGTCCGCCAGGGCGAGAGCTATGCGGTCCAATTGATCGGCGGCTATCCCGCTGGGGTCGTCTCGCTCATAGAGCCGCCTCAACCCTCGATGGCGAAACGAGCGGATCATGTGCTGATTATACCGCGTGCCGGTACAGCTATCAACAGATTCGTCAATCTACCCCATACCAACACCCCCGTTTCAAGTACGGGGCAGGCTTCGCAGGGGTGGTTAGTCGATGGTAGGGATGTTTGCCTCCCGTATTGTCCTCTACCCCTTGCGTAGTTATACTGGTTCAACTGCAACCATAGCTGTGAGCACGGAGCCCCACTTTTGCACAAGTCCTTTCGATTCTGGCTTGCCATAGGGATAAGCGTTCTTTTCCTGGGCATCTTCCTGTCCCGCCTGGACCTGCGCGATACGTGGGAGCACATTGGAGAGGCCAATTACTTTTTACTGGCCCCGGCCATCATTGTCTACTTCGGCTCCGTCTACTTCCGGACCCTGCGATGGCAGTACCTCCTTGCGCCGGTGAAAAAGCTGCGCGTCCAGCGGCTCTACCCGGTGGTTGTCGTGGGGTACATGGCCAACAACATACTGCCGGTGCGGTTGGGGGAAGTGGTGAGGGCCTACTACGTGGGGGAGCGGGAGAACGTCAGCAAGGTCTCCGCCCTTGCGACGATAGCCGTTGAGCGCGTTTTCGACGGCCTTACGTTGCTGTTTTTCGCCGCCGTCGTTGGCGCGTTCCTGCCGCTGGCGGGCGTCCTTCAGGGGCTGGCGGACAAGGCGGGCGTCCCCTGGGTCCTCCTGGCCCTGGCGATGTCCCTGCCCTTCGCAGGCGTGCTGCTTTTCATGGTCGCCGCGGCGATGTCACCCCCCTGGTTCGTGGTCCTTCTGGACAGGACGACGGGAATGCTGCCCGGCCGGATCAGGGACAGGGTGAGGGGGCTGATAAACGTATTCATCGCCGGGCTTGCGTCCCTGAAAGACCCCCGCCGCCTGGCGGTGGTGTTCCTGTTGTCCCTCCCGGTCTGGCTGATGGAGGCCCTGATGTACTACATCGTCGCCTTCTCCTTCGACCTGCAGAACACCTTCGGGCTGGCAGAGCTTGCAGGTGTAATACTGCTGGTCACCGCTGTCTCAAACCTGGCCACGTCCATTCCGGCGGCCGGTGGCGGCGTGGGCGCATTCGAGGTTGCGGCAGCCGCCACGCTTGAAGTGCTGGGGGCGGATGCCTCTGCGGCCGGCGCGTACACCATTGTCGTGCACGCGGCCCTGCTCCTGCCGGTCACCCTTCTGGGGTTTGTCTTCCTGTGGGCGGATAAGGTGTCCTTCGGGCAGCTCACGCGAGACAGCCGGATGCAGACCTCGCCGCTGGCGTACCCGGCTCCGGGAGCGGAGGAGTCTCGATGAAGGTCGGCATCATTGGCGCGGGCGCGGCCGGGCTGGCGGCGGCCTACACCCTGGGCAAGGCGGGACACCAGGCGTCGGTCTACGAGGGCGCGCCGTTCCTGGGAGGGCAGGCGTCCACCTTCGACGTGGGCGGCGGGCGGCTGGAGAGGGGATACCACCACCTTTTCACAAGCGACACGGATATCGTCGACCTGGTCCACGAGATAGGCCTGGGCCACCAGATGGCCTGGATCGAGTCCAAGGTGGGCATCTTCTACGGCGACAGGATTTACAACTTCGTCACGCCCAAGGACCTGCTGAAGTTCACGCCCCTGAGCCTGATAGACCGCTTCAGGCTGGGGCTGGTCACCCTGTACCTGCGCAGGTACAAGAACTGGCGAAAACTGGAGCCTTTTGTGGCCTCGGACTGGATCCGGAAGTACGCCGGCAAGGGCGTCTACGACGTGGTTTGGGGCCCGCTGCTCAGGGGCAAGTTCGGGGCGCACTTCGACAAGGTTGGGATGCCCTGGTTCTGGGGCAAGATACAGACGCGCTTCGCCTCAAGAGGCAAGGGGCTGAAGGGAATGCAGCGGGAGCGTCTGGGCTACCCCATGGGCAGCTTCGCGGAGATTTTCGAGGTGCTGGCGGAGCGAATCGAAGAGCAGGGCAGCGAGGTGAATCTCTCGACGCCGGTCAGGTCCATCGCCGTGGAGGACAACCGGGCCGTGGGCCTTGAGCTGACAAACGCCGAGGGCGGCCCAGACGTCCGTCCCTTCGATGCCGTGCTCGCCACGACCCCGTCCTACGTGTTCCCAAGGCTTGTGCCGTCGCTGCCACAGGACTACCTGGAGAAGCTCCAGAACGTGACCTACCTGTCGGCCGTGCTGGTCATACTGGTGCTGAAGGAGCCGCTGTCGAACATCTACTGGCTGAACATTGCCGACCGCGAAATCCCATTTGTGGGCCTGATTGAGCAGACCAACTTCGTCGACCCGTCGCTGTATGGGGGCAAGCACATCCTGTACATCTCCAACTACCTGGGCGAGGACAGCCCCCTGTTCCACATGTCGGAGCAGGAGCTTCTTGACGAGTACACGCCGCACCTGAAGAAGATCAACCCCCGCTTCGATCCGTCCTGGATCGAGGAGTGGCACTATCACAAGGTTGCGGCGGCCCAGCCGATAATCGGGACTAACTA
This sequence comes from Dehalococcoidia bacterium, assembly GCA_034421015.1. Lineage (GTDB taxonomy): Bacteria > Chloroflexota > Dehalococcoidia > Lucifugimonadales > UBA2985 > DAOUJW01. The sequence goes on from DAOUKT010000037.1 coordinate 96,834, forward strand.
CTCGCAGCAGATACCCGACCACCGCACGCCCATCAAAGACCTGTACCTGGCGAACACGACCCAGGTGTACCCGGAGGACCGGGGCACCAACTACAGCGTGCGCATGGGCAAGCAGGTGGCCGACATGATCATGTCGGACCTGGGATAGGGAAGGGAAGGACCGCCTTGCGAATAGGCCTCATATCTGACACCCACGTTCCGGGCGGCGCGACGGAGGTTCCGCCGCAGGTGGTCACGGCCTTCGAGGGCGTTGATCTCATACTTCACGCCGGGAACATCTATCGTACCTACACGCTGGACTGGCTGGAGCGCATTGCGCCGGTGAGGGCTGCCGGGGCCATCTACGGCGACCGCATGGAGACGCCAACGGCCCACGCGATGGAGTGCGCCGGAGACCCCAGGGTCGCGCAACAGCAGGTGATGGACCTGGAGGGCCACAGGTTGGGAGTGGTGAACAACCTGCTCATGGACGGCTTCAATGACGAGCTGCTGCCGGGGATCATTGCGGCCCACAACCTGCCGGAGGGCGCGCTAACCGCCAGGGTGGAGGAGTATTTCGGCGCGGCGCTGGACGTGGTGGTGTTCGGCCGGACGCTGCACGCGCTTGTGGAGGAGCACGAAGGGATGCTTTTCGTCAACCCCGGAAGCCCGTCGCTGCCGCGGCAGATGCGCAGGCTGGGGTCGGTGGCAATTCTGGAGCTGACGCCGGGGAAGCGCGAGGCGTGGCTGGTGGACCTGCGGGAGGTTGGGTAGGGGGTCATTTTGCTCTCGCGATACCCCCTGTTCAATACGGGCCAAGGCTATTGAACCATCCATCGCCTTGTGCTAACATCCGCATAGTTAGAAAATTCACGAGGTCTATGCATATCGTGAACGACAATGGCGGCCTGAGAGAGCAGGTTAGGGGCGCCCTGGCTAATCAGTCGGCCAGGACAGTCACCGTTCTTTCCTCTCTCCTGGCTATTGAGGACGAGATAGGCTACATACCCACCGAGGCCATCGAAGAGGTGGCCACCTTCACCAACACCACGGTCAACGACGTGTGGGGCGTAGCTTCCTTCTACACCAACTTCCGGTTCACTCCTCCCAACGAGCACGTGGTCGAGGTGTGCTGGGGCCCCACCTGCCACCTGCTGGGGGCGATGGAGCTTCTCCAGTCCGTCCTCCAGTCCCTGGGCCTCTCCGAGGAGGGGGACACGCCGGACGGCAAGGTATCCCTGAAGTACAACACCTGCCTGGGCGCATGCGCCCAAGGCCCCGTGGTGCGCATAGACGACAGGATTCTGGGGCCCCAGGCCCTGGCCGGCAGCGGTGAGCCGATGGCCCAGGGCGTCACGGACATGATCAGCAACCTCAGGAACGGGGGGTAGACTCGGACGTCATGGCCGGCTACGAGGAGATCCAGCAAGAGGCGCAGCGGCGCTACCAGGAGCTTGAGGCCGGCGACAGGCCGTGGATACGCGTGGGCACGGCGGTGCACGGAGAGGCGGCGGGCGCGATGGACGTGATGGAGGCCTTCCGCTCCCAGCTTGAAAGCCGTGGCATAGCCGCGAACGTGAGCGGAGTTGGAGACCTTGGGCTGAGCTTCGCCGAGCCTCTGGTGGACATCAAGAAGCCCGGCGGCCCCCGTATCTTCTACAAGAACGTCTCCCCGGGCCAGGTCTCGGAGCTTATCGATTCCTGCGTGGCCGGAGACGACCCCCGGCCGGACCTGGCCCTTGGCACGCTGGGACCCGAAACGGTCGCCGGCATACCCAGGCTGGAGGACCACCCCATGTGGGCCCGCCAGGTGCGGGTCGCCATGCGCAACTGCGGCCACATCGACCCCCTTGACATCTACCAGTACATCGCCAACGGCGGCTACTCGGCCCTGGCCAAGGCTGTCTCTCAGATGGAACCCCAGGACGTCATCCAGGAGATCCAGACTTCGGGGCTGCGGGGCAGGGGAGGAGCGGCCTTCCCCACCGGCACCAAGTGGAGCTTCATCGCCCGCTCTCCCGGCCCGGTCAAGTACATCCTCTGCAACTGCGAGGAGGGCGACCCGGGCGCGTACAACGACAAGGGCATTCTGGAAAGCGACCCCCACTCGCTGATCGAGGGCGTCACGCTGGCCGGGTACGCAACCGGCTCCAGCAACGGCATAGTCTTCATACGCCACGGCCACCACGGGCCCATCGAGAGGACCGAGCGGGCCATTGAGCAGGCATACGAGCTTGGCCTGCTGGGCGAGAACATCCTGGGCTCCTCCTTCAGCTTCGACGTGGAGGTATCCCTCACGGGCGAGTCCTACGTAGCAGGAGAGGAGACTGCCCTGATGGAGTCCATTGAGGGCAAGCGCGCCATGCCCAGGTACCGGCCGCCGTTTCCGGCCCAGGCTGGCGTGTGGCAGCTTCCCAGCAACATCAACAACATCAAGACCCTCTCCTACGTGCCTGAGATAATCGCAAGGGGCGGGGAGTGGTTCGCCGGAATCGGCACCGAGAGCAGCAAGGGCACGGCAATCCTCTGCCTGTCCGGGAATATCGCCATGCCCGGCATGGTGGAGGTGCCAATGGGCATCACCCTCCGGGAGGTCATCGACGAGGTGGTCGGGGGCGTTCCGGGCGGAAGGCGGGCCAAGTTCCTCCAGACGGGAGGCCCCCTCGGAGGCGTCCTTTCGGCAGACCAGATCGATATACCCCTGGACTTCGACGCCATGCAGCGCGCCGGCGCAATCCTCGGCTCCGGCGGAATCATAATCGCCGACGACCGGGCGTGCGCCGTGGACATGACGCGCCTGCTTATAGCCTTCTGCCAGTACGAGTCGTGCGGCAAGTGCTTCCCGTGCCGCCTGGGCATGACCAACCTTCTGGAAATCCTGGAGCGAATCACCACGTTCCGGACCAGACCAGGCGACATGGAGCTCATGCGCACGGTCGGTCAGAACATGGCCTCGGCCTCCCTCTGCGGGCACGGGCAGCTGGGATGGAACCCCGTGCAGTCGGCCCTGCAGTATTTCCCTGAAGACTTCGCCGCACACATAGAGGAGGGCAGATGCCCGACGGGCCAGTGCAACGGCCCCGTCTTCACTCCCCAGCGCACGAGGCCCCGCTGGACCTCGGCACAGCCTCTGGAAATCCGCATTTAAGGAGAACTATGGTCGCTGAACTCAGCCTGGTCATTGACGGTCAGGAAGTAAGGACCCAACCCGGCAAAACGGTCATACAGGCGGCCATGGACGCTGGGCTCTACATCCCGTACCTCTGCTACTACCCGGGCATGAAGCCCTACGGCGCGTGCCGGATGTGCGTGGTGGAGATTGAGAACACCCGGGGCACACCCGCATCGTGCACAACGCCTGCCGCCGATGGCCAGGTGATCTGGACTAACACGCCCCAGATCCAGGAGCTTCGCAAGGGAATAACCGAGCTTGTCATATCGGAGCACCCCCACGGCTGCCTCACCTGCCACCGCATCGAGCTGTGCGGCCCACAGGACGTCTGCCTGCGGCACGTCTCCGTGACCGACCGGTGTGTTGCCTGCCCCAAGAACGAGCGGTGCGAGCTCAAGGACACGACTATCTACGTGGGCACGGGCCTCAACACGCCCCTGGACTACAAGTACCGCACCCTGCCGGTTGAGAGCAAGGACCCCTTCTACGACATGGACTACAACCTGTGCATCGTCTGCGGCCGCTGCGTAAGGGCCTGCGAGGAGATACGGGTTGACAGCGCAATCACCTTCACCGAGAGGGCGGGAGTCTCTCTTGTGGGGCCTGCACACGGTTCGTCCCTTCTGGAGTCAGGCTGCGAGTTCTGCGGCTCCTGCATCGACGTCTGTCCCGTGGGCGCGCTGGTGGAGACCGAGTACAAGTGGGAGAAGGCCGTGGAGCGCGTGTCCACAACCTGCCCCCACTGCCCGGTGGGCTGCCAGTTGAAGCTGGAGGTGAACAAGCGAGGCAAGGTGATCCGCGCCATCCCGGACCTGGAGGCTGAGGCCAACCACGGCCAAGCGTGCTTCAAGGGCAAGTTCGGCTACGACTTCGTCAACAGCCGCGCCCGCCTCAAGACTCCCCTGATACGTCGCAACGGCGTTCTTGAGGAGGCGTCCTGGGAGGAGGCAATCGCGCTGGTGGCCGAGAGGCTCGGCCAGTACAAGGGCGACCAGTTCGCCGCCATCGCTTCCTACCGCGGCACCAACGAGGAGAACTACCTGCTGCAGAAGTTCACCCGCGTTGTCATGGGAACCAACAACGTAGATCACTCCTCCAACACCAAGCCTGAGATTGCCCGGCCCCTGGAGCAGACCCTGGGCTACCAGGCGGCCACCAACCCTATCTGGGACCTGGAAAACGCCAAAAGCATACTTGTGGTCGGAGCCAACGCCACGGAGGAGCACAACGTCGCCGCGGTCCCGGTGAAGCGGGCCGTCAGGAACGGGGCAAAGCTCATTGTCATAGACCCGCGAGAGGTCGAGCTGACCCGGTACGCAACGATGTGGATGCGACCCGAGCCCGGTACCGACGTCGCCTTGATCGGCGGAATGCTGCGGGTGATTGTGGACGAGGTCATGGAGGACGAGGGCTTCCTGCGGGAGTCCTGCGACGGCCTCGACGCCCTCAAGAACTCACTGTGGCGCTTCGACCTGAAGAGGGTCCAGGACGTGACCGGCATCTCCGAGGACGAAATCCGGGAGGCCGCGCGCACCTTCGCCCAGAACGGGCCGGGCGCCATTCTGTACGCCCTCGACACCGTCTCTGCCTCTTCCAGGGTGGACCTGGTGCAGGCGCTGTCCAACCTGGCGCTTATGACGGGCAACATCGGCAAGCCCCACGCGGGCCTGTACCCGCTGCGGCCCGGAACCAACGACCAGGGCTCCTGGGACGTGGGCTGCGTGCCCGACCAGTTGCCCGGATACCTGGGGGTTGAGGAGTCGGCAAACATCAGCGAAGCCTGGGGCGCTGAGCTTCCCTCCGGCCCCGGCCTTGGAATCAACGATGTCTTCCAGGCAGCCTCCGACGGACGGGTGAAGGCGATGCTCGTTGTGGGGGACAGCCCCAACTTCGCCAACGGCCATATTGGAGACGCCCTGCAGGCCGCCGGACAACTGGACTTCCTGGTTGTGCAGGACACCTTCCTCTCGGAGATTGCCCAGGCGGCGGACGTTGTGCTGCCTTCGGCCACCTACGCCGAGAAGGAGGGCACCCTCACGAACCTTGAGAGGCGAGTCCAGCCCCTGCGGAAGGTGCTGGAGGTGAGCAACACCCAGGCAATGCCCGACTGGTGGACCATTTGCCAGATAGCCCAGGCCATGAACGCCCAGGGGTTCGATTACCACTGCCCGGCCCAGGTCCTTGAGGAGATCTCCCGAATTGTGCCAATGTACGCCGGCATCTCATACCAGCGCCTCCTCGCCGGAGCGGGCGTGCTCCAGCCAGCGGGGTTCCCTCCCAGCCCGCTGCCCAGCCAGCTGTACCCCACAGAGGGCGGTCAGAACCAGGGTATCCAGTGGCCCTGCGACTCGTCGGACGACCCTGGCGCAGGCATCCTGTACAGCGAAGGCTCCGCAGACCGCAGGCACACCCTTGTGCCCATGGAGCTGAACGACGTCTCCGCAATGACCACGCCGGAGTTCCCCCTCCTCTTCCTGCCTGGACGGGTGCTCCAGCAGCCCCAGCGCGGCATCGAGATAGAGGTTGTTAGCGACAAGAACCGCATCCAGCGGGACGAGATCATGGACATCCACCCATCCGACGCGGCCTCCCTTGGCATAGGGGAGGGGGACTGGGTGGAAGCGACGTCGGCCCGGGAGCAGATCAGGGCGAGGGCCCGCATATCGGAGAGCGCCACGCCCAGGACCGTATCGGTCACCACCCTCTTCGGCGAGCTTGCAACCAGGCTGGAGGAGAGCGACGACCCGGATCCCATGTCCAAGGTCCCGACCCTGGACATGGCGCCGGTGAGGGTTGCCAAGTTAGAAAGCTAAGGCCCGGCTAAATACGCTTCATTGGTAGGGGCGGTTCGCGCGAACCGCCCCTGTGTTTTTGCGCTCAGCTAGGCGGAGGCAACCTCCAGACCCTCCGCAATTGCAGCCTGTGCCAGCGTTGTGTCCAATGTAGCCAGCGGCGCGTCTTGCCTCCTGGCCAGTTCCAGGTACAAGGCATCGTAGAAGGACAGGCCGTGGGCCCTTGCCAGGCCAAAGGCTCTCTGGAGATCGGCTTCCCGGTCAGTGAGAATAGGCAGCCCTCTGAGGGAATCCAGACGCTCTGCGGTCTCAATCTCGGACAACCGGCCCCGACGCTCCGCAACCAGCAAGGCGTTGCGCACTTCATAGTGCCAGAGTTGGGGCACTATGGCCTCATCCCGTCTAAGCAAAGCCAACACTGAGGCAGCTCTTGGGTCCAACTCGTCGCCCATGAGCCAGTCGACGGCAACGGATGCATCCAGGACCAGGGGGCTCATATTCGATGTCCCTCGTGGCGCGCGGCCAGCGCTTCTTCGGGAGACATACCGGCGCTCCGCCAGACGGCTCTTCGTTGCAGAAAGCGGTCCACGGCTGCTTCGCGCTCCGCCCGGTCCTGAGCATGGGCCGGTATCAAGTGGGCAATTGTCTTGCCGTGGCGAGTGATTGCAACGGTTTCGCCGCTCTCAACGCTCCGAAGGAGCTCGGCCAGTCGCGCCTTGGCCTCAGTCGCCTGAATCTCGCGCATAGCGCCACCTCTAACCTGTCATTCTAACCAGACAATTATATCAGATGCGAAGTGAAAGTTGGACTCTCCAAGAATCACCGCTCCGTTACGACCTCAGGCCCTGTGTCACGGTCACATTGAGCAGGGCGCACCATCATTTGTCGTTGCGGATAGCTTGTGCACAGGCACAGAAATCGCACTTGAAGGCCCCTCAAGCCTATTCCTCTTGGACCTTCCGTCCTGTAGAATCCAATTGCACCCAGCCGCTGGAAGACGCTTCTTATGGCCACAACAACCCCCGCTCGCAGGCAATACCTGAAGATGAAGGAGCAGCACCCGGACGCCATCCTGCTGTTTCGCATGGGCGACTTCTACGAGACCTTCGATGAGGACGCCAAGGTAACCGCCCGGGAGCTTGAGATCGCGCTGACCTCCCGAGAGATGGGCAAGGGGCAGCGTGTCCCTCTGGCGGGCATACCCTATCACGCCCTGGACAGCTACCTGGCGCGGCTGGTCAAACGCGGCTACAAGGTCGCCATCTGCGAGCAGACGGGCGAGGTGACGTCCAAAGGCCCGGTGGAGCGCGAGGTGGTGCGGGTGGTCACGCCCGGAACGGTTACCGAGCCGTCCCTGCTGGACCAGAGCGCCAACAACTTCCTGGCCGCCGTGATCATCCACGAGGAAGAGGCAGGCCTGGCCTACGTGGACATAACCACCAGCGAGTTCGCCACAACCCAGATTCCCATCGACGACCTGCCTCTGGAGCTGGAGCGACTGGACCCAGCAGAGGTGCTCACGCCCCAGGACATGGCGGTCCCGGACTGGATGTCCTTCCGCCACGTGACCACTATTGAGGGAGACATGTTCCGGCCCGGTGAGGCGGAGGAGACGCTGAAGGAGCACTTTGGAGTTGCAACGCTGGAGGCCTACGGTTGTCACGGGATGCCTCTGGCCATAGGGGCGTCCGGGGCCATTCTCAGCTACGTTCAGAGGACCCAGAGGGCCGGTCTGGAGCGCATCCAGGGCCTTCACACCTACTCACCCAGGGCGTTCATGCTCCTGGACCACCAGACCAGGGGCAACCTTGAGCTGTTCCAGGGAGGTCGTTGGGGAAAGACGACTCACTCCCTTCTGGCCACCCTCGACGCGACCAACACTTCCATGGGAGGGCGGCTGCTCCGCAAGTGGGTCGGGCAGCCCCTGCTGGACCTGAGCCAGCTGGAGCAGCGCCAGGACTACATAGAGGCCCTTCTCCGGGAGCAGATACGCCGGGAGGAGATCGTAGAGGTACTCAAGGCCGTGCCGGACCTGGAGCGGCTGCTGAACCGCATCGCCGCGGGGACAGCCGTGCCCAGGGAGGTCGCATCCCTCAAAGATGGACTGGAAGGGGTATCGCGGCTGAAGGCCCTCCTGGAAGAAGCGACCGGCCGCCTGTCGGCGCTGGGGGAGCGGCTCGACCCCTGCGACTCCGTGTCGACACTGATAGGCTCGGCGCTGGAGGATTCCCCAGGCGCGTCGGTTGGCGAGGGCGGCGTCATTCGCCGGGGCTTTTCGCCGGAGCTGGACGAGCTTCGTGACGTGTCCAGGAACGGCAGGGAGTACATCGCCAACCTGGAGCGCAAGGAGCGGGAGCGCACCGGCATCAGGTCGCTGAAGGTGGGCTACAACCGGGTCTTCGGTTACTACATCGAGGTGAGCAACCCCAATCTCCCCCAGGTGCCGGACGACTACGTCCGCCGTCAGACCCTTGTGGGCGGCGAGCGGTTCTTCACCCCTGAGCTGAAGGAGTACGAGTCCATCCTCCTCAATGCACAGGAGCGGATGGAGGAGTTGGAGCAGTCGCTATTCCAGCAGGTGTGCAGGCAGATAGCGGCGATGGGGCAGCGCGTAGCGGCGACCGCGTCGAGCGTCGCCCACGTCGACGTCTACGCTGCCCTGGCCGAGGGGGCGTCGCGCCACGGCTACGTGCGGCCGCGTCTCGACAACGGCAGCGTAATCGACATCGTGGAGGGCAGGCACCCCGTGGTCGAGCGCAGCATGCCGCCCGGCACATTCGTGCCCAACGACACCCTCTTGAGCAACGACGACGCCCAGGTGATGCTGCTGACCGGCCCCAACATGGCGGGCAAGTCCACGTACATAAGGCAGGTGGCGCTGATTGTGCTGATGGCCCAGATAGGCAGCTTTGTGCCCGCGCGTTCCGCCACCATTGGGCTGGTAGACCGCATCTTCACGCGCGTGGGGCTGCAGGACGACCTGTACACGGGGCAATCGACTTTCATGGTGGAGATGGTGGAGACGGCGTCCATCCTGCATCACGCAACGCCGCGCTCTCTGGTTGTGCTGGACGAGATTGGACGGGGCACCAGCACCTACGACGGCCTGGCAATCGCCAGGGCGACCGCGGAGCACATCCACACCAGCCCACGGCTGGGGTGCAAGACGCTGTTCGCCACCCACTACCACGAGCTGACGGAGCTGTCCCAGATGCTGCCCAGGGTGCGCAACTTCAACGTGGCCGCGGTTGAGAGCGACGGGAACGTGGTGTTCCTGCACCGCATTGTGCCCGGGGGCGCAGACCGGAGCTACGGAATCAACGTAGCACAGCTGGCAGGGCTGCCCGCGCCGGTGGTGAGCCGCGCATGGGAGCTGCTCTCGGAGCTTGAGGGCGGCGAGAGGCGGCCCGCCAAGCCAAGTCAGCGGCCGCTTTTCAGCCTTCCACATCCGGTGGTGCAGGAGCTCCTGGGGCTGGACGTCTCCATCATGACGCCCCTGGAGGCCATCAACGCCCTGTACGCGCTTCAGAAGAAGGCGCAGGAGGAGGAAGAGGGCGGGTAGGGGACGGGCGTACATGGTTCTCTACAGCGCTATCCGCTCGGGGTAAACGCCGGATAAACAACAGGAGCCAAGGTGGCTTGGCTCCTGTATTCGTTCCATGGGGGTAGCAGTCTATTGACTGGATTCAGGCGGCTCGCTGTCGGGAGGTTGATTATCGGGGCCGTTCTGTTTCTTCATATCCTCAAGGGCCTTGGCGTAACCCTGCGCGAATCCCTCCTCCGTCCATTTCACCTTTCCTTCCTCTCTCTCTAACTCTCTCCCTATCTCTATACCCTCCTCCCTGAACGCCTCCTTCAGCCTGTTTGCCAGCCACATCTCTCTCCCTTCTATGAAAGTGTAGGTCAGGGCAGTAGCCCCTATTGCGAAGTATGAAAAGCGCTCAGCAATATCTACTACTGCCTCTAATACGTCTGTTTTTGGACCACTCAGCCCAACCCATACGGACACCGCCATCCCCGCCGCCAGTTGCAGAAAGAAAACGATGTATGCGGCAGTATACCACCTGTTCCGTCTCGAATATCTCTCCCTCATAGACTTCTACTGGCTCAATTATACCACTTTCGGACATACGCCCGCGCTGGCCGCGCCTCGCGCTTGCCCCTTATGACGCGCGCCTCTTATAATGGCCTCGGTATCAAGACGTGAACATCTTCTTCGATTGCGACTACACCCTTATCGCCTGGGACGGGAGGCTCCGTCCGGGCGTCAGGGAGCTTTTCAAGGCCCTCAAGGACGACGGCCACACGCTGTACGTCTGGTCCGGCGTGGGCATTCGCTGGTACGAGGTGCGCAAGCACGGCCTTGAGCAGTACGTGACCGACTGCTTCCACAAGCCCATCTCAGATTTCCACCGCAGGATGAAGGCGGCGGGCCTCAGCCCGTGGCCGGACCTGATCATCGACGACTACCCGGAGATAGTCAGCGCGCTGGGCGGAGTCAGGGTTAAGCCATACGTCTACGAGCGACAGTCGGACAGGGAGATGTACAAGCTGTACCACGTGCTCTCCACCCTGAGCGCCACCGGAAGCCGTCCCGCAGAGTCGGAAGACCTCTTCTGTTGTACGGACGACGCATAGAGCCGCTGTCATGCCGATACGGGTACTCGCTCCCCAGCTGGCAGCCAGAATCGCCGCAGGCGAGGTGGTGGAGCGTCCCGCATCCGTCGTCAAAGAGCTGGTAGAGAACTCCCTGGACGCCTGCGCAACTCACGTCTCTGTGGAGGTCGGCGGCGGCGGGCTGGAGATGATCCGGGTGGTGGACAACGGGGAGGGCATACCCCCCGGCGAAGTGGAGCTCGCCCTCCGGCGCTTCGCCACCAGCAAGCTGTCCACAGGCGACCTGGACCGCATAACCACCCTGGGCTTCAGGGGGGAGGCTCTCCCCAGCATAGCCTCAGTCTCCACAATGGCCCTGCTGTCCCGGCAGTCGGACCAGCCCGGCGGCGTCCTGGTGGAGGCGGAGCACGGGGACATCGTCCGCTCGGTCCCACAGGCAAGCCCGCCCGGAACGTCGGTGACGGTCAGGGGCCTCTTCCGAAACGTCCCGGCGCGCCTCAAGTTCGTGAAGTCCGCGTCCGTCGAGGCGTCCAGGGTCAGGGCGCTCCTCCACCAGCTGGCCCTTGCGTACCCGGACACCGCCTTCAACCTGGTAGTGGACGGGCGAAGGGCCTTCTCCTGCCCGGGCACCGGCGATCTGAGGGACGCCTGCTCCGCCGTGTACGGCCCCAAGACCGCGAGGGAGCTCCTGGCGGTGGCTTACCCCGAACAGCCGGTAGAGGGATCAGCGACCGTGAGAGGGCTGATAAGCCCGCCGGAGGTCACGCGCTCCAGCCGGAGCGGCATCAACATCATCGTGAACCGGCGCTGGATACAGAGCCGCACCCTGACCTTCGCCCTTGAGGAGGCGTACCAGGGCTTCCTGATGGAGCGACGCCATCCCCTGGCCGTCGTCCACATCGACCTTCCACCGGAGGACCTGGACGTGAACGTGCACCCCGCCAAGCTGGAGGTGCGCTTCCGCAAAGAGCGGGAGGTGTTTTCGACACTGCAACGGGGGGTGAGAAGCGCCCTTGTCGCCCACGCCCCGGTTCCCACAGTGCGACCCGACGTCCTCAGCGCGTCATCGCCCTCTGCGCCGCCTCCTTCCGCGAGCGTAGAAGAGACGCGCAAGGCCCTGTCCCTGTTCGCGCCGGAAGACGACGGCGTCCGCGCCCCCACGCCGAGGGAGGTTGTGCCGTCGATGCGGGTGCTGGGGCAGGTCCAGAACCTGTACATAGTTGCCGAGGGCCCGGGAGGAGTCTACCTGGTCGACCAGCACGCCGCCCACGAGCGCGTCCTCTACGAGCAGGTCCGCGAGGAGATGCGGGACGCCGGCCTGCAGGCACAGGGGCTGCTGGAGCCTGTGGTGGTGGAGCTGACTCCCGCCCAGGAGGAGGCCTTCGAAGCGCACTCCGGGGAGTGGACGAGGTACGGCTTCGAGCTGGAGTCCTTTGGCCCCCACTCCCTCCTGCTGCGCGGCCTTCCGTCGTACCTGTCGGACGCCGACCCCAGGGAGGCCTTCCTCTCCGTTCTGGAGGACATAGGCGAGGGAAGCGCTACCAGCGACCTGGAGGACCACATGGTGAGCTCGATAGCCTGCCACTCGGCGGTCAGGGCAGGTAAGAGCATGGCGCACCAGGAGATGGCGAACCTGCTGGCGCAGCTGGAGGCCACAAGCCAGCCCAACACCTGTCCCCACGGCCGACCGACTATGGTGCATCTCAGCGCAGCACACCTGGAGCGTGAGTTCGGACGGCGATAGAGCGGCGCTCTCCTCCCTCCGATAGCCACACGCCATGCTTGACCTGCTCCTCTACGCGATTGCCAGCTTTGGCATTGCCTATCTGGGAACCCTGGTGGGCCTTGTGTTGGGCGTGGTGCGCCTTCCGATAATCTACGCCCTGGGCCTCACCCCGGCCGTGGCCGCGGGAACCAACGTCGGCGTGACGGCGGTCAGCTCGCTGTTTGGAGGGTGGCAGCACTTCCGCGAGGGCCGTCTGGACCGCCGGCTGATGGTCACTATAGGCATCCCGTCTATGATAGGGTCATTTGCAGGGGGCTTCCTGGGCACCTCGATTCCGGCCTGGGCCATCCTGGCGGCCGTGGCGGCGGCCGTGCTCTGGCAGGGCGTGGTGTTCCTCATCCAGGGCCGGCGCGAGCAGCTGCAGGGCGACGAGGGTTCAGCGGTTGCCCCGCCCAGAAGAAGCCTGGCCCTTGAGGCCGGTTTGGGGTTTGGCATCGGATTCGTGGGGTCGCTGGTGGGACTGGCGCTGGGAGTCCTGAGACTACCCGCCATGGTCCAGCTGCTGAAGGCTCCGCCCGGCATAGCCGCCGGGACCAACCTGGCCATCAACTTCATCTCCGCCCTGTTCGCCATTGTTGGTAGGCTGTACTACGGACAGGTGGATTTCGCGGCCCTTGGCATCATGGGCGTTGCCGCAGGCCTGGGGGCGTACTACGGCGCCAGGACGACCGGAAGGGTGAGCCAGGCGACTCTGATGATGCTCATTGGAGTGGTCCTGGTTCTGGTCTCGGTCCTGGTGCTTCAGCAGTCGGTCCGGGAGTACGGGGCATGACGACAGGCCGGTGGACGCGGCCTACTGGTCGCGCAGCCTGATGCGCAAAGCCGACCGCGCTATGGCCGCTACATAGAGCAGTATGAGGCCGCCTCCCAGGGCAACTGCGATGGAGGCCGTCGTGGCCGTCGCCAACGCTCCCACGAAGAACCCTCCCACGGGCGTGAAGCCGAAGGTGAGGCCGTAGATGCCCAGAACTCGACCTCTCATCTCGTCAAGGGAGATGAGCTGGAGCATCGTGCCCATCGTCACGTCGTAGGCCATCAGGCAACCGCCCACCAGGGCCACAAGGGCCAGCGAAGCGGCGAACCACGTCGAGAAGGCGAACAGTATCAGGGTCGCTCCGGCCCCCAGAGCGGTGACCACGAGAAGGGTCCCCTTGTGCTTGAAGTCGCCCAGGCTTGACACCGCTATGGTGCTCAGGGCGGAACCGGCTCCGCTGGCCGCCGAGAGGACTCCCAACCCGGCCGCGCCCACGTGGAGCACGTCCCTGGCTATTACGGGCATCATCACAAAGTGGGAGAAGCCAAAGGCCTCCATAATGAGGCTCAGGAGCAACAGCTTGCGGATGTCGGCGTCCCGCCAGGAGTATTTGATCCCCTGGCTCACGGACCTCCAGAACGGCTCTCGCTCGTTGGCGGTCCTGAAGCTGCCCTTGATGAACCACAGAAGCCCCACGCCCACAAGGGAGCAGCCTCCCGCGAAGAGGTAGCTGCTGCCCGTGCCGTACTGGGAAATGAGTCCGCCGGCAATCAACGAGCCGATGATGCGGGTGATGTTCATGCCCGCCAGGCGGGTGGCCATTGCGTTCAGCAGGCGGCTCGGCCCCACAATCTGGTAGGCCAGGGAGTTTGAAGCGGGAAGCTGCGTAGCCATTACAATGCCCTGCGCGAAGGCGGCAATGATCAGGTGCCACAGCTCCAGGCGGCCGGCCACGAACAGGGCGCCCACTGCGATGGCCGCCGCGCCTCCGCCAAAGTGCGCTGCAGCCAGCACCTTCCGCTTGTCGAACCTGTCAACAATCGTGCCTGCCAGGGCCCCGAATCCCACCAGGCCGACTCCCTGCACCCCGGCAACCAGCCCGACCCAGAATGGGGAGTCGGTCAGCTCAAGGACCAGCCACCCCTGGCTGAGCATGCGAATCCCCATGGACATTGAGGAGAAGAAGATGCTGAGCCAGAGCCACCGGAACTGGACCACCTCAAAGGACAGGAGGAGATTGGGCAGTCGGCGGCCCCCGGACGGGCGGCCGGAGGGATGCGCGGCTTCTTCAGGCACTGCTTATGCTTCCTGGGTCAGAGGTCAGCCCGGGCTGCTGAGAGCGCGAGGCCAAGGGGATGATATACTCATTTCCCCGCGTCGGGGAAGTCCGAGCGACGGGCTGTAGAAAGCAGGGTAGGGAGGGCAATCAGGGGCGGCTGTCCGGCTACCGGCTCAGATAGTCCGAGACCACGCGCCGTCTGGCGTCATCCGTGTCGTAGGAGTGGTACTCGTCTATCAGGTCTGCAATTTGCTCCTGGGGGACAAGCACCTCGCCCTCAAACATGATGGGGAAATTGTGTATGGAGGTCACCAGCGCTCCAAAGAGGGGAATATCACTGGTCCTCTTCATCTGCTCCAGGCTCTCCCCAACCCGCTCTATACGCTGATTTGACGTCCAGGTGCTGATGTAGTCTGAGAGGTAGCCTCTTTTGGTTGGCTCGTCCTCCCGGGTATTGATGCCCTCCAGCACCTCTGTCAACCCGGGGAGGCCGTCGTCGGTTTCCCTTTTAACAAGGATGGTGCCCTGGCACGCCACGTCGGTGTCGTTCTCCGACGACTCCACGATGTCCTCCAGGATGCAGTCTATCCGGCCCTGCTTGGTGAGGTAGTCTGACACCACCTCTCTTTTGTCAGCCTCAACGTTGGCGGAGCGGACGTCGGCAAGGAGGTCCGGCACGTCCGGCGCGTATACAACTACTTCGTCATCGAAAGTGAGGGGGCCGGAGGGAGCGGAGTCCTTCTCAAGCTCTGCGAGGATAAAGTCGGTCTCCTCCCCGTACTCCTCGGCTACGCAGGCAGCGCTCAAGCCCAGGGCAACTACTATCAAACCAACCAGCGACCACCTACGCACCAATGTGTTGAGCATACATGTTCCTCTGTTCCGAGGATTTTGATTGTGGCGGCACGGGCTGCGTCCACCGGGGAGAATAGCCTGCGAGACACGCCACAGCAATCGAGTGCGAGTATAGCACAGCGTCGAACGGCGTCAATACTCCACACGCCAACGAGGGTTTGCTGCGGAGTATGGAACCGGGCTTTATCGCAGGCGGAAGCGGGTCAGCCTTGCGGCCCAGTACCGCAGCCGCGAACCGGGACGGGGAGTGAACATGGAGTCTCCGGCAGCCGTGGCTGAAGAGCCTCCCTGGTATGAGGAGAGGTTTCTGGTTATCACCGCCAGGGTCGCGGCGGCGGCCAATGCCACCGATGCCCTCGTCATAAACTCCCGTCGATTCAGCGTTGAGCTCTTTTCCACACTGTCGGCCATGATTGCCTCCTGCACGCGGCGTAGAAATTCCTGTCCCGAACTGTCGAAATTGCTATTGACTAACCCCAAGCGTGATTGTACACTACGTGAAGTTTATTTCAAAGTCCCTTACGGGGCTTGCTGGCAAGAATGAACACAAGGGGATGAGAAGGCAGGTAGAGGTGGGTCTAAGCTGAATAGAGAATAACGATGGATCCAGAATACATAAACAGCGACATTTGGCGCTCCACAGGTGACATTCTCACCTTTATTTGGATTCTATTCTTCGCAGCAGTTGGATTCGGTTTTAACTTCCTGATGGCCCACGCCATCATTCCCTCCCTCATCGGTTCAGGACATCTCCCCACAAGGCTGCAGAAAGCGCGCCCCCTCTTCTATGGCGGCGCCGCGCTTGCCCTTGCCCTGGTGGTTTTCGCGTTGAACAGGACCTTCGTCAACGCCGGCTTCATTGAAGATTTCTGGCCGCGGTGGTGGATTTAGGCCGGCTACTAAATCGGCCTGAGATTACGCTCATTCTGACAATCTGACGCTGAACAGGAGAATAGAAATCCAGTGCTGATAAGGCGAATAGCGTTGCTGCTGGTGGTGTCAGTAGGTGCAAGCGCTACCGGCATCGTTCTATTGCTGGCCACGGTGTTCGTGGCAAGGGCTTGGTGGACAACGCCGTTTGATGTACTGGGATTCGGCGGCGCTCCTGAACAGCCGGTAGCCTTCCCACACACAGTCCACGCCGGCATTGACGTACGCACTGACGCCGACGGCAACCCCAAGCTGGACACTGAAGGCAACGCTATGCAGAGCCTTGGCATGGACTGCACATTCTGCCACAGGAACGTGGAAAAAGGAGCGACTGCGGGTGTTCCTGCGGTGGAGCAGTGCCTGTTCTGTCACAAGTCGGTCCAGGGTGAAGAGCTGCCTGCGGTAGCCGCGCTTGTCGACGCGTGGGAGAACAGGGAGCCGCTTGCATGGGAGCGCGTCCACAGGGTCCCGGACCACGTGCGATTCGTTCACGAGGCCCACATCAGGTACTTCCTGGCCGTGGGTGAGACTCCCGCCGGCGATCCGGCAATCGTAGCCGCGGACGTCTGCTCCACATGCCACGGGGACGTGGCCGCGATGGCAGAGGTCAAACAGGTGCGCAGCCTGAAGATGGGCGACTGCGTGGACTGCCACAGAGACTACAACGCTCCAACGGATTGCACTACCTGCCACTACTAGGATGAGCTCTAAGTCATGGGAATAACCAGAAGACAGTTCTTGAAATGGTCAGGGGTATCGGCGCTGGGAGCCGTGATATTCAACGGCTGCCGCATTCCTGAGGAAGAGCTTCAGGTTGAAAGCCCCGTCGATCTTCCCGAAGACCTGGTCACAGGCATAGATAACTGGTACGCCACCGTCTGCCGACAGGATCCCGGCGGCTGCGGCATCATCGTCAGGGTAGTGGAGGGCAGAGCGAAGAAGGTGGAGGGCAACCCGGATTTCCCGGTCAATCGCGGCAAGCACAGCGCTCGCAGCGAGGCCGGGCTGCAGGCCCTGTACCACCCGGACCGCATCAAGGAGCCCCTCTACAGGGACAACCGCTCCGGCGAGTTCGCACCCATTTCCTGGAGCAGCGCGAGGGAGATTCTCCTGAGCAGGCTGGAAGGCCTATCGGACAGGAGCAGGTTCCTCCTTGTTACGGAGCCCCTGAGAGGCCACCTAGCGCTTCTCGGCAGCGAGTTCGTCAAGGCGTACGGCGGCAGGCACATGGCCTTTGAGTCGCTGGAGCAGATAAACCTCCGGAGGGCCGTCAAGGACGTCTTCGGACAGGACAGGCTGCCGGACTTCGACATTGAGAACACGAACTACCTCTTCTCCTTTGGAGCGGACTTCCTCTCCACCTGGATTTCGCCCGTGAGATACTCCAGGGGCTACGGTGAGTTCCGGGGTGGAGACAGGAAGCGCGGCACCCACTATCAGGTGGAGTCCCGCTTCTCCATGACCGCAGCCAACGCCGACAAGTGGGTCCCGGTCAGCCCGGGCGGCGAGGGCGTCCTGGCAATGAGCATGGCCTACGTGATTATCAGGGACAATATGGCCTACGTCGATGCAGCCGAGGCCCTCACCGGCGGACAGGGTCACGAGGCCCTCAGCGCATTTGCCCCCGACAACCCGGCGGTGATGGAGGCCACGGGCCTGGACAGCGGAAAGATCGAGGACTTGGCCCACTCCTTCGCGGACCCCGGCCACCAGCCCAGCCTTGCGATAGGCGGCGGCTCGGCAGGAGCCCACAGGAGCGGCCTGTTCAACCTCAAGGCAATCTACTCCCTCAATCTGCTCGTAAACAACGTGGGCAAGGATGGCGGCGTGATGTTCAATCCGCCACCACCGCTGCCTGAGCTGACCGGGGAGGATGTGATGAACGCGGGAATGCCGGCCTCGTTTGAGCAGTGGCGCGGCGTTGGCAACTCGGTGGGACTGCTGATGGTGCGGGGCGCAAACCCGGCCCACGGCCTGCCGTCAGGCGCCAACTTCCCGGCGATTGCCAACGGCGCCGAGTTCGTGGTGGCGTTCTCCAGCGTCCTGGACGAGACCTCCAGCATGGCGAATCTGGTCATCCCGGAGCGCGTCTATCTGGAGGACTGGGGAGACGACGTCCCGGACCCGGGCCCCCAGTACCAGACTCTCGGCGTGCAGCAGCCTGTGGTCAGGCCTTTCTACGACAACGCCCGCAGCTTCCCGGACGAGCTGCTGTCCCTGGGAAGCGACCTCAACCTGGGGCTGGAGGAGAGGCTTGGACTCTCCGCCAACCCAACCTTCCAGGACCTGCTCAAGATGGGAGCGGAAAAGGTCTGGATGGAGAACCGCGGCTCGGTCACGTCGCCCAGCTTCGAGGGATTCTGGAACGGAGTGCTCCAGAGGGGCGGCTGGTGGGATACCAGCGCCAAGGGGGAGTCCAGCGTCGCTGAACCTGCGGCCCTGGACACGGCCTGGCCGGAGATCTCCTTCAGCGACCCCGGCGGGAGCACGTTCAACCTGGTCCCATTCCTTTCAAACTCCATCGCAGACGGGCAGCTGGCGCATCTCCCGTGGCTTCAGGCCACGCCGGACCCCATTACCACCGTCGTGTGGCACACGTGGGTTGAAATCAACTCCAAGAGGGCGGAGGAGATGGGCATAAGCGAAGGCGATATCCTGGTTGTGCAGTCCCGAAGCGGCTCCGTTGAGGCGCCTGCCTTCCCCCACCCGGGCGTGCCGCCAAACACGGTCTCCATGCCGATTGGCCAGGGGCATACGGCCCTGGGTCAGTACGCAGAGGGAGTGGGCGCAAACACCTATTCGCTGCTGGATGGGGTGACAGACAGGGATACACAGGCCCTGGCTTGGGCCGCAACCAAGGTGAGTGTGAGAAAGGCCGGCAACAGCATAGACATGCCCAGGTTCGCCGGAAACCAGTTCGCAGAGGAGCCACACAAGGGAATCGTAATCAAAGTGACGGGGCCCAGCTAGACAGGCGAGGCTTAGGAGAAACATGGTCCAGAGTCGAATAGATCACAAATGGGGCATGGTGGTGGACATCGACAGGTGCACCGGGTGCCAGGCGTGCGTCGTGGCGTGCCAGGCGGAAAACAACATCCCGCTGAACACCGAAGACAGGTTCCGCCAGAGGCGCGCCATCGAGTGGATCCACGTGGAGCGGTACTGGGAAGGGGAGTTCCCCGACGTGAAGGCCAGGTTTATTCCCATCCTGTGCCAGCACTGCGAGAACGCCCCCTGCGAGCCGGTCTGCCCCGTCTACGCGACATACCACAATAACCAGGGACTGAACGTACAGGTCTACAACCGCTGCGTGGGCACTCGCTACTGCGCGAACAACTGCCCCTACCAGGTGAGATTCTTCAACTTCTGGGAGCCGGTCTGGCCGGAGACCCTGAGGAACCAGCTGAACCCGGACGTGACGGTGCGCAGCCGGGGCATCATGGAGAAGTGCAGCTTCAACGTCCAGCGTCTGCGAAGGGCCGAGCGGGTGATTGAGCGGCAGGAGGGAGGCAGGATCACGGACGAGGACCTGAAGATGGGCAACTACCTTCCGGCCTGCGTCCAGGCGTGCCCAACGAACACTCTGGTGTTCGGAGACTTCAACGACCCGGACAGCAAGGTGTCCAGGATGAAGGACGAGCACTACCACGAAGGCGGCAGGGGTTACAAGCTCCTGGACTTCCTTGGGACCGAGCCAAACGTAATCTATCTGAGCAAGATAGACAAGGACGCTACGGATTCGGGTGACGGACATGCGTGAACTCCACAAGATGCCAGAGCCGGCGCTCCTGAACATGACGCCTCAGTCCATAACTGAGGATACGCTCAACAGGCATGCGTCCGCAGGCTCCAAGTTCTGGCTCATAGCGGCCGTTCTTGCCGGGCTCCTGGCGCTGGGTGTGGTCGGGTTCTTCATGCTCCTTGGCGAAGGGTTTGACGACCGCGCCGCGTGGGGTTACTACGCCGCGACCTTCGCCTACGTTTTCTCAGTCTCCCAATCGGCGGTGCTGGTGTCGGTGGCCCTGCGAATGGCCAAGGCCCACTGGCGAAGGCCGCTTTCGAGGGTATCGGAGCTATTTGCGGCGGTCGGCATCTTCGCATTCCTGATGATGCTGCCCCTCCTGTGGGTGCTGCCCTCCCTGGAAAACCGGAGAAGCCTCTGGTTTGATGCGCCGATCTACAGCCCCCACGTGTGGGACACAATCGCAATGGGCCTGCTGGTGGTTTGCGGCCTGGGACTGCTGTACTTCGCCGCGATTCCCGACCTGGCGACCATCCGGGACAACGGCGGGAAGAGGCAGGGCCTCTACAGGATGCTTGCCCGCAACTGGGCAGGAACCCGCAAGCAGTGGAAGGCGCTCCACGCCGGAATCGGGACCCTGGGCGGCTTCTACTTCATGTTCCTCATCTTTGTCCACATGATGATAAGCGTAGACTTCTCCATGAGCCTGGTTCCGGGCTGGAAGGACGCCATCTACCCGGCCTATCATGGCCTGAGCGGACTGCAGTCGGCGGTGGCTGTGGTCCTGGTTACCATGTTCGTTCTCAGAAAATGGGGAGGCCTGAGCAGCTACATTGAGGTGGACCAGTTCTGGGGCCTGAGCAAGCTGCTCCTCGCTCTGTCGCTCCTGTGGTTCTACTTCTGGTGGGCGAGCTTCTTCACCTACTGGTACGGACGCACGCCGGCTGAACAGGCAGTGCTCAAGCTCCTCATGTTCGAAAGCTACAGGCCGGCCTTCTTCGCGGCGTTCTTCCTGTGCTTCCCCATACCCTTCTTGGTGCTCATGTGGAACGTGGTGCGCAAGACCGACTGGGGCCCTTCGCTGGCAGGCGTCATTGTCCTGGTTGGCACGTTCTTCAACATGGTGCGACTCTACGTCCCGGCCTTCTCAGTCGAAGACCCGACGCTTCATGCCCTTGAGCACGTGCCACCTGCGGTCATGCCCGGCCTGCCGGACGTGCTGGTGATAGTGGGTGGTCTGGGCGGAGCGGCGCTGTTCTACATGCTGGCGACCCGCATCTTCCCGGTTACAAACATCTGGGAGTTGAAGGAGGGCCTGCTCCTCCAGCGGGTTAAGACACTACTGAAGACAGAGGTGAGGGTGCTCGCCAAGCCCGAGTAGGGGGCTATGGCAGGACTTGAACTACGATGGCCAAAGAGCAACTAGGAGATTAGAGGATGCAGGAAAGAGTTAGGCTCACTGACGCCGAGATCAACCGTGACCTTCTCCGTTCCATTATGGAGAATCCACTGTGGTACTGGCTGCTGGTGGGCGCGCTTGGGTCGATAGTCCTGGTGGCCTTTGGCGCCGCGGCGTACATGTTCAACCAGGGTCTGGGAGTGACCGGACTCAACCGCCCGGTGATGTGGGGCTTTTTCATCACCAACTTCGTGTTCTGGATCGGCATCAGCCACGCCGGAGTGATGCTCTCAGCAATACTCCGACTGGCGCAGGCCGAGTGGCGGCGACCTGCCACTCGCGCCGCCGAGGTGCTCACGGTCTTCTCACTGATGACTGCGATGCTGATGCCTCTGATACACGCCGGCAGGCCCTGGCGCGTATTCTACTGGGTCTTCCCGTTCGACTGGGCAAGGGGAATCTACCCCAACGTCCGATCAGCCCTGGTCTGGGACCCGGCCGCGGTCTTCACGTACCTGACCAGCAGCATCCTGTTTGTGTACATAGCTCTTGTGCCTGACCTGGCGGTCGCCAGGGACAGGACCACCGGCTGGCGCCACATCATGTACTCGATCCTGGCCCTGGGATGGCGCGGAAGCGTCCGGCAGTGGAAGCTGCAGCTCATCGCAGGCATACTCCTGTCCGCCATCATCCTTCCCATATTCGTCTCAGTGCACAGCATTGTGTCGTGGGACTTCGGCATGGCGGTGGCCGTCGAAGGCTGGCACAGCACGGTCTTCGCTCCCTACTTCGTTATCGGAGCCGTCCACTCAGGCGTGTCCGGCGTGGTCACGGTCATGATCGTCCTCCGGTCAATCTTCAAGTGGCAGGACTACATCCGCTACGAGCACCTGGACGCGCTGGCGAAGCTGCTCATCGTCGTGGCAACGGCCTGGCTCTTCTTCTTCGTGCTGGAGTTCTTCTTCGGCCTGTACAGCGAGGAAGCCCCGGAGATAGCGCTCCGCGAGATGCAGGTGTTCCAGATGCCCTGGGCGGCCTACTTCGCCACCTTCCTGATAGCGTCATATTTCATTCCCGTTCCACTGTGGCTATTCAAGAAAGTGCGACGGAGCATAGGATGGATGCTCTTCACCACAATACTAGTCAACATAGGCATGTGGCTGGAGAGGTTCATCATCATCGTGCCCAGCCTGGCGAGGAAGCAGAACTTCAGCTTCACGTGGGGCGGCTACACGCCCAGCGCAGTCGAGGTCATCATCATAGGCGCCACGTTCGCAATGGTGTCGATGCTGGTGCTTCTCTTCGCCAAGGTGTTCCCGCTCATCCCGATAGGGGACACCAAAGAGGGCGTGGTGCTGGAAGACTCAATTCAAGTTGGCAAGGTATCAGTCCCCGCAATAGTGCGGGAGGATTAAACCTACTCGGAGGTCCTTTATGGCCGATAGACACATACTAGGTCTCTTCAGCGACGCTGCGACGGCGGCAGACGCCACGGACGTGCTTCTGGAGGCTGGATGCGCCCAGGAGGACTACGACGTCCTCACCGGCAGTCCTTACCCGGAAGGCGCATTCGGCGAGAAGACCCCTTCACACCACGTGTACGTGTTCCCGATTGTGGGCGCGCTCATGGGCCTGACAACGGCGGTGCTCCTGACCTCCGGCACCCAGATTGCATACCCCCTGGTCACGGGCGGCAAGCCCATCCTGGCCCTACCCGCCATGACCATCATTGCCTACGAAGGCACACTGCTGGGCGCAGTTATCTTCACCATCCTGGGCATCATCTTCGAGTCCCGGCTGCCAAGGCCCAGGCTGGACCCGTACGACCCGCGAATCACGGAGGGCTACATCGGGCTGATCGTCAAGTGCCCTGAGGAGAGATTGGACACCGTAGACCAGGCTCTGCGCCGCGGCAATGCTGCGGACGTAATCCACGAGCGAGGTCGTCCGTTTTGGATGCCGTAATGAGTTCATTGAGCGGGAAGGCGCGACCCACCTTGAGAAGGCCGTTACCGGGGCTGACGCTGGCAGCTCTTCTGCTGGCAGTCGCCGCCCTGGGATGCCTGCCGTGGGGCAGGGGAGCCTATCAGGTGGACATATTCGGAGAGATGCACTACTCCCAGGTGTATCGCTCCCAGGAGCCGCCCCGTCTCTACCCGCCGGAGGGCGCCATGCCGTTCAAACAGGTCGGCGACGGCACCCTTGATGTCCACCAGATGATGGCCATGGACGGCACGGCGGAGACCATGGCCCTGGGAGAGAAGCTGTACGCGGTCAATTGCGCAGTCTGCCACGGCGCTGCCGGAGCGGGCGACGGCGCAATGAGTCCCTTCCTGCTGAAGTGGAGCGCCCTTGCTCCGCCGGACCTCAGAGCCGATACGACCGTGAACCGGACGGACGAGGTGCTCTTTGGGCTGATATCAGAGGGCGGAGCCACCAAGCTCACCTTCGCCGAGGCGGGCGTTGAGGCCGCTCCGGCGGTCGACCGCACAATCTCAATGCCGGTCTTCCGGAAGCTCCTCACAGAAGAGGAGCGATGGGCTCTGGTACACTACGTGAGAGCGTTGCAGAACTAGCATCAGCTACCCACACTGAATCCTGGTACTAATGAACCGCCCCTCAAGAGGGGCGGTTCACCTTTCCGGGCCGCTTGGTAAACCTCGTTTCAAGCAACCCAAGGCTGCTGTACTACAGCTTGGCAAGCGCGCCGAAATCAGGGATACTCACAGCAGACTGCAGAAATCGAGTGCAAGATGCAGACCTCCGCAACCCAACGCCGCACACGTCTCCAGGTATTCACGGCTTTAAGGCATTCAGGCTTCCGCCGTTTCTGGACGGGCATGGTGGCCTCCGTCCTGGGCTTCCAGATAATGACGGTAGCCCAGGGCTGGCTCATCTACGACCTGACGGACTCGGAGCTGGCCTTGGGCTACGTGGGGCTGGCCGCGGGGCTGCCGGCAATAGTCCTGAACCTCTTCGGCGGCGTGATTGCCGACAGGGTAAACCAGCGCATCCTCTTGATGATCACTCAGGTGATCTCAAGCCTGGGTATGCTTGCCCTTGCCGTGCTCACCCTGATGGGCCTGGTTGAGCCCTGGCACATCATCGCCAGCGCCTTCCTCATCGGGTCGGTGCAGGCGTTTGACACACCCACAAGGCAGGCGCTCTTCCCCCACCTCATTGAACGGGAGGACATGCTGAACGCTGTGGCCCTCAACTCAATGGTGTGGCAGGGTACGCGGGTCATCGGGCCGGCCATTGGCGGCGTCATCAT
The DNA here is from genome assembly GCA_034421015.1 of Dehalococcoidia bacterium. Taxonomy (GTDB): domain Bacteria; phylum Chloroflexota; class Dehalococcoidia; order Lucifugimonadales; family UBA2985; genus DAOUJW01. The sequence continues at coordinate 121,413 of DAOUKT010000037.1, forward strand.
CGGCACTAGGCTGGGAGTGTCACCCGGCTTCTTCGCTCCGTTCCTCGGATTCCTGACGATGGCCGTCATGGTCTCCACACTGCGACTGCCTCCAATCAAGCGCGCCGGGAGCGGCTCTTTCCTCCACGACATGGCCCAGGGCGTCAACTTCGTCCGCACCAACTCCATCTTCGCCTTTCTGATTGGGATGACATTTTTCAACAGCATCTTCGGAATGTCCTACATATTCATGCTGCCCGTCTTTGCCAGGGACATCTTCGAGGTGGGCAGCGCCGGTCTGGGCATACTTCACGCGGTCTCGGGCGTGGGCGCATTACTGGGCACCCTGATAACCGCCTCCCTGGGCAATGTCCGGCACAAGGGGCTGCTGATCCTGGGGGGCGCAGTGCTGTTCGGAGCATCCCTGATGCTCTTCGCTGCCGCAGGCTCCGTCCTTGTATTCTTCCCATTGAGCCTGGTCTTCATCTTCTTTGCAGGCGTGAGCGCGTCAATGTACATGATCACCATAATGAGCACCCTGCAGCTGATGGTTCCCAACGAGCTCCGAGGCCGTGTCATGGGCATCTACGGGATGACGTGGAGCCTCCTGCCGGTGGGAGCGATGCAGTCCGGGGCCATTGCCGAGTACACCAGCGCGCCCCTGGCCGTCGCCGTAGGAGGCGGGGCCGTCATCCTCTTTGCCGTCGTGATGGGGCTGGGCAACCGTCGAGTACGGACCCTCAGCGGAGAGCCGGAGGCAGTCCACGCCTGACGGCGAAACGCCCCCAATTCGTCCCCAATTGACTTGCTCTTCCAGGACACGGCCTGTACAATACCAGACGGCTTTCTTCAAGAGCAGAGAACCAGCGCAAGCGCAGAAGGACACCATCATGGACTTAGACACCCTTATCCCCCTTGAGGAGAACCCCAAGATTGAGGAGTTCAGGCCGGGGGACACCGTCAAGGTAACTATCAAGGTGAGGGAAGGGGAGCGGGAGCGGCTCCAGGCGTTTCAGGGAGCGGTCATCCGCAAGCGAGGCGGCGGGCCCGGGTCCACGTTCACCGTGCGCCGCGTCTCCCACGGCATCGGCGTTGAGCGAACTTTCGCCTACTACTCTCCCGTTGTTGACTCCGTGGAGGTTGTCCGCAGAGGAAAGGTCCGACGCGCCCGCCTGTACTACCTGCGAGGACGCCACGGCCGGGCGGCCCGGATCAAGGAAGACAGGAACCGGTCCTAGGGAGTAGCCCGACCCTCAGTCCTCTCCGGCCAGGCGCAGGTCGACCACAAGATGATGAAGTACGCCGAGGTGGCCGTCGACGCCCCCGCGGGGTACAACCGCACCTTCACGTACTCCGTTCCCCCCGGCCTGGACGTCTCTCCCGGGCATCTGGTGCAAGCGCCCTTCGGCCCTCGCATTGTGCCCGGACTTGTGTTCCGGCTCAGCAATGAGTCCCCAGTCGATGACACGCGCCCCATAAGCGGCGCGTCCCGCGACCAACCCGTGCTCTCGCCCGTCCACCTGGCCCTGGCCGAATGGATCAGCGACTACTACATGGCGCCTCTCTTCGAGTGCGCCGCCCTTATGATGCCGCCAGGCATGAGGGAGCGCAGCCTCACCCACTACTCCGCAACAACCGCGCCTGCTGCCGACCTGAGGCTGTCTCCCGCCCAACGCCGCGTCCTGGACTACCTGGCCTCCCGGTCTAAGGTGGAGCGCGGCGCACTGCTCAGGGCGCTTGGCCCCAGGGCCGGCTCCGCCATCGGACCCTTGGCAAGGCGCGGCCTCGTAGAGGTGTCCACGGAGTGGCGGCAGCCCTCGGTCCGGCCGAGGTACGTGGCACACCTGGAGATGACGCGCCCGGCGGACGCCGAGAATGCCGCGGCCGACCTGGAGCGAAGGGCCTACAGGCAGGCCGCCTTGCTGCGCCACATGGCAGAAACCAGAGAGCCGATTCCCCGCGCCGAGGCCGTCCGGGAGTTCGGGCAGTACGCCGTAACAAGTCTGGAGAAAAAGGGACTGGTGCGCCGCGTGCAAATCCAAGTGGAGCGGGACCCCCTCAGGGGCAGGGAGTACCCGCCAGAAGATACGCCGGTCCTGACACCTGACCAGCAGAGCTGCGTAAGCGCCATCGGGAGCGCAATTGACAACGCGTCTACCCGGGTGTTCCTGCTCCACGGAGTGACCGGCAGCGGCAAAACGGAGGTTTACCTGCGGGCGCTGGAACACGCCATCAGAAGGGGAAAGCGCGGAATCGTGCTGGCGCCGGAGCTCGCCCTGACGCCACAGACCATCGACCGATTCAGCCGCCGGTTTCCGGGGCAGGTGGCCGTACAGCACAGCGGCCTGTCCCCGGGGGAGCGCTTCGACCAGTGGCAGCGCATCAGGGAGGGCCGCTACGGAGTCGCCGTCGGGGCGCGGAGCGCCCTGTTCGCGCCTCAGCCGGACCTGGGGCTGATAGTCATAGACGAGGAGCACGAGCCGACGTACAAGCAGGAAGACACTCCCCGCTATCACGCCCGGGACGCCGCCCTGAAGCTGGCCGAGCTGACCGGCGCGGTGGTGGTCCTGGGAACGGCGACGCCGGACGTCGTTACATACTCCCGCGCCGTCAACGGGCGATACAGGCTGCTGACGCTGCCGGAACGCATAGCGGACGGGGCCGGGACGCGCAGCAACAGGGTCGTTCCACAGCCTCCGGTGCAGATCGTAGACCTGCGAAAGGAGTTGGAGGAGGGGAATCGGAGCATCTTCAGCCGCGCCCTGACCGGCGAGATGGACAGGGCGCTCAAGGCCGGTGAGCAGGTGATGCTCTACCTGAACCGCAGGGGCAGCGGCAGCATGGTCCAGTGCCGGGACTGCGGGCACGTGATGCGTTGCAGTCGCTGCGACTTCACCCTGACCCACCACGCCCAGGCCGGCAAACTGCTCTGCCACAGGTGCAACCATCGGCGCAACCCGCCGGCCCATTGCCCCAAGTGCCGCAGCCGCCAGATTCGATACCTGGGCCTTGGGACTCAGCGCGTAGTCGAGGAGCTGGAGAAGGAGTACCCGGGCGTCAAGTCGCTTCGCTGGGACAGGGACGCCACCTCTGCCAGGGGCTCCCACCAGCGAATCATGGACGCCTTCCTCAGAGGGGACGCGCAGGTCCTGGTGGGCACACAGATGATAGCCAAGGGCCTGCATTTCCCGAACGTGACCCTGGTGGGTGTGCTCTGCGCCGATATCGGCCTCTTCCTGCCGGACTTTCACGCAGGCGAGAGGGTCTTCCAGCTGCTCAGCCAGGTGTCCGGCCGGACGGGCAGGGGGCCCCTGGGCGGCAAGGTCGTTGTGCAGACCTATTCTCCTGACCACTATGCGGTCACAAGCGCGGCGGCGCATGACTATTCAGCCTTCTACGAGAGGGAAACGGCCTATCGCCGTGAGCAGGCCCTGCCTCCCTATGAGCGTCTCATCCGCCTTGTGCACACCGACCTGATCCAGGACGCCTGCCAGCGCGAGGCGGAGCGTATGGGCGACGAGCTCAAGCAACAGCGCGCCGCCTGGGGACTGACCAACACCGACATCCTGGGGCCTGCCCCCGCCTTTCCGCCGCGTCTGAGGGGTCGGTACCGATGGCACATAATCCTGAGGGGACAGGACCCTCGGTCTCTGCTGGACAAGACCCAGGTTCCCCAGGGCTGGGCCGTTGACGTTGACCCAATGTCCGTCGCGTGACCCTTGAAATCTCATTTACAGGCCCGTTGCCCCAAACTATAATTGGCGGGAGAAACGATAAATCGCCAGGAGGCGGCCGTTGACTGTTTTGAACCTTCGGACCCTGCCAGATCCGGTGCTTCGGCAGAAGGCCAGGCGCGTCACCAGGATTGACGACGCGCTCCAGAAGCTCATAGACGATATGATAGATACCATGAGAGCAGCCAATGGCGTGGGGCTGGCCGCCAACCAGGTGGGCGTGCTCCAGAGGGTCGTAGTCATCGAGATTCCGGAGGAGGAAGAGGTGCGTGTGCTCATCAACCCGGAGATCACCCGCAGGGAGGGTGAGAGGTTGGTGGAGGAGGGCTGCCTGAGCATTCCGGGCTACAGGGGCGAACTCACCCGCTCCCTGAAGGTGCGCGCCCGGGCCCTGGACAGGGACGGCAACACAGTGCGAATCAAGGCCGAGGGTCTCCTGGCGCAGGCGCTTGAACACGAGACCGACCACATAAACGGGACCCTCTACATCGATCACCTGGAAAGCTCTGAGAAGCTCTGGAAGCTGGAGCCTCAAGAGGCCTGAGCCCCTTCAGAGGCTGCTTGAACCCCGGCAGGCCAACCACAACCCCCGCCTCTCCGGTCTCCCCCGAGACTCTGCCCCTGCTGCGCGCCCTGGCGGAGTTCTTTGCTGCACGCTCGGTGACGGCGTACCTGGCCGGGGGGTCCGTCAGGGACGCTCTGCTGGGCAGGCAACCCAACGACGTAGACATCGCAGTTGGGGGCGACGCGGTTGCCCTTGGCCGCGAGCTTGCACATGCCACCGGCGGCACCTTCGTCTCACTTAACGAGGCCCACGCCGCGGCCAGAGTCGTGCTGCCGGAGGAGAGCGCCTATGGCGAGAAGGCCCCCAGACCGCACGTCGATCTGACGTCCCTTGAAGGGGACATTGCCCAGGACCTGGCCCGACGGGACTTCACCATCGACGCGCTGGCCCTTCCCCTTGACTACGCCACAGGTGAGGCCGCATGGGACGGGCTTGTGGACCCCCTTGGCGGCCTCGCAGACCTGGCCGCCGGGACCCTCAGGCCGGCGTCCGGCCGCGTCTTCCGGGACGACCCCGTGCGGCTGTTGCGCGGCGTAAGGCTGGCCGCTCAGCTCGGCTTCACCCTCAACGACGACGCAGTTCAGCTCATACAAAGAGATGCCCACCTGCTGACCACCGTCGCTCCGGAACGTCTGAGAGACGAGCTGCTGAAGACCCTCGCAGAGCCCGGGGCGTCCCGCCACCTGCGGCTGATGGACGATTTGGGACTGCTGTGCCGGCTCATCCCCGAGCTGGAGGAGGCCAGGGACGTGGAGCAGCCCCCGGAGCACTACTGGAACGTCTTCTACCACTGCGTAGAGGCCGCCGGGGCGCTGGAGCAGGTCACTAACAAGGCCGCCATCGCCGGAAACGACGTCCTTGCCTGCGTCCCCTGGCACGACTCCCTGGACACGTACTTTGACGAGGAGTTCAGCGACGGCCACACCCGCCGCACAATAGTCAAGCTGGGATGCCTTCTCCACGACATCTCCAAGCCCGCCACCAAGACCGTGGAGCCTTCCGGGCGCATAAGGTTCATCGGCCACGACTTGCAGGGCGCCGAGGTGTCGGAGACCATCCTCCGCCGTCTGCGCATGAGCAGCAGGGCGACCCACCTGATAAGCGCGATGGTCAGGCACCACCTCCGGCCAACGCAGATGAGGCAGGGCGTTGAGATGCCCACGCAACGGGCAGTATATCGGTTCTTCCGGGACCTGGACACCGCGGCCGTGGATACGCTCTATTTGAACATCGCCGACTACCTGTCCGCCAAGGGTCCGCGCGTGGTCGATGCCCAGGACTGGGAGGGGCACTGCCGGCTCATAGGCCACATCCTCCACGAGGGCCTGCGAGAGCGGGAGGACCTCGGCAGCAGGCCCAGGCTTGTGGATGGCCACGTGCTGATGCAGGCCCTGGAGCTTCGTCCGGGCCCCGAGCTGGGAAAGCTGCTGGAGGCCATCATGGAGGCCCAGGGAGCAGGGGAGATCTCCACACGGGAGGAGGCCCTGCAACTCGCCGTACGCCTTCTGAAAGACACCTAGTAGCCCAAGGTCTTTGGATCCACTCAGGGGCCATCGATTTCCACCACAATGTGCCTCTGCGCTTCACGTTTCTGGAGTTTCCCGAGAACGTCAGCAGGCGCAATGCGCCGGTCCCGCCCATCTACCCCCTTTAGGGGGTAGATGGGCGGGACTACTGCGGAACTCGTAGGGCCCTGCAGGTGTTGGAAGAGACAGCAGATTCCTTGCATTGCAGGAAATCCTGTCCTCTTGAATGTGTGACACCTACATGTTGTGTACCTCATCTGGAATGCCACAAACTGGGGTATAAACCTATTGACAAGGCTTTTGGCGCTTCTATATCATCGACATATTGTCGCCATTGGCTTGTGGCACACAGCATATTGTGTACATTTAGTATATTGAATCAAGCTTTAAGGTTGCCAGGTCTGAGAAGAGAGTCCTATGCGCTGCCCTTACTGCAATCATCCGGAGTCAAAGGTCATAGACTCCCGGGACGCTACAGAGAGCGTACGCCGACGGCGGGAGTGCATTCAGTGCGGGCTCCGCTACACCACCTATGAGCGCATTCAGACCACGGCCCTAATGGTCGCCAAGCGCGACAACCGCCGCGAGGAGTACAACCGGGACAAGCTGATAAACAGCATCCTCAAGGCGTGCGTCAAGCGGCCCCTTCCCACCGGCCGCATCGAGAAGCTGGTGGACGAGATTGAGGCCGAACTTCAGCAGCTGGGCAGGGCGGAGATCCACAGCTCCAGCATCGGGGAGATGGTCATGGAGCGGCTCAGGGACATGGACAGGGTCGCATACATCCGCTTTGCCAGCGTGTACCGGGATTTCGCAGACATTGAGAGCTTCAAGCAGGAGGTGGAGGCGTTGCAGGAGGCCCTGGAGAGAGAGGTGCCCAGCCCGCAGCTGCCTCTGATTCCTGATGACCCGCCGGCCCCCAGGCGACGCGGCAGGCGTCCCCGGGCCGCCCAGGGACTGCCAATGGACCTGGGCAACGGCGCTTCGCACACTTCGTAGATTCATCCGAGACCAGGCAAGAGCAAGACTTCAGGGAGGACCGAGTCATGACCATCGCAGGAGAGGCAGACAGCAAGGAGACCACCGGCAACGAGCCGACCATTGCAGCCGAGGCAGCTGAGAAGGTCTTGGCTGCTGTGAAGGCTGCCGGCGTCACCGACCCCTCGGTGGTCAGGCAGATTGCCGAGAACCTGAACAGGCCCAACGGCAACGGCCATTCAGAGTCGGAAGACGGCGCATCCACCAACGGCACAAGCGCAGTGGAGGTCAGGGGGACCGCGCCGGACATCTCGGAGAACGCGATGGTCGTTCTGGAGAAGCGCTACCTCCGCAAGAACGACAAGGGCGAAATAGTCGAGAACCCGTCCCAGATGTTCCGCAGGGTGGCCCGGGCCATCGCCGAGACGGAGCTTCTCTACAACTCCAACGCCGACGTGGCCCACTGGGAGGACGCCTTCTACGAGCCGATGGCCAAGATGGAGTTCGTCCCTAACTCGCCCACCCTCATGAACGCAGGAACTGGCACAGGTACGCTGTCGGCCTGCTTCGTGATTGGGCTGGAGGACAGCATGGACGGCATTATGGAGACGGCCAAGGAGGCCGCTCTGGTGCAGAAGTTCGGCGGCGGCACCGGCTTCGCCCTCTCCAAGATCCGGCCCAAGGGCGCGCCCATCTCAACCACCCACGGGAGGGCCTGCGGCCCCGTGGCGGTGCTTCGCCACCTCTCCTCCGTCTCAACCCTGGTGACCCAGGGCGGCAAGCGGGACGGAGCGAACATGGCCGTGATGGACGTGCACCACCCGGACATCCTGGACTTCATCACGTGCAAGACCACCGAGGGCCAGATCCACAACTTCAACATCTCCGTGGGAGTCAGCGAGGAGTTCATGCAGGCGGTCGAGAGGGAGGAGGACTACGAGCTTCGAGACCCCCAGACGGGCGAGGTTGTGGGCAAGCTGAACGCCGCGGACGTCTTCAGCAGGATGATCGAAGGGGCGTGGCTCAACGGCGAGCCCGGCGCCATTTTCCTGGACCAGGTCAACCGCGACAACCCAACGCTGCACGTAGGCCGCATGACCGCCACCAACCCCTGCGGCGAGCAGCCCCTGCTGCCATACGAGTCCTGCAACCTGGGTTCCATAAACCTCGCCAGGTTCGTGGTGGAGAGGGACAGGCAGCCTGCCGTGGACTGGGACCGGCTGAAGGAGACGGTGCAGGTTGCCACACGCTTTCTGGACAACGTCATCGACGCCAACCGCTACTCCGTCCCGGAGATCGAGCGGATGACCAAGCTGACCCGCAAGATTGGACTTGGTGTCATGGGCTTCGCCGATATGCTGGTCATCCTGGGCATTCCCTACAACTCACAGGAGGGAATCGACCTCGGCCGTGAGGTGATGAGGTTCATCAGGCAGGAGTCGGACAACACCTCCGAGGAGCTGGCCAGTGAGCGGGGTGTCTTCCCCGCCTACGAGGGCAGCTCATTCCAGAAGCAGGGCAGGATGATGCGCAACGCCTGCCGCCTGACGGTGGCCCCCACGGGCACGATTTCGATGATAGCGGGCTGCTCCAGCGGCATCGAGCCTCTCTTCTCCCTCTGCTACCACAAGCACAACATCCTGGAGGGCCAGAGCCTCCTCTACATCGACGCCAACTTCGAGGACGTGGCGCGCCAGGACGACTTCTACAGCGACGAGCTGATGGAGTACCTGGCGGACGGCGGCTCCATCCAGGACAGGGACGAGGACGTCCCTGAGTGGGTGAGAGATGTCTTTGTGACGGCCGCTGACATATCGCCCCAGGACCACGTGCGGATGCAGGCGGCGTTCCAGGACAGCGTGGACGCCGGAATATCCAAGACCATCAACTTCCCCAACTCGGCCACCAGGGAGGACGTGCGCATGTCCTACCTCTTGGCGTGGAAGCTGGGCTGCAAGGGGATCACGGTCTACCGCGCAGGCAGCCGGGAGGCGGAGGTCCTGACGACGGGAGTCGCCGGCAGGGGAGGTACGGACGTGGAGGAGGATGCGACGACGGGCCTGGCAGTAAGGCCCCGGACGATTATGGACAGGCCCAGGAGCGTGCAGGGCGTAACGGAGCGGGTGCGGACCGGCCACGGCAACATGTACGTGAACATCACCTACTACGATGGCCGCCCCTTCGAGGTGTTCTCCACGCTGGGCAAGGCCGGTGGATGCGACTCGGCACAGCTGGAGGCCATATCCCGCCTGGCGTCCCTGGCCCTGCGCTCCGGCATCGCAACGGAGCAGATCATTGAGCAGCTGAGGGGAATCACCTGCTGCCCGACTTGGGACGATGGCACGTTGGTGCGCTCGGCCCCGGACGCGGTGGCGCTAGCCCTCAGCCGCCAGACCGAGGCCCCCGAGCCCCAGGCGCTCCAAGCACTCCAAGCGCCCCAGCCCAGGAGCGCCACCGCCATTGCAGTGCAGCAGGAGCTGTTCTTCAAGGCGGAGGCCAACGGCAACGGACGGCAGAACACCTGCCCAGAGTGCCCCGCGTTTCTGATCCACCAGGAGGGCTGCGAGAGGTGCTCCGACCCACAGTGCGGGTACGAGAGGTGCGGGTAGAAGATCCCATGAGAAGAGACAAACGACCGGACACGGACGCCATCTGGGTCAGGCCTCACCTCAACCGCAAGGGCAATCCGGTGAAGGGCCACTGGCGCAGCCGGCCAAGGCAGGTGAGCGTGAGGGGCCACTTCCGAGGTCTGAGCTACGTCAAGCCCTTCAAGCGTCGCAGGCCCGTCTACGAGCCGCCGGCGGAATTCATACTGGCGGGGCAGCCTGCGTCCTGGGAGCACACCCTCATCAACCTGCTGAGGGACGTAGAGCCCCTCATGGGCTACTGAACTTGAGTAATACGCGCCGACCCTCCGGAGCAATCAGTGGGAGCGGCGCGACGGGTAGGATGCTCTGCGTCCGCAGATGTCCCGAACGGCGCTCTCCTTGAGAGAGCGTGCACCCAAGGCCCCGATACATCGGGGCCTTTTCTATTGTACCATCAATGAACACCAAATATAATGCGTGCAATGGCATACAGGGGGTGCGTTGAAAATGGCTGACACACCCGCTCATAGCCTGCCCCGTACTTGATACGGGGGTGAGCCTGTCGAACCATTTGAGCGGGTATAACCAAGACGCACGGCCCCGCTCATTTCCTTCGACAAGCTCAGAGCTTGCCCCGTACTTGATACGGGGATGAGCGGAAACTATCTTCATTGAAAAGCCTAGAAGGAGGCCAATCGCCTCCGGGAACAGTCACAGGAGAATTAGACGTATGAGCAGCAAGTCCATAATCGCCATCACAATGGGGGACCCGTGCGGAATCGGGCCGGAGATTGTGGCCAAGGCCCTCGCCATACCGGAGATTGCCCAGGAGTGCCACCCCCTGGTGATTGGCAACGCCCCGCTGCTCAGGAAGACGGCGGTGGACCTGGGCCTTGCCCTGGACATTACCCCCGTTTTCTCCGCCGCCCAGGCCGCGGACAACGCCATCTCCATCCTTGACCCTGGCAACCTCAGGCCGGAGGACGTTGTCCCCGGGCAGATCAGCGCCGCGGCCGGAAGGGCGTGCGTTGAGTGGGTGCTGCGAGCGGGTGAGCTGGCGCTTTCAGGGGACGTGCAGGCGATGGCCACCGCTCCCATCAACAAGGAGGCAGCCCAGGCGGCGGGCTACCAGGACATCGGGCACCTGGAGCTTCTGCAGAGCCTCAGCGAGGCCCCGCAGGTGGCCACCATGCTCACGGCGGGCAGCCTGCGCGTCGTGCACCTGACCACCCACAGGTCCCTGGCCCGGGCTGTGGCCTACGTCACCATGGACAACGTGCTGGCAAAGATCGAGCTGATCCAGACCTGCTTCAAGGACTGGGGCTTCGACTCGCCCCGCATTGCGGTGGCGGCCCTGAACCCCCACGGAGGCGACGGCGGCCTGCTGGGGCGGGAGGAGATCGACGAGATCGCGCCGGCCGTGGAGGCGGGCCGCAAGCAGGGCATCGACGTGACGGGGCCTGTGCCTGCGGACTCGGTCTTTCCCCAGGCCGCGGAGGGCCGCTACGACGCCGTCCTGGCCCTCTACCACGACCAGGGTCACATCCCAATCAAGATGAAGGACTTCGAGGGCAGCGTAAGCATTAACCTGGGGCTGCCGTTCACCCGCACGTCGGTCGACCACGGAACGGCTTTCGACATAGCGGGGAAGGGGATAGCCAGCGCCAGGGGCATGGTGGCGTCGATTGAGGTTGCCACCGTCATGGCGAACACCGGATGCCTGCCCCGGGAGTAGGCGAGGCGCAAGGCGGACCGCCACCCGCTCATGGTGAGCATGTCGAACCATTTGAGCGGGCCAATACTGCTTCAACCGCTCACTCCCTTCGACAGGCTCAGAGCCTGCCCCGTACTGGATACGGGGGTGAGCGGAATAGAATATCGCCTGCGCGACCATGAGCGAGTGCTATAATGACATTGAGATGCTAACCCATGGCTGAACAACTGAAACTGGCATTCATTGGCGGCGGCACTATGGCCGAGGCCATCCTGTCCGGCGTGCTGGACAACGGGCTGGCAGCGCCCGGCGGTGTCCGCGTTGGGGAGCCTGTGGAGGGTCGCAGGAACTACCTCAGCGAGCGGTACGGCGTTGGGACTACGTCTGACAACTGCCAGGCCATCGAGTCGGCTGACCTGGCTATTCTTGCCGTGAAGCCACAACAGCTGGGCGACGTGCTCGGAGAGCTGCGGGGCCGCTTGACCGCTTCACAGGCTGCTTTGTCGATTGTCGCCGGGGCGACAATGAAGAGCATTGCCAAGGGTCTGGACCATCCGGCCGTCATCCGCGTCATGCCCAACACGCCGGCGCAGGTGGGGCAGGGGATGAGCGTCTGGACGGCGTCCGCGGCCGTGAGCGCCCGTCACGAAGAGGCGGCCCGCACAATTCTGAAGTCCCTGGGTGAAGAGGTGTACGTGGCCGAGGAGAAGTACCTGGACATGGCGACGGCCCTCAGCGCCAGCGGCCCCGCCTACGTCTTCCTGTTCCTAGAGTCCCTCATCGACGCCGGGGTGTACCTGGGGCTGTCCAGGGACATGGCCCAGGTGTTGGCCCTGCAGACCGTGTACGGAAGCGCGGCCCTGGCCAAGAGCTCCGGCAGGCACCCGGCGGAGCTGCGCAACATGGTGACGTCGCCGGGAGGGACCACGGCCGAGGCTCTTCTGTCCATGGAGGACGACGGGCTGAGGAGCGCCATCATCAACGGCGTCATAGCCGCGCACGAGAAGGCCGCGGCCCTGGGTGAGGAAGACTAGTGGCAGCCCTTGTCAACGCCATAATAACGCTGCTCTACCTGGCGATACTGGGGCGCGTCATAATCGACTGGCTGGTAATAGGCAGGGTCATGCAGCCCCAGAACCCCATACGGTACGCCCTCATAAGCATAACGGAGCCTTTCCTGGCCCCCATCCGCCGATACACCACCTTCGGGACAATAGACCTCAGCCCAATGGTGGCAATCTTCGTCCTGATAATCATCCAGAACGTGGTGCGAGCAAGCCTCTAGCGTGGGCCTTGGTGAGCCTCAGGACCCGACTTTCGCCTCCTCCACGCCCCACACCTCCGGCATGAGGCGCTGAAGCCCAAGCTCTCGCATGGTCTCCGGAAGGGGCTTGCCGGTCTCCCTGTCCCAGCCTGCGGTCCTGTAGTATGTGGACACCATCGTCTCCCAGTTTGCCTTGGCGCTGGTTCCCGCAGCCGGCCCGTCGATGGGCGTTGACCAGTACCTCTCAGACGGCCTCTCCAGGTCCACGCCCAGGCCGCACCTGAGGTTGAACAGGCGGAACATGGCCGCGCTCCGCTTGCCGAACTCCATGGCCTCTTCCTTGGTGTAGTCCCAGCCGGTCAGGGCGTTCAGCGCCCGGCATATCAGCTCAACGTAGGTGTTCACCGTGAAGCTGCACACGCCCAGGGCGTCCACGAAGTTGCGCTTGCCCAGCATGGCTGCCAGGTTGTAGGCAACGGCTTCGGGATCGAATGGATCGTGGGTCTCCGGCAGGCCGAACTCCTGGGGCTGCTGGCCTCCACCCTCGATGGTGCCGATGTTGGTGACGCAACCGTCCAGCATCTCGGACCAGCGACCGCGATGGTCGTGGCCCCGGGGCGTGGTGCCCTTGTGAACGAAGACCGCGCAGTCGTAGGCATCTCCGCCAAGTCGCTCCGCGGCGCGCTTCACGCCCTCCGCCAGCACGTCGCCGAAGCCCTCTCGATGGGTGATCATCTGCAGCAGGGCGTTGGCAGCCTCCGAGTCGCCCCACCTCATCTCCAGGCCGCCCAGCTGCTCCTTTGTGATGTAGCCCTTCTCGTAGCACTCCATCACCCAGCCAATCACCCACCCGAACTCATTGACGTCCACGCCTGCCTTGTCCGTCTGGGTGTTGAGCCACATCATAGCGGCGGTGTCCACGCTGCCGATCTGCGGGCCGCACATGGCGATGCCCTCGGACTCCGCCTCGTCCACCAGCGCGCCCTCGTAGCTGCCCTCAGGCACCACCAGGATGTGGCAATGGCCCTTCATCCCGCAGCCGCTGCACTGGTGGCCGCGGTGGGGGAACTTCTGGCGAAGGGTCGCAGGCTCCAGCTCGTCCAGTCGCTCCATGACCGGGTAGATGTTGGTGGTCAGGTTCTTGATGGACAGCGCCCCCGACCGGTTGTTGCGAAGGGGGCCGCCCAGGGTCCCGTACTCGTAGGTGGGAGTGCCCTTGACCTCGTGGCTTATCACGTCGGCGGCCTGCATGAGGCCCGCCGGATCGTGGACGGCGACGCCCCCGCTCCCGCGGACAATGGCGACGCACTTCACCTTCTTCACGCCCATCACTGCGCCGCAGCCGTTCTTGCTCGCCACGTGGCCGTAGTCGCCCTGGATGATGGCCCACCTGACCATGTTCTCGCCCGCCGGGCCAATGCCGTACACGCTCATCTGGTGGCCGCTCAGCCCGTACTCCTCCTGCAGCGCGTCCTGGGTCTCCCAAGTGTCCCTGCCGAGCAGGTGCGATGCGTCCCTCAGCTCCACAACGTCGTCGTTTATATGGACGTAGACCCACCTGCTGGCCTGCCCCTGGAGTACGATGCCGTCGTAGCCGCAGTACTTCAGGTTGGCTCCGAAGAAGCCCTGGGCGTTGGTGACGACTGCGCCGCCTGTCATTGCGCCCTTGGTCACGACGGTGAGGCTTCCCGTCCCCCAGACCGGCGTGCCCGCAAGGGGCCCTGAGCCGAGGAACAGCCGATTCTCGGGATCGTCCCAGGCGACCTCCGGGGGCACCTCCTCCCACAGGATCTTGTAGCCAATGCCCACGGCTCCCAGGTAGTACCGGCACTCCTCCGGGGTAAGCGTCTCGGTCCAGACGCGCTCCGTGGTCAGGTCTATGCGCAGGATTCTTCCGGTGTAACCGCCCGGCATCTTTGTCTCCATAGGAACACCTCCTTTGGCTTGATGGTGGAATCAGTCGCAGCGCTGCCTAAGCAGCCTCCTGTGCGTACTGGTTACAGCCTGGTCGCGTATGGTGGTATAGATTCTGCCTCCGCTTACGTTGTCCCTAAAGTCCCTTTGCAAGGCGGAGTCATTGGTGAACAGTAGGCGGGCATGGCCAACAATTGCGAGGGCGATAACGTGAGCGTCATTCGATCTGCAGGCGCCCCGATTTTCCAAGTCAGTTGTCTCGGAGGCTACCCGGTCGTCTGGAATTATCTTGGCTACCCCGATCTTTACTGATACCCCAAGCCATCTCTGGAACTTCTGAAGCCCGCTTAGCTCCTGCAAAAGCCTCCCGCCTACAATCAACCTGCCGCCTCGCTCTGGGGTCAGCCAGTCAAGAAAGTGCTTGCCCGCAGGTGATGGTGAATCCCCAAAAACTTGATCTCGTACATTGGCGTCAACAATAGAGCACATTCACAAGCCTATTGAGCGTCGCATCTCGTCCATGAAGAACTGGCCGTATCCTGGCGGAGGGTTGACAATATTCCCATCAGCGTCCAACTCCAGTGAGTGGATATTGGCCTCCAACCCGTTCCTCTCAAAGTATAGAATTGAAACGTCCTCCGGCTTGAGGTCGGTCTTTTTGTCCCGCACGTCCATGCGCACGCGGTCTAGGATGTAGTCGCTGTGTGTCTCCACTATTATCTGCCTGTCCCAACTTGCGAGGCGGCAGAACAGGCTTCCAAGGGCAGCCTGTGCAGTAGGGTGCAAGTGTACTTCAGGTTGTTGCAGTAGAAAAACGGAGGCGTGGTATTCCCGGAGCAGCTCAATCAGGACCGGTAGTATCTGGCTTACTCCGTAGCCAACGTCGATCAAATTCCTCCTTCTACCCTTTAGTCTCCCACCAGATTTTCTGATCTGTAACTGGAATGGAGAGCCTTCCGACTTGCCCAAAGGTTCTATGGCGATCTCATCAAACAGGCCAGATCTCTCCCCAAACTCCTCGATAGTTTCTTTCAGACTCAGCCATTCGTTCGGGGAATGTCTAGACATGTTTGCGAGAAGTGTTGGTATGTACTCTCCCTCCGGGTCCTGGAAAGGCCGTGAGGGATCGTATGTGCGCTTGGGCGTTGACCTGACGGGCGCACCCGCAAAGATGGGATTACTGCCTCGGACATCATGAATCGGATATGGGAGTGTATGCGTGAGCTGAGATATATACCCCAAATCGTCTTCAGTTAAGGTATGAGAGGACTTTTCGTCCATATCACTCCGAGACTCTTCAGGCATTCCCGACAGTGGCCATAACTGACTCCATTGGCTGATCAAGCTGGACAAGGGAATAAGGAAGTCGTCAACATACATGGGCACGCCTTCTGGGATACTCGCAATCACCTGACGGTCGAATACCGCCAACCTTATATTATCCTGGGAGACCTCGATACGCAGTCCGTCAGAAGAGACACTACGAGTGGTGGGAAATGGGACACCATTCCTTGACTCAAATGTCGCTTTGAAGGACACTGAGTCTTCGGAGTCCCATCTCGGTCCAACGAACCAAATTGGCGCCTTCCGGCTGAATCCTGCCTCAAGTGATTTCTCTCCACTCTGCCCACTGTTGTAGGCAATCTCGCTGAACGTGCCCAAGTCGTAAGGAGGATCCCGGAAATCCGGGACCCTTGATTCAAAAGCCACTTGACGCAGGGCGCGCACCAATGCCAAGAAAGAGGTCTTTCCAGTGCTATTCTCACCAACCAGAAGAGTCAGGGGCGCCAGGCGCGCCTTCTGCTCCTCTCGGAAGCAGCGGAAGTTCTTGAGTGTGACCTCGTGCATTTTAGGACCCTTACGGTCGATTGAACCGGCACAAGCGCACCGGAACTCTCCGTAAGTTTATCACATACGGAAAGGCCAGCCGCCCTACGGCCGCGCTTCGGAGGCGGGGGCGTCGTCGTCAGGCAGGACGGCGGACTTGGGCGGGTTGGGACGCTTGGCGAAGACTAGGAAGCCAACGCCCACCAGCATCGCTATTATGAAGCTGGTGAAGGCCACCGTATAGCTGCCGGTTGTGTCGTAGATCCAGCCGGCGAAGACCGGGCCGGTGACGGTGGTCGGAATGTGGAACAGCTGGTTGAAGCCCCGGATGGTGGCGTAGTTCTTCCGGCCAAAGTATTCGCCGACTATGGCCATGTACACCGGGATTGCGCCGCCATAAGAGATGCCGTAGACCACCACGAAGAGCCAGACCTGGGTCATGCTGGTGGCGGTCATCAGGATGTATATGCCCAGGGTCTGGAGCAGCAGAGTGCCAATCATAATGTGCCGCTTGTCCATATAGTCGCCCAGCACGCCGAAGCCCAGTCGCCCTATGAGGCTGATGGTGACCATGCCTCCCAGAGCGGCGCTGGCCAGCACCAGGGGGATGTCCCGGACCTCCGTGAGGTACTTGATCTGGTGCACCACTATGGACGTCATCACAAATGCCCTGGCGCCCGTGCCCAGAATGAGCATCCAGAACGCCATTGTGGACAGCGCCTCTCTGACGCTGAAGTCGTACTCCGACCAGGCCACCTTCATAGACGATGGGCCGCGTTTTCCCTGTGGGGGAGCCGCGCTGGCCTGAACGGCGGCGGTGTGGGGGTCGTCGCCATCCGGCAGGTAGCCGTACTGCTCCGGCTTGTGTCTCAGAAGCAGGGACAGGGGGATGATGATGACAAATACGCCTATGCCTGCAATGAACGACGTTGTTCGCCATCCGTAAACGTCCACCAGGAAGCCCAGTATGAAGACCGTGAGGCCGCTGCCGCCTGCGCCCAGGGAGAAGATGGCAAAGGCGCGGGAGCGTTTCCTGATGAACCAGGCGTTGACCGACGCCATGCTGGCGTGCCCGAAGCCGGTGTTGTAGCCAATGGACATCCACCCGGCGTAGAGCAGGCCAAATGCCACCAGGGCGCTGACATGAATGGGTCCGACCTGGAACGCTGCGACGGAGCTCATGGCCATGAAGCCAAAGCCCGTAATCACGGCGCCGATGATGGCCATTTTCCTGGGACCGAACTTGTCGACCGCCCAGCCGATGATCGGTCCTTCAATGCCACCCTCCAGGCGGGAAAGGGAGATGATGGCGGCGCCCGCGGCGGCGGTCCATCCAAACTCGTCCAGGAGCGCCTTGTAGAAGATGGGGAATCCGTAGAACCAGATGCCCGCGCCGTACACGTTGATTGCGGCGGCGGCGGCAACAATGTACCAGCCGTAGAAAATCTTGGGCTTGCGGATGGGAATGGCGAGAACGCTCACTTCGCGAGCTATGATACCACAAATCGCTGGTTGGTACATCCCGAAACGGGAATTGCCTTGAATATGTCCCCGAAAGCGAACTGCAAATACGAATACCTGAGATAGATGTCGCTGTGATGGCCGCATTCGTTCAGGGGCGCGAAAACGGACCGAATCGCCCGGCTGCTTAAACCGCAGAGAAGCCGCCGTCCACCTCTATTTGGGCACAGTGGGATCAGCCGGGACGTGGTCTTAGGCGAGTGAGGCAGCCGGCGCGCCAGGACCTCTTTGGCGTTGGCTTGGGACCTCTAGAGCAGTGGAGGAGTCGCCTGTCTGTCCTCATCGGAACCCCAGCAGACGGGCGTACCGTCGAAGCGAAGGGCGCAGGTGTGAGCGCCTCCGCTGCTTATTGAAGCGAACGACTCGCCGGAGGGTGGCGATGACTGGCCGAACTCGTCACTTCCCCAGCAGACCGGGGAGCCGTCGGCGCGGAGGGCGCAGGTGTGCCAGCCGCCGCTGCTGATGGCAGTGAAGGTTTCACCGGAGGGGGGCGATGCCTGTTCAAGATCGTCCCGGCCCCAGCAGACCGGGGAGTCGTCGGCGCGAAGGGCGCAGGTGTGCCACTCCCCGCTGCTGACTGCGATGAAACTCTCTCCCGCAGGAGGCGTAGCTTGTCCGAAGGGGCTGGCGCCCCAGCAGACGGGCGAACCGTCGGATCGGAGGGCGCACGTGAAGTACCTGCCGCTGCTGATGGCGGTGAAGGCCTCGCCGGGAGGAGGCGATCTCTCCCCCAGCGCGTTATCACCCCAGCAGACAGGGAAGCCGTCGGCGCGGAGAGCGCAGGTGTGAAGGGTTCCACTGCTGATGGCGGTGAAGCTCTCTTTGAGGGGAGGCGACGCCTGTTCGAGATCGTCCCGGCCCCAGCAGACCGGCGTTCCGTCGAAGTGGAGGGCGCAGGTGTGAGCGGCCCCCGCGCTTATGGTGGTGAGCGTCTCCCCCAGAAGTGGAAGCGCCTGGCTCAGATCATCCCGGCCCCAGCAGACCGGTGAGCCGTCAGGACGCAGGCCGCAGGTGTGAGCGCCCCCGCTGCTGATGACTGCCAGGCCTTCATCGGCAAGCAGTGGAAGCGACACCTGGCCGGATGTGTCCAGACCCCAGCAGACCGGGGAGCCATTGGCCCGAAGCGCGCACGTGTGAGCGCCCCCACTGCTTATAGCGACAAAGTTCTCTCCGGAGGGGGGCGACGCCTGGCCCAGATCATCCTGGCCCCAGCATAAAGGTGAGCCGTCCGTGCGAAGAGCACAGGTGTGGTCGCCCCCACTGCTGATGGCGGAGAAAGTGAAGCCGTAAGGAGGCGAGAGCTGGCCCTCCGAGTTCGACCCCCAGCAGACGGCTGACTCGTTGGAGCGTAGCCCACAGGCGTGATGCTTGCCGCTGCTGACGGACTCCAGCCTTTCAAGGGGAGGCGGAGACGTCAGGCCGTACCTGTCCGGCCCCCAGCATACGGGCGAGCCGTTTGGGCGGAGCGCGCAGGTGTATCCCTCCCGGCTGCTGATGGAGACGAACTTCTCGCCGGAGGGCGGAAGCGTTCGGCCGTACCTTTCGTCACCCCAGCAGATGGGCGAGCCGTTGGATTCGAGCGCGCAGGTGTGATATCTGCCGCTGCTGATGGCTGTGAACTGCCGGTCCGCTGGGGGTGATGTCTGGCCGTACTGGTTGTCTCCCCAGCAGGCCGGATGCCCGTCGGCGCGGAGGGCGCAGGTGTGGCCCCAGCCGCTACTGATTGTCCTGAACTCCCCGGGCGGAGGCGATGCCTGGCCGTACTGATTGTCTCCCCAACAGACGGGATAGCCATCCGGATGCAGGGCGCAGGTGTGAGCGTTGCCGCTGCTGATGGCGTTGAAGCCCAACAACTCAGGGAAGCGCTCAGGGGTGGCGGACGGCGTTGGCACAGGGGTTGGAGTCTCGACTGGGATAGGGAAGGAGTGGTCGGCATGGGGAGGAGGGAACGCCTGACCATAGGCATTGTGGCCCCAGCAGACCGGAGAGCCGTCCGGGCGTAGGGCGCACGTGTGATTGACGCCGCTACTGATTGAGGCGAGCGCGCCCAGTGGCGGCGTTGCCTGCCCATACTGGTTGTCTCCCCAGCAGACCGTATAGTCATGGACGCTGATGGCACAGGTGTGAAAGTACCCGCTGCTTATCTTGACAAAGCTCTCGCCTGACGGGGGAGAGGCCTGGCCGTATTCGTCATGTCCCCAGCATTCTGGTGAGCCCTTGATGCGAAGGGCGCACGTGTGGCCGAAGTTGCTGCTTACCGCGGCGAATCCCGTGCCCGTTGGTGGCGACGACTGGCCGACGTCATCGCGGCCCCAGCAGACAAGCGAGCCGTCGATGCGGACGGCGCAGGTGTGGATGTCGCCACTGCCTATGGAGGAGAACGTTTCGCCGGATGGCGGCAGCGCCTGGCCGTTGCCGTTCTCGCCCCAGCATACGGGTGAGCCGTCGGCGCGGAGAGCGCAGGTGTGAAAGAACCCACTGCTTATGGCGGAAAACGTCTCACCGGTTGGCGGCGACGACTGGCCAACCTCGTCATCGCCCCAGCATACGGGCGAGCCGTCGGCGCGGAGGGCGCACGTGTGAAAGTATCCGCTGCTGATGGCGGTGAAGGCCTCGCCGGTCGGCGGCGACGACTGGCCAAGGTCGTCATCGCCCCAGCAGACCGGGTCTCCCTCTGAGTGGAGGGCACAGGTGTGCCAGCCCCCGCTGCTGATGGCAGTGAACGTTTCGCCGGGGAGAGGGGTTGGTGTTGGCAGGGGAGTCGGGGGCGGCGTTGGCGCCGGAGGATCCGTTGGCACGGGTGACGGGACCGGGGTGTCAGTAGGAGCAGGGGACGGCGTCGGTGTCGGCTCAGGAGCCTCCGTTGGCGCGGGGACAGCGGTTGGCGCGGTCGTTGGCGTCGGCGCGGTTGTTGGCGTCGGCGCAACCGTTGGAAGCGGCGTAGGCGTCGAACTTGCCGTTGGACGAGGCGCTGCGGTCGGCAGGAGGGGCGGCGTGGGAGTTGGAGACAGGGCCTGAGTCGCAGTGGGTGTTGGGGCTTCAACCGGTGTCGCAGGACCGTCCCCTGCATCGTCAGTGCAGGCAGCCACGCTCAGAGCCAGCAGGCACGAGAGGACAGCCAGCAAGACGGCACGGAAGCCACTCAAGCGAATCAATCTAATCAATGGCCTTGTCCTTACAAACCAAGCCCTATAATGAGCCACTGCATCGGCATGCAAGCAGCTTGTCAGCCCTAGCCACGAATTCAGCAATGACGCGGCGTCAGGTACTCTCATTGTACTTGAGTTGGCTGAGTCCGTACAAGTCACCACAACTGGGCATGGGTGATATAATCGTTAAGGTCCAACTGCTATGGCGAAAACCTGCCCGGACAGCCGGAGAATAACAGGAATTCGCCGCGCCCATTAGTGCGGGCGCAAAGGAGTGAATCGCGCATTGGAGCAGGAAGAGTTCGAGGAACTGGTGCTGGACGCCATACAGGAGCTTCCCCAGGAGCTTCTCTCGCGTCTTTCAAACGTGGCAATAGTCGTGCAGCAGTGGCCGACGAGGGAGCAGCTTGACGATGCGGGGCTTGAGGGCGGAGGAGACCTGCTTGGCCTGTACGAGGGCATTCCCCTCACCCACAGGGAGAGCTACAACCTGGCGCTGCCGGACAAGATCACCATCTTCCAGGGACCGTTGGAGGCAATCTGCAGGACCCGGGATGACATAGCGCGGGAGGTCAAGGAGACCGTGGCCCACGAGATCGCCCACCACTTTGGGATTGACGACGAACGGCTGCACGATATGGGGGTTTACTGAGCCGCGGAAGGGGCAAGAGCGCCCAATGAAAGGCTATACAAAACGTCAATTGCCGGACTGGGGCCTGCCGCGGGAGGCCTGCGCTAGCCGTCCTTCATCCTGCGCTTCTCTCTGATGCGGTCCTCCGCTATGCGGTCAGCCGCCAATGCGGTGGTGATGCCCTCGCTTTCGGCGGTGGAAATCACTCTGGTCATGGTGTCATAGATGCGGGCAACCTTCTCCATAGCCAACCCCTCATCGTAGTGCCGGCCAACCTCCATTGAGATGTTGATTATGCCGCCCGCGTTGACAATGTAGTCGGGGGCGTAGAGGATGCCGCGCTCCTGAAGCGCTTCGCCGTGCCGCTCCTCCAGGAGCTGGTTGTTGGCGCTGCCGACAACAGCCCTGCACTTCAGGCGGGGTATGGTCTGGTCGTTCAGGATGCCGCCAAGGGCGCAGGGGGAGAAGATGTCGCACTCCGCGTCATACACCTGGGACGGGTCGTCCAAGACGTCCAGGCCCAGTTCGCGGGCCGCGGCGAGCGCGGCGGGGTTGATCTCCGCTACAACCAGCCTGGCCCCCTCCTCCAGAAGGTGGTGGGTCATGGTAGACGCCACCTTTCCGAAGCCCTGCACGACTATGACACGATCCTCCAGTGACTCGCTGCCCCAGAGGTGAGCAGCGCAGGCCTTCATCGCCTTGTAGATTCCGAAGGCCGTCGCGGTGGCCGGACCGCCGCTTCCGCCCCGGCTGATAGGCAGGCCCGTCACGTGGCGCGTCTCCAAGGCAATCCATTCCAGGTCACGGTCGTCGGCGCCAACGTCCTCGGTGGTGACGTATCGACCACCCAGGGAGTCCACGAACCGCCCGAAGGCCCTCATCATGGCCTCGGTCTTGTCCTGGGGGGAGGCCATAATCAGCGCCTTGCCTCCACCAAAGTCCAGTCCCGCGGCCGCGGCCTTGTAGGTCATGCCCCTGGACAGCCTCAGAACGTCCAGAATGGCCTCGTCCTCCGTCTTGTGAGGCCAGATGCGGACGCCTCCGAGCGCAGGCCCCAGGGTTGTGTCGTGTATGGCGATGAAGGCCCTGATTCCGGCGTCCCTATCCACGAAGACGGACAGATGCTCGTGGCCTTCGGCCTCCATGTACTCAGTGACGTTCATGGTTGTTGCTCTGACCTCCTGGTCGAAGAAACGGAGTCCCCTTGCCCCGCTGGCGGGGGAGTGTCAGAGCCTGCCCCGGACTCGATCCGGGGATGGGGGTCTCTCTGTTCCTCTAAAGCCTGTGCGATCACCTCTATGACCGCATCTATATCAGCAAGCACAGAGCTGTCCCAGAAGCGGAGCACCTTGAAGCCAAGGTCCGTGAGGTAATCATCTCGATGGGCAACCTGAGCTGCCTTCTGAGCGTATTGGCTGCCCTCTACCTCAATGATGAGGCGTCCTTCCTCGCAGACGAAGTCAACAATAAAGGGGCTTACGGGCCGCTGGCGACGAAAACTAAAGCCGTGTACCTGTCGCACGCGGAGGCGAGACCAGAGCTTGCGCTCTGCATCCGTGAGGTTACTCCGGGTAGCGCGAGGCTTCCGGGTCGTCACATCCACATCCTGTGCTTCCCCCGCAAGCGGGGGAAGGGATATTCCTCTCCCCCTTGCGGGGACCTTTGAATAACCTCAGCTAGGACGCGCGCTTCCCGACCATTCCTGCGGAACCTGCCCCGTACTCCGATACGGGGACAGGAATCCAAGGCATCCGATATAGGAGGGATAGATTCCGGCTTTCGCCGGAATGACGATAATCGTACACTATTGAAGACGCCGTCGCAGTTACTCAATGGTCTCCTGGAGGGGAGAGTTAAAGAGTTGGGTGAAGGGGGGTCAAGCCTCATTCCCACTCTATGGTGCCCGGGGGTTTTGAGGTGATGTCGTATACGACGCGGTTCACCTGCGGGACCTCGTTCACTATGCGGTTGGATATCCTCGCAAGCACATCATAGGGGAGGCGGGCCCAGTCGGCGGTCATGGCGTCCTCGCTGGTCACGGCGCGAACGGCTACCATGTGCCCGTAGGTGCGAAAGTCCCCCATCACGCCCACGCTGCGGGTGTCTGTGAGGACGGCGAAGCTCTGCCACAGCTCCCGGTACAGGCCGGCGGACGTTATCTCGTCCATGACAATCCAGTCGCAGGCCCGGAGAATCTCCAGCTTGTCCCAGTTGATCTCGCCAATGATGCGGATGGCGAGGCCGGGGCCGGGGAATGGCTGCCGGTACACCATCTCCTCAGGCAATCCAAGTTCCAGCCCCACCTCCCTGACCTCGTCCTTGAACAGGTAGCGCAGCGGCTCCACCAGTGAAAAGGTCATGTCCTCCGGCAGGCCGCCCACGTTGTGATGCGTCTTGATCTTGGCCGAAGCCTTGTTCTCCGCCGTCTGGCTCTCGATCACGTCCGGGTAGAGGGTGCCCTGGGCCAGGAAGTCCACGCGGCCCAGGCCCGCAGCCTCCTCCTCGAAGACGCGAATGAACTCCTCGCCGATGGAGACCCGCTTCTCCTCCGGGTCCGTCACCCCTGCCAGGCGGGTCAGGAAGACCTCCGTCGCATCCACCCGGACGATGTTCATCCTGAGGTTGCGCTGGAAGGTGTCCATCACCCGCTGGGACTCGTTCCGGCGAAGCAGGCCGTTGTCCACGAAGACGCACGTAAGCTGGTCTCCGACGGCTCGGTGCACCAGGGTAGCGGCAACGGCGGAGTCGACGCCACCGGAGAGGGCGCAGACCACCTTGCCATCGCCGACCTGCTCCCGTATGCGCCCCACGCTCTCCTCGACGAAGTTGCTGGGCGTCCACGCGCCCCTGCACCGGCAGATGCGGTACAGGAAGTTCTCGATAATCCTGGCGCCCTCCGGCGTGTGCACCACCTCCGGGTGGAACTGCAGGCCGAGGACGCCCTCGTCGTTGCCCATGACGGCGATGGGCGAGTTGTCGGTGTGGGCCAGGGACCGGAAGCCCGGAGGCATCTCCAGCACCTGGTCGCCGTGGCTCATCCACACGGTTGTGGAGGAGGGGAGGTCCGCAAAGATCGGGGTGTCGACTGCGTTCTGGTGCAGGACTGCCTGGCCGTACTCCCGCATGCTGCCCGGAACCACCCGGCCACCAAGCTGGTGGGCCAGGACCTGAAGCCCGTAGCATATCCCCAGGACCGGAAGATGCTTCTCGTAGACCCACGATGGGGCCATGGGCGCGTCCGGCTCGTAGACGCTCGCCGGGCCGCCGGACAGGATGACGCCCCTGGGATTGAGATGGGCAACCTGGTCCCAAGCGGCGTCGTGGGGGATGATCTCGCAGTAGACCCTGGCCTCGCGGACGCGGCGCGCAATCAGCCGACTGTACTGGGAGCCGAAGTCCACAACAAGGACGGTTTCGTCGCCACTGGCTGCGGTGCGCCGAGTGTTGGAGCCGTTATTCTCTGAGGACATTCTCTCCTGAGCTCATGCGACGGTGACCTCAGATTAGCATCTGTGATATACTCAGTCAAGGCAAAAATGGGCACTCCCAGAGGCGTTTTGACCCCCGCGAATCTACTGGAAAAGGCCGTGTCCACCCTGAAGAAGGGCGGGCTCGTGGCCTTTCCGACGGACACCCTGTACGCGCTTGGCGCCCACGCCTTCATTGAGGAGGCCGTGAGCAGGGTGTACGAAGCCAAGGGCAGGCCCCATGGCATGGCGCTGCCGCTGCTGCTGGGCAGCCCGGACGACATCGACAGCGTGGCCGTCGACGTTCCGCAGGCGGCCCGAGACCTGGCCGAGGGATTCTGGCCCGGCGCAGTGACCCTGGTGCTTTACAAGGCCCCCTCCGTTTCGTCTACAATTACGGGCGGGAGGGACACCGTCGCGGTGAGGGTGCCGAGCCATCCCCTCGCCCTGGCGCTCATAGAGGGCGCCGGAGCGCCGGTGACAGGCACCAGCGCCAACCGCTCCGGCGGGCCTGATCCGGTGTCCGCGGAAGTGGTGCGGGAACACCTTGGAGAGTCGGTGGACGTGGTGCTGGACGAGGGGCCGTGCTCCATCGCGGAGGCATCGACCATTGTGGACATGACGGCGGAACCTCCGCGTATAGTCAGAGCGGGGGCCGTCGCAAGGTCGGAACTGGAGAGGTTCTGCCCGGGCATAGCGGAGGCGTAGCAAAGGGACCGTCGCAGAAGCCGGAGATAAGGAGCGAGAGTTGAGGATAGCCCTGGGGTGTGATCACAACGGCGTGGAGCTTAAGCTCCGGTTGATGGACTTGTTGAAGGAGATGGGCCACCAGACCCAGGACTTCGGCTGCTACGATACCAACTCCGTGGACTACCCGGACGTGGCCCAGGAGGTGGCTATAGCCGTCGGGGAGAGCCACTTCGAGCAGGCCATACTCATCTGCGGCACAGGCATCGGCATGAGCATTGCCGCGAACAAGATCACCGGCATCCGCGCGGCCCTGTGCCTGGACCCCGTCACCGCCCGCCGCGCGCGGGAGCACAACGACGCCAACGTACTATGCCTTTCCGGCTGGTCCACAGACCCCGACGCGGCCCAGGAGATTCTGATGGCCTACCTGGAAGGGGAGTTCGAGGGAGGCCGTCACGCCCGCAGGGTAGGCAAGATCAGCTCCCTGGAGAAGGGGGGCATGCTGGAGCCGTCAAGGACGCCCCGCTCCGGTTAAGCGTGATGAACTTTCCCAACGCCTTCAATCGCTTTCGGGACCAGATAGAGACGGGGATGAAGTCCCTGGTCCTGGGCGAGGGCTTCCCTCTCTACCGGATGATGGGCTACCACATGGGGTGGCTGAACGAGCACGGAGAAGCCGAGGAGATCGAGGCGGGAAAGCGAATACGACCCACGCTCTGCCTGCTGGCCTGCGAGGCCCTCGGCGGCGACGTGAAGTCGGCCCTGCCTGCGGCCGCAGCCGTGGAGCTTGTACACAACTTCTCCCTCATCCACGACGACATTCAGGACGGCAACTCGGAGCGGCACAACAGGCCCACGGTCTGGTGGGTCTGGGGTCCCGCTCAGGCAATCAATGCAGGGGACGGGATGCACGCGCTGGCGCGGCTGGCCCTGCTTCGCCAGACCGACGGCGGCATGTCTCCGGAGCGGACGCTGAAGGCCGTGGGGCTCCTGGACGAGGCTTGCCTCCGCCTCTGCGAGGGGCAGTACCTCGACCTGACCTACCAGGAGCGCGTGGACATCTCCCAGGACGCCTACTTCAAGATGGTGGAAGGGAAGACCGCCGCTCTCATAAGCTGCGCAACCGAGCTTGGAGCGGTGATGTCCCAGGCCGGGGAGCCAGTCGCCAAAGCCTTGGCCGACTTCGGGAGCAAGCTTGGGACGGCATTCCAGATCCGTGACGACATCCTGGACCTGTGGGGCCAGCAGGACACCGGCAAGCCCCTTGCAGGCGACATCCTGAACAAGAAGAAGTCCCTGCCCATTGTCTACGCCATCGAAAACGCCGGCGGCGCGGAGAGGCGCGCCTTGGGCGACGTGTACTTCAAGCGGGTGATGGAGCCGGAGGACATCGACAAGATAATCGAGGTGCTGGAGACCCTTGGAGCCAGGCAGTTCTGCCAGGACAAGGCCGACGCCCTCTGCAACGAAGCCCTGGATTCCCTCCGAGAGGCGGGGCTGTCATCCGAACAGTCGGAGGGCCTGGAGGCCCTGGCCCGCTTCATGGTGTCCAGGGAGAGCTGACGCCCGCCGGAGGAGCCATGCAGAAGAAGAGCGTGCGTGACATTGAGATCGGCGGCAAGCGCGTCCTGATGAGGGCGGACTTCAACGTCACCCTGGAGGAAGGCCGCATCACGGACGACAGCCGCATCCGCGCCGCCGTTCCCACCATCCGCTACCTCCAGGAGCAGGGGGCGAAGGTCGTCCTGTGCTCCCACCTGGGCCGGCCCGGTGGCAAAGTGGTGGAGGATATGCGACTCACCCCCGTGCTGAACCGACTGTCCGAGCTTCTGGAGATGGAGGTGCGCTCCACCGACGACTGCGTGGGGCCGGACATAGAGGCAGCCGTCAACGACCTCAACCCCGGCGATGTGCTCCTGCTGGAGAACCTCCGGTTCCACCCTGAGGAGGAGGCCAATGACCCGGAGTTTGCAAAGGCCCTGGCCTCCCTCGCGGACGTTTTCGTGAGCGACGGCTTTGGCGTTGCCCACAGGGCCCACGCCTCCACCGAGGGCGTTACCCGCCACCTGCCTTCCGTCGCAGGCTTCCTGATGGAGAAAGAAATCGACGTACTGGGGTCGCTGCTGGAGTCGCCCCAGGAGCCGCTGGTGGTGGTCCTCGGAGGCGCCAAGGTGACTGACAAGATCGGCGTCATAGAGAACTTCCTGGACAAGGTCAACACGCTGCTCATCGGCGGCGGGATGGCCGCCACGTTCCTCAAGGCCGCCGGCCTGGACGTGGGCGGCTCGCAGGTGGAGGACGACAGGCTGGACTTCGTGCGCGAGGCCGTCGCCCGCGCCACTGAGAAGGGTGTGGACTTCATCATCCCCGTTGACGTGGTGGTCGCTGACTCCTTCAGCGCCAACGCCGCCATCCGCACCGTGGACGTGGGCAACGTGCCGGACGGCTGGCTCATCCTGGACATCGGCCACAAGACACTGGACACGTTCAAGCGCGAAGTCGCCCGGGGCAGGACGATACTCTGGAACGGCCCAATGGGCGTCTTCGAGTTCCCCTCCTTCGCCACAGGCACCCGCGAGCTGGCCGCGGCCCTGGCAAGCCTGGACGACGCCGTGACCGTTGTGGGCGGCGGCTCCACAGCCGAGGTCGTGGACACTCTGGGCCTTTCGGACAGGCTGACTCACGTTTCCACGGGAGGCGGCGCGTCCCTGGAATTCCTGGAGGGCAGGACGCTGCCTGGGGTCGCCGCACTACTGGACAAGGAGGCATGACGCCATGATTGATTTCCCCTACATCAGCGAGATTTGCACACCCACGTCCTCCAAGGTGCTCATGCTTGTCATCGACGGCCTGGGCGGAGCGCCGCATCCTGAGAAGGGCAAGTCGGAGCTAGAGGTTGCGAGGACGCCGAACCTCGACCGCCTGGCCACCCAGAGCGCCTGCGGACTGACTACTCCGGTATTTCCGGGGATCACGCCGGGCAGCGGGCCCGGGCACCTGTCCCTCTTCGGCTACGACCCGGTGAAGTACATGATCGGCCGGGGCGTGCTGGAGGCCCTGGGCATCGATATTGAAATGCAGGAGGGCGACGTGGCCGCCCGGGGCAACTTCTGCACCGTGGACGAGAACGGCAGGCTGACGGACCGGCGGGCAGGGCGCATAAGCTCCGAGGAGAGCGCCCCCCTCTGCGAGCAGATGGACCAGATAGAGGTGCCCGGCGTGGAGGCCAGGGTGTTTCCGGTGAAGGACTATCGCTTCGTGGCCCTCTTCCGCGGCCAGGGGCTCAGCGAGCGTGTGACGGAGACCGACCCCCAAATCCTGGCCGTGCCGCCGCGTCGCGTCGAGGCGCTGGCCGCGGAGGCGGAGAAGACCGCCGTCGCCGCCAACGCCCTGATTGAGGGATCGCGGGAGATCCTGGCCGACCGTGACCGCGCGAACATGGTGATGCTCCGGGGCTTTTCGCAGCTGCCCAACCTGCCCGGCTTTGGAGAGACCTACCAGCTCAACCCGGCCGCCATCGCCGCCTACCCCATGTACAGGGGACTGGCCCAGGTCTGCGGCATGAGCGTCATTCCCACGGGCGTAACCTTCCGGGACGAGGTTGAGACGCTGAGCAGACGGTTCCAGGACCACGACTTCTTCTACCTGCACTACAAGCACGCCGACGCCGCAGGCGAGGACGGCGATTTCGACGCCAAGGTTCACACGCTGGAGGAGGTGGATGAGTTCATACCGGCGCTGCTTGACCTGAAGCCGGACGCGCTCGTTGTGGCCGGCGACCACGCTACTCCGGCCATCCTGGCCGCCCACGGCTGGCAACCCGTACCGCTGCTCATCCACTCCAACATCACCCTCGGCGAGGGCATACCGGCCTTTGACGAGCGGAACTGCGCCCTGGGCTCCATCGGCCGCATACCTGCGACCCAGGTCATGCTCCTGGCCTTAGCTCACGCCGGCAAGCTGGTCAAGTTCGGGCCGTAGACACGAAGTCATTACTGCGGAAGGGCGGCTTTCCCAACTATGGCATCACCCCGAGGGCAGTACGTTTATCGTCATTCCCGCGAACGCGGGAATCCATCTCCTTTATACCGGACGCCTTGGATTCCTGCTTCCGCAGGAATGACGAGGAGGGGAGATGTGGGTGAATCACGCGGAGGTCTCCAGAGGAGGGCAGGGCAGAGATTCGACTTCTCTCAGGCGTCAGCACTAGCTAACCGAAACGTAAAATCTGTACTTCAGGAGGCCCATTCATGCCAACGCCAATCGTAGCCGGAAACTGGAAGATGAACACCGTGGTGCCGGAGGCCATTGTCCTCGCGGCCCAGATGCGGGACGCCCTCGACGCCGTCAGCGGCGTGGAGAAGGTGGTGTGCCCGCCCTTCGTATCGCTCGTGGCGGTGCAGGGCCTGCTGGACGGCACCTCAATCAAGCTGGGGGCCCAGAACATGCACCACGCCGAGAAGGGCGCATTCACGGGGGAGGTGTCTCCGGTGATGCTGGCCGGGCTGTGCCAGTACGTGATCCTGGGGCACTCGGAGCGGAGGCAGCTGTTTGGTGAGACGGACGAGCAGATAAACATGAAGGTCCAGGCTGCCATTGGGGCGGGACTGAAACCCATTCTGTGCGTAGGAGAGCGCCTGGAGGAGCGAGAGGCGGGCAAGGCCGAGGAAGTTGTGACCCGACAGCTCCAAGGCGGACTGGAGGACGTGGCGTCCGTAAGCTCGGTGGCCGTGGCCTACGAGCCTGTCTGGGCGATAGGCACGGGCGTGGCCGCGACCGGCGAGATTGCGGAAGCCATGATGACGGCGATTCGCGGAGCCCTGGCGAGCTTGTATGGCGAGGGTCTCGCGAGGGACGTGCCGCTGCTCTACGGAGGCAGCGTTTCGCCGGACAACGTCGCAGAGTACGCCAGCCAGCCCAACGTCAACGGCGCGCTGGTGGGAGGCGCGAGCCTCAACGCAGAGAGCTTTGTGGAGATTGCGAGGCGGATGGCGGCAGGGTAGGGGGAGACAAAATGCCCCTAAGCCGCGAGGAGTTCGATGGGGGTCGCATTGACCTGACCATTCCTGTTCGTCAGATTCTGGAGAGTCGGCCTGACCTTTCCTTCAACGCTGAAGATGTCAGAATTTTACTGGCGCAGACGCTGGCAAGGGACGCTTCCTACGAAGATGTCGGCAATGCCTTAGAGCAACTGGTAGATGAAGGTCTGGCTGAGGCCAAAGAAATTTCAGGTGACAGGTGGTATACTATAGTAGAAACTGAGACTCGAAGAAGTCTAGGGTTTCGCTAGGAGGCTTGAAGAGATGCCGCTAACAAAGCGCCAGTTTCAGCTTGGAGTCGATGAAAAGACAGAGAGTCTGATGAGGCAGATATACGAGCTTCTGTCAGGACATAAGAACCTAGCTTACAGCGAGGCGGAGTTGGTTGAGATGATGGAGGGTGACTTTGGCGATATATTCCGAGCATTGGAGACATTGGCACGTGTAGGTGCAGTGGAAGTTCGGCAAGTTGGCAGGGAATCTTACTACGCCTTCTATCAAGAAGTGGACCAAGCTACCTGGGAACCCAAATTGTCAACCCCTTTCTGATGCTGGTTCAGCCCACTTAGCTATACCCACCCGCCTCATACAAGCCTCCGAACCTTGATCCATGTTTCATTCCATACCCTCATAGCCATTGTTGGGCCTACGGCCGCGGGCAAGAGCGGCTTGTCGCTGCGCCTGGCCCAGCGCTTCAACGGCGAGATCGTCAACGGCGACAGCCGGCTTGTCTACCGGCACATGGACATCGGCACGGCCAAGCCCTCGCCACAGGAGCTGGCCCAAGTCCCTCATCACCTGGTGGGCATCGCAGACCCGGACGAGACATACAGCCTGGCCCTTTACCTTGACCAGGCTGCAGGGGCCATCCAGGACATCCACGGCCGCGGCAGGCTGCCCATTCTCGCGGGAGGGACCGGGCAGTACGTCCGGGCCTTGCTGGAGGGCTTTTCAGCCCCACAAGCGCCTCCCAACCCGTCCCTGAGGGCTGAGCTTCAGAGACAGGCCGACGAGGAGGGCAGCGAGGCCCTGTGGAGACGCCTGCAGGAAGTCGACCCTGACTCGGCGGCGCGCATTGACCACCGGAACGTGCGGCGCGTGGCGCGCGCCCTGGAGGTGTTTCTGGAGACGGGCGTTCCTTTCTCCAAGGCCCGGAGGCGCCAGACGCCCCTATACCAAAGCCTGGTCATCGGATTGACGATGGAGCGGAAGGACCTTTACGAGCGCATAGACCGGCGCGTGGAGGCCATGTTCGCCACCGGCTGGCCGCAGGAGGTGGCGCGGCTGCTTGAGATGGGATACTCCGCCGAGCTGCCGTCCATGTCCAGCCTTGGCTACCGCGAGGTGGCGGCGCACCTGGCAGGGGAGATGTCGCTGGATGAGGCCAAGGAGCGCATCAAGACGGCCACCCACAGATTTGCCAGGAGCCAGTACGCCTGGTTCAAGCTTAACGACCCGCGAATCCAATGGCTGAATGCAGGAGACGAAGCCCACCTGGAGGAGGCATTCGGGATGGTCGAGGAGTTCCTGTCGGAGCGCGCCTGAGCATTTGGCCCAGTCGCGGGTGAAGCAACAGAGAGGCCCGGCTTAAAGTGAGCGGGGCCTCTCAATTAGTCGCCTTAGGGTTACCTTGGGGAGTCTATCAGTGGACGAGCGCTCCTCGGCGGGCGTCCTGCTTGGCCAGGAAGCCCAGGACCACGCTCTTGAACACGTCAGGGGCCTCGCGGCTCACGCTGTGACCTATGCCGTAGAGGATGACCAGCTCGGAGTTGGGAAGCTCCTCGGCGGCCTTCTTGGCGTTTTCGGGCACAAAGGTAGCCCCTGTATCGTCAGCGCCGTTGAGGATGAGCACCGGAGTCGTGACGTGGCCCACCTGCCCCTGGCGGTTGGGGAAGTGAGCGACGAGCCGCTCGGTAGGCTCGAAGCCGGCGGTGGTTCCGGCTATGCACATGGCCGCCTCGACCATCTCCGGGTGGGCCAGGGTGAACTCCAGGGTCAGCAGCGCGCCAAGGGAGCTGCCGCCAACGTAGGCCCGGTCGATTCCCAGGTGGCCCAGCAGCTGGCGCAGGTCCTCCACCCAGTAGTCGTAGGTGTCCGCATCCGGCGCGGCGCTGGATTCACCGCAGTTTCGCCTGTCCCAGACAATCACCCGGTAGCGCTCCGCAAGGGTGGCGATGTGGGCATCCCAAACGGACAGATCAGAGTATCCGCCGTGGGAGAGCACAAGGGGGAACCCGGAGCCGTGCTCCTTGTAGTTGATCCGAACGCCATTGATATCGGCAAAGGGCATCTCAATCCTCCCTCTCAAACTGGAATTGTTCTCTGAGACTACCTGATGTGAGGCGCGTAGTCCATACCAATCTGTCCCAGCGCCTTCAGATGGTCGTACTCCGCCTCAGTGAGCTTCAGCACGTCGCGATACATGTAGTCGTTGTCCTCACCTAGCCTGACCGGGGGCTTCCTGACCTCGAAGGGCGTCCTTGACATCTGAAAGGTAGTGCTGGGATACAGGTGGACGCCAATCTCCGGGTGGTCGATGGGGACGAAGAAGTTCCGCTCCTTCAGGTGCGGGTCGGCGTAGGCGTGAGGCTCATGATAGATAGGCCCCGCCACGATGCCTTCCCTCTGGAGGTGATGGAACAGCTCGATGGGGTCCTTGTCCGCCGTCCAGACGCCGATGATCTGGTCTACCTCGTCGTGGTTGGCGTGGAGGCTGGGCATATCCTCGAAGCGATTGTCTTCGACCAACTCCTGCCTCTCCATGAGACGGCACAGCGTGTGCCAGTCCTCGATCCTGCCGATGGAGACGGTAATCCACTCGTCCTCTCCGGCGCAGGGGTAAGCTCCCTGGACCAGCAGGGGATCGCGGTTGCCGGTTGGGCCGGCCACGCGCCCGTTCATCTCGTAGTCCATGAAGAGCTCCGACAGATGTGGCACAAAGTTCTCGCCCTGGGAGAGGTCGACGTGGGTGCCCCTGCCGGTCCGCTCCCGCTGGTGGAGCGCCATTATGGTGGCGAAGCCGATGGCCACGCCCGTTGCGGCGTCCGCCGCGACCGAGGCCGGCGCGCCCTCAGGGTCCATGTCCGGGTATCCGGTCACCGAAGCGTGGCCGTAGAGAGC
The DNA here is from genome assembly GCA_034421015.1 of Dehalococcoidia bacterium. Taxonomy (GTDB): domain Bacteria; phylum Chloroflexota; class Dehalococcoidia; order Lucifugimonadales; family UBA2985; genus DAOUJW01. Next base: position 155,119 of record DAOUKT010000037.1, read on the forward strand.
CTCGAAGTGTGAGCCGAAGCCCCTGAAGTGTGCCCACGGCCCCGTCTGTCCCATGCCAATCGAGGACACCATGATCAGCCTTGGGTTCCACTCTTTGAGCACCGAATAGTCCAGCCCCAGTCGCTCCATAGCCCCCAGAGCTATGTTCTCCACAAACACATCGCTGACTTCCACCAGCCGCCGGAACACGTCTCTGCCCTCCGGGGTGTGCAAGTCTGCGGTCATGGAGAGCTTGTTGCGGGAGTGGGCGTTGAACTGGGCCACCCTGTTCCACGGACGCTCTCCCGGGTCCCTGTTGGGGTAGCGGGACTGGGCCGCCCTCTGCTCGGCCTCCTTGCTGGGGCGTGCGAACTGTCCTCGCGTGGAGGTTGGGAAGACGTTTATGGACTCGACGCGGACCACCTCGGCGCCCATGTCCGCAAGGAACATGGTGCCGTAGGGGCCTGCGAAGACCAGGGTCATATCGATGACGCGGATGCCCTCAAGGGGCAGCTTCTTTCTGCCGTTGGCGCTAGGCCTTGGAGCAGAGGCCCGGGCCGCCGGAGCCGCGCCGTTGGTCGCAGCGACCTCCTTCTTGACTTCCTCGGTGTGCTGGCCCATGGTTGGCGCCGGCCGCCGCATTCGCCACCAGCGCTCTTCGGTGAAGATTGGAGCGCCCGTGTGCCGGATCTTTCCTGCCTCCGGGTGCTCAACCTCCGTCCAGTAGCCCCTGAACTGGAACTGGGGGTTGTTGTCCATCACGTCATTGATGTAGTAGACAGCCCCCGAAAGTATCTCGTTGGCCTGGCACGCCTCCAGCACCTCAACCATTGTTCGCTGAAGGACCCAGGGCAGCCAGATCTCGGCCTCAAACTCATCCCGCTTGTCCAGGTCCAACTGGCCCAACGGGGGAGAGTAGGGGGAGTCCTCCAGAAGCTCAGGCATATCCAGCATAGCGACTGTCCTGGGCCAGAACGCGCCTCCGCCCTGGATGTTTATGTAGCCGTCGGCGCATGGGTAGAACCCGGACGGATAGCCCATCCTCGCACCTCCCAGTCGCATTGCGCGCTCGCCCGTGTACTGATAGGCGAGGAGGGAGGGCATACGGGTGTTGTAGGACGCCAGCTGGGTCTCGAGAATGGAGACGTCCACCTGCTGCCCGGACATGCCTCCATATCTCTGACCGTACCATGCGAACAGGGTCGCCATGGCGGCCACGTTGCCGGCCTGGAACTGGACGTGGTTGCCACCCAGCTTCAGGGGGTAACGGTCCGGGAGGCCGGAGGCGTTCATCCGTCCGCCCATCGCAAACAGGGTGATCTCAGACGCCAGATAGTCTCTATATGGACCGTACTGCCCGTAGTTGGACACGGAGGTCATTATGAGCCTCGGATTGATGCTCTCGACGGTCTTGTAGTCCAGGCCCAGCCTGTCCATCACGCCGGGCCGGAAGTTCTCCACAAGGACGTCAGCTCCCGCTATCATCTCCTTAAGGGTCTCCAGGCCCTCCGGGGTCTTGAGGTCGAGCACAATGCTCCGCTTGTTTGTGTTCAACGCCAGGAACATGCCGCTCTTCTCAGGATGGGGGACATCACCGGGGAAAGGCCCCATGCCCCGGGCGTAGTCGCCGGCGCCGGGCCGCTCCACCTTGATCACGTCCGCGCCGTAATCTGCGAGGAGCTTGGTGCAGTATGGCCCTGCAATGCCGTGAGTAAGGTCAACTACTCTAAGGTCGGATAGAGGTTGTGGCTCCAGCTGCTCTTCCACGGTCTACCTCCTTACGAAAACTCTCAACCATAAGGCTGCTGTTGGCACAATAGCATAGCACTTTGGGACTGAATTGTCTGTCCCAAACCGCCGAGTTTCCGCTTGCGATGGCCTCCAGGCTTCAATATGCTTAAGCAGGCGGCAGGACTGCTAAGTCCAGTAGTGGAAAATGGGGCTTGTTATTTGTTACGTAATGCATTACAATGATTAGCGGATTCAGAGATAGGAGAACGCAGAGACTCTTTGAGGGTCAACCCGTGCGGGAGTTCAGCGCATTTGAGGCGCAGGCCACCCGGCGGCTCACTGTACTGGACAACGCAACCTCGCTGCGTGACCTGGCAGGCCTGCCCAGCAACAGGCTGGAACTGCTATCGGGTGACCGGGCGGGCCAGTACAGCATAAGGATCAACCGCCAGTGGCGCATCTGCTTCCGCTGGGGTGAGGAAGGCCCGTATGACGTGGAGATTGTGGACTACCACTAGCCAGGGGGGATGAAATGAGCTTGAAAAACGGAATGAGACCGGTGCATCCGGGTGAGATACTTGCTGAGGAGCTTGAGGAGCTTGGCATGTCCGCGAACGCCCTCGCCAGGGCGCTTGGAGTCCCCACCAACCGGATAACGGCAATACTCAACGGCCAGAGGGGCATGACCGCCAACACCGCCCTGCGTCTTTCGCGCTACTTCGGCACCACGCCTGAGCTGTGGATGAACCTGCAGAAGACCTACGAGCTGCGGGTGGCGGAGATTGAGGCGGGCGCAGACATCGCAGAGCGGGTGCAGCCCAGGATAGGCGACCTTGCCCTGGGATTCTCCATTGGCGAGCCCGCGCCTGACTACGACGCAAGCCAATCCGAACTATGATAGAATCTACTGGCGAATGAAGAACAAGGAAACGAGATGAAGTTCACAAAAATGCACGGGGCTGGCAACGACTACGTTGTTATCGACGCCCGCGGCCTTGACGCCGACTGGCACAGCCTGGCGAAGGACATGTGCCACCGCCGCTTCGGGATCGGGTCGGACGGCCTTCTCCTGGCGTTGCCCTCGGACTGCGCGGACGTAAGGATGCGTATGTTCAACCCGGACGGCTCGGAAGCGGAGATGTGCGGCAACGGCATCCGCTGCCTGGTGAAGTTTGCCCTGGAGCGGGACATAGTCAGCCAGGGCCAGGGGCCCCTTAACGTGGAGACGATGGCCGGAATACGCAGCCTCCAGCCCTTCTGGAGCGGCAGCAGTGTAACCAGCGCCCGTGTGGACATGGGAGAGCCGGAGCTTCGGCCGGAGCGGGTCCCCGTCTCTGTAACAGAGGATATGGCGGGAGGCCCGGTGCTGGACTTCCCCCTGAGCGTGGATGAAGTGGACCTGCAGCTGACCTTCGTTTCAATGGGCAACCCCCACGCCGTCGCCTTCGTTGATACGCCTGTGGAGAGATTCCCGCTGCACCGAATAGGGCCGCAGGTGGAGGTCAACGACCTGTTTCCCAACAAGGTCAACTTCTCGATTGTGAACGTCAAGGACGAGGGAAAGCTGTCGGCCCGGGTGTGGGAGAGGGGGGCAGGGGAGACGATGGCGTGCGGCACGGGCGCCTGCGCCATAGCGGTGGCGTCCCGTATGCAGGGCTACAGCGGCGACGATGTTGACATAACGTTGCCAGGAGGAATACTCAACATATCGTGGAACGGAGAGGGTCCCGTTTTCATGGAGGGGCCCGCCGCGGACGTATTTGACGGAGAGTGGCGCTAGTATCCAGGAGACTATGAATGAAATTTGCCAATCGCATTGAGCAGCTTCCGCCTTACCTGTTTGTGGAAATCAGCCGCAAGATCGCCCAGCGCCGCGCCGAGGGCGCGGACGTCGTCACCTTTGCCATAGGTGACCCGGACATTCCCACGCCCAGCCACATCCTGGATCGCCTGCACCAGGCGAGCCAGGACCCACCAAACCATCGCTACCCGGAGTCGGAGGGCCTGCTGGAACTGCGACAGGCCATTGCCCAGTGGTACGAGAGCCGGTTCGGCGTATCGCTGGACCCGGTCACGGAGGTGCTGCCTCTCATTGGAGCCAAGGAGGGAATCGGGCACGCCGCCCTGTGCTTCATCGACCCGGGGGACGTGGCCCTGGTCCCGGATCCCGGCTACCCGGTCTACTCCATTGGCACGATGTTCGCCGGCGGCGAGTGCTACTGGATGCCGTTGCTGGAGGAGAACGACTGGCTCCCGGACCTGGACGCCATCCCGCCGGGCGTCATTCACAACGCCAAGGCGCTGTGGATAAACTACCCCAACAACCCCACCGGAGCGATAGCCGAAGCGGACTTCTTCGAGAAAGTCGTGGCCTTCGCCAGGGAGCACGAGATGCCCGTGCTCCACGACGCTCCGTACACCGAGGTCGCCTTCGACGGCTACAGGCCCATGAGCTTCCTGGAGGTGGACGGGGCCAAGGACGTGGCCATCGAGTTCCATTCGCTGTCCAAGAGCTACAACATGACCGGATGGCGAATAGGGATGGCCGTGGGCAACGCAGAGATGATCAACGCCCTGATGAGGGTGAAGTCCAACCTGGACTCCGGGATACCCCAGGCCATCCAGTACGCGGCAATAGAGGCCCTTCTTGGCCCCCAGGACTGCATTGAAGACCACAACCGCATATACCAGAGGCGCCGGGATATGCTCGTGGACACCTTGAGGCAGATAGGGCTGGAGGTCACGGTGCCCAGGGCCAGCCTCTACGTCTGGGCCAAGCTGCCCGAGGGGTGGAAGTCTGCGGACTTCGCCGCCAAGCTGATTGAGGAGAGGGACATTGTGGTGACCCCCGGCGCTGGCTACGGCCGGTACGGGGAGGGGTACATCCGCCTGTCCCTGACCATCGCAGACGAACAGATGGAGAAGGGGCTGGAGCGCCTGTCGTCATGGCGCATTCCCACCCCAAGCTCCGCATAGGCTCTCAGGAGGACACCGTCACGCCCAAGACTCCAATTTCCACAAAGGCCCGGCCAGAGAGGGCTGTTGTCGTGGGGGTGGAGACCAGAAAATCGACCCACCTCTGGACAATAGAGGACTCGCTGGAAGAGCTGGGGCAGCTTGCCCTGACGGCCGGCGCGGACGTGGTCGGCGCAGTCTCCCAGCGACTGGAAAGGGCCACGCACTCCTACGTGGGCAAGGGGAAGCTGGAGGAGGTCCAGGCCCTGCGAGAGGACCTGGAGGCGGACGTGGTGATCTTCGACGACGAGCTTACGCCGTCCCAGCAGCGCAACCTGGAGGACGCCCTCAAGGTCAAGGTCATCGACCGCACCGCGCTGATCCTGGACGTTTTCGCCCGCAGAGCGCGCACGAGGGAGGGGCGACTGCAGGTCGAGCTGGCCCAGCACGAGTACCTGCTGCCGCGCCTGGCAGGCCAGTGGACGCACCTTGAGCGGCTGGGAGGCGGAATCGGGACCCGGGGCCCCGGCGAGACGCAGCTTGAGACGGACCGCAGGCTTGTACGCAACAAGATTCAGAGGCTCAAGCGGGAGCTTGACGACGTGCGGCAGCAGCGGGACCTGTACCGCCATCGCCGAAAGAGAGAGGGCATCCCCATCATATCCCTCGTGGGCTACACCAACGCCGGAAAGAGCACTATGCTCAACGCCCTGAGCAACGCCGGCGTGGTAGCGGAGGACAAGCTGTTCTCGACACTTGACCCGGTCACCAGGAGGATCAAGCTGCCCGGAGAGGGCTTCTTCCTGCTGACCGACACCGTGGGCTTCATCCAGAAGCTGCCTCCAAGCCTGCTGGCCGCATTCCGGGCGACCCTGGAGGAGCTTCAGGAGGCGGATGGCATTCTGCACGTTGTCGACATAACGCATCCCAACGCGGCGGAGCAGGTCCAGGTGGTGGACGACCTCCTGAACGAGCTCAAGCTGCAGGACAAGCCCCGCATCTGGGCCATGAACAAGATGGACCTCCTGATGGAAGAGGGCTGTATCCCAGAGCACATCGACCTTCTGCGTGTCGAGGGCAGTGACGACCCCGTTGTGGCCGTTTCGGCGGCGACGGGATGGGGCCTGGACCGACTGCTGGAGGCAGTGGAGGAGCTGACAGAAGACCTGCGCCCGGAGTCCGGCAGCGCCGCGGGGTTCTGGGCAAACCATCGTTACGAAGATAAGGAGAACCGGCAATGACTATGGATATAGAGGGCCTGCCTTCCAGACCCTTCTTCAACTGCACCCCGGATGGGATGGATATTCTGGATTCGAGAGAGATGAGCGGGGCGGCGCGCCTGGACGCCGTCGAGCCGTGGATGCGCTTTGAGCTTGGCGACAGGAACGTGATCGACTCCACGCCGCGGAGGGCGACAAGCTCCAAGCCCGGCCAGGTCACGGTGGAGTGCGAGGGTGGCACGGTCTACATAGACTTCGAGGACGGGCGCGCCCGCAAGGTCACGGATCAGGGCGAGTTCGTCTACATGGGAGACCTGGAGGACCGCAACGAGGGCCTGGGTTACATACCCGTTTCCTGAGTGGAAGAGAGGGGGCGGGGTTCTCTAGTCGTCCCCTTCGTCGCCGTCCAATATGTCCAGCCTGTCTCCAAGGGCCTTCACACAGTCGAAAAGCGCTCGGACGCATTCCGAGACCTGCCGCTCGTAGCTTCCGGCTCGATGGGATAGGGGGTCTTTCTCTATGGCCCTCTGCAACATCCTAGCCTCGTGCAGCTTGGACCTGAACGTCCATCTGAGTTCCGCTGAATCTGGCAATTGATTACTCCTACAGGTGAAATAAAGCTCAGTACCATATTATGTGTCCCGTAGCCGGATGTCCACGAGGCACAGGAGAGAGTTGGCGTAAATTCAGTCCCAATAGAAGAAACCCTGATTGACCATTCAAGGTCAATCAGGGTTCATGCCTCATCAGCGATTCTTGTCGACCTTGACCTTGCTTCGTGCGATTTTCCTTAGTTTGCTTGTTCTCTTCTGTGCGTAGTTCATTGTGTTTACCAAAGCAACGATTATAGCAGGACCAGATCAGTGATTCTTGTTGAGAGTGTTTCGTACGGTATTCAATAACTTGGTCGTAGTCTTCTGTGCGTAATTGATTATCGTCACCAAAGCAGCAATGAGGCGCGCCCATTGCTCAAGTTGGTCAACGATTTCCATTCTGATGTCACCTCCTTTCTCTCATAGTTTGTTCTGACTCCATACGTAACATCTTTGGAATGCGCAGCAGTATATTGGCCTTGGGAAAGGCAACCACAGGAGCGCAAATGGGGAAAGGGGGTGAGGCACGGTATGGCACAGAACGAGCGAGCAAATATGCTACCCAGTGCCGGGAGTCAGTTGCAAGTATTCACTCGGCAGCCGATCTTACCTCAAGTATAGCACATTTGCGTTGATTTGTCAATAGGTTGGAGGGGGAGCATACGCCGTCACAACTTATTGTTGTTATTCGGCCATTGCATTCCACCACAGACCTAGACTCTGGATCAATCACGTGACAACGAGTTGTCACGTGATTTGGGGGGATGCTAGTGGTTTTGACTGAAGGCGCCAGCAAGGCCGCCGCAGATGACCACAATAGCGGATAGGGAGAGTGAATAAGCTCCCAAGATAGGCCAGTCCCACTGGCCAACACCAACTGCTATCCACAGGCCAAACGGAAGTGCTACCAGTACGCAGACCAATTGTTTCTGTGTCATAGTATACCCAGAGTAGCATAGGCCAGCAGCCCATATCAAACCAAGCGAGAGCCGATTGACACATTCCCGCCGAGGGATAGGGGCCTCGCCACTGGCCAACAAGCGAATGACAAGCCTAGCGCCAACTTCGCTCCGGGGGAATTACGTCAACAGTCTGGGAGGTCCTCTCAAGCCGTAGGCGGGAAGAGCCGGAAGACCCTGTGTAATAACTTCGCCCTATATTTGTTATGTCAATTTACGGAGGCGAATCCAGCGCCCCACTTGACATAATATGTTAGCCTGGGGCCGCGCCCCTCTCCCCAGGCCGCCCGCGTCTTGACTTTGGATTGGCAGCGTGCAAGACTCGTAATTGAGAGCCCTTCGCCCTGAACTTCAATCCAAGTTGACTCTGCGCCAACCCTCGATGGAAGATCGGCTTTGGGGAATTCAAATTCCAGGGATTCTACGCGCATGACTACAGAGACGCAAGCCGACCAGGAAATCCTCCGCATCGATGACCTCCACACCTCCTTCTACACGCGAGATGGCGAGGTCAAGGCGGTCAACGGGGTCAACCTGTCCCTCAAGGAGGACCGCATTCTTGGCGTGGTTGGCGAAAGCGGCTCCGGCAAGTCGGTCACGGCCCTCTCCATGCTGCGCCTGGTGCCCCACCCGGGCAAGATAACCAGGGGCTCCGTGTTCTTCCGGGGCGTCAATCTGATGCAGATAAGCGACGAGCAGCTGAGGAGGATTCGCGGCAAGGACATCGCCATGATCTTCCAGGAGCCCACCTCGGCCCTCAACCCGCTGCTCAACGTCGGCACCCACATGGAGGAGATACTCCTGGCCCACAGCAACATGTCCAAGCACGATGCCAGAGAGAGGTCGCTGCAGCTTCTTCGAGAGATGGACCTGCCTGCGCCGGCCCACATCCTCAAGCAGTACCCATTCCAGCTCAGCGGCGGCCAGGCGCAGCGCGTGATGATTGCCATGGCCATGATCTGGAACCCCCAGGTGCTCATCGCAGACGAGATAACGTCGAACCTGGACGTCACCCTTCAGGCCGATGTCCTGGACAGGCTGAAGCGCCTGCAAGCGGAGAAACACTCCGCCATCCTGCTCATCACCCACGACATGGGGGTCATAGCCAAGGTGGCCAACGAGGTGGCGGTGATGTACGCCGGTTCCGTTGTGGAGTACAGCGACACGCCAACCATATTCAGGCGGCCGTACCATCCCTATACCTGGGCGCTCCTGCAGTCCATCCCGCGCCTTGACGACCCCAGGCGCAGCCTGCAGCCAATCCAGGGTTCGTCCCCGGACCTAATAGACCTGCCGGACCAGTGCCCCTACATGTCCCGGTGTCCCAAGGCCACCAACTTCTGCCGGCTGAACCCCAAGCCCCCGCTGGAAGAGATTGAGCCGGGACACTTCGTGGCCTGCTACAACAAGATAGAGTACGACGACCAGGACGCGACCCCCGCCGGCTCGCTTTAGGCCCGAGCCACCCGCCTCATCAACCTTCCCCTCGACTTGCCGCGGTAATTGCCATAACTCTGCTCCAGTGTTTGCCATAAGGCAGCAGGTGCATCCACCGCTCCTATGCCATAAGGCATTTTATGGCAAACCACCGCTCTTGCCTTATGGCAATATATGGCAAGGCGCTTGACACGCCGTCCGCCTTATGGTAGCGTTCAGGCAATGCCTTATGGCAACCAGGCTATCCACAGGCTAAGTCTCAGGAGAGAACTATGGCAGCAGACCTGAGCCAGATCGAAATGGAGCTTGAAGAGGAGATCCGGCAGCTGGAGCTTGAGAAGGCCGGTTACGATGCCCGGCTGGAGGAGAAGCGCCGCCTGCTATCGAGGCTGCGTGTGGATGCGGCCCCGCCACAGCCTGCTCCCGTAGTTGAGCCCCCTGCTCAGCCTGTCCAGGCAGCAACGGTGACAGCCGCCCCAGGCAGCGGCAGGGTCAGCATCACAGACCTGGGCAAGCACCACTACGAGGCCGACGGCAGGCGCTTCAAGAACGCGGGCCACCTGCTGGACTACTTCGACGTCCCCCACTACTTCTCTCAGAAACACCCCAAGAAGGGCGACGCGGCCGCTCGCGAGATACTCCGGTGGACAAGGCGCAGCCCTGAGCTGGCCTCAAGGGTCGACGTGGCGCTGGCAGACGGCTCCCGCATGAGGCTGGATGCGGCGGTAGACTCCATCTGGCCGGACGCATAGCCGCAGGCGCGGCGTCCCTCCGTACCCCTAGCTTACGCCGCTGAACACCTCTACCAGGAACTCGCCCACCGCGTTCTCCGTAATGCGGCCCGTCTTCACGGCCCTGTCCGTCTCCAGCAGCCCCCTGTGCAGGGCTTCCAGCGCCTCGCCAGAGTAGCGGCGACCCTGTTCCAGGGTCTTCCTCAACACCCAGTCGCTGTTCAGGCCAAGGCGCCTTCCCATCTGCTGCTGTGAGACGCCCCTGGATGCCAGGTCTTTCGCCAGAAGCAGCAGCCTCACCTGGCGGGCCACCATGACAATGACGTACTGGCCGCTGGCCCCCTCCTCCATCAGACGACGCATGGTGCGGAGGGCGTCGGCGTAGCTGCCCTCCATAAAGGCGTCAACGGCGTTGAATATGCTCATCTCCCTGGCCAGGGGCACCAGCAGCTCCACGTCCTCGGCCTCGACAGTGCGGTCCTGGCAGTAGAGGGACAACTTCTCCAGCTCGCCGTTCATGGCCCAGAGGTTTCCGCCCACAAGCTCCGCCAGGAGCCTGAGGCCGCCCCTTGATAACTGGCAGCCCTTCTCGGCGGCCCGGCGCTCGATCCACCGGGTCAGCTCGGCTCCCCTGAGCTGGGGGAACTCCCTCGCCTTGCCCAGTGGCGAAAGAGCGCCCAGCAGCGCGTTGTCCCTCCTCACAGCGCCGTCCACCAGCACCAGGTCCGAGGTGGGCGGCATATCCGGTACGTGCTCTGTCAGGGTCAGCCACGAAGAGGAGTCGGAATCGGCGTTGCGCCCCCGGCCTCTTCTGGCGGCCCTCTGGCCCTCAAACTGCGCCAGGAGGCCCTCCACCACCGTCATTCGCCTGTCTGCCAGGAACGGCACGGTGTTGCACATGGCGATGAGCTCTCCGGGCGAGACGGCGGACGCCTGGCAGACCGTAACGTTCGCGTCCAGGACGTCCGCAGGCCCCACCTGGGACTTGAGCTCGTCCAGGGCCTCGTGAATGGAGAAGTCGTCCGGGCCGTACAGAATGTGAAGCATTTGTAATCTCTGGCGCATTCCAAATGAGTTTGGACTAAAGTATAATATAGTGTTAACAGCGTATAGTAGCTTCAGCTGTCGGGGTTTGGAGGAGTTCAGATGCTTAGAGTGGCGATTCCCATCGTACTGGCCCTGGTTTCGGCGACGGTAATGCGCACCCTGATAGTGCCTCTGATTGCGTCGCTGCTTATTGGCGTGCTGATGGCGTTCCTGCGCTCGTCGGCAAGGAAGCGCCAGAGCCCCGGGCAGCAGAGGAGAGAGCCGGAAAAGGTGGTGGACGGCAGCTACAGAATCGTAGACGATGATGCAAGCAAGTAGCGCAACGCCTCGACGCCCCAGGCCCTTTGGCCGGTCCCGATGGCGCAATTGTAACTGAAAGCCTGAATAGTTATGCAACGAACACTCAGTCGATACGTACTCCTGGAGCAGGTCGGCAGCACCGGTCTGGCGACCATCTATCGCGCCCAGGAGCCCCAGCAAGACCGCGAGGTGGCCCTCAAGGTGCTGCGCCCTTACCTGTGCGCCGACAGCGCCCTCATGGAGCGGTTCACAGCCCAGGTTGAGCGTGCGATGGTACTGGACCATCCCAACATCCTCCCCGTTTACGCGAAGGAGTCCGAGGACGGCGTGCACTGGGTGGCCATGCAGTATCTGTCCTGGCCCACCCTCAGGCAGTGGCTGCAACAGCCCATCCCCGTCGGCCAGGCCCTGATGATCTTTCGCCAGATAGTGGATGCGGTTGAGGCGGCAAACCGTCAGGGGATCAGCCACGGAGACATAAAGCCCGGCAACATCTTCCTGGACCCGGAGACCGGCAAGGTGGTCCTGAGCGACTTTGGGACGGTCTTACTGGGCGAGGGAGCCTACTCCGGCATGAGGACCGCCCTCAACACCCCCCTGCCCACCTACAGCGCCCCGGAGCGCAGCCAGGGCGCGCCGGCCAACCTTCGTTCCGACATCTACTCGTTGGGAGTGCTTCTCTACGATATGCTGACCGGCACGGTGCCCTTCAACGCCCTTGACAGGGCCTCCGTACACTCCATGCAGGTCACGACAGCTCCCAAGCCGCCCAGCCAGGTCAATCCAAACCTCTCCTCCAACCTGGACTCCGTAATCCTCAAGGCGCTCACTCCACATCCCGAGGGGCGTTACGAGTCGCCACAGGAGTTTGTACGGGCGCTTGCTGCGGTTGCAGCGGTGCCCGACGCGCCCGTCGCGCCAATGACGGCTACCGAGATGGCGGAGCTGCAAGGAACGCTGCCCGGAATCGATCCGCCGCCTGCGCCGCCGGTGGAGGAAGGCCCCGGCATCATCTGCACCGTTTGCGGACAGACCAACACCGCCGGAAGGGAGTGGTGCATCGACTGCTGGGCAGTGCTGCAGAGAAGCGCCGCGGCTCCGGGCCAGAAGGTTGTCCCTACGGAGGAGAGGCTGCGCAGGTGGAAACGCAATACCCGGCTGATAAAGGCCGCAATAGCGTCGGCCGCAGTGGTGGCCGCAGTTCTCGTCGGGATACAGATTCTGGACGTCAGGCCGCCCCTGGCAACGCCGTCATCCGTCATGAGCTCAGTGTCAGGTCCCGGGGAGTGGGCCATGATACACCGGGAGTACACCGGGCCGGCGCCGGTCCCGGGCGAACCCTCGGACTTCAGCGGCGGCGAGGTCAAGTGGACGTTCAGCGCGTCGGATTCCATAGTCTCCACCCCGGCCATCAGGGACGGAAAGGTCTACGTGACCTCCCACGACCGGATGGTGTCAGCGCTCGACGCGAATACAGGAGAGCTTCTTTGGGAGTACCAGGACGTGGCTCCCATTGATTCTTCCCCGGCGGTAACGGAGGACATGGTGTTCTACGGCTCGCGCGGCAAGCGGGTCATCGCACTGGACGCAGACACCGGGACCCATCGGTGGGAGTTCGTCGCCGAGAACAACCCCACTCTGGGTTCTCCAATTGTCAAGGACGGAGTGGTGTACGTTGGCTCAGGCGACGAGAACATCTACGCCCTGGACGCCCTGACCGGCGAGGAGATATGGCATTTTGAGACTCTGGACTGGATCACCAACACCCCTGCCCTGTCGGACGACAAGCTGGTTGTTGCCTCCATGGACGGCCGGGCAACCATCTATGACATTAACACAGGCAAGCGGCGCTTCGCATCCAGGATGATCAACCGGAGCGTGGTTGGCTCTCCGATAATCATTGAGGACTCGATTTACTTGCCCTATCGGAACGGCCAGCTGGTCTCAATCGACCTCAATGCTACAGAGTTCCCGCTGTCGGCCAAGTGGTACACCCTCAGCACGCAGTTCTTTCTCTGGGGCCTGATGGACTATCCGGGACTGCCCAGGGGCTTCAACTGGTCAAAGAGACTGGGTGGGACAGTCCTGACCACCCCGGCGTCAGACGGTGATAGACTTTACATCACATCCCAGGAAGGTAGACTGATAGCCGTCGACAGGCACAACGGCGACCCTCAATGGGCTTGGAAGACGGCTGACGGAAGCCTCTCAACACCCACACTGGTGGGAGACGTGGTTCTTGTCGGCGACCGCTCCGGCGCCCTCCACGCCATCGACAAGGCCACCGGCAAAGAGCGATGGACGCTGCAGGTGTCCGAGGAGAGCCTGTCCACGCCTGTCGTCGCCGGAGGCACTCTGTACCTCGCGTCCAAGGACGGCACGCTCTACGCAATAGAGTGAGGCCCTGACGTGGAGTTCGGGATTGTCGGTCTCTCCAAGTCTGGTAAGACCACCGTATTCAACGCTCTGAGCCGGGGAAGCGCCGACGTCGACCACTCCCCTGCCCCCGGCTCCAAGCCCAATCTCGGTGTAGCCAAGGTCCCGGACTCCCGCCTGGACTCCCTGGAGGGTATGTTCAACGCCCGGAGGGCCGTCAGCGCCGAGGTCAGGTACGTCGACTTCCCACGTGGAACCGAGGACGCCAGTCGCTCCCGGGGCATCTCCGGAGAGTACCTCAACCACCTGCAGAATGCGGACGCCCTGCTCCACGTGGTGAGGGCCTTCCAGGAACCTTCCGTGCCCCACGTTGAGGGAAGCGTGGACCCCTACCGCGACCTGGAGGCCATGGACCTGGAGATGGCCTTCTCCGACCTGGCGATTCTCGAACGCAGGGTTGAGCGCCTCCAGAACGAGCTCAAGGGCGCGAGGGCCGGCGAGCGAGAGGCGCGAGCCCAGGAGCACGCCCTGCTGGACAGGATAAAGGGCGGCCTCGAACAGGAAACTCCCATAAGGGAGCAGACACTGACTGCGGAGGAGGCCAGGGTGCTGGATAACTTCCAGTTTCTGACGGCCAAGCCCCTGCTGATAGTCTGGAACATCGGCGAGGAGGACGTCCAGAGAGCCGAAGACCTGGGCGTGGAGCTAAGAGCCAGGTACTCCCGGCCGGGAGTGGACGTGATTGTCCTGTGCGGCAAGCTGGAGATGGACCTGGCGGCAATGGAGGAGAACGAGGAGGAGGAGTTCCGGTCCGCAATGGGCATAGGAGAGTCCGGCCTCAACCGGAGCATCCGGCTGTCCTACGATATTCTGGACATCATATCCTTTTTCACCGCCGGCCCAAACGAGGTGAGGGCGTGGGCGCTGGCCAGGAACACCCAGGCCGCAAAAGCCGCCGGCAAGATACATTCGGACATGGAGCGGGGTTTCATACGGGCGGAGGTCATCTCCTTTGAAGACCTGGCCAAATGTGGTAACTTAGCCGAAAGCAAGCGCAGAGGGCTGCTCCGCCTGGAGGGCAAGACCTACCAGGTCCAGGACGGCGACGTGATCACCTTCCTGTTCAACGTCTGATTCCGGGGCGCCCCGCAGCCTGCAACCAACGGTCTAAAGGAGCTTCCAGCGTGCGGACGCCTCTTGTGACGGCCAGTAGAGACGAAGACAGAAGCATCCCGCCCGGCGAGATGGGTCTCTACATACACATCCCCTTCTGCCACACCAAGTGCCCCTACTGCGACTTCAACACCTACGCAGGAATTGAAGCCCTCATGCCGGACTACATGGCGGCGCTGGAGAGCGAGATACGCGGCTGGGGCGCGCTCCTCGGCAAGCCCCAGGTCAACACCGTATTCTTCGGCGGTGGGACGCCTTCCTACGTGCCCAGGCAGGCTATCGCAGATATTCTGGACGCAACCCGCGAGGCCTTCCGTCTTGCTGCCGGCGCAGAGGTCACAATCGAGGCCAACCCCGGAGACCTGCTCAACGGAGACCTTTCGCCCCTTCTTGACGCCGGAGTAAACCGCCTCAGCATCGGCGTGCAGAGCCTTGACGACAGGCTATTGAAGCTCCTGGGAAGAAGGCACACGTCGCAACAGGCCGTTGCAGCCTTTGAGGAGGTCCGGCGCGCCGGCTTCGACAACGTCAGCATCGACCTGATGTACGGCCTGCCCTTTCAGACTATGGAGCAGTGGCGAGAGACGCTGGAGAAGGCGTTGGGGCTGCCGCCGGAGCACATGTCGCTGTACTGCCTGACGCTTGAGGGCGGCACGCCCATGGAACGACAGGTCAGCGTGGGCGAGCTGCCGGAGCCGGACCCGGACCTGGCGGCGGACATGTACACCCTTGCGGAGGACCTACTGGCTGCCGCCGGATACCGCCACTACGAGATCTCCAACTGGGCCAGGCCGGGCCTGGAGAGCCGCCACAACCTGACCTACTGGCTCAACAGGCCGTACCTGGGAGTCGGGCCGGGGGCCCACTCCTACCTTGCCGGGTACAGGTTCTACAACATCAACTCGCCGAGGGAGTACATAGGCCGACTGCGCGAGGCCGCTCCAGAATCCAATGCTGCAAAGGCCCTGTCGCCGGAGGTCCTCCACGGAGTCCCGACGGTGGCGTCTGTGGAGACGATAGACCGAAGGCTGGAGATGGCCGAGACGATGATGATGGGGATGAGGCTGGACGACGGCGTGCGTCCGCAGGACTTCCAGGACAGGTTCGGCGAGAGCCTCGCGTCGGTGTACGGCGCGCAGGTGGACGAGCTGACCGGCCTGGGGCTGATAGAGCTTTGTGACGGCGCACTGAGGCTCACTCGGCCGGGCCGGCTGCTGGGCAACGAGGTGTTTTTGCGTTTCGTTTAGCTTAAAACTGGGACTGGGAACGCTGAAATGACGGGCAACGACTTCAAAAGACGGCTGGACAGGCTGGGATCGGAGATCTCCCGGGGGCTGGTGTACTACTCCGTCTGGGACGCCATGTATCCCACGGAAGCCACCGTCAGGATTGTCGACCGGCTCAGGAATTTCTCAGTTCCGGTGCGCGGCGCTCTCTTCGAGACGTTGCTGCTCCGGTTCACCAAGGTCATGTCCGGAGACGACGATCTCACCGGCCTGCCGGAGATGATGCAGTCGGCCGTTGAAAGCAGAGAGTCCCTTGCGTCCCACGCCACGGAGCGCGAGCTTGCCGAGATGTCGGAGCAGGTTGGGCAGCAGGAGCGCGCCCTTGACGCCCTCCTGCGGGCCAAGGAGCAGCACATTCACCAGTTGGGCGGAAACCCCTTTGATGACGCGACCCTGCGCAAGGGGGATGTGGACAACTTCGTGAAGTCGGTCCAGCAGATATTCAACCGGCTGTACGCCGCCCACGACGACGGCCGCTACATCTGGTCGCAGCAGGCCCAACGCTCGGCCATTACAACAATGCAGCTTCTGGAGTTTCTGGAGTCTGAGATGGAGTCGAGCCAGAGGGAGAGGAACAGCTAGGCCGGGTCTGAACAAGTTAGAAACAAGACTGTTCCGCCTAATGACACTTTCACGACCATTCCTAGCTTAGCCACCCCTTCAAATTGCCCCTGCCCTGCCCTTGTGCTAAATTGTGAGCAACCCTGCAAATGGTTGCCTATAGAATCTACAAAGAAGAGGATAGTCCAGATGATGTCCGAAACCAGACCGTACACAGCACAATCAGAGATCTTCTTCAAGCAAGCACAAGAGGAGTTAGCCAAGCAGGATTTACGCCAGGCCTCAGAGAAGGGATGGGGCGCGGCGTCGCAAATGATTAAGGCCGTAGCGCAAGTCCGCAGGTGGCCGCACGATGAACATCGCTATCTGTCAGCAGTTGTATCGGAACTAGCGACCGAGAACAGAGATGAAGAGCTTGTGCTATGTTACTCGTCGGCAGAAACTTTGCATCGCACTTTTTATGAAGGCAGCGTAACTCCCTTTGTTGTAGCTTTACACTTGAGGCAAGTAGAAATCTTAATGAACAAGCTGCGGGGATACTTGAGGTAGAGCCCCTGCCCTGCCCTTGTGCTATCCTGAGTCCAAGGCCACTGAGACCCTCTATATGTACGTTGCAGGCACGGCAGGACACGTAGACCACGGCAAGTCAACCCTGGTACAGGCCCTCACCGGGATAGACCCCGACCGCCTGCGCGAGGAGAAGGAACGCGGCCTCACAATAGAGCTGGGCTTTGCCTGGCTCACCCTGCCCAGCGGCCGGGAGGTCAGCATTGTGGACGTGCCCGGCCACGAGCGGTTCATCAAGAACATGCTGGCCGGCGTGGGCGCAATTGACCTGGCAATGCTGGTGGTCGCCGCCAACGAGTCGGTCATGCCCCAGACCCGTGAGCACCTGGCCATCCTTGACTTGCTGCGGGTGAGGCGCGGGCTCGCCGTCATCACCAAGAAGGACCTGGTTGACGAAGAGATGGTGGAGCTTGTTATGGCGGAGGTCGAGGACGTTCTCAAGGGAACCACACTGGAGGGCGCGCCGATGGTCCCGGTCTCCGCCGTGACCGGGGACGGCCTGCCGGACCTGCTCAGCGCCCTGGACGAAATGCTGGAGGCCACCGAGACCCGCAAGGACTCCGGGAGGCCCCGCCTGTCAGTCGACCGCACTTTCACGATGCCCGGATTCGGGACGGTGGTCACCGGCACACTGATCGACGGCTCCCTGTCCGTTGGCCAGGAAGTGGAGATACTGCCCTCCGGCAGGGTGTCCCGCATCCGGGGACTCCAGAGCCACCGACAGAAGGTAGAGACGGCAGCCCCCGGCAGACGGCTGGCGGTCAACCTGTCCGGGATCTCCCACGACGAAATCGACCGCGGCGAGGTGCTCACCATACCTCGCTGGCTCAGGCCCACCATTGCCTTGGACGTCCGCCTCCAGCTGTTGCCGGACGCCCCAAGGGCTCTCAAGCACAACCGGCCCGTGACCTTCCACTCCGGCTCCCGGGAGGCCGGCGCCAGGGTGCGACTCCTTGAGGTCGAGGAGGTGCAGCCGGGCGAGGAGACCTGGGCGCAGGTGCGGCTGGACAGCCCAATGCCTCTGGTCAAGGGTGACTACTTCGTCATACGCTCGTCGGACGCTACGATGGGCGGCGGCACGGTGGTGGAGCCCCACGCCAAGCGCCACCGTCGCCGCCACGCTCCGACTCTGGAGCGTTTGGAGGTCATGGAGCGCGGGTCTGAAGAGGATGTGCTGCTGCAGACGTTGCAGTCGGCTGAGCCGTGCGACCTGCAGACGCTGGCAAACCGGGCCGGAATGGCCGAAGTGGACGTTCGCGCTCTCATCGACAGGCTGGTCTCGGAGGCGCGGGCGCTGACCCTTGGCGGCTTGGAGTCTTCTGCGAGGGCCCTCATCTACTCATCTGATGGCTGGGCCGCCCTGTCGCGCAGGGCGCGAGGCGTGCTGGACACCTACCATCGGGAGAGACCCCTGCGCGTCGGAGTCCAGAAAGAGGAGCTTCGGAGCCGACTGAACCTGACGGCGCAGCAGTTCGCCCTCGCGCTCCCACGGCTCGTGGAGGACGACGTGGTGTCGGAGGAGAGCAACCTCGTGCGGCTGCCGCATCACAGCATAGCCCTCAGCGAGGCGCAGAAGGCCGGAATCGAGTCGTACCTGGCATCCCTGCGCTCCAACCCCTACTCCCCCCCAACGGACGCGACACTCTCTGACGACCTCCTGAATCTCCTGGTGGACGAGGGCCGGGTGGTCAAGCTGAACGACTCCGTGGTGTACGACGCCGGGGCCTACGAGGAGATGGTGGAGGCCGTTGTGTCCACCATCAAGGAGGAGGGTAAGATCAACGTGGGCCAGGTGCGTGACCGGTTCCAGACCAGTCGCAAGTACGCCCTGTCCCTGCTGGAGCACCTGGACCAGCAGCGCATCACCCGCCGGGTCGGCGACGACCGGGTGCTGAGGTAGGCTGCGTCATGACAAGATGTAGCTCAAGACGGGACACCGCGAGCCCGCTCATCCTGAGCTTGTCGAAGGAAATGAGCGGGTTTCAATGCACCAATCTTTCGCCCGCTCAAATGGTTCGACAGGCTCACCATGAGCGGGCTAGCTGTGGCGTTGCCTTTGTCGACCAATTTGCTGACTGTACAATGTCAAAGCGATTCCGAGGATAGCCAATGTCTCTGGACCTGCATAGAGTCGCCGGCCAGATTGAAGCGGCCGCTTCCACTCTCAGCGTTGAGGCCGCCGACAGAGACACCCGCCTGCAGCGCGCCCTGAACGTTCTCACAACGGCCAGTCCCGGGCAGCTGGAGGAGAAACGCCAGCTGAGCAGGGCCACGTTCCTCATCCCCGCGCTCGCGGACTCGATTTCAGCACGCCACCCCTGCCCTGCACTTCCGGCAAGCTACGCCGCCCTGGCCGTCGACGGCTCACACATCGACGTGGACAGGCACCTGCCGGTGCAGTGCTTCCTCATAAACATCGGCAGGGTGCGCATCCGGTACGGCAACAGCCCCGGGGCGTGGCTGGACAGCCAGCCGCAGCTTTACGCAGGCGACGACAGCCTGCACGTCTTTGAGCCGGGTGGCAACCGGTACAGGCCCCTGGAGGGAACGCTGCTGGGCGCGATGCGCGCCGTCGAAGAGCTGCGCGCCCTGGCCGCCCTGGCAGAGGAGTCCGACCCGGACGTCCCAACGATCGCTCTTATTGACGGCTCACTTATTTTGTGGGGGCTTGCCGGTCAGGCACACCCGGACTTTGTTCGGAGCGCGCTGCTGGAGGACCAGTTCCTGCCCGCTATGGAGGAGATCAGGGATCTGGCCCGCACAAGGCCCCTGGCCCTGGCCTCCTACATCAGCTTGCCCCGCAGCACGGAGGTGGTCAACGCCCTGCGACTGGACTCCGGCCTGTGCCACTACGAGGCCGCCAACTGCGACATGCACTGCCGTATGCTGCGCCCCGGCCAGCGGCCGTGCGACGGCGTCTCCGGCGTCCTGGACCGGGAGTTGTTCGAGTCCCTGCTGGATGAGGGAGATCGCTCCGACCTGTTCGCCAGCACGTCCTCCATCGTGGAGGGATACTACGGAGACCACAGCGTCCAGTTCTACTATCTCAACGCAGGGTCTGAGCTTGCACGGGTTGAGATACCCCGATGGGTGGCGCAAGACGAGGCCCTGGTCGATCTTACTCACGCGTTGCTGATGGACCAATGCCGCAAGGGGCACGGCTACCCCGTCGCCGTCTCAGAGGCCCACGAGCAGGCCGTCGTGACCGTGGGAGACCGGGAGGAGTTCCGCCTGATCGTGGAGGACGCCCTTCAGAGGCGGCGCCTGCCCGTATACACGTCGGAGAAGAACCGCTCCAAGAGGACGAAGTGGCTGTGAACGAGGATCAGCGCTTGGGCGAGGTGGTCGAGACGTCCACAACGGGCTTCTGGGCGCAGTGCTATCGACTCTACGAAGCTCCTCCACTGGGCGCGTTGGTGCGTACAGGAGGCCCCTGCCCTGCCTACGCCGTCGTGCACAACGTGGCGACCGAGGGCATAGACAGCTCCCGCAGGCCGGTGGCAAGGGGCGCGGATGAAGCCTCGGAAGAGGACGTCTACAGGAGCAACCCCCAGCTAACCCAGCTTCTCCGCACCGACTTCCAGGCAGTAATCGTCGGGCACAGGCTGGATGGAGACCTCCGCTACGGCCTGCCGCCGCTGCCTCCCCCCATCTACGCCTTCGTCTACGCCTGCGGCTCCGACGAGGTGCTGCGGTTCACGTCCAGCCCCGACTTCCTACGGCCACTGGCGGCGTCGGGTATCCCGGCCCTGGAGGAGGTGGTTGCCGCCTGCCTGAGCCTCGCCGTCGAGGCCCGGACCGACTCCACCGCCTTCCTGGTGGAGGCCGGCAAGCAGCTGATGGGCGTTCTGCCGGGCGAGTTCCGCAGGGTCGAGGCCATTCTCATAAGGGCGTCCCGCTGATGGAGACCCACAGCTCCGGTCGATACCTGGGCATGGTCGTGGGAGGCTCCCTGAGCCGGGGAATCGACGTGCGGCTGGCCACGCAGTCCAGGGTCGAGGAGATGGCCCTGGGCCAGCACGTGGTGATCCAGGGGAGCAGCCGGCGGTTCTTCGGGGTTATCACCGACATCGCGCTGGAGTCCTCGGACGAGTCGCTACGTGGAAACCCGCCCGACCTGTCAAACCCGGTTGTGGCGCAGGTGGTCGCCGACACGGCCACGTATGCGACCCTTCGCGTCCTGCCCATGCTCGCGCTGGAAGGTACGACGGCCGCCGACGGCCCGTCGCCCGCCAAGACCGTGCCTCCGCACTTCGCCCCAGTGCACCTGGCATCTGAGGAGGACATCCAGATGGTCTTCGGAGCGGAGGACCATCGACACTTCTGGGTTGGCAACCCCCTGGACATGGAGACCCGGGTGTGCCTGGACCTGGAGGAGTTCGTCAAGCGCTCCAATGGCGTGTTCGGCAAGAGCGGCACGGGCAAGAGCTTCCTCACCCGGCTGCTGCTGGCGGGCATTCTCCAGAAGAGCGCGGCCGTCAACCTGGTCTTTGACATGGAGAGCGAGTACGGCTGGATGGGCACGTCCGAGGGCGCGGGCACGGTCAAGGGCATCAAGCAGCTCTTTCCGTCCCAGGTCAGCGTCTTCTCACTGGACGAGGAGCAGGGCCGCAGGCGGGGCGTCTCGCCCGACTACCTGATACGGGTGGGCTTCAACCAGATCACGCCTGAGGACATAGACCTGCTCCGGGAGACCTTCAACCTGTCGGAGGTGGCCGCGGACGCTGCCCACGTGCTGGCGAACCACTTCGGGCAGGAGCGATGGCTGCGAAGCTTCCTTGAACTGGGCGGACCGGACCTGCGAGACCTGGCCAGCAATATCAATGTCAACGAGAGGGCCCTGTCCACCCTTCACAACCGGCTCAGCAGGCTGCGCCGCTTCCACTTCATCACCGAGAGGGAGTCCGAGGAGTCGGTGGAGGAGATACTTCGCAACCTGGACAGGGGCATCCACGTTGTGGTGGAGTTCGGGCGGTACAGGCACGAGCTTTCGGCCTACATGCTGGTCGCCAACCTGCTCACGCGCCGCATCCACGAGCGATACGTGAGGCGCAAGGAGGAGGCAATGGGCGACTCGTCCCAGGAGCCGCGCCCGCTGGTGATCACCATTGAGGAGGCGCACAGGTTCCTCAGCCCCGGGGTCGCGTCCCAAACAACCTTCGGGAACATCGCAAGGGAGATGCGCAAGTACAACGTGACGCTGCTGGTGGTCGACCAGCGGCCCAGCGGGATTGAGGATGAGGTCATGAGCCAGCTTGGCACTAAGCTGACCTGCCTCCTGGACAACGAGCGGGACGTGGACGCGGTGACGGCGGGCGTGTCCGGGGCCAGGGAGCTGCGGTCTGTGCTGAGCAAGCTGGAGAGCAAGCAGCAGTCGCTTATATTCGGGCACTCGGTGCCAATGCCCATTGTGGTCAAGGTGCGAGACTACGGCACCAACGAGTCCTACAGGGAGCTGGGCTTCAGAGAGGCGTCAGATATGCGGCGGGAGATGGAGCGTGACGCCAGCGACCTGTTCGGCGGGCGGTGATACCAACAACTATGCCCTGGAGCCCGTGACAAGTGACATCAACCCCAGATATCTTCCTTTGATTCCCAGTAATCCTTCACAGAATTGAATCGCTCGATCCTGTCATGGATTTTCTCGATCTCCTTTGGGTAGAACTCGTTCAT
Source organism: Dehalococcoidia bacterium (assembly GCA_034421015.1). Taxonomy (GTDB): domain Bacteria; phylum Chloroflexota; class Dehalococcoidia; order Lucifugimonadales; family UBA2985; genus DAOUJW01. The sequence continues at coordinate 177,707 of DAOUKT010000037.1, forward strand.
CACCTCACATAGCTTCAGCATCCACAGCTTCCTTGAGTATCCATCCATCACGTGAATGTAGTTGGAGTTCGCTATTTGGATCTGGCCCCAACCCAACGCTCCTACTGTTAGACACTCCCAGTCCAAGAATTCAATAGGTGAGAACATTACTTCAGATGCGGTGATTGTTGTACCTTCAATGGAATACTTTATGAGAATAAGCGAGAAGACGTTTGCATCCGATTCATAAAATCTTGTCAGGCGCTCCACCGAAGTGAGGTTAGGCATATTGAATCTCGTATCTTCCCGGTGAGTCTTGACATCGACCACGGAATAAAACCCCTCCTTATCCGTAAATGCCAAGTCAGCCATTGCACGACGTGCAAAATCGCTTGAATACTCCTTGCACCAATCCCCTAGAAATACATCAAACCCCTCGGATACCAAGGATTCAAGAGCATCGCCAGCGGCTCTAGTGCTCTGGGCCGACATTGGCGAGATGATATTGCTTGAGGAGTTGATATACTCCTTTATGCTCGAGGCTACTTGTCGGTAGTGGCCGTCGTAGTAGAAGCTTGATCTCATGGGAACAGAACCGCTTGGCGTCCGCCAAGTCCCGCCTTAGGCTGGTGACCTGGGAGCGAGTTTCTCTCCCAAAATACACCGCCCGAATACCCTTGAATTGACTTATCCCTCCTTGCAACTCCGACGCGTTTAAGCGCCAAACACAGGTACTCGGCGTTTATATCCACCCCACACCAGTGCCTTAACAGCTTCTCGGCTACGACTGCTGTGGTACCACTGCCGAGAAATGGGTCGAACACAAAATCTCCCTCTCTTGAGCTCGCAAGAACGAGCTTCGCAAGAAGTTTCTCTGGTTTCTGAGTGGGGTGAGAGGTATTTTCTCGCATCGACCAAAAGGGAACTGTTATATCTGTCCAGATGTTCGATGCGTGAGTCAGACGATACTTTTCCTTCTCCTCTTCCTTCCAGTCTTTCGGTTCACCGTTAACCCGGTAAGGTGCAAGGACTCGGCGTTTTAGCTTCACTGCCTCCGCGTCAAAGAAATACCGATCCGACATTGTGCAGAACCAAATGTCTTCGGTGTTGTTTTTCCAGTTCATTCGTGCGCCGCGGCCTTTCTCGCGTTCCCAAGTAATTCTGTTCTGAACATGGAACCGCGATTCCAAAACGGGCAAAACAAGGGTAGATGTTTTCCAGTCAGAGCAGACGTATACGGTTGCCTCTGGATTTAGCAACGGCACCATAAGGTCAACAAGCTTCTCAAACCAAGAACTATACTCGTCGTGTTCTTTTTTCCTGAACAAATTGCCGTTGAAGTCTTTGGTTAGATTGTACGGAGGGTCCAAAATGAGAAGGTCAATGAATCCTGATGGAAGATATTTGGCTATATCAAAAATATCGCCCTGAACTATCTGCCCATTAAGGTCTTCTAGCGTAACAGCCGATTCCACTCGCATAATGTCACGAGACATCTGGACAATTTCCTCATCCGTGCATGAGAGCGTTCGATTATTGGGAGCATTTCTCAGCATGTAACTCTCGTTCGAAACGGCATCATTAGTCAGAATCAGACGGCATTCAGAGTGTAGTGCAGCAATGGATGCTTGTAAATGGCGTCTTAGAGAGGTTATTGCATTATGCGGTGGTCGAGGGCTGACCCCTCAAACCGACCCTATGCGAAGGGCGGTAATCCTTCTGAATTCCGCCTCTGTGATATAATCGGCTCCTGGCAAGGAGCCAGAACAATAGGCCCATAATACAAGCGCAAAAATGACCAACGACGCCTCAGTACAGAGTGACCTGGACGCCCTGCTCCTCCCCTGGAGCGAGGTGTCGGCGCGCAGGATGTTCGGAGGCCACGCGTACTTCGTGGGGGACCGGCTCTTTGCCGTCTACCACAAGGGCGCAGTCGCCGCCAAGCTCCCGGACCCCGGCCGCAAGCAGGCCCTGGACAGCGGGCGCGCCAGGCCATTCACTCCCCATCCCGGCAGGCCGTTCGGCGAGTGGGTTGAGTTTTCGGTGGAAGAGGCCGGCGGAGTTGAAGCGCTCCTGCCCTGGCTGGAGACGGCATTCGAGTACGTCAAGATGACCCCGCCAAAGGGCAGAAAGTCGTCCGGGCGATCAGGATGAATGCCCTTGTCGTGGGTGGCGGAGCGAGGGAGCACGCCATCGCATGGAAGCTGCGCCAAAGCCCCCTTGTGAAAGAGCTCTACGTCGCGCCGGGGAATGCCGGGACCGCGGCCATCGCGACCAACCTCCCAATTGCCGACTCCGATCTGGAGGGACTGGCCCGGGCAGCCAGACAGAACGGCGTCGACCTGACGGTCGTGGGTCCGGAGGCGCCCCTGGCAATGGGCATAGTCGACCACTTCCAGGCCGCCGGGCTGGCCATATTCGGCCCCACGCAGGCGGCGGCCCGCATCGAGAGCAGCAAGGTCTTCGCCAAGGAGCTGATGCTCAAGTACGGCGTGCCGACCGGCAGCGCGGAGGTGTTCGACTCCTACGAAGATGCCGAGCGCTACGTCAGGAGGCGCTCCCCTCCCCTGGTGGTCAAGGCGGACGGCCTGGCCGCGGGAAAGGGTGTTACCGTGGCGGACACCAGGCAGGCGGCCCTCAACGCCCTGCGGGAGTGCATGGTCGACCGCGTCTTCGGCCCGTCCGGCGACCGCGTCCTTGTGGAGGAGTGCCTACGTGGTCGAGAGGTCAGCGTGTTCGCGTTCGTGGACGGCGATACGGTGTCGCCGCTGGTGGCCGCCTGCGACTACAAGCGCGCCCACGACGGCGACCGCGGCCCCAACACCGGCGGCATGGGGGCCTACAGCCCCCCTGAGTTCTGGAACGCCGATCTTGAACGCAAGGTAATGGACACCATCATGGAGCCGGTGGCCCGCGCCCTGGCGATGGAGGGGTGTCCCTACAGGGGAGTTCTGTACGGCGGCCTGATCCTCACCGACGACGGCCCCAAGATCATTGAATTCAACTGCAGGCTGGGAGACCCGGAGGCGCAGGCGCTGCTGCCCCGGCTGTCGTCGGACCTGGCTAAGATACTCGTCGCCGTGGTTGATGGCAGGCTAAGCGAAACCACAATAGAGTGGTCAAGCGACGCCTGCGTAGGCGTGGCGGTGGCGTCCGGGGGTTATCCAGCCGGCTACGAGACCGGGTTTCCCATTTCCGGCCTTTCCCAGGCCGGAGAGACGGCGCAGGTCTTCCACGCCGCCACGCGGCTGGCCGATGACGGCGCCGGGGCCGTGACCTCCGGCGGCCGCGTGCTGACCGTCGTGGGCAAGGGGTCGAGCTTGGCGGAGGCCCGAGAGCGGGCCTACAATAGTGTCGAAAACATAAGCTTTGCAGGCGGCTTCTACAGAAGGGATATTGCCGCCGGAACAGGAGTTGAGTAATGCCGTTGGTAGGCGTAGTCATAGGCAGCCGGTCGGATGAGTCTGTGATCCAGGACACCGTCAACGTACTGGATGAGATGGGAATCTCCCACGAGGTGTCGGCCATATCCGCGCACCGCTCCCCGGAGAGGGCCAGGGAGTACGCAAAGGGCGCAAAGGAGCGCGGCGTAGAGGTTATAATCGCCGCGGCGGGCGGCTCGGCCGCGCTGCCCGGGGTGATGGCCTCCTGGACCACCCTCCCCGTCATAGGAATTCCCCTGACCTCCAGCGCGCTTGGAGGCGTGGACTCCCTCCACTCCATAGCCCAGATGCCCCCCGGAGTGCCCGTGGCCTGCGTGTCCGTCGGTGGGTGGGGGGCGCGCAACGCCGCCTACCTGGCCGCGTCCATCCTCGGCCTCAAGCACGATGACATAAGAAAGAACTATGAGGCGTACCGGGAACGACTGGCCGCCGGCTAGCCCCGTCCCTCTGCTGCTCCTTCTGTCGCTGTCGCTGGCCGTGCTGCTGGCAGCCTGCGCAGGCCCGGCGGCGCCTGAGGAGGTCGTGGACTCCTACCTATCCGAGACCGGGCGTGGCGACGTCCGCGCCGCCCTGCAGTCGTGGGAGCTGTCCCGGCTTGGCCCGGCGCCCGTCGATCTGGACCCGGGCCAGCAGACCATACGGCTGGAGACGAGGCGCGAGCTTGCCCAGGCGCTCACCGACGCCCTGAGCGCCGCCGGCGATGACCTGCGCTGGGAGCGGACCGCCCTCGCCCTCTACGACATCCGGGACGGCATAGCCAACCTCACCGACGACGCGGACGCGGCCAACGTGGCAACGGTCGAGGTGAGCCTGGCAATTGACCGCGGGGATGAGCCTGCATTGGAGGAGCAGCTGGCCTTCACCATGTGGCGGAGCGCGGACGGCGTCTGGCGGGTCACGGGGCTGGACAAGAGCCTCGCCGTCCTGGAGGACTTTCTGCAGGAGTTGCGGGGTTCACGGTAAGAGACCTTCCACAAATGGCTGTGACGACGCCGCTCGTCTATGTGGTGACACAAACAGTTCCCTGCCCTGTTTGCAGATGTAACTATACCTATGTCCGCGTTATAACACCGCAGGCTACGCGGTCGCCGGTGTCTGACTCCATTTCTCCATAGGAATCGGGCTTTTCGTGAACGATAATTGCAGAGCCGTCGGCGTCAAATATCGAATGGCGCACGCCGACGTCCAGTGTGATGCCAGTGGCAAAGAAATCGGCGCGTGCAGAACCGTCTGAGGCGGCGTAGATATTGGGTAGATCGCCGCCGTGTCCTCCAACTGACTCACTGCCCCTCCAGGCTTGATGGACAAAGCCGTGTTCCGTGTCAGCGGGGTTGAAGTGGTCACCGGCGGCGCTAAAATCAGGCGTACAAGCGCCAACTTCGTGGATGATGAAGGCATGGCCGCCTGGGACCAGTCCCTCGACATCGGCCATCACGAGGACGCCGGCGGCCGCTTGCCGGAATGTAACGGTTCCCATCGAAGCGCCATCCGGCGATTTTAGCTCGGCCACCGCTGTCAAGCCCAAGGTGGGTTCAGAAGCTTGACCAGACCGGACGTTCAGCAGGACCAGGATCCCAACGACAATGATGATTATGATCGCTAGAGGCGCCAGAAAAATAGCCAACTCCGGTCTCAAACTCATTCTGGGTCACCTCCTCGGCCTGGAGTTTCGATTACAGCAGCGTTCACTGCTTTCTCGCCCGACGCTTGAGGTTAGCTTGCATCTATCCAGCCAGGATACGGAAACATTGGGAAGCCATAATGGTAACATATATCATCGAATGCCATTTGCCTAGCCTTGACCTGCTCTTACAGTCAAGCCCGGTGACGAGTCTGCCCAATAGCCCATCGTATAGCTTCCCAACGCTGCTCCATCACGTGCCAGATTTTGTCTGCTTTCAGATGTAAAATAGCCTTGTTACCAGCGGGAAGACGGGGTATGATTTCATATCGTGGAACCAAGAACCGGCAGAGGTGAAGGGTGATAGACAGGTACGCCCGGCCCGCCATGAAGATGGTATGGTCGGATGAGAACAAGAACAGCAAGTGGCTCCAGGTGGAGCTTGCCGTGTGCGAGGCGTGGACAGAGGAGGGAGTCATCCCCTCCGAGGACATGACCAAGCTGCGGAAGGCTCAGTACGACCCGGAGCGGCTCCAGGAGGTCTTCCAGCGCACCCGCCACGACATGACCGCCTTCCTGCAGTCGGTGACGGCCGGGCTTGGCGAGGAGGGCCGTTGGATACACATGGGCCTGACCTCTCACGACGTGCAGGACACGGCCCAGGGCCTGCAGCTCATGGAGGCCTCCGACATCCTGCTTGAGGACGTCGACTGCCTGATGGAGGCCATCCAGCGAAGGGCCGTGGAGCACAAGTACACGCCCACTATGGGCCGCACCCACGGCGTCCACGCCGAGCCGACCACCTTCGGCCTGAAGCTGGGCATCTGGTGGGACGAGATGCGCCGCCACAGAATACGTCTGGAGGAGGCCAGGAAGAACGCAGGCGTGGGCAAGATTTCCGGCGCGGTCGGGACCTACGCCACAGTCCCGCCCCAGATTGAGGAGCGGGTCTGCTCCCGGCTGGGCCTCGGCGTCGAGACCGTTTCCAACCAGATAGTCCAGCGTGACCGCCACGCGCAGTTCGTGACCACCCTCGCCCTTATCGCCGCGTCCCTTGAGAAGTTCGCGACTGAGATAAGGGGCCTGCAGAAGACGGAGGTGCGAGAGGCCGAGGAGCCTTTCGGGGAGGGCCAGACCGGCTCATCCGCGATGCCCCACAAGCGAAACCCGGAGCTGTCTGAGAGGGTATGCGGCCTGGCCAGGCTCATCCGGGGCCACGCCGTCACCTCACTGGAGAACGTGGCCCTGTGGCACGAGCGGGACATCAGCCACTCGTCGGCGGAGCGCCTGATTCTCCCGGACTCCTGCATGGCCCTGGACTACATCCTGGACATATTCACAGGCGTCATCAACGGCCTGCGAGTGTACCCGGACAGGATGAAACAGAACATCGAAATGACCAGGGGCCTCGTTTTCTCGCAGAGGGTGATGCTGGCCCTTGTGGAGAGCGGCCTCAGCCGCGAAAAGTCCTACGAGATCACCCAGCGTTGCGCCATGAGATCCTGGGAGGAGTCCCTCGACTTTCGCGATCTTTTGCGAGGGGAGCCGGACGTAACGGACCACCTGCCCGGTGAGGCGCTGGAGTCGATCTTCGACTACAACTACTACATGAGGTTTGTTGAAAACTCCTTCATGCGGCTTGGCATCGAAGGGTAATGGAGGGAGGGAGAGCATGACACTAGAGACTGTCAGAGACACCAATCTTCCCAACCGACTTTACCGGGGCAAGGTGCGGGACACCTACGACCTGGGCGAGGGCCTCCTGCTGATGGTGGCCACGGACCGGATCTCGGCCTTCGACGTTGTCCTGCCCACCACCATCCCGCAGAAGGGCATGGTGCTGTCCCGGCTTTCGGCATACTGGTTCGAGAAGACCAGCCACATTGTGCCAAACCACCTGGTCGCTATGGCCTACGAGCCAGGCGCGAACACCGGCCCCGACGCCCTTCCCCCCGAGGTGGCCGCCCGGGCCATGGTGGTGAAGCGGGCCGACCGCATTGACATTGAGTGCGTGGCGCGCGGGTTCATCACGGGCTCCGCGTGGGCGGAGTACCAGGCGTCGGGCACCGTGGGCGGCGCGGCCATGCCGGCGGGCATGAGAGAGGGCGACCCCTTCCCTGAGACCCTGTTCACCCCCACCACCAAGGCCGAGACGGGCCACGATATGCCCATGACAATTGACGAGGTTCGGGACATGGTGGGCAGCGAGATGGCGGCCAGGCTGGAGCAGGTCACCCGCCGGGTGTACGAGTTCGCCAGGGACGACGCCAGGGCCAAGGGCATCATCATTGCCGACACCAAGTTGGAGTTCGGGATGCTGGGCGACGAGCTTATCCTGATAGACGAGCTTCTGACCCCTGATTCCAGCCGATTCTGGGACGCCGCCCTCTACGAGCCTGGCAAGTCCCAGCCCAACTTTGACAAGCAGTACGTACGCGACTGGCTGTCCGCCAGCGGGTGGGACCGCGAGCCTCCCGCGCCGGAGCTTCCCTCCGACGTTGTGGACAGGACCCGGACCCGATACATCGAGGCCTACGAGCGGATAACGGGTCTCGGATGGGAGGCGTCCGTGGAGCCAGGGGGCTGATGGCAGCCAGGCAGCGGGAGCGCAGGCGGAGGGCCCACGAGAGGTCCCTGCAGCGGGAGGAGCGTCGTTCCAGAAGGCGGGGGCGTCGCCGCGTCCTGAAGTACGCCGTCGGCGGCTTCGTCGGCGTGGTGTTCTTCATCATCGTCGTATCGCTGATCATCCCTCCCAACCTCGACCTCAGCTCCCTGGGCGGCGGCAACGTCTCGTCCCAGGAAGAGGGCGGCCAGGTGCAGATACAGGGCAAGTTCGAGATTGAGCCCGGCGAGCCCCACGCGCCCTACAACTCCTTCCCACCCACCTCGGGCTGGTACTACCCCGTCGACGCCGAGGACATTGCCTGGGGCGTCCGCGAAGAGCCCATAGAGGATGAGGTGCAGGTGTCATACCTGGTGCGCGGCGCCGTCCTGGTGCAGTACAACTGCGTCGTGGAATGCCCCAACCTGGTGCGTAACCTGGAGCGGGTTGTGGACAAGTACCCGGAGGCGGTCATTCTGGCCCCTTACGAGAACATGGCCTCCACCGTCGCGCTGACGGCCTGGGGCTGGCAGGACAACTTTGAGGAGGACGAGTTCTCGGAGGCCAGAGTCAACGACTTCATTCTGACGCACATCGGCCAGGGGCCTGACGACTTCCGATAGGGTCAGCTATGTTTCTCGCCAGAGTCTACGTAACCCTCAAGCCCACCGTCAACGACCCCCAGGGCAAGACCATCCTCGGCGGCCTGAAGACCTTGGGCTTCGACCTGGCGACGGACGTGCGCGCGGGCAAGTACCTGGAGATCAGGCTGGACAGCCGGGACCGGGCGCAGGTGGAGGCGCAGGTGGAGGAGATGTGCGACAAGCTGCTGGCCAACCCCGTTATTGAGAGCTACCGCTACGACGTGGAAGAGCTGGCGGGTTAGCGCCACGCGTATATCCCTGGGGTCTTTCAGTTATAGCCAGCAAGCTAGTCTTCCCGCTCATGGTGAGCTTGGCGAACCATTTTAGCGTAGCCGCTATCACTCAACGCCTAACCACCCCTGCGAAGGCAGGGGGGTGGATTCACATTTCAAGTGCAACACCTGATTTGAGAATATCTCAGCGGGAGTCCTGTAGCCCAGACACTTGCGAGGGGTATTGTTGTAGGCCCGCACCAGCTGAGTAAACC
>DAOUKT010000038.1:0-44725 GCA_034421015.1 Dehalococcoidia bacterium
CTACGGCGGCATCTTCAGGGAGCTACGTTTATCGTCATTCCCGCGAAAGCGGGAATCTGAAGTCGCCTATTAGGACGTTCTAGACCCCTGCTTTCGCAGGGGTGACGAAGAGAAATCGCTCCAACTGAGGTTATTCAAAGGTCTCCTTTCGCGGGAATGACGATAGTCGTACTTCATTTAGGACACCATCGGCAGTAGTTCAAGGGTCTCCTTGCCCGGGAATGACGGTTGAAAGGCGTCATCCGAGAAGGCCCTACAGCTCTATGCCGCCGTCGACCCGTATCACCTCGCCCGTAATGTAGCCTGCCTCTTCGCTGGCAAGGAACCTGACCAGGCTGGCCACGTCTTCTGCCGTCCCAAACCGGTTCTGCGGAATCCTGGAAAGAATAAGGTTTTTGAACTCCGGGTTCAGGTCTTCCACAATTTCAGTGGCGATATAGCCCGGGGCTACGGCGTTGACCGTGATGCTCCGGGACGCCACCTCCTTGGCAACGCTCCTCGAAAAGGCGATCATTCCCGCCTTGGACGCGGCATAGTTGGACTGTCCCGGATTGCCCTCGATTCCCACTACGGAGACTACGTTGATTATCCTGCCCCATCGCTTCCGGACCATGTTTCGCAGAGCCGCCTTGGTGCAGTAGTAGGTGCCCTTGAGGTTGGTGTTGATGACCTCGTCCCAAACCTCCTCCGCCATGCGCAGGAGGAGGCTGTCGTGGATGATGCCGGCGTTGTTGACAAGTATGTCGACACCACCCCAGGCGTCCTCAACTTTCTTGACCATTGCCTCGACCTCCGGCCCCCGGGTCACGTCGGCGCCTACGGTCATGGCCTCTCCGCCCATAGCTTCCACGGCGTTCACCACCCAGTCGGCGGCCTCCTCATTGGATTTGTAGTTGACGGCTATCTTGTTGCCGTCGCCGGCCAGCCTGAGAGCTATAGCCCGGCCTATGCCCCGGGATCCGCCGGTTATGAGGGCCACTCTGCCGTTGCTGCTCAAGCTATCTCTCATGATTGGTCTGCATACGCGACTGCACCTCTGCAAGGTCGCGCCTCATCGTTTCCACAAAGCCCAGCTCAAGGGCATTCCTGGCCATCTCGATTGCAGATGCCACAGACGCGGCCTTCGACCTGCCGTGGCCCACAATGGCCACTCCGTTGAGCCCAAGAAGAGGCCCTCCGCCAACGTGCTCGACGGCATTGGTGAGTCTGCTCAGCTCGCCCAGAATCGCTCCGGCCATCCCAGCGGCCTCCGGCGGAATCTTGGACTTCAGATAGTCCACCACGGCCATCCCAAGCCCCTCGGTAAACTTCATAAGGATGTTCCCCACAAAGCCATCGCAGACCACCACGTCCGCCCGGCCCAATGGCACGTCAACACCCTCGACGTTGCCTATGAAGTTGAGGCCGCTGGACTGGAACAGCTGGTACGCCTCCCTCACCTGCCGGTTGCCCTTCCCCTCCTCTGTTCCCACGCTCAACAGCGCCACACGGGGTTGCTCGATTCCCTGGAGCACCTTGGCAACTGCGGACCCCAGCACGGCGTAGTTGAGCAGCTGGGACGGACGGCAGTCGATGCTTGTCCCCAAATCCAGCACAGTGGTGTTAGGAGCAAGGCCCAGAAACGGCCCTCCAAGGGCCGGCCTCTCCACCCCCTCCAGCATCCCAAGGGCCACGGCGCCAGCCGCCATTGTGGCCCCCGTGGAACCCATCGACACGAATGCGTGGGCTTTGGACTCCTTCACCAGGCCGGCGGCTACGACTATAGAGGCGTTGGGCTTGCTGCGAAACGCCTCTATGGGGTGCTCAGCCTCAGTTACCACTCCCTGGGACGGCACAACCCTGAGGCTTGGCGGCGCAGGATCGGGCAGCAGGCCCTGAAGCGCTTCCGGCTCTCCCACCAGGAGAACGTCCGCCTTTCCAGAGGCCGCCGCCTCCAGCGCGCCGCTCACAATCTCCGCGGGGGCGTAGTCGCCGCCCATTGCGTCCACCGCTATGCAATACCTGGTCTCTTGATTGTTACTGGTCAAGGGCTGTCTTCCTTGTGTTCTTTGGGATTTGCTGAGGGCATTGTAACCGATGCCTCCCCATTTATCACCTCTTCCCCGTCCAGCCGGATGCACCTGACAGCGCAGTCGACGCGCACGAGGCCGTCTTCCCTTGAGACTTTGCGTACCTCTCCGGAAGCGGTCACATGGTCACCCGGATATACCGGGGCGCGAAACCTCACCTTGAGGCGTCCGCTCTCCGGCCAGCGCCTGCCGAAGCTCCGGCCCATCATGTCCGATATGTAGGCCAGGACAAGCATGCCGTGGGCCACCATACGCCCGTAGTGGGTGGTTGCCGCAAATTCGGGGTCCAGATGAAGGGGATTGAAGTCGCCGCTGGCCTCGGCATACTGACCGATGTTGTCCTGAGTCACGGTCCTCTCTACCGAGACCAGGGGGTCCCCGGCCTTTACGAGGTCCGCTTCAACCATTGTCTTCCGGCACGAGCACCGTGCTCCTCCCTTCGATGACCTGCTTGTCCCGGGAGTCGGCGCCGGTGAAGTCAATTGCCAGGAAGCGCCAGCCGCCTCGGATCGAGTTCTGGGCCACCCTGGCCCTGAAGACAATGGTCTCCTGTTTGTCTACAGCCCCGGAGAAGGACATGTCCTGGGCGGCGTGGACGGTTCCCGCCGGCAGGTCCACCTCCTGGAGAATTATGCCAAGGGCGTAGGCCCCGAGGGCCGCGGGAGGGACCAACTCTCCCTCCTGGAACATGTCGTTTGACTCCTGCACGGCCTGGACGTAGCGATGCACGTCCTGTGGTTGAAGCCGCCGCTCCACTGGGGTAAATTCGTGGCCGACGGGCAGTTCAGCTAGATTTGTCAATTCCAACCCTGGAGAGAATTTTGCCCTTTGGGCTAGGTCGATTATAAGGTCAGGCCAAACCGCAAATCAAGGAGATTGGAGGACATCATACGCCTGGCACATGAAGATCAAGCTTCGCTTCGAAAGACGTAGGAAATGCCGGCCGGAGGATATTGACAACACTTGCTGTAGTGGCTAGCATTCACTGCGTCACCGCGGGTTGTGGTCGCCAAAGTTGCTATTCATCTTCTTCAGACTATTTGAGAGCTGCGCCAGGGCAGTAAACGACTTCCTGGGCAAGAACGGCCCACAGTTGGCCGCGTCTGTGTCCTATTATGCGCTTTTCTCGCTATTCCCCCTGGCTCTCGCAATAATCTTCGTCCTGAGCTTCTTCCTTGGAAACGACGCCATTGACAACCTGGCTCGACGCGCCGCAGAACAGGCCCCCATTTCTCAGGAAACCGTGGCCGACGTCTTGGCGAGCACCCTTCACAGCAGGGGCATTGCAGGTCTGGTGGGTCTCGTTGGGCTCTTCTGGGCCGGAACGGCCGTTTTCGGGGCAATCCGCAAGGGCGTGAACGCCACGTGGGGCATAACCAAGCCGCGTCCATTCTTCCAGGAACGTTTGATAGATCTCTCCCTGATGGCGGGGGCAACCATCTTGTTGCTCGTTTCCATTTTCTCTACAGCGGTTCTGAGCAATCTGAAAGAGGTCCTGGAGTTCGTGACCCGGGAGACCCACGTAAACGGAGATTTTCTGTGGGACGGGGTTGGCTCCCTGATTCCTCCCGTGTTGTCCTTCATCTCCTTTACATCCGTCTACAAGTTCCTGCCGAACACTAACGTTAACATCAGAGAGGCCCTGCCAGGGGCCATAGCCGCGACAATATCATTCGAAATCCTGAAGGGAATCTTTGTCTGGTACGTGTCCAGCTACTCGGTGTACAGCAGCGTCTATGGACCGATTGGAAGCATAGTTGCTCTAATGATGTGGATCTATCTGTCGGCAAACATTCTCTTGTTCGGGTCGCTGATAACCTATCGGTACGCCTCATACCTGGCAGAGAAGAGGGCGAAAGAAGAGGCCCTCAAGGTATACGGCTCTTCAGAGACTGTCCTGGAACCTGTCCCGTGGTGAGAAAGCCCGAGAGGGGCGTCTCAGTCTAGCCCACTCTCCATCATCCACGCCCGGAGCCTCGGCACTCAGTGGGCATCCGCGCCCGCAAAACCGATGGGCCGGAAGTTGCCTAAAGCGCGGCAACTTCCGGCCCATGCTTACCCTGGAGATTCCGCCTGAGATCTTCGCCGGCTAGAGTCCTCCACTGCCGCCGTTGCCGCCAAACTCGTGGTTGCTGAATACGCCTATGTCCCGGCCTTGGTGCACGTGAATGATTAGTTCGTCCCGGGAGACTCCCACGACGTCCACAATCTCCTCATCGATAGTCTCAATGAGCTCCTGGATGGCCTCCTGGGTGAGGCTCTCGTCTACACAGAGGGTGGCATGGATTACGGCGGGAGTCAGATGGATGTCCAATCGCCCCACGGGCGCGTCCTCCTCCAGCACCGTGTACACCTCTGAGTACGGAGTCCGGCACTCCCTTTCAAAGCCGTAGACCATGACCCCGTTACTCCCTCACCTGGCCGCTGCCAAGCACAGTCCACTTGTAGGAGGTCAGCTCCCGAAGGCCCATAGGCCCCCTGGCGTGCATCTTGTTTGTGCTGATAGCCACCTCCGCGCCAAGCCCAAACTGGCCGCCGTCGGCGAAGCGGGTGCTGGCGTTGACGAACACAGCCGCGGCATCTACGTCGTCCAGGAAGCGCATGGCCCGGGAGTAGTCCTCCGTGACGATGGCCTCAGAGTGGCCGGAGCCGTACTTTTCGATGTGCTCCAACGCCTCATCAAGAGAGTCCACAACTCTCACAGACGCCGTCAGCGACAGGAACTCGGTGCCCCAGTCCTCTTCTGTGGCCGGTTTCAGGTCAAGTGCCTCCGTCGGGCCCAGGATGCTCAAGGCGCGGAGGTCGCAGCGCATCTCTACGCCAGCCTTGGCCCACTCGCGGGCAATGGCCGGCAGGCACCTTGGCGCGGCCTCGGAGTGAATCAGGAGCGTATCCAGGGCGTTGCACACAGTGGGCCTGCTCACCTTGGCGTTGTAGGCAATGGACACGGCGTTGGACAGATCTGCGTCCTTGTCGACGTAGGTGTGGCTGACGCCAATGCCGCCTGTAATCACAGGCATCCGGGCGTTCTCGCCTACATACCGCACGAAGTCCGCGCCGCCGCGAGGTATCATGAGGTCAATGTAGTCCTTCATGCCAAGCATCCGTTCCACCAGCGCCCGGTCAGTCGTCCCTACGAACTGCACGGCCTCCCGGGGCGCGCCTGCCCGGTCGATGGCGTCCCGCACAAGGCTGGCGAGGGCAGTGTTGGAGTGAATGGCCTCGCTGCCGCCCCTCAGGATGACGGCGTTGCCGGACTTGAAGCAGAGGGCGGATATGTCCACGGTGATGTTGGGGCGGCTCTCATAGATTGCGCCAATGACCCCAAGGGGCACTCGCCTGCGGCCCACCTGCAGGCCGTTGGGAAGCGTGCGCATGTCAAAGGTCTCCCCCACCGGGTCAGGCAGGGCAGCCACGGCCCGGACATCGGAGGCCATTCCCTCGAGACGCTCAGGGTTGAGTATCAGACGGTCCAGCAGCGCGTCGGTGAGGCCGGCCTCTCTTCCGGCTCGCAGGTCCATCTCGTTGGCCGAGATTACGTCGGCCTCTCCCGTCTTGAGAGCGTCGGCGATGTTGAACAGGGCTTTGTCCTTGACGCCGGCGGAAAGCCGGGCCAACTCTCTGGACGCGGCGCGGGCGGCCTGCCCCTTTGCGGTTAACTCATCAATTGCTGTGGTCATTTCACCTTCCCTGCAGTCCGTTCTGTGTGCCTCAAGCGACCCCAAGCCGCGACTACAACAATACCATATTGCTGCGGTGGAGCACCTCTTCACTGTACCTGTAGCCCAGGGCCTCCTCGATCCTGCTGGAGCGAAGGCCCCTGATTACGGACATGTCCGCGGCGCTGTAGCCGGCTACCCCGCACGCTATCCCCTGGCCCTCCGAGTCTACCACAAGGATGATATCGCCTCTGTGGAAGTCGCCCTCCACCTCTTTCACTCCTGCGGGCAGCAGGCTGCGATGATTGGCGCGAAGGGCCTCGGCAGCCCCTTCGTCCACCACAATGCGCCCCCGGGTGGACAGCCCGCTGAGCATCCATCTCTTGCGGCTCTCCATCTTGCTTGCCGTGGGAGCGAAGTACGTCCCTATCGACTCCCCGGAAGCCAGCCGGGAAACCACCTGGTCAGTTTTTCCACTCACGAGGGACACCGCCACGCCCGAGGCCGCGGCCAGCTTTATAGCCGCCAGCTTCGACTGCATGCCTCCCCGGCTCCTGGAGCTGTGGCTCGGCCCCGCCATGCCCATAATCGCTTCGTCGATCACCTCCACCCTGGAGATCAAGCGGGCATCCGGGTCCAGGTGGGGGTCCGCCGTGTAGAGGCCGCCAATGTCGCTCAGCACAATGAGCATATCGGCGTCGATGAGATTGGACACCATAGCGGACAGGTTGTCGTTATCGCCGAATCCCACGTCCTTCAGCTCGTCGGCGGCAACCACGTCGTTCTCGTTGATGATGGGAATGACCTTGAACTCCAGAAGCGCCAGGAGCGTGTTGCGGACGTTCAGGTATCCCTCCCTGTCTAGGATGTCTCGCCTGGATAGCAGGGCCTGCGCCACGGTGATCCCGTGCTCCTCGAACTCCTGCTCGTAGGTCTGCATAAGGCGGCCCTGCCCTACCGCCGCCAGCACCTGCCGGAACGGGATGTCGTCCCTGCTCCGGTTGACGCCAATTGCGTGCCTGCCGGCGGCCACAGCGCCCGACGTCACCAGCGCCACCTCCACTCCCTGCTTGTGGACGACGGCAAGCTGCCGGACAAGCGAAGCTATCACCTCGTGGTGGAGGCTGTCGCCGCCCCCGGTCAGGACGTTGGTGCCGGCCTTCACCACAATACGGCGATACTTGTTCGACTCTTGCGATTTCATCAAACTGCGCTCGCGAATCGAAAGGTTTCGATGCTCGACTGTGATTATATCAGCAATTCAACTCGCAGGCAGCTAGCCTCTTCGACTGGCCCTAGTAACCCCGCGGACCGGCTGTCGCCATGTACCCGCGCCAGTTGCGCTTCGTCTCCTCTATGTGGTCGCCTCCAAACTTCTCCAGCATTGCCTCCGCCAGAACCAGGGCCACCATTGCCTCTCCAATCACCGCGCAGGTGGGAACGAAGGTGATGTCGCTGCGCTCAAAGTGGGCGCGGTCCACAAGCTCCCCTGTGGTCAGGTCCACGGTCTCAAGCCCGTTGATGATGGTGGCTATCGGCTTGACCACCGCCCTAACGACCAGGGGCTCTCCCGTGGTCATGCCACCCTCCAGGCCGCCAGAGTTGTTGGTGCGCCGCGGCCAGGGTCGCACAAAGCCTTCGTCCGACGCTCGCTCCCACTCCTCCAGCGGCTTCACAACATCGTGGACCCGAGAGCCTCGCATGTCCGCCTGGGAGAACCCCGCGCCAAACTCAACGCCCTTGACAGCGTTGATGCTCATGACGGCGGCGGCCAGCTTGGTGGTGAGCTTGCGGTCCCACTGAATGTGGCTGCCCAGGCCAATGGGCGCGCCGGTGGCTACAATCTCGATGATGCCGCCAACGCTGTCGCCCGCCTCTCGCGCGGCGTCTATCTCCGTTATCATCCGCTCAGCGGCGTCCGGGTCGGCGCAGCGCACCGCCGCCTGCTTGGAGCCTTCGGTGAACTCCCGATGGTAAGGAGTCGCCTCCAGGGCCTCCCAGTCTACGCTCTCCGGGCGGTTGGCGTGAACGCCGCCGATGCACAGCACGTGGCCGTGCACCTCGATGCCAAACTCCTCCAGAAAGCGCTGCGCCAGCGCGCCCGCCGCCACGCGAGCGGCGCTCTCCCTGGCGCTGGAGCGCTCCAGGATGTTGCGGGCGTCGGTCTGCATGTACTTGACTATGCCCGGCGTGTCGGCGTGTCCCGGCCGGATGTTGACTATTGGCTCAAAGGGCACGTCCGACGGGGCAACGTTCATCTCGTCGACCCAAGGCACTCCGTCAGGGCCCTTGCCGGTGGAGAAGTCCCTGTTCACTATAAGCATGGAAATCGGCGCGCCCAGGGTGAGGCCATGCCGCACGCCTGCGAGGATCTCGGCGCGGTCCTTCTCAATCTGCATGCGCCCGCCGCG
Organism: Dehalococcoidia bacterium; assembly: GCA_034421015.1. Lineage (GTDB taxonomy): Bacteria > Chloroflexota > Dehalococcoidia > Lucifugimonadales > UBA2985 > DAOUJW01. The sequence goes on from DAOUKT010000038.1 coordinate 8,140, forward strand.
CCCGTAGCCCACCTGGCGGCGGGCCATGTGTCGCTCTATGTACTCCTCCGTAACGGGTAGGCTTGCGGGAAGGCCCTCCACAATGACGGTCAGGTTCTTGCCGTGGGACTCTCCGGCAGTCAGAAATCTCAGCATGATCTAGCTCCTCCTAAGCATTAACTTGCGCCGCCAGCGCGGGCTGCCGCGGTTGGGCCGGGACGGCATCGCAGTCATCGACCACAAGGGCGCGACCGAGAGCGCGCAGAGCGGATTCTACGTGGCTGAGATGAGTGCGGTATCTCGGACTCACCAGCTTCCGAGCAGCGTCCTCACTTATGTCCAGCCGAGAGGCGAGTTCGGCATTGGTGACGCCCTGGTTACGCATGGCTGTGTAAACGGTCAGTTTAGCTGCCACAAGAAACGGCACGGGGATGAGGACTTGTCCTTCTTTCAAGGGGCTGGGAGTGGGAAGGTCTTCGTCATCCTGCACATAAAAATTCATCGCAACGCCCAGGCAGTCCTCAGCCATCTCAATGGCATCTTCCCAAGTGTCCCCGGACGTAAGAGCCTCCGGAACGTCAGGGAAGCTCACGGCGTAGCCCTCAGTGAAGTGCAACACTTCACCACCAACTTCCATCGGCCCTCCCTGATCGAATTCTATTTTGCATGGGTAAGCATATCTCATCTCAAGAACTCCTGGCGGTTGACATTTAGCCGTCTCAGCATGGTGGACAATGTCCCTGGTTTAATCTCCCCGCGCTGCACTATAGTTCTGAACTCGCCTATGTAGACCATACCATGACTGCCCTTTCCCTCAGTGGGGTTGAAGCTGAACTCCAACCTATTGCGGCGGGCGTATCGCTTGGCCCGTCGCAAGAACTCCCTCCCATTCACGACCCTGCGGCCTGCCTGGCCGCCAGGGCCTCCTCCGCAGCCCTAAACATCACCTTCACCGGGGCGTTCTTCCCGGTCCATATCTCGAAGGCGGCGGCGCCCTGGTACACCAGCATCGGCAGTCCGCCCAACGCCTGAGCGCCTGCCCGCTCAGCCTCGCGCAGAAGGGGCGTCATCCGGGGATTGTAAACCAGGTCGAAGACCAGGGCTTCCGCCGGAATCATGTCTGCTGCCATAGGCGACTGCCCTTCGCCGGGGCCGCCGGACATGCCCAGGGAGGTGCAGTTGACGATGAGCCTGCTCCGGGCGGCGGCTGCACGAACGGCGTCCTCGCACAAGGGAATCGCCTCTGCCTGGACGCCCAGCGAGCGTGCGCTCTCCGCAAGGGCCCTAGCCCTGTCCAGGGTGCGGTTGGCTATCAGGATTCCATCGACACCTTCCCTCGCCAGTGCGACAATCACGGCTTTGGCCGAGCCGCCCGCTCCCAGCGCCAGCACGGACTTCCCCGCAGGGTCGAAGCGGGCCTCCTCTCGCAGGGCCCTGAGGAAACCGCTGGCGTCGGTGTTGTGGCCCACCAGGGTCCCGCCGCGGTTGTGAATGGTGTTGACCGCGCCAATCAGCCGCGCCTCGTCGGACACCTCGTCCAGGAAGGGAATCACGGCCTCCTTGTGGGGAACGGTCACGTTCGCGCCCAGCGTCTCGGCGTCTCGAAGTCCGTCTACCGCCGCGGGCAGGTCCTGATCCGACACGTCCATTGCCTCATAGCGGGCGTCTATGGACAGGTGATCCAGTGCGGCCTGCTGGAAGGCGGGCGATACGGAGTGTCCTACGGGATGGCCTATGAGGTAGATGTGTTTGGTCATTGGGCGCCGAGCTTGTTCTTCCGGCTTGGAGGCAGCTTCAATGAGTATAGCAAGGGAAGCGAAAGAGGGGCAAGAATGACGCGCCGCCAGCCGCGCCGCGCGTCCGGGTATGCTTGTGGTATCAGGGGAACTCAGGACAGGGCGCTCCGCTAAAACGTGAGTCTGCCCTTGAACTTCATAGGCTCCAGCTTCTGGTTCACCGGGTCTACCACCTTTGCCAGGATCTCCAAAGTCAGCGCGCCAAGTATCGGTTCAACTTCCCTACCGAAGACTACGGGTGAATACACCTCTCTATCCTCGTGCCGCAAACGTATCCAGCCTACGGGATACTCATGCACCGAACCATCCGCAAGCTCAAAGGACTCTTTCCCGGTAGATTCCACGCCCAACCGCTGCAATACGGACCCAGGAACTTGCGAGTAAAAGGCTCCCGTATCCACCAAAGCGTTAAGCGACTCAGTAGGGCCTCCGCCGGTATGACCAACTTCTATCTTAACCTTGAATACGCCCATCACTGAACCTCGCTATCCCGGCAGATACTTTATCTTCCTTGCTGTCTTTCCCGTCTGCCGGTTTCCTTGACGGCTTGCAGTCCTCAAACCTGTCTCATTATAGTGTCTCGCGATAGTGTCTCGCGCGAGAAGCGGGCAACGCTCAATGCCGCCGTCAGCCGCGCCACGCGTCCAGGTACGCCCGGAGTATCACGCAGGCCCGGGCCAGGCCTATCTCTTCTCAGTCAGCCGCCCGGACAGGTACTTGTGGATAATGCTGGACAGCAGCGTCTGGTAGGGAATCCCCTCTTCCCGGGCCCGCGAGTGAGCTATATTGAAGTCGCGCTCGCTTACCCGCAAATTCACGCGCCTGGTCTTGTTGAACGTATTACGCGCCGCCAAGCGGGCTGCCTCAATCTCCGGTTCAGCCTCAGGAGCCGGGCGCAGTTCGCCGCGCTCGAACCTGTGGAGAATGTCGCTCTCCTCAATGCTCATATTATCATTCACGATTGCCCTCTCCTCCGATAGTCTCTTGTCGCCTTTCGGCTGGGAATAATCGTCTTCAGAATGCGTGAGCCGTCAGCCGCGCCGCGCGTCCAGGTACGCCCGGAGTATCACGCAGGCGGCGGCCGAGTCCCGCAGGCCCTTGTCTCTTGACGGAGAGCGGCCCCCCTCCCTGAGCAGGCGTTCGGCCTCCACGGTGGAGAAGCGCTCGTCCTGGGAGTGGACGGGAATTGGGGAACGTTCGGACAGGGCCCGGATGAATCCCTGGGTGCGCCTGGCCTGGGGCCCAATCCTGCCGTCGAGGGATATGGGAAGCCCTACCACTATCGCCTCTGCGTCCCGCTCCGCCGCCAAGCGCGTCACAGCTACCAGGTCCTCTTCAAGATCGGCGCGCACGATGGCCGTCAGCGGGGTTACGACTGTGCCGGTGGGGTCGCAGACGGCCGCGCCGATGCGACGCTCCCCCACGTCCAGGCCGAGGAGCCTCAGGCCCCTTCCCTCCATTGCCTCACACCCTCCTCCGCCGACCTGAGCGCGTCCCCGAGCTTGTCCGGCGAGCGGCCCCCGGCCTGTCCCATATCCGGCCTGCCACCTCCGCCGCCCCCCATCGCTTTTGCGGCTTCCCGCACCAGGTTTCCGGCATTGAAGCCCTGGTCGACAAAGTCGCGGGTGGCCATGACAATCATCGTCGGCCTGTCTCCCACCACAGCGCCAAGGATGACCACGCCGCTCTTGATCTCGTTCCGCAGCCAGTCACCGGCCTCCCTGAGGAGGTCGGCGTCGGAAATGTCCAGGACGCCGGACACAATGCCGACTCCGGCTATTTCACTGCGAGGAAGCTCGCGGACCTGGCGTCGCAGCAGCTCTCGCTCAAGGGACTCGGCGCGCCTTGTGACCTGCTCCAGCTCCGACAGCAGGCCGTCCAGCCTGTCGCCCAGCTGATGGGGCGGCACCTGCAGACGGCGGGACGCATCCTCCAACGAGGCGGCGTGCTCCAGCATCAGGGCCTCGGCGCTGCGACCGGTCACGGCCTCGATTCGTCGCAGACCGGAGCCAATGCTGCTCTCCGAAACGATGTGGCAGTACCCGATGTCCCCGGTCCTGTGGACGTGGGTGCCGCCGCACACCTCCATGCTGAACGGGACGCCGTTTGCCACCTCAACCACCCGCACCTGGTCTCCGTACCTGTCGCCAAAGAAGGCCAGCGCGCCCTGGGAAACGGCCTCGCGATAGGTGGTCTGGCGCCAGTCGACCTGGACGTTCGCCCTGATCTTCTCGTTGGCCAGCCGCTGGACCTCCTGCAGCTCCTCCGGGGTGAGAGGGCTAACGTGGGTGAAGTCAAAGCGGAGGCGGTCAGGAGCGACCAGCGAGCCGTGCTGGCGGACGTGGGGCCCCAGCACCTGCCGGAGCGTGGCGTGGAGCAGGTGGGTCGCCGTGTGGTTGGAGGCGATGGACTCCCGGCGCTGAACATCGACCCTGGCCTCCACGGCGTCTCCGAGGGTGAAACCGCCTGTGGCTACGCTGCAACGGTGAACCGTCAGGCCTGCAATGGGACTCTGGGTGTCCTCAACGCGGATGACGTTACCCTGCGCCGTAATCTCCCCGGTATCCCCAACCTGGCCTCCCATTTCTGCGTAGAATGGGGTCTCGCTCAGCAGCAGTTCCACCTGCTGGCCCTCGACCGCCCGCTCAACCGGTTTGCCGTCGATGAGCATGCCAACTATCACAGCATTGGCGCTGAGTGTCTCGTATCCAAGGAAACGAGTGCCGCCGACGCCAAGGTCCTGGTAGGCCCGGATGGCATCGAAGTCGCCGCCAAACCTCTCGGCGGAAGCGCGGGCCCGCTCCCTCTGGGCCTCCATCTCCCGCTCGAAGCCCTCCCAGTCAACACCCTCCAGCCCGCTCTCCCTGGCTATCTCTTCGACAAGCTCCGGCGGAAGGCCGTAGGTGTCATAGAGCGCGAAGACCTCTCCGCCAAGGACCAAGCGGGTCGACATCTCCAGGACATCGGCGCCGCCGGGATCCTTGAGCGCGACTTCCAGTGGCCCCACGGCCTGCTGAAGTAGAGATGAGCTTACCTCTCCGGCGAACTGGCCGGCCAGCTCCCGGATCGCTTGGGAAAGGCCGTCCGAGCCGGTCGCGGATGCGTTAGCCTCGTCCAGCGTACTTCTGAGACCAATGTGGAAGGGAATCAGGCCGTCCTCCAGCATGGGCATCCCGGTGCGCAGGGCCTGGCCAAACCGCTCTTCCTCCAGGTGAATCACCCTCAGGATGAATTCCCGGCGCTGCTCCAGGTCAGGGTACTGCACCTTCATGCGGTCGATGACCGCAGCCGCAACCCCGGAGAGGAAGGGGTCTTCCAACCCCAGCTTCCTGCCGTAACGTATGGCCCGGCGTATGACGCGCCTCAGCACGTAGCCCCGACCCTCGTTGCCGGGCACAACGCCGTCTCCAATCAGGAAGGACGCGCTGCGAGCGTGTTCAGCCACAACCCGAAGGGCGTAGTCGGTGTCAGGGTCCTCGCCGTACGCCTTGCCCGACAGGCCCGCGGCCCTCTGAATCAGCGCGTCGAACAGGTCAGTCTCATAGATGTTGCGCTTGCCCTGGAGTATGACGGCGGCGCGCTCCAGGCCCATTCCTGTGTCTATGTTGGGCGCGGGGAGAGGCGTGCGGACGCCCTCCGCGTCCTGGTAGTACTGCATGAAGACCAGGTTCCACAGCTCCACAAAGCGGTCGCAGGAGAGGCCCGTGCTCTCATCGACGTAGTCGCAGTTGGGGCCGCAGTCGGGCTGATCGCAGCCATACTCCTCGCCAAAGTCGTAGTTTATCTCGCTGCACGGACCGCAGGGGCCTTCGTTGCCAGCGGGCCCCCAGAAGTTGTCCTCCTCGCCGAACCGCCGTATGCGCTCAAGAGGAATGCCCGTGTTTGCGACCCACAGGTCCGAGGCTTCGTCGTCGTCCAGGTAGACGCTGGCCCAAAGCCTGTCCGGCTCAAGGCCCAGGCGCTCCGTGACAAACTCCCAGGCGTACTGGATGGCCTCCTTCTTGAAGTAGTCTCCGACGCTGAAGTTGCCCAGCATCTCAAAGAAGGTGAGGTGCGTGGAGTCGCCGACATTGCCAACGTCGGTTGTGCGGAAGCACTTCTGGGAAGAGGTGAGCCGTCTGCCCGGAGGCGTCATCTCCCCCATAAAGTAGGGCTTGATCTGCACCATACCCGCGCTGGTGAGGAGCAGGGTTGGATCGCCGGCGGGAATGAGGGAGGAGCTGGGAATGCGAAGGTGACCCTTGCTCTCAAAGTAGCTCAGGAAGGCCTCTCTGATCTCGTCTCCGGTCAACTCGGCGCTCTCCCCCGTGTGAAGGCTAGCTAGGATTTTAGGTTCAAGGCCATAGGGGTGTCAAATACGCTTTCAGGAAGCGATCAGCGATGTCCTCAAACCCTAGACGTGCTGGTCGAAAAGGATGGGGTTGCCGTCCGGGTCCTCGAGTATGAAGCTGGCCGGCCCCGTGCTCTCCTCGTCCGCCTCAACGACCAGCGGCACGCCCGACGCCTTGAGCCCGCGCTGTAGCTCTCGCACGTCCGTGAACTCTGCCACCGGCTGGGCTTCGTCGTCCCAGCCCGGGTTGAAGGTCAGTATGTTCTTCTCGAACATTCCCTGGAACAGGCCGATGGTGTGTCCGCTGTTCCTGAGAATGAGCCAGTTCTGGGAGGCTTCACCTCCCACCACCTCAAAGCCGAGCTTTTCGTAGAAAGCCCGGGAGGCCTCCAGATCCTGCACTGCAAGGCTAACGGAAAATGCGCCCAGATTCATACGCTCCTCTCACTGCGCCAATTGCGGAAAGCCCTGATTCTATGCTATAACGCTGTCTCTGACTACCACCGAAGGCATATTAGATTAGCTATATCCCCGATAATTCTCTAGGGCTGTGAGGCGAAGTCAAAGACCTGCATCGATACAGACGCCGCCGCCTTAGCCTCTCCTTGAACAATCAACCGCACCTTCTCGGCTGTTTCACTGCTGAATGCCTGTTCACCACACCTCACGCACACTTCAGCCGGTATTCCATCGACAAGGACATATTGCCCGTCAACTCGAAACACCTCGCTTACCGACTCTTGCCTGCTCTCACGGCAGTCACAGATCACGCATCTAAACATGATCACCTCCTGACGGAGTATCCAACCCATTCGCTCTCGTCCGGCTCATATATTGTAATGATCCTTACACCTTCAGCATCCGCAAGTGAAACGTGAATATGAAGAGGTCTCCCATAAGTGGTGAATCCCCACAGCAAACAACTCGGCGAGTATTTGTCACCTGGATATTGCTCAATGATAATGGCATTCTGCCCAGCTTGTCTAATCTCCAATTGGCTGATATTCCTCTCCACGACTCTTCTCAATGCATGGCGTGTGAAATCGAAGCTGCCTGTCTCTAGCTCCAGGCGAATTTGTTGGAGACCTTTCACGTCGACTCCGCATCTCCAATTTGCAATGAGCAAATTGCCTGAGAAGATGTCAAAATGGTACACGAAACTACCAGACTGTGCCATTATTCAAAGAATCCCTGGGTAGTCCGCAAGCTAGTTTCATGCCCTCCGCGCCAACAGAAAGGGGCGCCTCTAATGAGGCGCCCCTTCGCGCTTCCGATCGCGGGACCTGTTACTCTGCAACCACCTTCAGACGCTTCGCCTTCTTGGCCTCCGCCTTCGGAATGCTGATGGTCAGGACCCCGTTCCTGTAGCCGGGCTGTATCTTCTCCGTGTCCACCGTGTCCGGCAGGCGCAGCGCACGGTGGAAGGAACCGGACCTGCGCTCTCGCATCAGGTACTCCCCCTCCTTGTGCTCAACGTCCGCGTGGGTCGCGGCCCTGATGGTCAGGACGTTGTCCTCAACGGACACGTCGATGTTGTCGGGGTCGACGCCGGGAATAGACGCGTGCACCAGGATGTTGTCGCCCTCCCGGACCACGTCCAGCGGAACGCTCCAGACCTCCACCTCCAAGCCCTAATGACCCCCGAAGCCTCTCCACATCCTGTTGATTGTGTCCTCCATAGTCCTGAGATCCCTGAACGGCTCCCATCTCCTTAGCACCATTTACACACCTCCTTTTCTGGTTTCTATAAGGCGCTCCCTGCCACCACCACCTCACAACGTCAGTATAATAACCTTGATAACGCTTTGTCAAGTCTTCTTCAAGGTCTTCAGTAAGTGTTCTTGACAATTCCTCATCATATCTCTATACTAACCATTGGGAGCTTAAGTGACAATGGCTGCAAACTACTACGACACCCTGGGAGTCGGCAAGGGCGCGGCGGAGAAGGACATTCGCCAAGCCTACCGGCGTCTTGCCCGCCAGTACCATCCCGACGTCAACCCTGGCGACAAGGCCTCCGAGGAGAGGTTCAAGGAGATCAACGAAGCCTACGAGGTGCTCTCAGACCCGGAGAAGCGCAAGAAGTACGACCAGTACGGGGACAGATGGAAGCACGCAGACCAGATTGAGCAGGAGCGGCAGAGGACTGCCAGCGGCCCCTTCGTGTGGGAATACGGCGGAGATCCGTCGTCCGATTTTGGCGGGTCCATTTTTGAAGACCTATTTGGCGGACGCGGCTTTGGACGGGCCTCCACCACTTACCGGAGAAGGCCGGCGGTGGAGCAGCCGGTAACCGTGAGCCTGCAGGAGGCCTGCAACGGCACAACGCGCGTCATACAGCTCAACGGCGCCCAAGGATCGGGCAAGCGGCTGGAGGTCAAGATTCCTCCGGGCGTCGACAACGGCTCTCGCATACACGTCCGCCCGGACGAGTCCAACTCGGAGGACGTATACCTTGTGGTGTCGGTCAGGCCGGATGCCCGTTTCGAGAGGCGCGGCAACGACCTCCACACAAGGGTAAACGTGCCACTGGTGGACGCCGTGCTGGGCGGCGAGGTCAGGGTGCCCACCCTGGCGGAGCCGGTGATGCTCAAGATACCGCCTGAGACCCAGAATGGCCGTTCCTTCCGACTCTCCGGCAAGGGCATGCCCCGGCTGGGGTCGCCTGAAACGCGGGGCAGCATCTACGCCACGGTGCAGGTGACCACCCCAACCGGGCTGTCGGAGCGTCAGAGGGAGCTTTTCCGGGAGCTCAAGGCAATCCAGGACAAGGAGGACTGACATCATGGTCACTTTCAGAAGTCAACCCTGGGACGACGACGAACCCTGCTTCGTGATAAGCGTGGCCGCAAGGATGATCCAGGTACACACCCAGACGCTGAGATACTACGAGCGTGAGGGGCTTCTGGAGCCGGCGCGCTCCAGGGGCAACATCCGGCTCTACTCCCAGAGGGACATTGAGAAGCTGAGGCGCATCAAGACGCTGACCGAAGAGCTGGGCATCAACCTCGCCGGCGTGCAGGTGGTGCTGCGCATGATGGACCGCATGGCAGAGATGGAGCAGGAGATTCAGAGCCTCAGGGACCAGGTGGAAGAACTGCAGTCCAGAAGGAGCTCAAACCGGGCAGACCGGTGATTGCGCCGCCACGGACGCGCAGGGAAAGGAGGTAGCAGATAATGGTTCTCAGACCCGAAGATTTTACAGACCAGGGCAACGAGGTACTGTCCAACTCCCAGGAAGTGGTGAGGCGATATCGCCACAGCCAGTGGGACGTGGAGCACATTCTCCTGGCCCTGTTGGAGCTTGAGGAGGGAGTGCCAGCAACGATTCTGCGACAGCTGGGCGTGGCGGTGGACGCAATGCGGCGGCGCGTGCAGGAGGCGCTGGACCAGTCGCCCAAGACGGCGTACGAGACCTCTCAAATCTACGCGACGCCCCGGGCCACCATGCTGCTGGCCAACGCAAAGGCGGAAGCGGACCGGTTCAAGGACGATTTCGTGGGCGCGGAGCACATCCTCATAGCCATGACCCAGGTGCGGGACGGCGACACGCCCATGATCCTGAAGGAGTACGGCGTGGACCGTGAGCAGGTCTACAAGGCCCTGGTGGAGATCAGGGGCAGCCACCGCGTCACGGACCAGAACGCGGAGAGCCGCTACCGCTCCCTGGAGCGGTTCAGCATTGACCTGACGGCCCTTGCACGCGACGGGAAGCTGGACCCCATCATAGGCCGGGACGTGGAGGTCAAGCGGGTGATGCAGACCCTCACACGGCGCACCAAGAACAACCCGGCCATCATCGGCGAGGCGGGCGTGGGCAAGACCGCCATAGCGGAGGGACTTGCCCAGCGCATCGTCTCCGGGGACGTGCCGGAGGTGCTCAAGGGCCGCCGCCTTCTGGCCCTGGACATGGGCAACCTGGTGGCCGGCAGCAAGTTCAGGGGTGAGTTCGAGGAGCGGTTGAAGAGCGTCATCGACGAGGTGAAAGAGGCCCAGGGCGAGATAATCCTGTTCATCGACGAGATTCACACTGTCGTGGGAGCCGGAGCCGCTGAGGGCGGCCTGGACGCGAGCAATCTTCTGAAGCCGGCGCTGGCCCGCGGGGAGCTGCAGTGCATCGGCGCAACGACCCTTGACGAGTACAGGAAGCACATCGAGAGGGACTCTGCCCTGGAGCGTCGGTTCCAACCCATCCTTATCGAGGAGCCGGACGTGGACACGGCAGTCGAGATGCTGCGGGCCCTCTGCCCCCGCTACGAGGCGCATCACAGGGTCAAGATAGACGAGTCGGCGCTGTGGGCCGCGGTCAAGCTGAGCCATCGCTACGTGGCCGACCGCAACCTGCCGGACAAGGCCGTCGACCTCATTGACGAGGCGGCCAGCAAGCTGCGCATCGAAGCTGAGAGCATGCCCGGCGAGCTCAAGGAGCGGGAGGACCACATTCGCCGCCTCCAGAACGAGGAGGAGGCCGCCTCCCAGATGGCGGACTACGCGAGGGCTATGGAGCTGAGGTCGGAGCGCCTCCGCCTGGATGCGGACTACAGCGCCGACCGGGAGCGGTGGCTGCATGACCACAAGATAGACATGGTTGTGGATGAGGAGGACATAGGCAGGCTGGTTGCCCAGTGGACTGGCATCCCGGTGAGCCGGATGCTGGAGGAGGAGACGGAGAGGCTTCTGCACATGGAGGAGCGGCTCCACGAACGCGTCATCGGCCAGGACGAGGCCATTCGGGCGGTCTCCGAGGCCATACGGCGCTCAAGGGCGGGGCTTAAGGACCCCAAGCGGCCCATCGGCAGCTTCATCTTCCTGGGGCCCACTGGCGTGGGCAAGACGGAGCTGGCCCGCGCCCTGTCGGAGTTCCTGTTCGATCACGAGGAAGACCTGGTTCGCATCGACATGTCGGAGTACATGGAGAAGCACACAGTTTCACGGCTGGTCGGAGCGCCGCCGGGGTACGTGGGCTACGACGAGGGCGGGCAGCTCACGGAGGCCGTCCGCAGGCGTCCCTTCAAGGTGGTGCTCTTCGACGAAATCGAGAAGGCCCACCCGGACGTGTTCAACATACTGCTCCAGATACTTGAGGACGGCCGCCTCACAGACGGCCACGGGCGCACCGTGGACTTCAGGAACACTCTGGTCATCATGACCAGCAACCTGGGCACGGGTGAAGCGGGCCGCCAGGTCATCGGGTTCAAGAGCGATGGAGCTACTTCAACGGACGTGGCTCGCATGAGAGCGTCCATCGAGGAGGCTCTGAAGAGGACGTTCCGGCCCGAGCTGCTCAACCGCATCGACGAGATAGTGATCTTTGAGCCGCTGACGCAGGAGCAGATCAAGCAGATCGTGGACCTCCTGATTGCCGAGGTGCAGAAGCGCCTGGATGAGCGGGACATAACCATTGAGGCGTCGGAGAGCGCGAGGGAGTGGCTGTCCCGGGAGGGCTTCGACCTCGTGTACGGAGCCAGGCCCCTGCGGCGGGCGGTCCAGCGCTTCGTGGAGAACCCCCTCTCGGTGAGGATACTGTCCGGGGAGTTCGGCGGCGGCGATGTGATCAGGATCGACACCTCTCCGGAGGGTCTCATCTTCGCACGGGTGGAAGCGGCCCTGGCAGCCTCAGTATAATCGCACAGGGGACTTGTGGCAGAGCACAGATTTGTAACCGTAAACGGCATACGCACTCACTACGTAGCGGCTGGAGAGGGCGAACCACTCCTGCTGCTGCACGGGTTGGGCGCGAGCCTCATGGCTTGGGCCACGAACATCGAACCTCTTTCCCAGAAGTTCAGCGTATACGCCATCGACATCCCGGGGCACGGCGACTCGGACAAGCCGGACATGGACTACCTCATGCCCACGGCCGTCGACTTCATACGCGGGTTCATGGAGGCCCTGGGCATAGAGCGGGCCTCCTTCGCGGGCAACTCAATGGGCGGGATGATAGCTCTCAGGATCGCTGTGGAGCTGCCGGAGCTGGTGGACAGGCTGGTGCTAGTGGACACGGCGGGTCTCGGCCGGGACCTGGCGTGGTTCATCAGGGCGATGAGCCTCCCGCTGGTCGGAGAGATCATAGAGAACCCTTCGCCGCGGAATACGCGCGTCCTGCTCAAAAGGATCTTCTACAATCCCTCCCTCGTTCAGGACAGCCTGATTAGGGAGATACACCGCACCAGGGTGCTTCCGGGGTCCAAACGAGCCATCCTGAGGATCATACGGGGAGCCATTGGCTTGCGAGGTCTCCACTCAAAGTGGATAATGACTGATGAGTTGGAGCAGCTCAACTCCCCAATTCTCATCGCCTGGGGCGCACAGGACAGGATAATCCCGGTAAGCCACGCGATAAACGCTGCGCAGATTGCTCCCCAGGTCAGCCTCAGCATCTTCGAAGAATGCGGCCACTGGCCCCAGATGGAGAAGGGCAACGAGTTCAACCGCGTTGTCCTGGACTTTCTCACTGAAGAGTAGAGATTCGATCCAGAGAAGACCTTAATGAGCTTTGAACAGTTCGACAGCCATCAGAAGGGAAGCGCGCCAAGGCGGCTGTTGAACTACCTGATAGCTATCCAGCACAACGAGACGGCCATGAAGGCCGTCTCCGTGGGGGTAGTCGCAGCTTTTGTAATCACGGTGCTCCTGTTGAGGAACCACCTCCCGGACATACGCACCGTGGGCTACGTCGGAGTCCTGGTCCTCAGCTTTGTGGGCAGCGCGTCCATACTCATTCCCGTGCCCGGCATTGCCGCCGTGTGCGCAGGTCCCAGCATCGTCGGCCTGTCGCCCGTGATAGTGGCCCTCGTGGCGTCCGTGGGGGAAGCGTTCGGCGAGCTGTCAGGCTACCTGATTGGCTTCAGCGGCCGCGGCTTCGCGGACAAGAACCGCTTCTATCCCAGAATAGAGCGCTGGATGCAGGACAGGGGCGGGCTTGCCCTCTTTCTGGCGTCGTCGGTCCCCAATCCCTTCTTTGACCTCATTGGAATAGCCGGCGGGACTTTGAAATACCCAGTCTGGCGCTTCCTGCTGGCGGTGTGGGCCGGCAAGATGGTGAAGTCGCTCCTGATTGCATACACCTGTTTCTTCGGATTCGAATGGGCCACCCGGTTCTTCGGCTTCGATTAGATCTCGCGCCCTAGATTCCCAGGGTCAATTGGCCCCGGGGCTCAGACGGGGCGGCGTGCCAGCCGCCCAGCCGCCATTTCTCCCTCAAGGAGTCCACAAGCTCCAGCACCGCGCCGGTGTACTCCCGGGGCGCATAGCTGGTCTTGTAGGCGTTCCGGTGCTCCGGGTAGAGATGGGGGTAAGACTCCCTGAGAAACGGCATGAACCACTCCCTGGAACCGGGCTTGAGGTGCAGCACGTTTGGCGCAAGGTACACGGCCTTGTGCTCCGACGCGGCGCTCACCACCGCCTCCAGACTCTCCCGAGAATCGGACAGGCCGGGAATAATGGGCGCCAGAAGTACACCGGCGGAGACTCCCGCCTCAACCAGCTGCTGCATTGCCTCCAATCGCTTGATGGGCTTGGGCGTCCCGGGCTCTGTCTTCCGCCATATGTCGTCATCAAGGGACCCGACGCTGAAGTTGACGCGGCATTCGGCCACCCGTGATAGCTCCGCCAGCAGCTCGATGTCCCGCGTAACCAGCGCCGACTTTGTGGTTATTGAGATGGGGTTGGCATGGTCTCGCAGCAGGGTGATCAGCCTTCGGGTGATCTCGTACTTGCGCTCTGCCGGTTCATAGGGGTCGCACGAGGTCCCGATTGCAATGTGCTCCCTGCGCCAGCCGGGCCGTCGCAGCTCTTCCCGCAGGACCTCTGGAGCATTGACCTTCACAACAATTCGCTGGTCAAAGTCCTTGCCTGCGTCGTAGCCCAGGTACTGATGCGTCCCGCGCGCAAAGCAGTAGATGCAGGCGTGCTGGCATCCCCTGTACGGGTTGATGGTCCACTTGAAGGGCATTCCGCCCTGAACGCGGTTGATCAGCGTCCTGCACTCTATCTCTTCGAAGTATGCCCTGGCCATTTTCGCCCTCCCAGGTCGTCGTTGGGTGGGCGGCATTGTAATACAGAATATATGTTCTAGTCAAGGCCCTGTGGCGTTCAGACTCAGGAGGAGGGAGTCGTGGAAGGCCTGGGGCGTGCGAGGACTCTAACTGAGCCGCCGGGAGGCTAACGCCAGCTTGGCATCCTGCCGGACATTTCGTATATGGCGCTCACGGCCATATCTTCATCGTCTCAACGGGCGTATATCTGGCGGACACTCTCCAACTCCACGGTGGACAGCGATGGAAGCCGCCTCAACTCAGATTCACCCACCCTGTGGCCATTGAGAAAAGCCAGCCAGGACGCCACCCTATCGAAAACGCCTGTCGTTGTGCGCTGCGTCTGTGCTCCAAGCATGTAACGCGCCTCCGGCTAGAGTATTGGACTTATGTACCTGTGTTTCTTTATACATCCCTTCAAAGAATCCCAACCCACTCGAAAGAAACTACAAGGCTAGTCTGGCCTGTCATCCTTGATGAAGCTCGTCACCAAGCTCTCCACACCCTTCAACCTCTCACTAATGTCCTCCAAGGAGCCTTTTATTTCCTTGAAAGACTCTTGGAACCCCTGTTTAGTGACCATCTGTTCCCTTATGTCCTCTACATGACCACCGATTCTATCAAGTCTAGCGACTAACGGCTTGATGATAGTCTCCAAATCAGCTTTAGTGACATATTCTTGCGTGGTCATTCAAGTGCCCCACTTGCTTTTGATATATTGATACTGACATTCGGGTATAAGTTTGTCAAGGACATTCGGAGTACTGAGGTTCAAATAGGATTACTAAAGCAACGAATAGAGCCCTTACCCGTCCCATAGAGCCTCCTCCATTGGTACTGGGCAAGAGTACCGGAGTATAGCAAATGACGTGAGAATCTGTGAGAGCACTTATGCCTGGGTGCAGTAAAACTAGGCGTTTCTCCCCAAAGATATATGATTCTCTAGAGAATGCTCCTCAGGGTTATGGCTTCTTCCCGGGCAGGTCCCGTGGAGATCATGCTTATGGGACATCCCAGCAGTTCCTCAATGCGCTTCACGTAGTCCAGGGCCTCCTGCGGCAGGTCCGAGATGTCCCGGGCGCTGGCGGTCGGCTTGTCCCAGCCGGGAAACTCCTCATAGACCGGCTCGCACATCTCCAGCACGGCAGGGCTGCTGGGAAATCGGTCTGTCACCTCTCCGTTGACCTTGTAGGCCACGCACAGCTTCACGGAGGGAAAGCCGTCCAATACGTCCAGACGGGTCAGTATTGCGGAGGTCATGCCGTTCACGGCGGCGGCGTACTTGGCTGCAACGCCATCGAACCAGCCGCATCGCCGAGGCCTTCCGGTGGTGGTGCCGTACTCCTGGGCGCGTTCCCGTATGGCCTCGCCGATTTCGTTCTCCAGCTCCGTGGGAAGCGCGCCGGAGCCCACCCTGGTGGTGTAGGACTTGTAGACGCCCGCAATCTCCCGGACGTACGTGGGGCTGATGCCGAGGCCAATGCAGGCCCCCCCGACAGTCGGAGATGACGAAGTTACGTAGGGATACGTGCCGTGGTCCAGGTCGAGCATTGTGCCCTGCGCGCCCTCCAGGAGAAGGCGGCGGTCATTGGACAACGTCTCGTGTATTACGTCCTCCGTCGGCCCGATGAAGGGCTTGAGGACCTGCCCCCACTCCCTGCACTTGTCGTACATGTCATCCAGGGAGAGCGGGGAGCCCCCGTAGACCTTGGTGATGAGTGAGTTCTTTCGCTCTACGACGAAGCTGAGCTTGGAGAGCAGGCCGCTCTCGTCCAGCAGGTCCGCCATGCGTATGCCGATGCGGGAGGACTTGTCCATGTACACAGGCCCGATGCCCCTGCCCGTCGTCCCGATCACGCCCTCGCCCTCAGCCCGCAGGTTCTCCTCCAGACGGTCCAGGGTTACGTGGTACGGCATGATGACGTGGGCCCTCTCGCTGATGAGCAGGCGGCTCACGTCCACCGACTGGGACTTCAGCTGCCCCAGCTCCTCCAGCAGGGCGTCGGGGTCCACCACAACGCCATTGCCGATGACGGGCGTGACGCTCTTGCGAAGGATGCCCACGGGGATCAGGTGGAACTTGAACTCCCCAAGGTCGTTTATGACGGTGTGGCCGGCGTTGTTGCCCCCGTTGAAGCGGGCTACAACGTCGGCGTTCTCCGCGAGAAAGTCGACTACTTTCCCCTTCCCCTCATCGCCCCACTGACCACCGATTATCGCGTATGCAGGCATTTCTTACCCAATCTGTTGCCGGTTTGCTCCGAGCCTTGGAGAGTATACCAGAGGGCAACCCCTTTGGAAAGATAAACGCAAGTTGAGAGTCAAGATTGTAACACCCAGAGACCATTTTCCCGGAAATCTCTCACCTGAGTAGCGCTGAACGGCTACCGGCGGAGGACGTCAGAGTTAGAAAAAGTCGCCCTAGCTCTTGTCGCCGGACAGCACCCTCGTCAGGGCGCCCTCGACCACGTCCTGGATGAATCGCATCTCCGCAGCGGTAAACGGCTGCAGCCGGTCCGAGAGGTGGCGCGACTTTGCCCCCTCCAGCGCCTCGGTTACGGCCTTCTGTATGCTCTCTGTCGTAGGTGCAGTCACACTGGTTCCTCCACAAAAGTGTCTCGGGAAAGGTAGCTGGCGATCTGATCGGACGCTCCATGCCCCAGGAGGACCCCCCGCTTGCCGGGGCTGTCTTGCTAGGGCTGCTAGGAGGTCATGACCTCTTCGATGCTCAACTCTCTCAGGCTATCCTTGTACTGTTTGGGCTTGGCCAGGTATCCCGTGCTGTGGCTCCAGTCGAAGTTCTTCTCCCTGTCGGGAGGAGCGTCGCCGACAATGGCGGCCGGCACGCCCATCAGCATCTTCCTGGGAGGAATCTTGGCCCTGGGAGCAACCACTGCCCCGGCAGCGATTGTGCACCAGTCGCCAACCTCAGCGCCGTCCAGCACCACCGCCTTGATAGCGACCAGCACGTGCTCGCCCAGGGTCACGCCATGCAGCACGCAGGCATGGCCCAGATGGGAGTACTTGCCAAGCACCACCTCCCTGCCGTGTATGACGGAGTTGTCCTGTAGATTGGAGTAGTCGCCCATGCGAATTGTGCCCTCGTCGGCGCGCATGGTGACGTTGGGCCCAATCCAGCAGCCCTCGCCAATGACCACGTCACCGATGATGACGGCCGTCGGGTGCACGTAGGACGTAGCGCCTATCTGCGGCCGTTTTCCCTGTACTTCATAAATGGGCATTTGTTTCTCCCTGCGGGCCGTACTTATACTAATCCGGCACGTAGATTATCTTGCCAAAGACCTCGTCATTCTCCATGATCTCCTGCCCCTTGGAAACCTCAGAAAGCGGAAAGACCCGGGAGACCACGGGCTTTATGTCTCCGCGCTCCACAAAGGGCAGGGCCTCCATAAGCTCGCTCTTGGAGCTTAGGTGAGACCCCAGGAAGTTCAGCTGCTTGTTCCACAGAAATCGCAGGTCCGTAGGCGCCTCGAAGCCCGTGGTGGCCCCGCAGACCACCAGTGTGCCGCCCCAGCGCATGGAGCGCACGCTGTCGGCCCAGGTCGCCTCGCCCACGTGCTCAAACACAACGTCCACTCCCCTCCGGTCAGTGATCCTGCGCACCTCCTGGAAGACGTCCTGCTCCTTGCGATTTATGGTGTGCTCCGCCCCAAGGCTCCTGGCAAACTCCAGCTTCTCCTCGCTGGCCGCAATGGCGATGGGCTGAGCGTTGAAGAGCCTGCACACCTGGATGGCCATTGAGCCGAGGCCGCCCGCGGCGCCCCAGATAAGTACGAAATCCCCCGCCCTGATCCGCGCCCTAGTCACCAGCATTCGCCAAACGGTCTCCAGGATGAGCGGAAGGGACGCGGCCTCCTCCCAGGAGATGTTCTTGGGCTTGGGCAGAACGTTCATCGCGGGCAGCTTGACGTATTCCGAGTGGCCGCCGTCCTTTGGCCCGGTCTGGAATCCCCAGATTTTGAAGTCCCGGCAGAAGAACTCCTCGCCCCGGGCGCAGAACTGGCACATCCTGCAGCTTATTCCCGGGTGGTCTATCACCTCGTCTCCCGGCGAGATGCCTGTGACCTCGCTGCCGACCTCCGCCACCTCTCCGGAGATGTCGCTTCCGGAAACGTGAGGCAGGATGATCGGCACGCCGGGCAGGCCGCGCCTGGCCCAGATGTCGTTGTAGTTGGCCGAGGCCGCCCTGACCTTGATCAGCACCTCGTTGGGAGAAATCTGGGGCATTGGCTCATCCTGGTATTTCAGCACCTCGGTGCCGCCATGCTCCTCGAAGACGACTGCTTTCATACGGGAACCCCCATAAGTGAACGACTTGGGATGCGCGGCTCTGGCTGCGCCAACTCGTAACCTAACACCGCAAAAACTCTCTCGTCAAGGCGAAGGCGACGGCGTCAGGACGCCCCGACCCTTTCGTCGGTGACCTGCCGCACGAAGTCCACAATGTCCTTGAGGCTGGACCCCGGGCCGAATATGCCTCGGATGCCCATCTCCTCCAGCTTGGGATAGTCCTCTCTGGGCAGTATCCCCCCAGCGAAGACGGCAACGCTGTCCAGCTCCTTCTCTCTCAGGGCCTCCATCACCTGGGGAAACAGCTCCAGGTGAGACCCGGACAGGATGCTCAGGCCAATTGCGTCCACGTCTTTCCGGGAGGCGGTGTCCGCGATCATCTCCGGAGTCTGGCGTATGCCCGTGTACGTGACCTCGAAGCCCGCGTCCTCAAGGGCCCGGGCCACCACCTTCGCGCCGCGGTCGTGGCCGTCCAGGCCAGGCTTTGCTATCAGAACTCTGGGCTGCCTCTGCTCCGTCACAGTTGCACCTCCAACCGACCTGACTACCCTACCTGCCGCTGCTCCTCGCCCGCTCCACCATTACCCTGACGCCTGCCAGCTTCTCAGGGGGGATGAACGTGTTGCCCCGAGTCGCCCTGACGAATGGCACGCTATCCAGGTCAGAAGTGACCAGCGTCAGGGAGTACACGCCCTCCCCACGGTCCTCAATGAAGTCATGGATGGGGCCCTGGGCGGCCAGGGGCTGTGCGAACCTCACGGTGTCGCCTGCGTCCGAGTTCGAGAGGCACAGGCCTCTGACCCTTGCGAAGTTGGACGGCGAGCTGCTGAATCCGGTCTCCGCGCTGTCCAGCATCCCGAAGTTGCGCTTCCATACGTCGGCGGATTCGCCTGCGTTCTTGGCCGCGATCATCACTGGGCCTCTTCTGAGGTCTGTGCCGGAAGACGTCCTGCGGCTGATCTGGGCAAACTCCACCAGAACGCCGGCCGCCGAGCGCGGGTGCACGAAGTCCACCAGCCCCACGAACCCCTCTCGTGGAGCGCCCTGGATGAGCTGCACTTCACGGCCCTTCAGGGTGTCTATCTCATCCTGGATGTCGGTCACCTCAAAGCAGATGTGGTGAATGCCCTCGCCGCGGCGCTCCAGGAACCGGCCGACTATGCTCTCCGGGTCGGTTGGCTGCAGCAGTTCAAACCGCACGTCGGCCGTGGGAAGCAGGGCGGCTATGAGCTGCTGGTCCTCCACTTTCTCCCGGGCCGCCTCCGAGATGCCCAGGGCCTCCTTGAACTGGGCGGCGGCGGTGTCCAGGTCTTTGACGGCCACTCCTATGTGATCAATGGTGAGAAACATGCTTACCTCTAATCTAGACTGCCACGCGGTCCTGCTCAACGCCGAACACCTTGCGGAACACGTCGCATATCTCGCCCGTGGTGCAGTACGCTTCCACGCACTCCAGAATGGCCGGCATGGTGTTCTCGCTGCTCCGGGCAATTCTCTCAAGGTTGGCCAGAGCATCCCTGGCCCTGGAGCCGTTGCGGTTGGCCCGGACCCTCTGCAGCCTGGCGATCTGCCGGTCGCGCTCCGCCGGGTCTATCTGAAAGACGTCGATCTCCGGCTCCTCGTTGGTCTGGTACGCGTTTACGCCCACAACGGTGCGCTGGCCGTCTTCAATCTCCAGCTGCAGCTTGTAGGCGGCGTCGCCTATCTCATTCTGCTGGAATCCCCGGTCGATTGCGGGCACCGCTCCACCAAGCTCATCGACCTCTGCGATGTAGTGCAGCGCGGCCCGTTCCAACTCGTCCGTCAGCTTCTCGACGTAGTAGGAGCCGGCCATGGGATCGACCGTGTCCGTCAGTCCGCACTCAAAGGCCAGCACCTGCTGAGTCCGCAGCGACAGCGTGACAGCCTCCTCCGTCGGCAGGGCCAGGGCCTCGTCCTTGGAGTTGACGTGCAGCGACTGGGTCCCGCCGAGAATGGCGGCAAGGGCCTGTATGCTGGAGCGCACGACGTTGTTGTCGGGCTGCTGCGCGGTCAGCGTCACGCCCGCGGTCTGAGCGTGGAACCGCATCATCTGGGAGCGGGGGTTCTGCGAGTTGAAGCGCTCCTTCATCAGCCGGGCCCACAGTCGCCTGGCGGCCCTGAACTTGGCCACCTCCTCCATGAGGTTGCTCTGGGCCACAAAGAAGAAGGTCAGCTGGGGAGCAAAGTCGTCCACGTTCAGGCCCGCGTTCACGGCGGCGCGAACGTACGCCATCGCATTCGCCAGCGTAAACCCGACCTCCTGCGCGGCCGTGCAGCCCGCCTCACGCATGTGGTAGCCGCTGATGGAGATGGTGTTCCAGTTGGGCGTCTCCGAGGCGCAGTAGGCGAACAGGTCGGTCACCAAACGCATGGAGGGAGCCGCCGGGTAGATGTGGGTGCCCCGGGCTATGTACTCCTTCAGAATGTCGTTCTGGACGGTGCCCCTCAGCTCCTTGAGGTCAACCCCCTGCTTCTTGGCCATAGCTATGTAGTAGGCAAGGAGCAGAGAGGCCGTTGCGTTTATGGTCATGGAGGTGGAGACCTCAGCCAGGTTGATGCCCTGGAAGGCGGTCTCCATGTCCTCAAGGTGAGAGATTGGCACTCCCACCCTGCCCACTTCGCTGTAGGCGATGGGATGGTCGGAATCGTAGCCGGTCTGAGTGGGCAGGTCGAAGGCCATTGAAAGCCCAGTCTGGCCCTGCTCCAGCAGATAGCGATAGCGGCGATTGGTCTCCTCCGCCGAGGCGAAGCCGGAGTACTGGCGCATGGTCCAGATGCGACCCCGGTACATGGTGGGCTGAACGCCCCTGGTGTAGGGAAAGCTGCCCGGAAAGCCCAGGTCGCGGTCGTAGTCCTGGTTGGCGACGTCCTCGGGCGTGTATATCGGATCGATCTCTATGTCGGATGTCGTCTCAAAGCGGGCCTGTCGCTCCCGGCTGCGCTCTGTGGCCGGGCCCCAGACCTTTTCCTTCCACTCCTGTTTCCTGTCAGTGGCCATTGCAAGCCTCCTGCTAGGTGTTGGCTGCCCGGCGACTCACGATGATAAGTACGCCGCTCCACAGCCGTAAGCGCGGTTAGGATACGCAATGCCGAATTGAGTGTCAAGGAGAGCAGCCGACGGGCATTCTCAGAGTGGGTTGGTAATGTAAATGAGCACTATCCAAGAGTTAGACCACCCTGCGTAGGCAGGGGTCTCTCCCCAATGTAACACCAGGGATCCTGGATTCCTGCCTTCGCAGGAATGGTCGTGTGGTCAGCATTCCAAAGAAGTTGGCAATACCAACACACCCCGGAAATATCAGCCGACGATAGCGATTGAGATGTTACAGAGGAGTGAGTGCTTTTATACGCTGCGAAACACTTATCTACTCACATATTAGCGCTTACAAGCACACGCAAGCGCTTGGCGTCAGTCCCCTGTCTCCTCCTCAATCCGCCGGATCTCCTCCTCCACCTCCTGTATGCGCCGGTAGTCCTCCTCGTACAGCTTGTAGCAGCGCTCCAGGTAAAGCTGGGCCAGCGCTGACCCTCTCTCTGACGCCATTCCCCCGACCTCCAGTATCCGGGACACCCGGTAGTTCTCAGGCAGGTACTTGGCCAGGGCCAGTATCTCCTCCTCCGTCTCCTTCGTCAGCCGCGGGTCGGACCCCTCCAGGGCGAAACGCAGCTTGCCCACCAGCTTGGAAAGCTCGCTCAGCTTGGCCGTCTCCCCCATCAGCTCGTAGAGAAGCTCGTTTACGCTGGGCTCGGCGGAGAGGGCCGGCGGCCGGCTCGCCTCCTGCGACTGCTGCCACAGCCGCGTGTACTCCTGCTGCAGGTCGTTGACCACCTGCACCATGTCCAGTGGATTGTCTGCGTCGCCCGTGCCCCCGTCGATGAGGTCGTCGTCCCTGGCCTCGGCAAGGCGCTGGATCTCTGCCAGGCTATCGACCTTCTCCGGGAATGGAGGGAAGGCGAAGCCGGACAGCTCCTGGGCGTTCATCCCCTGCAACTGGGCGGCAAACATTGGCGGGATGTACTTGGCAACGTCCACCTTTACGGGCAGAGTGATGATGTAGGTGGCCATGATCTGGTCCTGGTTGTACCTCTGGCGGAAGTAGACCAGCGCATGTCCCTTTGGCGCGTCCTTCGACCCTCGCTCGAAAAAGAGGTCCAATTTACAGCCTTTCGTCTCTCGTACCTGACATCATTATACTACGAACGCGCAGCCGCGCCCGCGTACTATCCGCTCGATGCGCATCCAACATCGGCGGCCGGTCTTCCATGCCCCTACGACGGATGAATCTCCCGCTATCTGCTAGAATGAAATTGAGAGACCGCCAGTGGGAGGAGAATCAATGAGCATAGACCTCAAGGCTTCAGTCCATGCCGAGCAGGAGGACATGGTCTCCATAAGGCGCGACATCCACGCCCACCCGGAGCTGTCCTTCAAGGAGGAGCGCACGGCCGGGCTCATCGCCGACAGGCTGACCAGTCTCGGCATTCAGGTCTCCACGGGAATCGCCACCACGGGGGTTATGGGAATCCTGGAGGGCGACGAGCCAGGCCCTACCCTCATGCTGCGCGCCGACATAGACGGCCTCCCGATTCAGGAGACCTCGGACGCCCCCTACCGGTCACAGAACAGCGGGGCGATGCACGCCTGCGGCCACGACGGCCACATTGCCGCCCTCCTGGGCGTGGCGTCCGTCCTGGCGAAGAACCGCTCCGCCATCAAGGGTCGCGTCAAGTTCGTGTTTCAGCCGGCGGAAGAGATAATGAGCGGAGCGCAGGCGATGATTGACCTGGGCGTCATGGACAACCCCAAGGTCGACCGGGTCCTGGGGTTCCATCTCTGGAACGCTCTTCCAGTGGGCCAGATTGGTCTGAAGCCGGGGGTAATCTTCTCCAGCGCCGACGAGTTCAAGCTTGTGGTCAAGGGCAGAGGCGGTCACGGCGCCCTGCCTCACCTGTCCGTGGACCCGGTGGTCATCTCCGCCCACGTGATAACCGCGTTGCAGACGCTGGTGAGCCGCGAGACGCACCCCTTCCAGGGCGCGGTTCTCACTATTGGCACTGTTCACGGCGGCACTGCGTTCAACATCATCGCCGACCATGTTGAGATGACCGGTACGGTGCGCACCGTGGACAACGACCTGCGGCAGAGGTTCCTCAGCCGGATTCCAGAAATTGCGGCGGCGGTCTGCGCCTCAATGGACGGCAGCCTTGAGTTCGATCACGTTCGCGGCTGCATAGCGGTGGAGAACGACATGTCCGTGACCGGCTCCATATTCAAGGCTGCCTCACAGGTGGTGGGAGACGCCAACATCCCGCCCATTGAGCCGAGCACCGTCGGCGACGACATGGCCCTGTTCATGGCAGAGGCCCCGGGATGCTACTTCCTCGTGGGGTCGGCAAACCCCGAGGCGGGGCTGGACGCCCCGCACCACAGCTCATCCTTCGACTTCGATGAGAGGGCGCTCCCCATTGCGGCGGAGATAATGGCGCGAGGGGCGCTGGACTTCCTTGGCGCCGGCTAGGGAACAGTAAGGGAGTGAGCTGTTGGCTATCCCCTGCCCCGCGGCCGGTACTGAACGGCCTCCGCCAAGTGCGCAACGCCGATTGTGTCTTCTCCGGCCAAGTCGGCGATGGTGCGGGACAGCTTGAGGGTCCGGTGAAACGCCCGCGCAGATAGCTGCAGCTGCTCCATTGCAGCCCGGGCCAGGCTCTGAGCGGCGTCGTCAAGCTTGCAGTGCTCCCAGACCTCCGCCGGTCCCATATCCGAGTTTGTCTGCACCCCCGCGCCGGCAAACCTGCGCCTCTGGCGTTCGCTTGCCTCTTCAACGCGCTGACGCACCGATGTCGACTCCTCGCCAATGGCGTCTGCAGTGAGCTTCTCGTATTCGACCCTGGGCACCTCGACAAAGATGTCAATCCTGTCCAGGAGGGGGCCGGATATTCGCTTCTGGTATTTGTTGACCATGCTGGGCGAGCAGGTGCACTGGCGTTGAGAGTCGCCATAGTAGCCGCAGTAGCAGGGGTTCATGGCCCCCACGAGCATGACGTTCGCCGGAAAGGTCACGGAGCCCTGCGCCCGGCTGATGGTGACCATCTTGTCCTCCAGTGGCTGCCTCAGCACCTCCAGGACGTTGTGGCCGAACTCCGGAAGCTCGTCCAGGAAGAGCACGCCCCGGTGGCTCAGAGACACCTCTCCCGGGCGTGGAAGTCTGCCGCCTCCAACAAGCCCGGCGTGGGAAATCGTGTAGTGCGGCGCTCTGAACGGCCGCTGGGACATCAGAGGCGTATCCGAGGGCAGCAGCCCTGCAACGCTGTAGACCCTGGTCACGTCCAGGGCCTCGGCAGAGCTCATAGTTGGGAGGATCGATGGCAGGGCGCGTGCGAGCAGGGTCTTTCCGCTGCCCGGCGGCCCGCTCATCAGAAGGTTGTGGCCTCCTGCCGCCGCCACCTCAAGGGCCCTCTTCGCGTGCTCCTGTCCCCGAATGTGGGCCATGTCGCCTCCGACCAGTGCCGCTTCCGGAGGCAGGTTGTCCCAGTCATCGTTCACAAAGGGGGAAATGGCCCTCTCGCCCCGGAGATGAGAGGCCAATTCGCCGAGGGTTTCGCTGGGGTAGACGGTGATGCCGTCCAGCAATGAGGCCTCCCTGGCGTTGACGGCGGGCACATACACCTCTTCGATACCCATTTCTTCGGCAAGACCCACCATTGGCAGTACCCCGTTGGTGTGGCGCAGCTTCCCGTCAAGGGAAAGCTCACCCAGGAACACGGCATTGGAAATATCGGCCGTGACCTGTCCTGAGCTTGAGAGGATGCCCACGGCAATTGGAAGGTCGTAGGAGGGCCCGGCCTTCTTCAGGTCTGCGGGAGCCAGGTTCACCGTGATGCGGCGCATCGGGAACTCGTACCCGGAGTTGCGGATAGCTGCTCTCACCCGCTCGCGGGCCTCCTGCACGGCCGTGTCCGGTAGACCAACTATGTTGAACGCAGGCAAGCCGGGAGAGATGTCCACCTCCGTCTCCACCATCGCTCCCTCCAGGCCCACAATCGCACAGGTGATAGCCTTGGCAAGCATTGCACTCCAAGTGTGTTCAGCGACTAGGCCATATCATAGTGAGACGGGGATTACCCGTCAAATCTGCACACAGCGGCGCGCCGGGCAAAAGGAAAGAAGCGGGGAG
Organism: Dehalococcoidia bacterium; assembly: GCA_034421015.1. Classification (GTDB taxonomy): domain Bacteria; phylum Chloroflexota; class Dehalococcoidia; order Lucifugimonadales; family UBA2985; genus DAOUJW01. Next base: position 33,788 of record DAOUKT010000038.1, read on the forward strand.
GTTCTCCCCGCTTCTTTCGACGATTCGTTGTCTATCCTGCAGGTTGGGCCTAGGTCCCTCGCAGGCGGGGGTCCAGAACGTCCCTGATGGCGTCCCCAAAGAGGTTGAAGCCGTACACTGCCAGGGATATGGCCACACCCGGCCAGATGGCCAGCCACGGAGCCACAGAGTAGAACTCGCGGGCCCGGCCGGACAGCATACCGCCCCAGGACGGTTCCGGAGGAGGCACTCCCAGACCAAGGAAGCTGAGGGACGCCTCTGAGATGATGGCCGTGCCGAGGCCCGCCGTCGCGATGATCAGCCAGGGGGCAACGCACTGGGGGAAGATGTGAAACGCCATAATGCGCACGTCCCCGGCTCCAATGGACCTTGCGGCCAGGGCGAACTCCGATTGTTTGACCGCGAACGCCTGTGACCGCACAATGCGGTTGGCCCTGGGAATCTGAACGATGCCAATCGCCAGGACCACGTTGAACAACCCCTGTCCCAGGCTGGCCATAATGGCCAGAGCCAGAATGAGGGTGGGAATGGACATGAGAGTGTCCATCAGGCGCTGGATGAGCATGTCGACCTTGCCGCCGTAGAAGGCGCTTATGAGTCCCAGCGCGCCGCCGGTTCCCGAACCCAACGCAACTGCAGCAAAGCCCACTATAAGGGATATCTGCGCGCCGTGGACTATCCTGGACCAGAGGTCTCTTCCAAAGTCATCGGTCCCCAGCCAGTGCTCGCCGGAGGGGCCCTCCAAAGAGGATGTGATGCTCAGCTTGAGCGGGTCTCCGGCGATTACGGGAGCCAGAACCGCCAGGGCAACCATGAAGAGTATGATGAACGCCCCAATTGCCCCAAGAGGCTTCCGCACAATAAATGTGCGCACACTCTTGGACATCCGGGCAAAGGCGCCCGATTGCCTGTAAGCTACCGCCTGTTCAGCCTGTTGTTGTGCAGCCATTCAATACCCCCTTCGCCGGGATTTCCCTAGTCGTAACGCACCCGTGGGTCCAGCACGCCGTATGTAAGGTCCACGAGCAGATTGGCTATGATTATCCACACTGAGAAGAACGCAACCATGGCCTGAACTATGTTGTAGTCCCGGGAGTTCATGGCTTCCACGAGGAAGCGGCCAAGCCCTGGCAACGAGAATATGCTCTCGATAATCACGGAGCCGCCTGCAATGAGGGCAAAGCTGATGCCAATGATGGTGACCACAGGGAGCATGGCGTTCTTCATTGCGTGTCTGTAGACGACCACCATGTTCGCGAGCCCTTTCGCATGGGCCGTCCTTATATAGTCCTGGCGAAGCACTTCCAGCATGGACGATCGCATCATCCTTGCCTTTGTGGCCGATGTGACCCAGCCCAGGGTGATGGCCGGCCACACGAACATCCTGATGTTGTCCCACGGCGCAACCCAGGGCTCGACGTACGACAGCCTTGGCGACCAGTCGAACCAGTACAGGCCTGCAACGATTATGAGGGTCGCGAACCAGAAACTGGGCACTGAAATGCCTCCCAGGGACACTATCCTCAGGACGTAGTCAATCCACGTGTCCTGTTTCAGCGCCATCATTATGCCCATGGGAATAGCGATGGTGACAGAGATCGTTATCGTCATCAAGGCAAGCTGCAATGTTACAGGGAATTTCTCCTTGAAGTCATCCCAGACCGAACCCCCATGGAAATAGGAGGTGCCCCAGTCGAGGGTGAGCATGTTGCCTATCCACTTTAGATACTGTATGTGCAACGGGTCAGCTAGGCCAAGGTTCTCTCTTATCCTCTGGAGAGCTTCTTGGTCAATGTCCGTAATGCCCTCGTCGCCTTGGGTGTAGATCATCATCGCGACGTCCCCCGGAGCGACGCGAAGAATGAGGAAAATCAAGAGTGAGACAAGACCAACTGTCAGCACAGCTAGAAGGAGCCGCCTCATTATATAAGCCTGCATATGTCCCCCTTGCCGCTATAGGCTTCCGCTGCCTACCACGAGCGCCCGGCTCAAGGTAACCGGGTCATATGCTACGCCAGGTTCTCCCGGGCGTTTAACCCTGGGAGAACCTGGCCTCTCAATACCTCTGGTGGTCGCTACTCGTCCTTCCAGTAGCGCTCGTGGATCCATGCGTGCACGGCGTAGGTCCCGTAGTTGGGGAACAGCACTCCCCTCATCCAAGGCTGGCTGCCGTAGAACAGCTTGGAGTACTCAATTGTGGAGCCCCAAATGGCATCGAAGAGAATCTGCCGCTCAATCTCTCGGGAGATATCCCTCCTGACCGTTGGGTCCAACTCTGCGTCAACCTGGTCTATCAGGTCAGCGATTGACCGGGCAACACCTTCGTCAGTTCCTGAGCGGCAACTGGCCTGGTAAGCCGACCTATCAATGTGCCAGTTCTGGTACTTGTAGCTCGGGTCGTACAGCCAGATCAGGGTCGCCGGCCAGCTTGACAAAGCGTCATACTGGCAAGCCAAGCTCAACTCTGTCTGCACCACACCTTCCTGGACGTTGAGGTCGGTCTGAATGCCGAGGTCTTCCTCAAGCTTGCTCGCGTAGTACACGCAGAAGTTTACGTAGTTCTGGTCACTGCGAGTCAGACACGTGTTGGTCGGCCGGTTGCCGGCTCCGAACGCCTCGTCCAGGAGCCTGTTGGCCTCAGCTATGTCCTCGTCCTTCGGCTGCCTGTAGCCGGGCCACTGCTCCATTTCTTCCTGTGTGTGACCCCAGTAGTCGCCGGCCAGCCAGATTCCTCCGAAGCCGCCGTCAACGTATGGCCCCTGGGTAACTGCATCCAGCCACTCCTGTCGGTCCATAACCAGGTCCACGGCCCTGCGTACTTCGACGTTGTCGAAGGGAGCCCGGCGCGTGTTGTACAGAAGGCCCTGGCCGCCGGGGTGGAAGAACTCGAATATAGGCTTGTCCGGGAAGTCCCTGGCAGCCTGGATGAGCTGTCCGGATGTAATGCTGCCGCTGCCCTGACCAAGTATGTCTATCTTGCCAGACGCCCAGGCGCTGAAGGCCGTGGTGGCGTCTCGAATGACGTGGAAGTCAGCGCCATCCACAAAGGGAAGTCCCTCGCGCCAGTGGTTGGGGTTCTTCCGGATCTTGCTGACAATGTCCTGCTGCAGGTCCTCAGACACGAAGGGGCCTGTGCCCATGTTCAGGTACCAGTTGGCTCGCCGGACCTCTCCGGCGTGGTTGGTGGTCAGCCACTCAAGCCAGTCCTTGTCGTGCATCGTCAGAGGCGGCACTGTAAAGCTGGGCAGAGCAACCGCCGATAGCCGGTTCAGCTTCACCTCGTAGGTGTAGTCGTCCAGGCAGGAGGAGCTCTCCACAAAGTCGAAGATGTTGGCGTTGGAAGAGCTGTTCCTCTCCTTCTCCCACTCCTCGGTTCCCCAGAAGTCAAAGCTCGCCTTGGCGTCCTCGCAGGTGAACTCCGTGCTGCGGCCGGGCATATCGCTCAGGCCGTTCTCATCGTCCTGTGGAATGGGGTCCCGGAACATCACGCCCTGTCTGATGTTGAAAGTGTAAGTGAGACCGTCCTCTGAGATCTCCCAACTCTCTGCCAGGTCAGGCCGGATGGACCCACCGAAGCCCTCCCAGGGGTCCTGCCTGACCAGCACGTTGTACTGCGGCTGCACGTACAGATGCCGGTAGGTGCTGTTGCACCACGGGCAGTTGGAAGTCTGCGGCCATGTGGTCCGATAGGTGACGATTCCGCCGTACTTCGGCTCGCCCCACTCGGGGTCGTACGCCGGGTTCTTCAGCAACGACTCAATGGTCCCAAAGTCAGCATCCATCGCCATCTCTTCAACAGGTGTAGCCGTTGCCACCCCCATTTGAGGTGTTGTGGGCGTTGGAGCCATTGTGGCGGTAGGCTCCGCGGCGGTGGTAGCCGTCGGCTCCTCCTCGCTCTGGCAGGCCATAGCAACCAGCAGCATGAAGGCTGCCAGCAATGCCAGTATTGGCACCATCCTATACGAATCACGTGGACGCATATCTTCCCTCCTGGTCTCGCAGGTATAGATTGACTAAAGCTAGCACGTGAAATTCCACGTGTCAATAAGTATGAACGCCTAAAGTATTACAATCCGTCAATCCACCAGACAAAAAGGAGAGCGGGAGGAAAACCTCCCGCTCTCGTCAGTTCCAGTCTGCTGGCTCTGCCAGCCGCCGTCTCTAAGTGCCTCGCAACCTCGGGTCCAGCACGTCTCTCAACGCGTCTCCGAAGAGGTTGAACCCGTACACCGCTAGGGACAACGCCAGTCCCGGCCAGATGGCCAGCCACGGAGCCACGGCGTAGTACGTTCGGCCGGTGCCGGACAGCATACCACCCCATGACGGCTGCGGCGGCGGGATGCCCAGGCCAAGGAAGCTCAGCGAAGCCTCCGCGATGATGGCCGTGCCCAGACCCGCCGTAGCGATGATCAGCCACGGCGCAACGCACTGGGGCAGGATGTGCAACGCCATAATGCGTACGTCAGTAGCCCCAATTGCCTTGGCCGCCATTGCGTATTCCGACTGGTTTACCGCTAACGCCTGTGACCGCACCACGCGGTTCGCTCTTGGTATCTGCGGTATGCCGACGGCGATGATCACGTTCACCAGGGACTGCCCCAGGGCAGCCATGATGGCCAGAGCCAGGATGAGCGTAGGAATCGACATCAGCGCGTCCATCACTCGCTGGATCCCTGCGTCAACCTTTCCGCCGTAGAAGGCGCTCACCACGCCAAAGATAGCCCCGGTCACCGAGCCGAAGCCCACAGCGCCGAAGCCCACCATCAGAGATATCTGGGCGCCAAGCACAATTCTAGCCCACAGGTCTCTGCCCTTGTCATCCGTGCCCAGCCAGTGGGCCGCGGAAGGCGCACTCAGCTTCTCCGAAATGCTCCACTCCAGTGGGTCATAGAAGGAAATAACCGGAGCAAGGACGGCCAGCAACACCATGAACAGGATTATGAAGGCCCCCGCTGCGCCCAAGGGTTTCCTTGTAAGGAATCTGGTGACTCCCTTCATCAACCTCACCGGAAGTGAGGGCACCTCACGACGAGCCAGAATATCTGCCGCACTCTCTTGAGCAGCCATTTCTACCTCCTTTCAGACCTAATTTTAGTCGTACCTTACCCGTGGATCAAGCCAGCCGTAGCTGAGGTCCACCAGGAGGTTGATCAGAACTACCCACAGCGAGAACATCAGGACCAGGGACTGCACCACCGGATAGTCCCTCTGATTCATGCCCTCAACCAGCATGTTGCCGATGCCGTCCAGGACGAAGATGCGCTCGATGATTACGGATCCACCCATGGTCACGGCGAAGGTCAGTCCGATAACCGTGATCACCGGGATGAAGGCGTTCTTCAGGGCGTGCCGGATCGTGACGACCGTCTGGCTCAGGCCCTTGGCGTGGGCCGTCCGGATGTAGTCCTGTCGCAACACCTCAAGCATGGTGGAACGCATCATGCGAGCCTTGGTTGCTGAGCTCACGTAGCCTAGCGTGATAGCCGGCCAAATGAACTGGGTGAGGTTGCCCTGTGGGTCCTCAAACAACGGTATGTACCCAATCTGCGGACTCCATTCCAACAGGTACATTCCACCGACCAGCAACAGAGTAGCTGTCCAGAAGGTAGGCATGGACAGTCCTGCGAGCGAGACAATCCTCACTGTGTAGTCTATCCAGGTGTCCTGCTTCAATGCCATGAGGATCCCTGCGGGAATCCCCAGACAGATTGCAATTGACTGAGCCATTATCACCAACTGTACTGTCACAGGAAGCTTCCCTGTGAAGTTCTCCCAGATACCCTCACTGGAGAACATGGACTCACCCCAATTGCCGGTAACCCATCCCCTGATCCAGTTGAGGTACTGCATGTGCAGCGGGGCATTGAGCCCTATGTCTTCTCGAATCTTCTCCAACTGCTCCTCTGTAATGAGGTCTTCCTCGCCTCCGGTCATCTCCAACGCAATCATCATTGCGACGTCGCCGGGGGCTATTCGCAGGATGGCGAATATCAGAAGGGAGACCAGGAGCCCTGTAAGGATTCCCAGTATCACACGGCGCGCTATGTATTGTTGCATAAACTCACCTCTTGTCTTCCGTATCCAATGTCAGACACTTTGGGCTTCTGCTTTGCCATAATCTATCTCATAGCACATACCATCCACACAGGCGAGTATTTGGCTCCCAATGGCAGCCCGTGCCTCTCTGCTGATTGCTTACGTTAGCAAACCCCCCTTGGGTCATCCAGATATACGTGGAGCATCCAGTGCTCCGTAGGGTCATAGGCGTGTCCGTTTGGGTAATGCTCCCAAGGCGGCGCCGGCTGCGGGGACCTGCTTTCGAGGTCGAAGCCGATCAGATCGCCGCCCCCGGTGAACAGCAGGTTCAGAGCGCCGTAACCCGGCAGCATGTAGTGTATGCCCTGATTGGGGAAGCACTCCCCGTTCTGCACCCAACCTTCGCGCCTAGCTTGTTCCACTGTCGCCGGCAAGCCCCTGAAAACCCCCTGGGTGATCATCAGTCTGTCCGTTCCGGACTCCTGGCCTCCGCAGCCAACTGCAGCAAGGGCCAGCGTGATCGCCCCCATCGTCGCAGCAGCCACACCAACCAGTGGATTCTTAGCCACGTCTTCTTCCTCTCCGAGAGTCGCAGGTCCACTCTCTACAACGGGAGCGCACTCTGCACCCCATCCACTACTAGACCTCTCACGCAGCATGCCGGCCTCCGTGGCTCCCGAAGCGCCCTTTCCCCGTGATCCGGTTGAAGAACGCCTCGGGGCCATCTACCAAAGCTCTCTAGCTGTCGGCTATCCACATCCTCTCGTGCATGATGTACTTGGTGTTGGAGTACAGGTCATACCCCTTCCATCCCTTCAGCTCCGTCCTCCAGCCGGGGAAGATCAAGCTCCATCCCACCACCGTGTACTGGGACACGTCGTTCAGGAGAATCTGGTCCAACTCTGCAACGAGCTCTTTCCTCTTCACAGGGTCCAACTCGGCCGACTGGCCCTGGATCCTGTCTGCTACATCCTGCATTATCTCGGGCTGCTCGTCCCAGCGGGCCTGCATGAAGCTTTTGGAGGTCGCGGCCACATGGTCCAGCACGTAGTTGTTGTACAGGTCGTCGTCCGGGTCACCAATGGCCGACGACACGTAGGACGTAATGTTCAGGTCGAAGTTGCCGCTGCTCCTGATGTCCTCGGCGGCCGCCCGCTCCATGAAGTCCGATTCTATGTTCAGCCCCAAGGTCTTCCTCAGGTTGTCCTGCACGTACAGGCAGGCGTCGATGTCGGCCTGGTCAGTGGTCACTGCCATGCACTTCACAGTCGGACGCTCACCTGGGCCGAACACCTCGTCCATCAGGCGGTTGGCCTCCGCCACGTCCTCGTCCTTGGGCTGGCGGTATCCGGGCCACGTCCGAATTTCCTCGTCCGACGGAGCGTAGTAGGTCCCGGGCGCCATGGTGTGCGCCAGCTTCATGCCCTCGTATCTGGGGGGACCCTCTATGCTGTAGAAGTCCAGCCAGCCGTCTCGGTCAATCGCCAGGCTGATGGCCTTCCTCACCCGCACGTCGTTCCACGGGGAGTTGGCGCCAAAAGCAATTGTCCTGGCCCAGTGGTTCAACTGGTTGTTGATGACAATCTGGTTCGGGAAGTCCCGGATGGCCTGCTGGGCATGGCCGGGAGTCATACTCCAGCTACCCTCGCCCATGTAGTGGATCTTCCCGGTGGCCAGAGCGACGAACCGGCTCTGGATGTCCTTGATTACCACGTTCCTGTACTGGTCCAGCAAGGGAAGCCCTTCCCTGAAGTAGCTGGGATTGGCGTGGTAAAGGGTATGCACGCTCTGGTTCAGGTCGACCGGCATAAAGGGGCCAGTCCCTATCTGAGCGTAGAAGTTGTCCGGCACCTCGTTGTCCAGGAAGGACGTACCCTCCCTTTCTCCATACTCGTTCATCCAGGCGATGTGGTCCTTGTCGAACATGGTCGCCGCGTCGCCGCCAAGTATGCCAAGGGTCTTCCCTCGCGGCTCACTGAAGTGCATCACGAAGGTGTGGGCCCGGTCACCGTCTGGGCAACTGGTGCTCTCAAGGTGTCCTATGTAGGACACGCCTCGCGTTATCCTGGTCTCCCACTCCGGTGGCCATCTGTATCTGTCCATAGAGGCCTTGGCATCCTCGCAGACAAACTCGTCACCCAGGATCTGCCCGCCGTTGAACTCAGCCGGCACAACCGTTGGAGTAGTCTGTGCCGATAGGTCCTCTGCGCTGAAGAACGTGACTCCCTGATGGAGGTTCATAGTAAGGGTCTTGCCGTCTCCCGACATCTCCCAACTCTCAACCAGGTCACCCTCAACAGTCGTGAGGTCACCCGTCCACGCATCAATGCGGAACAGGGAGTTCATGGGAAGTCCCGCATAGCAGCCGTGGGTATAGCAGCAGGACTGCTCAAACGGATGGAATCTGGTCCCATCTCGCTGCGCCCCGAAAACAAAGGTCCCGCCCTGTACGGGTTCGCCCCAGGCAGGGTCGTACCCCGGGCTGTTCAGATAACGCTCCATCCACGTCAGGTCCGCATCCATTGCGTCAGACACACCTGTGGCCGTCGGCTGCGGGTCAAACGTTAGTGGCGTAGACGCCGCCGGTGTCGTGGGGGTGGGAGCGGCTGTGGGAGCCGTAGTAGGCTCTTCCTCGCTTGCGCAGGCAAGCGCTACAGCCAGCATAGCCACTGCCATCACGGACAGCAGCGGTTTAACAATGGATCGTCCACTTAACTTCATATAGCTCCCCCTTTGCGGTTATAGATGGTCGGTAGGCTAACACCAGCCGTACCGCCTGTCAATAGCTACAAAATCTTAAATTCTTACAATATTCTCAAATTCGGGTGATAGCCGTCTGGGGAAGGTTCCTATTACCATTGGAGTCTCGCTCCAAAAGAAGAAGGCGGGGGCTGACGCCCCCGCCTTTCGCACTCTCAGATCTGGAAACCTCCAGCCCTAGCCGCCCGCCAGCCACATCCTCTCGTTCATGGCGTACTTGGTGTAGGAGTAGAGGTCGTAGCCCCTCCAGCCCTTCAACTCCACCCTCCAGCCGGGGAAGATAAGGCTCCAGCCCACAACGGGATGCTGGACAACCTCATGGTGAAGGAACAGGTCAAGCTCCCGCACCATCTCCTTCCTCTTCACCGGGTCCAACTCCTCCGACTGGGCCCTTATCATCCGCTCCGCCTCGGCCATCACCTCAGGTATCTCCGCCCACCGCGCCTCCAGGTTGGTGATTGTAGTTACCGAGGCAAACTCCAATATGTAGTTGGCGAACAGGTCGTCATCCGGGTCTCCAATGACCGAGGACGTGTAGGAGCTGATGATGAAGTCAAAGTTGCCTGAAGTGCCCAGGTCGTCGCGCTTGGCGCGCTCCCCGAAATCAGACTTCATCTTCATTCCCAGGTTCTTGGTCAAGTTGTCGATTACGAACTCGCAGGCGTCGATGTCAGACTGGTCGGTCACCACGGCCACGCAGGCGGCCTCCGGGCGATTGCCCTCGCCGAACACCTCGTCCATCAGCCGGTTGGCCTCGGCAATGTCCTCGTCCTTGGGCTGCCGGTATCCGGGCCACTGCCTTATCTCCTCTTCAGTAGGAGCGTAGTAGGTGCCGGGCGCCATGGTGTGGGCCAGCTTCATGCCCTCGTAGCCGGCTATCCGGTAGAAGTCAAGCCACTGGTCGCGGTCGAGTGCAAGGGTAATCGCCCTGCGCGCCCTGACATCGTCCCAAGGGGCCTTTGCGCCGAACATGAAGGTCCGGGCCCAGTGATTCAACTGGTTGTTGATTACAATCCGGTCCGGGAAGTCTCTAATGGCCTGCTCCGCCTGGCCCGGCGTCATGCTCCAGCTGCCCTCTCCCATGTAGTGAATCTTCCCGGTAGCCAGAGCCGTGAACCTGGTGCCAATGTCCTTGATAACGACGTTTCTGTAAACGTCCAGCAAGGGCAGACCCTCACGCCAGTAGTTGGGGTTGGCCTCAAAGTCAGTGCTGACGTTCAGGTTGATCTCCTTGGGGATGAAGGGCCCCGTGCCGTGCATGGCGTAGAAGTTGGCCGGGACTTCGGTGTCGCCATAGGAGCGACCTTCCCTCGCGCCAAAGTCGTTGAGCCACGCGATAAAGTCCTTGTCAAGTATCACTGCGGCTCGACCGGCCAGAATGCCCATCGTCTTGCCCAGCGGTCTATCGAAGTTTATGACAAAGGTATGTCCGCGCGGCCCGTCCGGACAGCTGGTGCTTTCCAGGTGTTGAAGCGCCTGCTGACCGGTGGTCATTCTGTTCTCAAACTCCGGTGGGTCAACAAATCTGTCCATTGTGGCCTTGGCATCCTCGCAGACGAACTCGTCACCCAGAATCTGCCCGCCGTTGAACTCCACCGGCACCGTAGATTCGGCTGCGACACTGGCCTCGTCGAAGAACGTGACCCCCTGGCGAAGCTGCATGGTGAGGGTCTTGCCATCCGCCGCCATATCCCACGTCTCAACCAGGTCGCCCTCAATGGACGTGAGGTCTCCCGTCCAGGGGTCTATTCTGAACAGAGAGTTGACCGGCAGACCCCTCCAGCATCCGTGCGTGTAGCAGCAGGCCTGGATGTAAAGGTTGAACCGGGTGTTGTCACGCTGCGCTCCAAATACAAAGGTGCCACCCGTCTGGGGTTCGCCCCACTCCGGGTCATACCCCGGGCTCTTCAGGTATCGCTCCATCCACGACAGGTCCGCCATCATGGCTTCATCCACCGGCGTAGCCGTGGGCTGACCATCAAGAGTAAACGGAGTAGCCGCGGCTGCAGTGGTGGGTGTAGGAGCATCAGTGGGTGGGACAGGAGTCGCATCCTCGCTCGCGCATGCCAGAGCAACCAGGAGCATGGAGAGCGCCATAACTGCCAACAAAGGCTTCAGAAACGCTTTTCCGTAAAGCCTCAT